>JAZNKS010000065.1:0-64466 GCA_045578725.1 Candidatus Flemingiibacterium sp.
CATGGCTTTCGCGTCAGCGAAAACTTCCTTATTTGGGAATTGGGGCTGGTTTTGCGAAGCAAAATCATGGCTCAAAGAGACATGAAAGCCACAAAACCATGCGTGAAAAAGTATTTTTCACGCTATTCTCCTTTATACGGCGCGGATGATATCACCCGGCTTCAGCGGGGTCCCGATCTTCGCCGAGAATTTCATATAGGGATGCGGTGCGGCCTCGATCGGCTCACCATCCTCATTATACAGCTCCTCAAAATGAATCGGCTGTCCGATTTTGCCGGGCGTGATGACCTCGGCATCCGAATGAGCGAACACCTTGTTGCGCTGAACAAAATATGCCGTACCGGTGGCTTCATCATAAGCTTCCACCCGGCAGAGATAGGCTTTTTCCTTCATATAACCCGGCTGCTTTGCCGAATTGGCATCTTCCATCGGCTTGGCAAAATAATAGCCGGTGGCATATTCCCGATGGCTGACACTCTCCAGCTCGCGGAGCCAGGCGGGATCATAGCGATAACGCTCCGGATCCGCCAGATACCGGTCAATCGCCATGCGGTAGGTGTTGGTAACTACTGCCGCATAATATTCGCTCTTCATCCGGCCCTCGATCTTGAAGCTGTCGATGCCGCTCTCAATAAGCTCCGGAATATGCTCGATCATACACATATCCTTTGAGCTGAGGAAGAAGGTGCCCTCGCTGCTCTGGGCCACGGGCAGACGGTTATCCGGCCGCTTTTCTTCCACGATCTCATACTGCGTACAGCCTTCCCAGGCCGGATCCTCGATCAGCGTGGATTCGGTCAGCGACATATTCCAGCGGCAGGGCTGGGAGCACCGGCCGCGGTTTGGATCCCGCCCGGTAAAGTGCTGGGACAGCAGACACCGGCCGCTCCAGGATACGCACATGGAGCCGTGAATGAAGCTTTCCAGCTCCAGCTCCGGAGGTGTATTCTCACGGATGAACCGGATTTCGTCCAGTGTCAGCTCCCGTGCCAGCACAATCCGCCTGGCACCGAGCTGATGCCATTGCCGGCAGGCTGCATGGCTGACCGTGCTCATCTGGGTGGAAACATGAAGCTCCGTCCCGGGAAGATATTCCTTCACCAGCGCCATCACGCCGAGATCCGCCGCGATGACGGCATCGATGCCGACATCCTTCAGGCTCTTGATGAAGGCCTCCAGCTTGGCATATTCGTCCGAATGGGGCATGGTATTGAGCGTAAGATGGAGCCTTGCACCGCGCTCATGAATATATCCGGCCGCAGCCTTCAGCTCCTCCAGCGTGAAATTGTCCGCCGCAGCCCGCATACCGAAATCATCGCCGGCCAGATAGACCGCATCGGCGCCGTAAAGAAGCGCCGCCTTCATTTTATCATAATTCCCCGCCGGAGCCAGCAGCTCGGGGGCTTTTTTTCGCATGGTCATGGGAATCTCCGTTTCCGATATCAGTTTCTTTCCTTCATTATACCATCGATCCGGGGAAATTGCAAGAGTTTTCATATTTTCCCAAAGCAGTGTTTTCACTTCCCTCACAAATTCTCCAAATGTGAACTTTCTGCAAAATTAAACTTTACTCAATAATTATTTCACATAATTGAGCAAAACCCATTGACAAGTCCCCCGCGGCCGTGCTATAATAGATGCTAACATCTCCGCGGCTGTAAATTTTTTAACAATCGCGGAAAATATTCCGTTTAGCACTTGATATTCCGTTATTTTTAGTGTATAATGGGAATAATAGAATTCTTGCTACAGAAAGGCAATCAGTATCATGATTAAAGTTGTGTCGGTCGATAATATGCGCCGCAGCGACGCATATACCAGCGAACACACCGTCCCCTCCCGCGAGCTCATGCAGCGCGCCGGCCGTTCCATCTATAACGCGGTGGAATGGAAGCCGCCGGTCGCCGTTGTATGCGGTACCGGAAACAATGCCGGCGACGGCTTTGTCGTTGCCGAGCTGCTTCACGCGGCGGGCATCCCCTGCGAAATTTTCCTGCTTTCCGATCATTTTTCGGACGACGGTGCCTATTTCTTTGCCCAATGCGAGGAAGCGGGCGTTACCATCCACCATCTGACAGCCGCTCCCGATCTGAAGGGATTCGGCACGGTGCTCGACTGCATCTTCGGAACCGGCTTTCACGGTGAAATTGAGGAGCCCTTCCGTTCGGCCATCGAGCAGATCAACAACAGCGGTGCCTACGTTGTTTCCGCCGATATCAACAGCGGTCTGGGCGGCGACAGCGGTCTGGGCGGCGGTGCCGGAGCCGGCCGTCTGTGCGTACGCTCCGATCTCACCGTTTCCATCGGCTGCTACAAGAGCGGCCTGTTCCTCAATTCCGCCAAGGATATGATCAAGAAGAAGATCAACTGCGACATCGGCGTTGAAGTGCTGGATTCGCCGGCTTATTTGATTGAGGACAACGATATCCGCCGCCTGTTCGTCGGACGGCAGAACGATTCCAACAAGGGCGATTACGGCTATGTCACGCTGATCGGCGGTTCCGCCAATTACAGCGGAGCGGCCAAGCTTGCCAATATGTCGCTTTCGGCTCTGCGCGCCGGTGCCGGTGTCTGCCGGCTGGCGGTCCCCGCAAGCCTGATCGGTGCGGTCATGCCCTTCATTCTGGAATCCACCCTCTTCCCGCTGGATGATGCGGACGGCCATTACAGCTTCAGCTACACCACCACCGAGCGGCTCTTCCGCAATATGCAGGCCGGCGCTGTCGGTATGGGCATGGGGCGCTCGGGCGATGTCAAGCGCCTGCTGGAATACGCGCTCTGCGAATACAGCGGCCGTCTGGTTGTCGATGCCGACGGTCTGAATGCGCTGGCTTCCATTGACAAAAAGCGGTTTGTCAACTCCTCCTGCCGTCTGATTCTCACCCCGCATCCCAAGGAATTCGAGCGGCTCAGCGGCGTGGATGTCGATCAGTTCAAGAACGACCTGATCGCGGCCGCCAAGAATTACGCCGCCTCCACCGGAACCATTCTCTTACTCAAGGGGCCGACCACCATTGTCACCGACGGCAAGACCGTCTATCTGATCGACAAGGGATGTCCCGGCATGGCTACCGCCGGCAGCGGCGATGTGCTTTCGGGTATTCTGGCCGGCATCTGCGGCTATGTAGATGATGACGATCTCCTGCTCGGCGTTGCCGCCGGTGCCTACCTGAACGGTCTGGCCGGCGAAATCGCCGCCCGCGATATCCCGGAGGTTTCCATGATCGCCGGCGATACGGTCCGCGCCATTCCGATGGCCGTCAAGGAAATCATCGGCGTCTGATTCATCCTTTCAATCCCCTGTCATTCACCCGCACCGCATAATATGCGATGCGGGTTTTATTTATCCCGGAATCAAAAAAACGCCGTAAAACGGCGTTTTTTGATTCCGGGATGTATCGGGCCGGGGCGGTCAATCTGCCCCTCCCGTGGAAATAGCGACACTCTGCCAATCAAAGGTGTAGGTGAAGCCAAAGAATTCGGCAGCCGCGCTTACGAGAATATAGTCGCGGTCGGTAAATCCGGTCGTATAGCATTCATCCACGATCACCTCACCGTCCGACACGCGGGTAATCGTATTATCCAGCTTCGACAGGAAATATTGCTCCCCGTTGTAATTAATGTGGAAACCGTTTCCGCCTGCAAAATCCCAGGCAAAGGAAACACCCAGACTGTCAAACAGATCCCGCATCGGCAGATAGAGTACGGCATGAGTCATCGCGCTATGCATACGAAGGGGAATGCCATCCACAGTGACCGGCCAATGAGCATAATGCTCGCCCTCCAGAAATACAGGAAAGTCCTGCGGGATATCATAGGCACGGCGGAAGAAGGTGAAGAAATAAGCTCCTTCATACATCAGCGTATGACGGTAGTTGTCAAGATAGTCCGTGCAGAGAACAATTTCTCCCTTTTCAAGACCGCTTGCAATGGCTTCCTCATTCTTCCGGATGACGGCACTGTTGGCACGGTAGCCGTCAAACGTCGGAACCGCAGCCAGCAGACATAGCAGCACAGCAGCGGCACCGACCGAAATCCGCGCAGGATCCGGCAGCTGTGCCAGATAGATCTCGCCCAGACGAACCGTCACGGCAATCAGCAGAATCAGCGTCGGCACAACGGTACGGTATGCGCCGAGGTTGGTGAAAATCATGATTCCGATCGAAGCAAGCCCTGCAAGAATGAAGGTCCCGCTCACGGAAAATTCGGAATCGAAAAACAGGAGAATCCCGGCAAATGCAAGATAGACGAACACGAGAAGCTGTCCGGCTGCGGCCGTGAACGGCGGCCGGTTGAGCTGCAAAAGCAGCAGATAGAAAAATGCAACCGGCAGACCTGCCAGAAGCGGGCGCAGGAATTTACGGCGGCGGATCAGCGGCAGGAAGCCAAGCAGCAGAATCAGCAACGTCAGCAGCCAGGCCGCACCGGGATTGGATCGCCCCGTTCCGAAGAAGTAGGACATCACCGAATAAAAGCGTGACGCAAGGAGCGGAGGATTCAGCAGGATAGAAAGCGCTCCCGCCTGTTCGCCGTCGGCTGAGATACGGCTGAATGTACCGGGTGCAAACATAACGGTAAGATAACCGCAAAGAACAAACACAATGGGGATCAGCGAGCGCCAGGGCCGCTTTTCCCGCGGGGCCCGGATAAGAGCGCCGCCGGCAATCAGAATTCCGCCGACGAGAGCGGCCAGACCGTTCTGCTCGGTTGTCGCACCGGCAAGGAAGCCAAGCAGGCAGGCAAGCACCGTACCGCGATCCCGGATGGCACGCTGTGCCGCCGCAAAATAGCCGAAGAAAAGAAGAGCGGGGAAACAATAGTTGAAGGATCCGGCAACCCAAAGCAGGGTCTGATTCAGATAGAAGACCGTCAGGGCAAGCAGAATGCCGAGAGCAACAGCAACCATTCCGGGTGAAAAGGGAGTCCCATCCTCACACTGGCTCTTGCGTGAAAGGTAAAATGCCGCACCCATCATGAACGGGAAAAGGAACGCATAAAGCTTCGTTCCGAAGAGCAGAAAGACCTCGGCAAAAAAGTGAACCAATGCCCGTCCGTTACAGGTCAGATAATGATCGACCGTCTTTGTCCAGAAGCTTTTCAGCCCATCATCAAAGAAAGTAGCATACTGGTAGTCATCGCTGTAAAGCGTAATATAGGACAAAAGGAGAATGGACGCCGCAAGCATACCGGCGAGGGCAATCCACTCCGCAGTGCGGAAAATCTGTTTTTTCTGCATTTTGTATTCTCCTTCCGGCCGCCCGTTTCCAACCGACGGGTTTGCCGTACCGTTATCGCGCCCGATCAAAGTCCGAGATCGGCTTCGGTGATCTTGCCGGTCGCCAGCGAATCCGCTACATACTCATCAAAATAAGCCGCACGGGTGATGGAAGTGTAAGGCGAAACCCAGAAGATTTCGACGATGCCCAGCGTGAGAATGCCAAGCAGATGCCAGCCGATGAAGCTGAGATCCACGATGAACAGCTCCAGCTTGCGGCCCTGCATAATCTTCATCGAGAGCTTGAGCGCCGATTTTGCATCCACGTTGGTGTATTTGCCGAGAATGTAGGGCGTCATGGCATAGGAATAGGACTTCACAATGCCGGGAAGCACGAAGAGCATACTCCACAGTGTACTAAACAGGGTCATCCAGCACATACCGCCCAGCTTTCGGGGGAAGTTCTCCTGGAATGCACTGGTGAACATGGTTTCGATGGAGGGATTCTCGCACCGCCAGAGCATGAGATAGATCAGGCAGAGGCCGACCGAAAGCGGGAAGACGAGCACAAAGCCAAGACCAGCCGTTACGCCGGACAGCACCGCATTGATCAGCATCAGAAGAAGCATCGGCGCCAGCGCCATGCCGTAGTGCGTTTTCACGATCTCCTTGGCAATGGATTTGATTTCAGAACGGGTTTTCATTGTCAGACTCCTTTGTTAAGTAGTATATATAGTATAAACCAAAATTCCTGCGCTGTCAATACGGAATCCGATCAAAAACGCGAAATTCCGACACGCTTTATCGATTCGGGCGCAGGGCCGCGGCAATCGCCTGATAATCGTTGGTCATGACCGTATCGGCACCAAGCTCGATATAGCGGCGCGCTTCGTCGGGATCATCTGCATAGAACACATTGACCCGGATATTGTTCGCGTGCGCCTTTGCGATCGCTTTTTCGATGTAATCCGGCGGATTGTTCTTGAAATATGGCTTGAAGAGCTGAATCTTCGTGCAATCGGCCGCCAGAGCCTTTTCCACCAGATCCTCACACGGATCGACGGCCGCGCCGGCACAGCGGGCAATATCGGGTGCCAGCCGCTGAAGCTGGGCCAGGATCGCCGGATTTCCGGTCATGAAATAGCAGTATTTCTCGGCATCGAAGCGGCGGATGGTATCGATCACCTTCTGCAGATACTCTTCGGAGATGGGATTCACGTCATCCTTTGCCTTGATATGAACATTCATCACGGTCTGGCAGGCGAATTTCTTCAGGATATCCTCCAGCGTGACGATCCGCATCCCGGCAAACTTTTTATCGTGCCGGCAGCCGAAGTCAAACTTCAGCAGTTCCTCATAGGTGTAATCCCAGATAAAACCGCTTCCGTCGGACACACGATCCAGATTCGCATCGTGGATGGATACAATCTCGCCATCCTTCGTCCACCAGAGATCGAATTCGATCTCCTCGGCCCCCAGCGCAATCGCCGCGCCGAAGGCGGGAAGGCTGTTCTCCGGCGCAATCGTGTTGAAGCCGCGATGGGCATTGATGCGGGGATAGGGCAGATATTCATCGGGCGCAATCATCGCCGGACCGGCAGGACGGTACTGCCACGGATGACGGCCGAAATCGATGTATTCATAATGCGGTGCAGGCGGATTGCCGTAACCCGCAGGCTTGTAATATTTGTCGGCCGGATCGAATTCGGCGACACCGAGCCCCACCCGGCTCTTCATGTTGACTAAAACCTTTCCCTTCGGGGTCACGATCATGCTGGCACCGCAGATATCGGAATTTTCGTCCATGCTGACCGAGGCGCGGAGCAGATAAGCATTGGTATTGTAGGCGAGGAAGCGGCCCATGATTTCCAGCGCATCGTGGGTATCGCTCCGCTGAAGTGAGCAGCCGATGATGATATCCACCTTCTGACGGGCGATTTTGGCGAAGGCCTCGTAGAAGTAGAAATCGTAGCAGGTCAGAAAGCCGAAGCGCAGGCCTTCGATCTCCAGCACATACGGCTCGGAATATTCAAAGGTGTAAGCACTGTCCAGCTTCACCGTGTACAATTCAGAGGGCGGCAGGTGCTTCTTGTAATAGCGGCCGACGATTGCACCATCCCGGCCGAAGGCATAGGTGGTGTTGCGGAAACCGGTTTCGGTTTCAAACAGGCCATTGACAAACACAATGGCATGACAGCGTACGGCGGTATTCTTCGCCTCCTCCAAAAGGCGGGGACTGTATTTTAAGTAAGCCGCCAGATTGTCCTCGCGGGTTTCGGCGCTGTAGGGGACATCGCTGTATTCGGGCAGGACAATGATGTCCATCGAATCATCGCATTCCCGCATCAGCTCCAGTTTCTTCTCGAACCAGACATCGGCCATGGCCGCATCCCGGCCGTAAGGCGGCTGAATCACACAGGCTTTCATTGCGTATCTCCTTTCAGATAAAAAATCCGGGATGCTGTCATGCAGCATCCCGGAGAAAAATCAGTCGAGAACCGTTACGCGGTAGCCGACCGAATAGGTCTTGCCGGCTTCCAGCTTGATTGCGTAGGGCTTGTCCTCGAAGTTGCCGGTTTCGCCGAGATGCGCGGGAAGACCGTTCCAGGGCTCCAGGCAGACGAAGGGGGCCTTCTTGAGCGGAGGCGTCCAGATACCGAGCGCGCTGAATCCGGTGAAATCGAACTCGATACCCTTGCCGGTATTCTTGTTGATGAGCTGAACCTTGCGGCTCTGCAGCTTCTTGGTCAGCAGAACATCCACATCGTAATCGTCATAGCAGAGCGGCCAGATATCGGTGTTCTTCAGCTTATCGACAACCGGAAGCTCGGCATCGATGTAGCCTCCGCCGTAATTGGTGGTGTAGATGACATCCTCGTTCTTCACCTTCTCGAACTTGACGATATAATCGGAGAACTGCTCCCCCTCGTTCATCGGACAGCGGAAGCCGGGATGACCGCCGATACAGAAGGGCATCGGCTTATCATTGGTATTCTCGACGGTATAGGTTGTCGAAAAACCGTTGTCGTTGATTTCGTGAGCAGCCAGCAGGCGGAAGTTGTAGGGATACAGCTTTCTCGTATCTGCGTTCTGGACAAGCTCATATACGAGCTTGTTTTCCGATACTTCCAGCAGGCGGAAGTCCTGCTTTCTGGCAAAGCCGTGCTTCTGAAGGGGGTAAGCCTGCCCTTCAAACTTCACACTTCCCTCAAGGGTAGAACCGACAGTGGGGAAGAGAACCGGCGTATGACCGGACCAGAATTCGGGAAGGCCTTCCCAGATGTATTCCTTGCCATCTTTCTTGAAGGAAATCAGCTCGCCGCCCTGAGTAGATCCGACGGCTTCGGTACGGGATGTTTTGATCTGCGTATTCATTGGATTGTCCTTTCTTATCAAGACGGCGAGGTCAGAGCCTGCCTCGCCGTGTTTTTTTGTTGATGCTTATTCCTTCATCGGAGGCGGGAAGATATCGTCATCTCCCGGACGGTTATCCGATGCGTTCTGTTCTTCTTCGGCCTTCTTTGCCTCTTCAGCCTCGCGGCGCTGACGTTCTTCCTCATCCGCCTGTGCCTTGGCGCGGTTCTCTTCCTCGCTCTTGCGGCGCTTCTCGGCAACCAGCTCCTCCAGCTCCTCTACCGTCGGATCGCCGTCCATGGCGGCATTGAACTGAATTTCCTCCATCACTTCATTCTTCATCAGGAATGCCGCGATAAAATGGAGCTTGTCAATATGCTCCTCCAGCAGCTTCATGGCTGTATCATAAGCGGTGTTGACCAGGCGTTTGATTTCGTTATCAATCAGCGTGGCGGTATCCTCGGAATAGTTGCGCGTGGTATTGAAATCGCGGCCGAGGAAAACCTCATCGCTGTTGTGCTCGGAGCCGTAGACTATCGGACCGAGCGTATCGCTCATACCGTAGCGGGTGACCATATTGCGGGCAATTCCGGTCGCACGCTGGATATCGTTGGAGGCACCGGTGGAGATATCGCCAAGAATCAGCTTTTCGGCGACACGGCCGCCGAGCAGGGATACGATTTCATTCTCCATATCGGTCTTGGACTGATAGGACTTATCCTCCAGAGGAAGCGAGAGGGTGTAGCCGCCGGCACGGCCGGCCGGGATAATCGAAATCCGGTGAACCGGCGTATCGGGCTGCAGGTACTTGGTGACGATGGCGTGGCCGGCTTCGTGATAGGCGGTCAGCCGCTTTTCCTTTTCGCTGATGACCTTGGACTTCTTCTGCGGGCCGACCATGACTTTGATGGTCGCCTCCTCCAGATCGTTCATGCCGATCAGGCTCTTGCCCTTGCGTGCGGCCAGCAGAGCGGCCTCGTTGAGAAGATTGGCAAGATCCGCGCCGGTAAAGCCGACCGTGGTTTTGGCCAGTACGCGGAGGTCCACATCCTGCTCGAAGGGCTTGCCCTCGGCGTGAACCTTGAGGATATCCTCTCGCCCCTTGATATCGGGATAGTTGACGGTGATCTGACGGTCAAAGCGTCCCGGGCGGAGAAGCGCCGGGTCAAGGATATCCGGGCGGTTGGTCGCCGCCATGACGATAACGCCGTCATTGCCGCCGAATCCGTCCATCTCGACCAGAAGCTGGTTCAGGGTCTGCTCGCGCTCATCATGGCCGCCGCCGAGGCCTGCGCCGCGGTGACGTCCGACCGCATCGATTTCATCGATAAAAATGATGCTGGCGGGATTCTTCTTGGCGGTATCAAACAGGTCGCGCACACGGGATGCACCGACACCGACATACATTTCCACGAAGTCCGAACCGGAGATTGAATAGAAGGGCACGCCTGCCTCGCCGGCAACAGCCTTGGCAAGCAGAGTCTTACCGGTACCGGGAGGGCCAACCAGCAGAACACCGTGCGGGATATGGGCGCCGAGCTTCGAGAATTTAGAGGGATCCTTCAGGAATTCCACAACCTCCTGCAGCTCTGCCTTTTCCTCATCCGCGCCGGCTACATCCTTGAAGAAGACCTTCTTCTTCTCATCCGAGCCGAGCTTGGCACGGGCTTTTCCGAAATTATTGATTTTTCCGCCCTTGCCGCCGGAGAACTGATTGACGACAAAGAACCAGAACACGATAAAGAGAATAATGACAATCGCATAGGGCAGGAGGCTGATCCACCAGGGCAGCTCAACCGGCTCGGCGATATTATAGGCCTCGATGATGCCTTCGCGGTACTGGGTTTCGATGGTTTCCCCAAACTGATGCCAGAACATCCCCAGATCACGAAGGGCGAAGGTTACAATCTTCCCGTCCTGCGTCTTGAGCGTGAGCCGGTTGCTGCTGTCAATCTCAAAGGACTTGACCTGCTGCTCGTAGAACATCCGGTCAATGTCGCTGTAGATGATCGCTTCCCCGGGCTGATTGCCGAACAGGGCAGCCGTGGCAACCAGAATCACACCGATCAGCACCACATAAAAGATCATTATTTTATAATTGGATTTCATACATTACCTCACAGAACATGAATTCACCGCACAAACCGTGTACGCCGCTTATTTCTCATAAACCTCCGGCTTCAGAACGCCTATGTAAGGCAAAGCACGGTAGCGCTCGGCGAAATCCAGGCCATAGCCGACGACAAACTCATCGGGGATTACCTTTCCGCAGTAATCCGGCGTGAAGTCCACCTCGCGGCGGGACGGCTTATCCAGCATCGTGGCGGTGCGGACACTGCGCGCGCCCTTCAGCTTAAGATACTCCACCAGATACGAGAGGGTCTTGCCGCTGTCCACGATGTCCTCAACAATAAGGATATCGGTATCGGGCAGATCCTTTCTGGCAAGGTCAAGCAGAATGTTGACCGTTCCGCTGGTCCTGGCGGCGGCACCGTAGGAGGATACCTTCATAAAATCGATTTCCACCGGGATGGAGACCTTCTTCATCAGGTCACCCATGAAGACAACCGCGCCCTTGAGAATGCAGAGCAGGAGCAAACGGCGGCCGCGATAATCCTCACTGATTCTGGACGCGATACCGCTGACGATTTCATCAATTTCCTTTTCGGAGATCAGTACCTTTTCAATATCGTTAATCATTTTTCATTCCTTTCCGAAGCATTCCCGAATTCCGGGCGTTCACGGTAATACACAATCAGATCCAGCTGTCCGTCACCGCCGGCTCCGTCACGCAGGGGAAACGAAGGAACCCAGAAGATCCCTTCCCTGTCGCAGAAAACCGGGATGGCCGCCTTTTCATCGGCCGTCATCTTCCGATCGCAAAACAGCCGCTTCAGCGTGCGTGTCATTCCGCCGAAGCGATAGGCATCGCCCGGGCACCGTCTGCGCACAGACAGCTCACATTTTATTTTATCAGAATTTATCCGTGTGTGTATTGATAAATTGTAAATATTTTTCAGCCATTCATTATCTTTTTCAAATTTTCCGGGATTCAAGGCCGAAAAACCCATCCAGACCGCAAAATCCGCACCGTCAAAGAGATTGATGCCCTCTTTCAGGATACCGCCAAACGGTACGTTCTCCCTCCTATCCGATGCCGGATAAAAGCACATACGATCGCCGTCAATCCGTGCGATCACGCCGCCCGGCAGATTCAGTGAGGATCCGCGTACCGCCCTCTCCGCCAGCCCATGCAGAGCCGTGATGTGGGTATGCTGCAGCTCACCGCCGCAGGAAATCTCCCGCCAGCGGCTCCGGAAGGCCCGCGATACCAGCGCAGGCTCCCTTGCGCCGATCGCCGCCAGCGACAGACTGCCTGCCCTCTCCGACACGAGCCACTCGTCCGTCATCCGCCCCAGGCATTCGGCATCCTGCCGCAGATTTTCGGAAAGATGCAGGGCTGCACGCGCTGCCGAGGGATTCAGCTCCTTCAGCCGGGGCAGAATCTCGCTTCGGATATAATTCCGGGTATAGGCCGTATCGAGATTGGTGCTGTCAAGTATATATTCTATGCCGTTTTCTTCGCAATATCCCAGAATATCGCTTTTCGTGCAGGACAGAAGCGGTCTTGCCGCCCGGCATTCACCGAGCCTTCGGACCGGTGCAATCCCACAGAGACCGCCCGTTCCGCTTCCGCGGATCAGGTGGAAGATCAGCGTTTCCAGATGGTCGTCGGCATGATGGGCCGTCAGCACGCAGGAGAGGCCTTCCTCGCGGCAGATCCGCTCAAAGGCCTCATACCGGAAGCGGCGTGCCGTTTCCTCCAGCCCTTCTCCGGCCTCCCGTGCAAGAGCCGGGATATCCGCATACAGGCTGCGGAAGGGGATATTCATCCGCCGGCACGCGTCTTCGCAGAAGGCGGCATCCCGATCGGCTTCCGCACCGCGGATACCGTGGTGGATGTGAAGCGCCAGCAGGCGAAGTCCCTTTTCGCGGCAGAAGCCGTCAGCTATATGAAGCAGAGCGGCGGAATCGGCGCCGCCGGAATACCCGACCAGCATACCGTCCCGGACATCCAGCGCCTCCATCGCGCGGCGGCAGGATTCCCTGACCGTTTCCCGGGTGCTCATACGCCCGCAGGAGGCTCGGCAGTGCCGTCAGCGGCCAGTGAAGTAAACTTGGTGAACTGGCCGAACCATCCCATCTCCACCTTGCCGGTGGCACCATGGCGGTTCTTGGCAACGACAACATCGGCCACATTCTGTTTTTCGGGATCGGTCTGGTAATAGTCGCGGCTCAAAAACATGATGACGTCCGCATCCTGCTCGATCGCACCCGAGTCACGCAGGTCGGAAAGCATCGGCGTTTTGTCGGTACGGGATTCGGGGCTTCGGGAGAGCTGTGCGCAGCAGATCAGGGGCACCTGCAGCTCCTTGGCCAGAATCTTCAGGTTACGGGAGATGTCCGCAACCTCCTGTACGCGGTTGTCGATCTTGCGGTCACTCTGCATCAGCTGCAGATAGTCGATGACCACAAGGCCGAGATTCTTGACCCGGCGGAGCTTGGCCTTCATGCCGGTCGCCGTGATGCCGGTGGTATCGTCAATATAAATATCACATTCGGAGAGGCTCGCGGAGGCGTGGGCCAGCTTGGTCCAGTCATCATCCGTCAGTTCGCCGGAGCGGATATTGTGGCTGTCAACCAGCGCCTCGCTGGAAAGCATACGCGAAACCAGCTGCTCAGCCGACATTTCCAGCGAAAACACGCAGACAGCCCGCTTGGTCTGTCTTGCCACATTGGTAGCGATATTCAGCGCAAAACTGGTCTTGCCCATACCGGGGCGCGCACCGATCAGAATCAGGTCGGACTTACCCATACCGACAAGAACATGATCCAGATCGCCGAATCCCGTCGGCGTACCGACGGTTTCTGCGCGGTTGGTCTGCAGATTATGCAGATGCTCATAGGTGCTGACCAGAACCTCACGGATATGCGTGAAGCCCTTCTGCTCATTGCCCTCGGCAATGGCAAAAATCTTCTGCTCCGCCTCGCCGAGGATCCGCATGACATCGTCCTCTGCCTTGTAGGCGGTATCGGTGATTTCCTCCGATGCGGTGATCAGGCTGCGAAGGAGGCTCTTGTCCTTGACAATGCGGGCGTAGTCGGCAATATTGGAGGCCGAGGGCACCACGCCTGCAATCAGCTTGATATAGGATTTGCTGGTTTCATCGTCATATACACCGCGGTGAACCAGCGTATCGATCAGCGTAACCAGGTCGATCTCCCGGTTCTGCAGGTAGAGATCCTGCATGGCCAGATAGATCTGCCGGTGCTCATCCAGATGAAAATCTTCGCTTTTGAGAATGCCCGCCGTCACATTGAAGCATTCGGGGTCGATCAGAATCGAGCCGAGCACCGATTGCTCCGCCTCCAGCGAAAACGGCAGTTTTCTCTGTGCAAAGCTGCTTTCTTCAGCCATGATTTATTTTTTCTCGTCGATACGGACGTTGATCTTGCCCATGACATCGGCGTGCAGCTTGACATTTACAGTGTGAAGGCCAAAATTCTTCAGCGCTTCGTCCAGCTGGATCTTGCGCTTGTCAACGGTGATACCGTGCTGTGCCTTCAGCGCCTCGGCCAGATCCTTCGAGGTAACCGAGCCGTACAGACGGCCGTCCGCGCCGGCCTGATTGGTGAAGGTCACCACAACGCCCTCAAGCTTGGCAGCTGCATCCTTTGCTTCCTGCAGCTCAACTGCCTTCTTATGCTTTTCGGACTCCTCGCGGCCCTTGATTTCATTCATAGCCTTGTTGTCGGCGATGATAGCCAGTCCCTTGGGGAGCAGAAAATTGCGTGCATAGCCGTCCGATACATCGATCAGCTGGCCCTTCTTGCCCTGTGCTTTTACATCCTGAGTCAGTACTACTTTCATTTTTATTTCCTCCGTAGAATCAGTTCGTTTTCATATAATCGTCAATGGCTTCCTTCAGCCCGGTGAGAGCCGATGCCATCGATGCATTTTTCAGATAGGCTCCGGCCGCTTCGTAATAGCCGCCTCCGCCCATTTTTTCCAGAATCAGCTGGACATTCACATTGCCGGCCGAGCGTGCGGAGATGTGCACCGCCTCGTCAATCCGCACCAGTGCAAAGCTGGCCATGACGCCGCTGACATTCAGCAGCTTATCGGCCGCCTTGGCCGCCGCGATGCGGTCCTGCGCCGTACCGTCCCCATCGCTCATCGAAATGGCAAAGATCTGGCGGTAGGTGATCACGTTCATGGAGAAGCGTGCCTCCCGCATGAAATCGTCCAGGCCGGTCTTGAAGAACAGCTGGACCTCGGACGGGCTGGCTCCCTCGCTCCGCAGATACAGCGCCGCGCTGAAGGTGCGCACACCGGTATTGCGGGAGAACTGCTTGGTATCCAGCAGCATACCGCCGTAGAGGACATCCGCCTCTTCGCGGTGGAGATCGCCGATCGGCAGGGCCTGCTCGAGGATCTCGGCAACCAGCTCACAGGCTGAGGAAGCCGACGGCTCGATGTAGGCAATCGCCGGTGCCCGCTTATAATCGCCGGTCTTGCGGTGATGGTCGATAATGGCGATCGTATTCACATTTTCGGCAATATCCGGCGCGGCAAACTGGGCGGGATTGTTGACATCCACAATCACCAGCAGGGTATCCGAATGGATCCGGTCCTGTCCGACGATGTGATCCACGAAGACATCGTTGTATTCCGGCAGGAGATTGATCCGCGTCATCGCGCTCCGGATATTGGGATCGTCGCGGTCAACAACAATATTGGCCTTCACGCCGCAGAACATGGCAAGTCTTGCGATACCGATACAGGCGCCGATGGAATCGTAGTCGGGATTGCGGTGGCCCATGATCAGCACATTGTGCGCTTTGGCCATATGCATGGTCAGCTCATTGGCAATCACGCGGGCACGGACCTTGGTGCGCTTCTGGACGGTCTTTGTCCGTCCGCCGTAGAATTCGGTATTATGCGCATTCTTGACAACTACCTGGTCGCCGCCGCGCTGAAGCGCCAGATCCAGCGAAGCGTGGGCATCGTGGTCCTTGTCAGCCAGCGTTCCCTTGACCCGCGAAATACCGATGGAAACGGTGATCGGCATACTGCCCTCGCCGATCCGCACCTCGCGGATCCGGTCCAGAACATCAAATTTCCGCTCAATGAATTCATCCAGATAGCGGGCTTCAAACAGGAACAGGAACTTGTCGCGCTCGTATTCCTTCAGAATACCGCCGACAGATGCGGCCCAATCCTTGAGGATCTCCTCTACCTGTGCCGATGCGGAGCGGTATTTTTCCTGAACGAACTGCATCAGCTCATCGAGGTTGTCGATCATGACATAGGCGATGATCGTTTCCTCATCCGCAAGTCTTGCGGCCAGCCTGCGGAGCTCGGTGCGCTCATTCCAGACCGTGATGACATAATTCTTGCCCTGCGAGGTGATGCGGTAGCCTTTGATCCGGAAGGCGCGGTCATAAGCGATCGCCTCCACGCCGTCGGCATCAAAGCCCTCATCGGCCTCCAGCTCCTGCACAGGACGGACGGTGTCCGCAAGAATCTGCTCAATGGTCACGTTTGCGACATTATCGATGTACTTGGCATACAGCACCTCGCGGGGATTGGCCGCCTTGGTGAAGGCATTATTGTACCAGACAATCCGACCGGATTCATCGCAGATCACCACCGGCAGATACAGCTTGAGAATAAAATCCAGCGTGATATTGCCGAGCACCGGGGACAGCTTTTCGTCATCCGGCCCTGCGGTGCGGAACCGGAAGAAATCGTACAGCCGGTTTCCGATCAGAACAGCCACCAGGAAGCAGACCGTCATCACGCCGCCAACCGTCAGCGGTGCCATCCTGGAAAAATGCAGGATAACGGTCATCAGCACAAGGAACAGAACCGCCAATGAAATATTCAGAACCGTCCGCGCTGACAGATGCAGACGCGGGCCACCATGTTTGTTTTTCAAACCGTGAATCTCTCCTTTTTACCCGGATTATTGTCCGGTTTACTTGGAATCTCCGGATCCGTGCCGGATTTCGGTATATTGGAAGTTTTCGCGAAAAACAGAGGTTACGCCGACCACAAGCAGAAGCATCATGGCGGCCGGCGGATTGACAATCAGCAGCAGCGCACCGAGGCCGATGGGAAAGCATCCGAGCCGCGGGCCCGCATCCGACCGTCCGCGCAGATTCCGGCCGATCCGCCGCGCGCCGGTATAGAGAAAGGCCGGTGTCAGCAGAAGCATCAGATTCTGCAGGGCAATGGCAAGCGGCGACTGCACCGCGCCGATAAAGACAGACAGCAGATAGAGCACCGTAAAGATTCCCGCCGTCAGATTGCTGATCCGGATCTGCCAGAGAAGTGCCTCGCGGGAGTCCTCCTCGATCCCATCCCCGTCCTTTTTGCGGCGAAGACGGATGTACAGGCTCTGCGGAAGAAGTGCCTCCACGCCGAAGCAACGGGCAATCACACAGCAGAACACCGTGCACAGATAGGCAAGCGCGATCATCACCGTGCCGAGCGCGCCGATCATCAGCGTCTGGAAGCGGTAGATCAGAAGAGCAATGTCCTCCTCGCTGTAATAGGATACCGTCTGCCCGTCTTTTTCATAGGTGACGGATGCCAGCATTTTTTCGACGGGAACAAACATTTCATCCAGAACGGCCCGGACTGTTTCACCTGACAGCTCGCCGCCCTCAAACAGGATCAGCGCAAAACTGAGAACCCAGAGAACGGCTGCCGCCAGTGCGGCCGCTGCAATGGATACCGAGCGCCCGGCATTCATCCGGAGCGTCAGAAAGATGGGCGCGGCCAGCGCAAGCGGAAGGATCGTCATCAGCGCCGCAGTCGGCGAATGGGTAATAAGCAGAAAGGCAAAATACGGCAGTAAAACCGTCACCGTGGGAATCAGCCCGAACATCCACCGCTTTGGGGGAGTGCTTTCGGCAAGCGAGAGTCCCAGCATCACCATCATGGCACCGGACATCGCCGCAGCCGGAAAGCCCCACAGCCCGAGCGGATCGAAGGCTGACGAAAAGGTCAGCAGAAATCCGAACAGCAGGAAGGCAATCTGCGTCGGCCGCTTAAAGGTTTTGAGCGGCTTGTCCGGCCGGATACTGTCAAAAGAAGAATCGTTCGGATGATTCAAAATACCGGCACACCTCCCATGCATATCCCAATCGGGCACAATACTCCATATTACTTTATTATACCACCTTTTTTGGAATCTGTCTATATATTCTTCGGAAATTTCACGATTTGTTCTTTTTCTTTTTGAAAAGCACCGCTTCCATACGGTTTTTCCCCCCATTGGCTCCTCTTGCTGCAAGTAATCATTGCTTGTCAAGTGCCCGATTTTGTGATATACTGATAGTACCAAATTCCGAAAGGAGCACCTATCATGTTTGATACCGTCAAATTCGGCGCGTTTTTGGCCAATCTGCGCAAAAATGCCGATCTCACCCAATCCGAGCTGGCCGATCGTCTCGGGCTGACCCGGCAGGCAATCTCCCGATACGAGTGCGGCGACAGCTTCCCGGATATTTCCATCCTCCGCGAAATCGCCGGTGTCTATCAGATTCCGGTTTCCCTGCTCATCAGCGCAGGCGATCCCACAGACGGTGAGGCGGAAATTCTTCGGGCGGTTGCCGAAGGCCGCGATGTCAAAGAGGCCAGTGCCGCAGATATAAACAGCCTCGCGCCGTGGCTCAAGCCGAGTATTCTCAACCGTCTGGCAGAAAGCATGGGCAAGCAGGGCATTGATATCTCCGCTCTTCTGAATCTCTCCGAATACATGACCGAGGCCGATACCCGGAAGCTGATGCAGAATGTGACATTCGATTCGCTTTCTGATATGGATCCGCTTCTTCTGGAACGTCTGCTCCCGCTTCTCGGCCCGTACGCCAGCGAAACGGTCTTCCATCAGATTATCGAGGGGGAGCTGGACTATCACTATCTGGAGATGTTCTTCGATTACAGCTGGCAGTCCCAGGTAGAAGCGGCAGTTGTCTACGGTGCTCTTCCCGAAGAAGCACTCGATATCATGAAGCGCAATCACTATAACCGCGCCCGGATGAACAAAAACGGAAGCCGGCCGGCCAATATTATCCGCCTGTTCCGCTGTCCGTTCTGCCAAAAGCCTCTGCCGCATTTTTATCCGCGGCGCTGTTCCTGCGGAAAGCAGGTACCTTTTGAGAATCGGATCCTCCGCTGTACCGATTCCGCGGCACCGCTGGCACTTGACACGGAAGCTTTGGATACCGGGCTGATCCGCCGCATCGGCGCGGGTCGGAAGGAGCCTATGCTGATTCTTCTTCTCGGTGTCACCGATCTGAGCGACGCGCTGACACTTTACTACGAATCGGATCTCTACCGCTGTGAATTCGTCATTCTGGACAGCGATCTGAACCGGTTGTCCCGTGCCGAGCGGGAAATCCACGCAAAAAACTACGGACAGCTTCTTTTCGTCCACGACCACCCGCAGAATCCGCATCTGATACCCGGGCAATTCGATCTGATCATCGACAATACGTCCGATCACCTCGGGCAGACCGATGCTCTGAAGAAGCTGTTAAAAGAGGGCGGCGTTCTGCTTCACGGCAGCAGTATCCTTCTGACGAAAGGACCGGCTTCTCCGGCAGAGGAAGGCTCTATCTATCATGTATGACCTTGACAAAACCCTGTTTGTTTCGGATCTTGACGGTACGCTTCTTGGCCCGGACGGCTCCCTTTCCGATTATACCGTATCCGCGCTGGCGCGCATGATCGGTGCAGGACTGAAATTCACCTATGCCACGGCCCGCTCCCGCCAAACCGCCCATCAGACCGCCGGCCGTCTGACGGAACTTCTCGGCAGGATGCCGGTCATCCTGCACAACGGCACCTTTATCGCCGATATCGGAACCGGTGAGATCCACACCGCAAGCTTCCTTGCACCGATCGGCGAGATTGCCGCCGTTCTGGATGAATACGGCATCGCACCGATTGTCTATTCCCTGCAGGAGGATCGCCAGTATTTCACCTATCTGCCTGAAAAGCTGAGTCCCGAGGCCTGTGCCTTCAATGAAACCCGCCGCGGTGATCCACGCGATCACCCGATTACGGATCCCGCCCGCCTCTGGGACGGCGATGTCTTCTATATCTCCTGTATCGATACCCGCGAGCGGCTTCTTCCCGCCTATGAGCGGCTGAAGGATCTCTGCGGCTGCTTGTTCGGAAAGGATTACTACAGCGGAAGCACCTGGCTGGAGCTCCATTCCCCCGAAGCGACCAAGGCCTCGGCAATTCTGCGGCTGAAGCAGCGGCTTGGATGCGAGCGCGTGATCGTCTTCGGCGATGGCCACAACGATATCTCCATGTTCCGCGCCGCCGACGAATGCTATGCAGTCGCCGATGCCGACAAAGAGCTGAAGGCAATCGCCTCCGGCATCATCGGCAGCAATGACAGGGACGGCGTTGTCCGCTGGCTGGAGGAAAAGACAGGATTGTGATACACACAAAAACGCCCGACGGAAATCCGTCGGGCGTTCGTTCTGCCAAAGCAGGGAATTACTTGTACATCGGGCCGTAAGCGGCGCAGGCACGGTAGTCCTGACCTTCCTTATCCATACCGAATGCATTCCATGCAGCAGGACGGAAGATATCCTCGGTGGGAACGTTGTGCATGCAGACCGGGATGCGGAGCATCGAGCACATGGTGATGAGGTCCGCACCGATGTGACCGTATGAGATGGCACCGTGGTTTCCACCCCAGTTGTTCATGACATCGTAAGCGGTCTTGAAGGGCGAGCCTTCCTTGCCGTCGCAGCGAGGCGTGAACCAGGTGCAGGGCCAGGTCGGGTCGGTACGCATCATCAGCGTCTTGGTAACATCATCCGGCAGCTGAACCGTCCAGCCCTCTGCGATCTGGAGAACCGGGCCGAGACCCTTGACCAGATTCAGACGGATCATGGTAGCGGGCATCTCTGCGCGGGTCGTGAAGTAGGAGGAGAATCCGCCGCCGCGGAAGTAGCCGTTGTCGGCCGCCGGCCAGGTGGTCGCAGCGGTCATGGTCTCGCTATCCTCGGCGGTGATTTCCCACCACTTCTTCATGACGGCATTGCCGTTCTCGTCGCGGCACTCGCCGCAGGCATCAAGAGCCGTTGCGCCGGAGTTGATCAGATGGATAAAGCCGCCGTTTTCGAGGGCCTTGCCGTCGATCTTGTAGCCGGAAGCACGCTCGCAGGCCTCGGGAGACCAGTAGGTACGAACGTCGGAGAACATCTGCGCACGGTTGGTGAGCAGCTTCATGAAGAGCATACCCAGACCGTTCAGAACGTCATTCTCGGTAGCCAGGATGTAGGGCTCACGGGCGCCGTTGTGGTCGAAGGTGGAGTTGAGCAGAGCCTCGGGGAAGTCGCAGTTCGGATAGAAGTCCGTCCACTGACGCTGACCCTGGAAGCCGCCTGCGATTGCATTGTGGCCGACCATTTCTTCTTCGCGGCCCTCGGGCAGATTGGGGTTGCCGTTGAACAGATCCTTGATGATGCAGTACATCTTGGCAAGGAAATCCCACTGCTCAGCCTTCTTCTCATCGGAAGCCTTTACGAATTCGGGGTTCTTGTCCCAGCCTTCCTTGCAGTTCTCGGCGATCCATGCCTTGCACTTTGCAACTTCTTCGGCATCATAGATGCCCTCGGACATTCGACGGATGATTTCAACCTCGTCAACCGACTCAACACGCATACCGAGGTAGGACTCGATGAAATCGGAGTCGATGATAGAGCCGCCGATACCCATGCAGATGGAACCGATCTGCAGATAGGACTTGCCGCGCATGGTAGCAACCGCAACAGCGGCACGGCCGAAGCGGAGCAGCTTTGCCTGTACGTCAGCGGGGATGTTGGTTACTTCGTCCAGATTCTGAACGTCATGGCCGTAGATGCCGAATGCCGGCAGGCCCTTCTGTGCATGGGATGCCAGAACGGATGCCAGATATACAGCGCCGGGGCGCTCGGTGCCGTTGAAGCCCCAGACACCCTTGATGGTATTGGGATCCATATCCATCGTTTCGGAGCCGTAGCACCAGCAGGGGGTAACGGTCAGCGTGATATCAACGCCATTCTTCTTGAACTTTTCAGCGCAGGCAGCAGCCTCGGCAACGCGGCCGATGGTGGTGTCAGCGATGATAACCTTTACGGGATCACCGTTGGAATACTGAATATTGTCCTCAAACAGCTTCTTGGCTGCCTGGGCCATAGCCATGGTCTGCTCTTCAAGGGATTCACGAACCTTCAGCGGTCCGCGGCGGCCGTCGATCGTGGGACGGATACCGATAACCGGATAGTCGCCGATCAGTCTGTTCTTTGCCATTTTACATTCCTCCGTAAAAATAGTTTTTTTCGCAAGCTGCTCCCGGGATGGGACAGCTGTTTTGATGGGATTCATTTCCGATGCACCCGGCGGGGGAATCCCGCTGCTTTCGTGCAATATCATGGAAAAAGCGCTCTATCAGAAAGTAATAAATATGCGCTTATAAAAAATATAACATAAATCAAGATGCAAATCAATGGATTTTTTCTGCGCGTTTATGTGTTTTTCAGCATACGCCTCAAAATTATCCCGTATGTGTATATTTATTGCTCTGCGGACATTATATCTTGACTTTACCCGAAAATATGCTATAATAATAGCAGAAAACACTTGCATTTCAGGAGGTTCCCATGTCTTCCGTTCTTCAAAGCTATATCCTTGCCAAAAAGCATCACGCCTTCCGCGCCGATTTCAACGAAAATCTGGCCGCTGTTTACAGCGCCCGGGGCCTTTCCCCCGAGGAGCGCATGACCGACCGGTTTGAACGGCTCTGTGCAGCGCAGGTCCCGCATATTCTCCCCGATGAGCAGATCTGCTTCATGCGTACTACAAGGCAGATCCCCGACTGCTTCACAGAGGATGAATGGAAGGAAATCTGCAAAGAGCACTATATCCACGAGCTTGGCTATATTTCCAATCTTTCCCCCAACTATTACCGTGTCATCGCAGACGGTCTTCTCAAATGCCGGGAATCCGCCGATGAATATGGCCGCCGTGCCATTGACAGCATCCTTGATCTGTCCGACCGCTACAAGGCAGAGGCCGAGCGGGTCGGGCGGGATGATATTGCCGCCGTTCTGAGTCGGATCCCCCGCTACGGCGCGACCAATTTCCGCGAAGCACTCCAGTTCTTCCGTATTCTCCACTTCGCGCTCTGGCTTGAGGGCAATTATCACAACACCTGCGGCAGGTTCGACAAGCATATGTATCCGTATTTCAGGGCCGACATGGACAAGGGCCTCTATACGCCCGAATCGGCGCTGGCGCTGATCGAGGATTTCTTCCTCTCGTTCAATAAGGACAGCGATCTCTATCCGGGGGTTCAGCAGGGCGACAACGGCCAGTCGATGGTACTGGGCGGCATCGATGAAGCCGGAAACGACTGCTTTGGCGAGCTTTCCCGCCTCTGCCTGATCGCCAGCCGGAATCTGAAGATGATCGACCCCAAAATCAATCTGCGCGTATCAAAGAAAACGCCGCTGGAGCAGTATATGCTCGGCACCGAGCTGACCCGCGCCGGCCTCGGCTTCCCGCAGTATTCCAATGATGATGTTGTCATCGATGGCCTGATCAAAAAAGGCTATGCGCCCGAGGATGCGGCCAATTATGTGGCAGCCGCCTGCTGGGAATTCATCATTCCGGGCTGCGGCTTTGATGTGGTCAACATAGCTGCCCTCTCATTTGCAAAAATGATCGATGGGATGCTGCATGACGATTTTCTGTCCTGTCCCGATTTTGAGAGCGTGATGGCTTCTGTCGAACGGCAGATCCGCGCCGAATGTGACCGGATCGCGGAGAGCGTCAAAAATCTCTGGTTTGTTCCCTCCCCCTTCCTGAATCTGCTGCTCGATGACATCCGGTACCGCAATTTCGGTGTCCACGGCACCGGTATTGCCACCGCCGCCGATTCGCTGGCTGCCATCAAAAAGTATGTATTCGATGAAAAAACCGTCACGGCCAAGGAATTTCTGGATGCCGTTGACAGCGATTTCGAAAACGCGCCCGAGCTGCTCCATACGCTCCGCTGTGAGGCACCGAAGATGGGATGCGGTTCGGAGCTTGCCGATGAGCTTTCGGTGCAGCTGCTGGATCTGTTTGCCGACGCGCTGGAGGGACATACCAATGAATTCGGCGGTGTATGGCGCGCCGGAACCGGCTCGGCTATGTACTATCTGTGGCACGCCGATGAAATCGGCGCCTCTCCTGACGGCCGCCGCAGAGGGGAGCCGCTCGGCACCAACTTCTCCTGCAGCCTGTTTGCTCCCGTTGACGGCCCCCTGTCCGTCATCCGCTCCTTCACAAAGCAGCATTTCGACCGCGCCATCAACGGCGGCCCGCTGACGCTGGAGTTCCACAACAGCGTTTTTGCCAGCGATGACAGCATCGCCAAGGTCGCATCGCTTGTCAAATACTTCATCGACTGCGGCGGTCATCAGCTCCAGCTGAATGCCGTCAATCTGGAAACGATGAAGGATGCCCAGCTTCATCCCGAAAACTATCCCCGCCTCGTGGTCCGCATCTGGGGCTGGAGCGCCTACTTCGTCGAGCTCGACCGGGAATTTCAGGATCATGTCATCGCGCGGCAGGAATATTCGCTCTGATGGAAGGCATTGTATTCGACATCAAGGAATTCTCGGTCCATGACGGTCCGGGTGTGCGCACCACCGTCTTTTTCAAGGGCTGTCCTCTCTCCTGCCGGTGGTGCCACAATCCCGAGGGTCTGTCCCCCCATCCGGAGCTGACAGTCCGCACGGCCCGGTGCCGACAATGCGGCCTCTGCCGCCGTCCCTGCCATCATGAGGAATGCGCGCCCTACGGCCGATGCCTCAAGGTCTGCCCCGACGGGCTGGTATCCGTCACCGGTAAACGCTGGAGCGCCGAGGCGCTCGCCGGAAAGCTTGCCAAAAATGCTGATTTCTTCGCATCCTGCGGAGGAGGCATCACCGTATCCGGGGGCGAGCCGACCCTGCAGGCCGATTTCCTTTTTGAGCTGTTGGACCGTCTGAATGGGATTCACCGCACCGTGGAAACCTGCGGCTATACAACTGAGGCTCGTTTTCGTTCCCTGCTTGCGCGCACGGAACTGATTATGATGGATATCAAGCTGGCCGATCCCGGCGAGCATCGGCATTGGTGCGGCGTTGACAACGGGCCGATTCTCTCCAATTTCCGTATTCTGAAGGAAAGCGGGCATCGGCATCTCATCCGCATCCCGCTGATTCCCGGTGTTACCGATACCGAAAAGAATCTGCGCGCCATATCCGCCATCGTCGGCGACAGCCCGGTGGAGCTGCTCCCCTACAATTCCTTCGCAGGTGCCAAATATGAAAGCGTCGGCCGTGTGTTTACCATGCCGGAAACGACTCCGAATCCCGTCGATGTCAGCCTGTTTGCCAACGCTTCCATACGCTGAACTTCAATCAAAGGAGTACAAGTCTGAAAATAAATTTTCAGACCTGATTTTGTGGCTTACATTGCCGTCCCGGCAATGTTTTGCTTCGCAAACCAGCCCCAAAATCCAAGAAAGGAAGCTTTCGCTTCGCGAAAGCTATGGTCATAACCATGAATTTCTATCGGGGACGTCCGCTGGCTCTTTCTTTGAGCGCGGCACTACTATGCGCCTTCCTCGCCGGAATCCTTTCCGACAACGGGCGGATTCTGTTCCCGATTATCCTGCTGGCATCCGGTATCGTCGCCGCAATCCTTCTTCGGCGCCGCCCGGACCGCAAGATCGGCCTTCTTCCGGCTTCGTCGGTTCTTCTTCTCATCACCGCCGCGGCTTTTCTCATGAGTCTGTCCTCCCTTCTGTTCTATAACGGAAATACAGCCCGCTTCCGTCGGCTCGCCGATGGCGGATCCGCCGCCGAAATCGAGGGCACCGTCATCGGTATCCGCTGGGCATCCACCTATGAAACCTGCTGTGAAATCCGCCTCACCTCGCTGAACGGCGAAAAGGAATCCCTGCGCGGCTATCTTCTTTGCGAGGATCAGGCCGGCTTTGAAATCGGCGACCGGATTCGCGGCACGGTAAGCTTCACCGCTTTCGAAGATGTCCTGACCGAAGAAAAACGTGCCCTTGCAAAAGGCCTTGTCTTCACCGCCCACACCGCCGAAAAGCTTACGCTCATCGGGGAATCCGATACGCCAGAGGTTTTCATGGCTCATCTGCGCCAGCGGATGGCGGCCGGCTTCTACGCCTTTCTTGACCGGGATGCAGCCGGACTTGCCGGCGCCCTTCTTCTCCGGGAAGGCGAGCTGGACGGCAAGCTCTACCGCGATTTTGTCCAGACCGGTGCTTCCCATCTTCTGGTTTTGAGCGGCACGCATCTGACCGTGCTGGCAGGACTTGCCGACCGGGTTCTGAACCCGAACCGGATTCCCCGCAGAATCCGGCTGATTCCGATCTGTCTGCTTCTGTTTTTCTATCTGATGCTAACCGGCTTCTCCTTCACGGCCATGCGGGCCGGGATCATGTTTCTGATCGCCGCCGGCGGCTTTTATCTGGAGCGCGATTACGATCCCATCACCGCATTGTTTACCGCTTGGGCGCTGATTGTCCTGCTTTGTCCGGCAGCCATCTTTGATATCGGTCTTACCATGTCTGCCGTCGCCACGCTCGGCATTCATCTGGTCAGTCCCGATGCCGACCGTGTCATCGAGGCGCTCTTTGCCAAAAAGCACCGGCATCTGAAGGTGCTCGGTGCCAATCGGGCCAACCGCCGCCTCTGGAAGATCCGCCGGATACTGTCCGCCGCCATGATTGCCATCGGTGCGACCGTCGCGCTGATTCCGATCCAGGCCGCTGTATTCGGGGAAATCTCCCGCCTGTCCGTGCCGGCAACGCTTCTGCTGTCGCCGCTGTTCACCGTTCTCCTGGGCCTTACCGCTCTCTTCCAGATCAGCATTCTCTTTTCCTTTCTGTGGAGTCCGCTTGCTCTTCCGGCGCGGCTTCTCGCCCTGCCGATCACGCTGATTTCCCGGCTGATCGGTGCTCTGGCTTCGCAGATGGCCGATGATACACCGCTGATATCGGCAAACTATCCCTTCGCACCGGTTCTGATTGCGGCCGGTCTCCTCATTATCGCCGTGATGATCGCCCGCAATGTATCCAGCTGGCTCTGGACTGCGATTCCCGTTACACTTCTTACCGCCGCTTTCTTCGTCTGCGTGGGAATTACCAACGCCGTGAGCGCCGATGAGCGCTCGCTTTTCTATGTCAGCGCGGGCACCAATGAATGTATCGCCGTCACCTCGCCGACACGGGCCATGCTCATCGATCTGTCAAGCGGTGCGGTGCTCGCCTCACGGAGTATGAGCGATGTACTGTCCGATCACCGCATCACCGAAATCGACACCTGTATGCTCACTCATCTGCACCGCAGGCACGCCATCCTGCTCGATAAGCTTCAGAGCCGGCGTGTCATCCACCGGATTCTTCTGCCTGAGCCCGCCACCGAGGCCGAAGCCAACATTGCCGCGGATATTGCCGATGTCGCCTCTGCATACGGTGCCTCGCTTTCCTTCTATCGGCCGGGCGGCACCCAAACGCTCGTCTTTGAAGATGTCACGGTTCGTTCAGCCGCGCCTGTTTATCTTGATCGCTCCACCCATCCGCTGCTGGCGATGCGCTTCACCTTCGCCGATCCGGACGGCGGCGAGCCTTATACAGCCGCGCTCATCGGCGGCTCATATGCAGAAGGCGGCGATCTTTCGATTGCCGAGGGCGCCGACGATCTGATTCTCGCCCTTCACGGGCCGCAGACACCGTCCGCCGATCTCACAATCCGGCTTGAAAATCCGCCGCTCCGGATCTGGTCCGCATCAGAGGAGCGGCTTACCGGAAGCAAAATTCCGGCCGATGCTGTCCGGGAATCCTCCTTCCGTCTTCGCTGGCAGCCGTAATTTTGCCAAAATTGTGCGCAATCCGTAACATTTTTGAAAATTTACACCCTGCTTCTTGCTTTTAGCGGCGGCAGGGTGTAAAATATATAGTATATCTTATATTGATCGGCCGGAAAACGGCCGAGTGAAAGTGAGACCGCTATGGGTTTGATTCAAAAAACCATCGCCGACGGCATCCGTCTGCGCTATCTGGAAACCGAAAAATTCAAGACCAACTTCCTGTCGGTCAGCTTCATTGCACCGCTGGAAGCGGAGAGTGCCGCTTACAATGCGCTGATCCCGGCCATTCTGCTCCGCGGCTGTGAAAGCTGCCCCACAATGGCCGACATCAACAAGCGGCTGGATTATCTCTATGCCGCCTCCCTCTCCTCCCGCTGCTTCAAGCGGGGCGACCGGCAGATCTTCGGCATCACGGCCGATATGATCGATCCCTCCTACGCAATCGGCGATGAGGATATCGTATCGGATGTGACGGCGCTGGTCGGCGATATTCTGCTCCATCCGATCTCCGAGGGCGAGGCCTTCTGCGAGGCCTATACCGAGAGTGAGAAAAGCAATCTGATCGATGCCATCCGCGCAAAGATCAACGACAAAACGGCATGGGCACGCATCCGATGCATTGCCGAAATGTGCAAAAACGAACGCTACAGCATCCCCGAAACCGGCACCGAGGAGGCTGCGGCCGCCTGCACAGCAGCCGAGGCGTATGCACGCCACCGGGAGAATCTCCGCCGCTGTCCGATCGAGATCTTCTTCGTCGGCCGCTGTGACATCGACCGTCTGGCCGATCAGCTGCGCTCCCTCTTTGCCGGAATTGACCGCGATCCGATGCCCCTTCCCGTTACCGAAATCATCGATTCGGCCGAATCGGTCCGCAGCATCTCCGAGGATATGCCGGTTACCCAGGGCAAGCTGACCATGGGATTCCGTGCCGGCTGCCGCCTGGGCGACGAAAACTACACCGCCTTCATGCTGTTCAACGAAATCTTCGGCGGCGGTGTTACCTCCAAGCTTTTCATGAATGTCCGCGAAAAGATGAGCCTCTGCTATTACTGCCACAGCTCGCCGGATGCCGCCAAGGGCCTGATGATGGTATCCAGCGGCATTGAAGTGAAGAACCGCGAGATCGCCGAAAAGGCCATTCTCGATCAGCTGGAAGCGGTCCGGAGAGGCGAATTCACCGAGGAGGAATACGAGGGTGCCCTGCTCGGCATCATCAACAGCTACCGCGAGCTTGCCGACAGCGCACGCGGCCTTGAGGTCTGGTATCTCGGCCGTCTGCTGGAGGGCATCACCTGCGATCCGGACTGCGTGATCGAGGATCTGAAGAAGATCACGCGCGATCAGATTGTGGCCGCCGCCAACCGTGTATCGCTCGATACAGTCTATTTCCTCAACGGCACGCTGAAAGGAGAGGAGGAGGAAGATGCTTAACGTTACCGTAAAAAAGAATGATTTTCTGAAGGAGGAGTATTATTCCTTCACCCATAAGAGCGGCCTTGCGGTCTATGTCTTCCCCAAGAAGCTGACCACCGCCTATGCCACTTTCGCCACCCGCTACGGTTCGGTTGACAACTGCTTCAAGCTGGCCGGCGATGAGAATTTCACCACCGTTCCCGACGGCATTGCCCACTATCTGGAGCATAAGCTCTTCGAGAATCCCAACGGCGAGGACACCTTCACCCGCTATGCACGCTTCGGCGCCAATGCCAATGCCTTCACCTCCAACACGCTGACCGCCTATCTCTTCTCCTGCACCGCCAACTTCAAGGAATCGCTGGAGATTCTGCTGGATTTCGTCAGCACCCCCTATTTCACCCCCGAAACGGTGGAAAAGGAGCAGGGCATCATCGCGCAGGAAATCGGGATGTACGATGACCATCCCTTCCGCCGGCTGTATCATGAGATGCTCCAGAGCCTGTATGAGAAGCACAATGTGCGCATCAACGTAGCCGGTACGGTGGAATCCATCTCGCACATCACATCCGACATCCTCTATGACTGCTACCGTGTCTTCTACAATCTGTCCAACATGGCGCTGATTGTCTGCGGAGATGTCACGGTCGATGAAGTCGCCGGGGTCTGCGACAAGGTACTGAAAAAGCAGGAGCCGGTGGAAATCATCCGCTCCTTCCCCGAGGAGAAGGCCGAGGTCTTCCGCGATCGCTTTGAAATCGAAATGCAGGTGGCAAAGCCCCTGTTCGGCATCGGCATCAAGGATACCGCCATTCCCGAAACCGGCTGGGGCCGCATGAAAAAGAGCGCCGCCATGACCATCCTCAACGATATGCTGTTCGGCAAATCCGGTGAATTCTACAATCGCCTGTATGAGGAAGGCCTGCTCTCCAGCGCCTTCGATACCGGCTATGACATCACCAAGAGCTTCGCCTTCAATACGCTGGTCGGCGAGAGCCGGGATCCCGATGCGGTTTACGGGCGTTTTGCCGCCTGCGTGGAGCAGGCCAAGGCTGACGGGCTGTCCCGCGAGGACTTTGAGCGCGCCAAGCGCGCCCATTATGCCGAGATGGTCAAGTGCTTTGACAGCACGGAAGAGATCGCCAACTATATGCTGGCTTACCTCTTTGACGACGGCGATCCGCTGGACTATGTTGACATCGTGGCCGGCATTACCTTCGAGGATGTTACCACGCTTCTTGCGGATGCCTTCCGCCCCGAATACTACACGATTTCGATCGTGAAACCGATCAAGGAGGATTAACCCATGGGCAGTATTTTCTCTATCCCGATGGCAGGCTCCGGCAATACCATTGCTTTCCCGGGACTCGGCATCGATGGCTTCAATCTGAATCCGGTCGCCTTTACCATCTTCGGCCACGATATCATGTGGTACGGCATCATCCTGACCCTTGCCATGGTCGCCGGCTTCTTCATCGCCATGCGCAATGCGAAAATTGAGGGCATCAAGAGTGAGGATGTCATGGATCTGGCTATCTGGATCATGATCTTCTCCGTTGTCGGCGCCCGGCTCTATTATGTGCTGATGACGCTGGATCGCTACGATTCCTTCCTGGATGTCATCGCTGTCTGGAACGGCGGACTGGCCGTCTACGGCGGCATTATGGGCGGTGTCCTTGCCCTTCTCGTTGTCACAAAGATCAAGAAGATCTCCCCCATCAAAACGATGGATATGATCGCGCCCGGCCTGTTCCTCGGTCAATGCATCGGCCGATGGGGCAACTTCTGCAATGCGGAAGCGCACGGCGTTGTCACCGAGCTTCCCTGGCGGATGGGCATTCAGTATGCAGGCACCTCGGCGATGAAGTATTATCATCCCACCTTCCTGTATGAATCCCTCTGGACTCTGCTCGGCTTCACCATTCTGATGCTTCTGTACAAAAAGAAGAAATATGATGGCCAGCATACGCTGTTTTATATTACCTGGTACGGCTTCGGACGCTTCTTCATCGAAGGTCTGCGCACCGACAGCCTCTACATCGGTCCGCTTCGCGTATCCCAGGTTGTAGCCGCCATCTGCGTGGTTGTCGGTATCGTACTGTTTATCGTAAACGGCCGACGCGCCAGATACCGTGCGCTGGATCATGTGGCCTATGACCGCGTTTACACCGATGAAAGCGGTCTTGGCACACCCGATGGAACCGAGGAAGAGAGTGAAAACTTCTCGATCCTGCCCGATTCCGCAAAAGAATCGGAGCCCGAAACCGAAATGCCTGCCGATGCCGGCAGCGAACCCCAAAAGGAGGACAACTGAAATGGCAAACATCATCGACGGAAAGAAAATCGCCGCAGAGGTACGCGGTGAAATCGCGGCAGAGTGTGCCGCTCTGAAGGAAAAAGGCGTAACCCCCGGTCTGGCCGTCATCATTGTCGGCGAGGATCCGGCCTCAAAGGTATATGTCCGCAACAAGAAGAAGGGCTGTGAGGAGGTCGGTTTCCATTCCGAGGTCTACGAGCTGCCCGAAACCACCACCGAGGAGGAACTGCTGACTCTGGTCAAGCGTCTGAACAATGACGATGCCATCCACGGCATTCTGGTTCAGCTTCCTCTTCCGAAGCATCTGAATGACGATATCATCATCGCCAACATCGATCCGAAGAAGGATGTGGATGCCTTCCACGAATCCAACGTCGGCAAGATCATGATCGGCGACTACGATTATCTTCCCTGCACACCCGCCGGTGTTATGGTACTCCTTGAAAAGAGCGGCATCGATGTGACCGGCAAGGAATGTGTGGTGGTCGGCCGGAGCAACATCGTCGGCAAGCCGCAGGCCATGCTCCTGCTTCACGCCAATGGCACGGTAACCGTCTGCCATTCCCGCACGAAGAATCTCGCCGAGGTCACCCGCCGCGCCGATATTCTGGTGGTTGCCATCGGCAAGGCCGATTTCATCACCGGCGATATGGTCAAGGAAGGCGCCGTTGTCATCGACGTCGGTATGAACCGCCGCGCGGACGGCAAGCTGACCGGCGACGTGGATTTCGCCTCCGTTGAGCCGAAGGCCTCCTATATCACCCCGGTTCCCGGCGGCGTCGGCCCCATGACCATCACCATGCTCCTGCGCAACACGCTGACCGCGGCGCAGAAAACGCTGAAATAAATACAGTACGCCGGTGCGTATCCCGCACCGGCGCTTGTATTATTTGTCCTCACACAGCTTCAGCTCGCCGAAGAATTCCGGACAATGGAAGTTCGGCTTGACATCCGTGATCGGCGACCACGAGCCGTAGGGCTGGATCTCATGATTGCCGCCGCACTTATAGAAGTTTGCCTTGAAAACCGTGTCCTCATCCACCCGGTCGATGCCGAAATACTTCTGCAGAGCGGCCAGCGGAACGAATTCAAACAGCTCCCAGGTCGAATCGGTCCTGCGTACCGTCACATCAAACGGCTTGCCCCAGGTTTCGTGGATCGGTGTGCGCTCATAGCGGTTGGGACCGTATGCGATCAGCGTGGTCGGATCGGAATTGGATTCAATGTTGATGTAGCCGTTCTCCGGGGCATCCGCCTTTTTCATAGTGAAGAAAAATTCCATGCAGGAATCCTCATACACCGGCTCCATATGCTTGTGGTAAATGGCGTACGGCTCGGCCTCGCGGCAGAAGAGATGGGCCCACAGGCCTTCCTTTTCATCGCCGCTGCGCACATAGCAAACCTGCGCCCAGGCCTCGGGATGGAAGCCGTTGTCCCACGGATAGTTTTCGATAACGGCCTTCTCAAAAGCCGACCAGTCGGACGGCACGGCAGGAAGGATTTTTACATTCAGCTGTTTCATGGTATTCCTCCGATACGGTTATGATTTCTTCCATTATACAGCAATTCGCCCGCATTTGCAACAGATGCACGAAAAAAAGTTGATTTTTTTCGCAAAAGGGGTTTACAAAACCGGGAAAATGTAATATAATAGGTATATATCGAAAGGCTGTGATCGGAAGGATGCCGACCGGCCCGCAGACAGAGAAGCGCACCCCGTTTTATGGGTGGTGGAAGTGCGCGGCGGGACATCGGCAAAAAGTGCGTCCGTGAGCCGGCAGAGCGAAATTCCAGTAGCTTTGCCCGGGGGCTTCCCGTTACCGGAGCGGAATATTTCCCGTTGTCCAACGGATGTATTCGCTGAGTGAAACATAAAGTGGAACCGCGCCTGCCGCCTTTATCGATTGCAGAACTGTCTGCATCGGGGCGGATTTTTTATTTGAAAGGAGATCCGAATGGATATCACCGTCAATATTCTGAACAAAACCTTCAATCTGAATCAGATCAAAACCAATATCAAAAAAGCCAGGGATGAAATCGTCACGGATATCAAGGTCATCCGCGAGCGTGACCCCGCCGCCACCAGCAATCTGGAGGTTGCTTTGCTCTATTCGGGCTTCCACGCCGTGCTGGCCTACCGTCTGTCCCACGCCCTCTACAAAAAAGACAAGCGCTTCGCCGCCCGCATGATCAGCCAGGGCGCCCGTTTCTTAACCGGCATCGAGATTCATCCCGGCGCCACGATCGGCAAGGGCCTCTTCATCGACCACGGAAGCGCCGTTGTCATCGGCGAAACCGCCGAAATCGGCGATAACTGCACCATCTATCAGGGTGTGACTCTCGGCGGTACCGGCAAGCATACCGGCAAACGCCATCCTACCCTGGGCAATAATGTCATGGTCGGCTCGGGTGCCAAGGTTCTCGGCCCCTTCACCGTCGGCGACAATTCCAAAATCGCCGCCAATGCGGTTGTACTGGATGCCATCCCCGCCGATTCCACGGCCGTTGGTATTCCCGCCCGCGTTGTCCGCACCAACAATAAAAAGGTCGGCTGCGACCTTGACCAGGTTCACATTCCCGACCCGGTCGCACAGGAGCTGTGCAAGCTGAATATCCGCATTGAACAGCTGGAAGCCAAGCTGAAAGAAAAAGAATCCGAAGGAGAGAAATCCGAATGAAGCTCTACAACACCGCCACCCGTCAGAGGGAGGACTTTGTCCCCAACAATCCCGATCTGGTCAAGATGTACACCTGCGGCCCGACTGTCTATCATTTTGCCCACATCGGCAACCTCCGCTCCTACATCATGGAGGATATTCTGGAGAAATCCCTGCGCTATATCGGCTACAATGTCAAGCGTGTCATGAACATCACTGACGTCGGCCATCTGGCCTCCGATGCCGATACCGGCGAGGACAAGATGCTCAAGGGCGCAAAGCGTGAGGACAAATCGGTCATGGAGATCGCAAAATTCTACACCGATGCTTTCTTTGAGGACTGCCGCAAGCTGAATATCAAGCGTCCCGATGTTGTGGAGCCGGCTACCAACTGCATCGGCGATTACATTCACATCATCGAAACGCTGATTGAGAAAGGCTACGCCTATCCCGCCGGCGGTAATATTTACTTCGATGTTTCCAAGCTGAAGCAGTACTACATTTTCAATGATTTCAACGAGGACGATCTGGAGGTCGGTGTCCGCGAGGGCGTTGAGGAGGACGAAAACAAGCGCAACAAGAATGACTTCGTGCTCTGGTTCACCAAATCCAAGTTCGAGGATCAGGCGCTCAAATGGGATTCCCCGTGGGGTGTCGGCTATCCCGGCTGGCATATTGAATGCTCCGGCATCTCCATGAAACATCTGGGCGAGGATCTCGACATTCACTGCGGCGGCATCGACAATGCTTTCCCGCATCACACCAATGAGATCGCGCAGTCCGAATCCTATCTTGGCCACAAGTGGTGCAATTACTGGATGCACGTTCACCATCTGAATACGAACTCCGGCAAGATGTCAAAGTCCAAGGGCGAATTCCTGACCGTTTCCCTGCTGGAGGAAAAGGGCTACGATCCGCTGGTCTACCGCCTGTTCTGCCTCCAGTCGCACTACCGCAAGAATCTGGTCTTCTCCTGGGAGAATCTTAACAATGCGGTTGTCACCTACAACAAGCTGATCCAGAAGATCGCCGCTCTCAAGCCGGATGATGCTCCCATCGATACCGCTGTTTTCGATGAACTGAAGGCAAAATTCAGCGAAGCGCTCGGCAGCGATCTCAATACCGCGCTGGCCGTCACCGCCGTCTACGATGCGCTGAAGGCATCCGCCAATGACAGCACCAAGCTGGCTGTGCTGGCCGACTTTGACCGCGTACTGGGTCTGGATCTTATTGCCAAGGCAGAAGCCAAGCGCCGCGAGATGGCCGCCGCTCCGAAGGCCGGCGAATTTACCGTCATCAGCGAATCCGGTGAAAGCGATCCCACGATCGAGGCTCTGATTCTGGCCCGCCGCGATGCCAAGAAGGCCAAAAACTTCGCCGAGGCCGATCGCATCCGCGATGAGCTGAAAGCACAGGGCATCGAGATCACCGATATCGCCGGCGGCGTGCGCTGGAAGCGAATCTGAATGCATAAGCGCACAAAAACCAAACCCGGTTATCGCTAATTTTGGTGCATTTTCATCTTGCAATTTTGCTCGTTTTGGTGTAATATATATTGAGGTCTTTTATTCCCTGAAAAATATAAAAAAAGGAGTTCTCATCATGAAGAAAATCATCACCCTCGTGCTCGCAGCCCTGATGCTCATCACCGCCTGTGCATCCTGCGGCCAGAGCGCAAAAGTCAAGGTCATCGACATCGAACTGACCCAGGAAGAGTACGCATTCGGCGTTGACAAGAATCAGCCCGAGCTGCTCACCAAGGTCAATGAGTTCATCGCAAAGATCCAGAAGGACGGCACCTTCGACGAAATCTGCAACAAGTATTTCGGCGACGGCACTCCCACTCCGGTAACCTCTGCTGCCCTGGACGAAACCAAGGATCAGCTGGTTGTTGCCACCAACGCCGCTTTCGAGCCGTTTGAATACATGGACGGCGACAACTACCTCGGCATCGACATGGAAATCGCCGCTCTGCTGGCAAAGGAACTGAATCTGGAGCTGGTTATCCAGAACATGGACTTTGAGTCTGTATGCCTCTCTGTCGGCCAGCACAAGTGCGACATCGCCATGGCCGGTCTGACTGTAAAGCCGGAGCGTGAAGAGTATGTTACCTTCTCCACCTCCTACTACAGCGCTTCCCAGAAGCTGATCACCGCTATCGACGACACCGCATTCGATGCCTGCACCGATGCTGCTTCCGTTGAAGCTGTTCTGGCTGCTCTTCCCGAGACCGACAAGATCGGTACCCAGAACGGTACCATCGGTATGTTCTATGTACAGGGCGACGAGGACTGGGGCTTCACCGGCTTCGCTGCTGAGTGCGTTGTTTATGCAAACGGTTCTCTTGCCGTACAGGACCTCATCAACGGCAACATCAAGTATGTTATCATCGACTCGGCTCCCGCGAAGTGCATCACCGATGCCTTCAACGGCTGATCCCTGTCACAAACCGCACAAGAAGTACAATCGACCTGCTCTTTCGCCCCCCCGGCGAAAGAGCAGACATTTTAATGAGGTGAATCTGAAGGTTGTATAATATTCTGCCGCTTCTCGCTTCGGGCATTGTCTTCAACACCCCGATCAAGGAGCTCAACAAATTTCTTGATACACTGATCAATTCCCAGGGCTATCTGCGGGTACTGGAGGGTCTGCGCAACACGGTTATCATTTCGGTGACCGGTCTGATCATCGGTATTCTGATCGGTACACTGATCGCTACCGTCCGCGTCATCCCCAAGTACAAGCTGCTGCCCCGTATTCTGAACGGATTCTGCTCGTTCTATGTCGGATTCTTCCGCGGAACGCCAATGGCTGTTCAGCTGCTTCTGTTCTATTATGTCATGTTTCCCTTGTTGGGACTGCGCATCTCCGGCCTGAATGTATCCATCATCGTATTCGGTCTGAACAGCGGCGCGTACATATCGGAAATCATGCGTTCCGGTATCCAGTCGGTTGACGGCGGTCAGATGGAGGCCGGCCGTGCGGTCGGTCTGCCCTTTGCGACCACCATGATGAAGATTGTCATCCCGCAGGCCATTAAGAATATCCTGCCGACGCTGGGCAACGAATTCATCGCGCTGATCAAGGAGACCTCGGTTGTTTCCTTCGTCGGAGCGGCAAACCTGTACACGGCCTTCAATATGATCGGCTCCAACTCCTATGAGTTCATGGTACCGTTCCTGTGCATGGCATTGATTTATATCGTCATCATCATGCTGATTACCCTTGGCATCAAGATGATGGAAAGGGGGCTGGCAAGAAGTGATCGACGTAATTGAGCTGAAAAAGAGCTTCGGCAAGCTGGAAGTTCTGAAGGGCATCACCGTCAAAATCGAAAAGGGTGAGGTGGTCTGCGTCATCGGTCCTTCCGGAAGCGGCAAATCCACCTTCCTGCGCTGCCTCAACTGCATGGAGGATCCCACAGGCGGCAAGATCATCTTCCACGATGTCAATATCGCCGATATGAAGGTGGACATCAATATCCACCGCCGCAAGATGGGCATGGTCTTCCAGCAGTTCAATCTGTTCAACAACAAGACGGTTATCGAAAACATCATGCTGGCGCCGGTTCATATCGGCATCACCGACCGCCGCCGTGCTATCTGCCACAACTTCTTCCTTCCGCTGACCAATCTGTTCCGCAAAAAGGATAAGAAGCAGCAGCCTGCCGAGATCGGTCCCTCCAAGCAGCAGATCACCGAGGAAGCCCGCGCCAATGCGCTTCGGCTCCTGAAGCGGATCGGTCTGGAGGACAAGGCAGATGTCTATCCCTCCACCCTGTCCGGCGGTCAGAAGCAGCGTGTGGCCATCGTCCGTGCGCTGGCAATGAATCCGGAGGTTATGCTCTTCGACGAGCCGACCAGCGCGCTCGACCCCGAAATGGTCGGCGAGGTTCTGGATCTGATGAAGCAGCTGGCCAGGGAAGGCATGACAATGGTTGTGGTCACCCACGAAATGGGATTTGCCCGCGAGGTTGGCTCCCGGATCCTCTTCATGGACGGCGGCTACATTCTCGAGGAAAACACCCCCGCCGCCTTCTTCGACAATCCGGTTCATCCGCGAACCAAAGAATTTCTCTCCAAGGTGCTGTAAAAACGCAGTCCGGGATGCTCAAAGCATCCCGGACTTTTCTTCTTTTCTGCGGATCCCGGCCGGATCCTCTGCCGGTCTGTGGAAAAGGGCATACAGCCCGCCGCAGATCCTGCCAAGGGGCACGCAAAGCCCAAACCACAGGAGTGAATAGAGGAGGCTGACCTGTCCCAGCAGATTCAGCCGCAGATCGGAATAATCCCACACATTCCATCCCAGCATCCGATTGACCACCAGCCCGATCAAAAATTCCAGCAGCGTGATAATCAGGCATCCCGCAAGGCTCTTTTCCCACCACGGAGCCGCCGGTGCGGCCGCATTGAGTACATAGATGAGCAAAAAGCAAAGCCCTCCCGTCAGCATCATCGTCCAATGTGTCCGCCCGCGCCAAAGCAGCTCCAGCAGGCTGTAGCCGAGCGCCCCCATCAGATAAACCGTTCCGTATTCCACCGTCCGCCGCATTTGCTTTTCTCCTGTATCATGTCGATGATAATAGCATTGACCGCGCGGCGAAGAATATGCGTTTTGCGGCGAAATTTTCTGCGGATTGCTTGCAATGTACCGAAATATATTGTATAATAATAGTATCAACCCAGTTATAAGGAAGGCTTTCGCTCTGCGAAAGCCATGGTATTCAAATGATAAAATTCATGCACTGCGCGGATCTGCATCTGGACAGTCCGCTGGCCGCGATGGATCTGCAGAAATCCGAGGTACGCCGCAACGAGCTCCGCGCGGCTTTCACCTCCCTCACGCTGTCCGCTAAGATGAACTGCGTCGATTTTCTTCTGATTGCCGGCGATCTGTTTGACAGCGAATGGGCGACAAAGGAAACCGTCGCACTTCTCTGCCGCGAGTTTGAGAAGATCCCCGACTGCAAGGTCATCATCGCCCCCGGCAATCACGACCCCTACACCAATCACAGCTATTACCGCCGGGCCGCATTCCCCGATAATGTCTACATTTTTGATTCCCCCGAGCTGTCCTGCTTCGATTTTCCCGAGCAGAATGTGACAGTCTACGGCTATGCCTTCACCGGCGACAAGCTGGAGGGATGCCCCCTTGCCGGTCACGAGCCGGAGAATCCCGGCCGACTGAATCTGCTGGTTGCCCACGGCGATCTGGATCGGCCGTATTCCCCCTACGCACCGATTGACAGCAAGACGCTGGCCGCCGCAGGCTTCGATTACTGCGCGCTCGGCCATGTCCATACCCATGACGGCATTCGCCCGCTGGGAGCCGGCTACTGTGCCTACAGCGGCTGTCTGGAGGGCCGGGGATTTGATGAAACCGGATTGAAGGGCGCCATTCTGGCCGCCGCCGAAAAGGTGAACGGATCCCTGCAGTTCGGCGGTAAATTTGTCCGTTTCTGCAAACGGCATTATGAAATCGAAACGCTGGATATCACCGGCGCCAAGCAGAATACCGATGTCCGTGACCGAATCGCCGCGCTGATCGCCGAGCGGCATTACAGCGACGATACCGCCCTTCGCATCCGCCTGACAGGACAGGTATCCGGCGAGCTGAAAATCTCCCGCACCTTCCTTGCCGAACAATTCCCCGGTCTGTTTTTGCTGGAGCTTCTGGATGAAACGGTTCCGCTCTATGACAGCGAACGGCTGAAAAGCGATCCGACCATCCGCGGCGCGTATTACGATGCACTCCTGCCGATGCTGGAGAGCGAGGATCCCCAGATCCGTGAATCCGCCGCGCTGGCTCTGCGCTACGGCCTTGCGGCCATTGCCGGCACCGATCTTATCGATTTCTGAGGTACATCATGATAATTGAAAATCTGCATATCGATTCCTTCGGGCGGCTCCGCGGATTCCAGCTCAATCTCAATCCAGGGCTGAACATCCTCGAGGGAGATAACGAAAGCGGCAAATCCACCGTCGCCGCCTTCATCAAATTCATGTTCTACGGCCTGCCCGCAAGGGAGCGTGCATCCGCCGCGAGCTGGGATAACGGCCGCGCCGCCGGAAGCCTCACGCTGAACACCGGAAGCCGCCGATTCCGCATCGAGCGCTCACTGCAGGCCACAACGGACGGCTCCGGTAAGACCGGCTGGCACGAATCCGTCCAGATGGTGGATCTATCCAACAATATGCCCTGCCACAAGGGCGAATCGCCCGGACAGCTTTTCTTCGGCGTGGATGCCGATCTGTTCGCCTCCACCGCCTTCATTTCGCAGGAGGGCGGCACGGGAATCGGCGGCGCGAAGGTCTCCGAGGGGATCGAAAACATCCTCTTCTCCGCCGATGAAGCGGTCAACACGCAGAAAGCGCTGGAGCGGCTGGATGCCGCCCGGATTCTGCTTCTGCATAAGAACGAAAAGGGCGGCAGACTCTTTGAGCTGGACAATGAATGCGCGCATTTAGAGGAGCGTCTGCGAAGCGCTCTCGCCGTCAACAGCGATATCCAGCACAAGGAGGCCCAGCTGGCTGATATCCGCAAAAATCGCGCCTCTGCCGCCGAAAAAGCCGATCGGTTCGCGGCAAAAGCCGAGCAATTTGAAGCGCGCACCGTTCTCGGTCTGTTCGATCGGATGCGGGCGCTGAACAAAAAGGTGAAGGAGCTGCAAGCCCAGCTGGAACCGCAATCAGGCGAAGCGGAATCGGCTGAAGCCGAATCCCGGCGGATCCGTGAGGCAATCGATCAGATCCGGCTCCTGCAGACCCGGAAAGCCGAAGCGGAGGCGAAACTATCCACGCTGGCCGATCCGCCGCCCGATCCGAAGCTTCTGGAATATGAGCAGCTGGGTGGCCGTGAGCGCATCGAGGACGCCCGACGGATGACCGAATCCAAGCGGCACAATCTCCTCCTGTTCGGCATCATTCTCGCCGTGCTCGGCGGTCTTACGCTGGCCGGCGGAGCGGTTGCTGTGATCTTCAAAACCGCGCTCGGTCTGCCGATCCTCGTCGGCGGTCTGCTGATGCTGGCGGCGGCTGTGACCTTCTTCCTGATGCGAAACCGGATCCCCGCCGATGACGGTTTCGATATCGATAGTCTGGAGGCCAAGCGCGAGCACCGCGATTCCATTCGCCGCACGCGCGAGCTGACCGAGGCTGCTCTTGCCGATCTGGAACGGAAGCTTTCCCAGGCAGGCGATCCTGATGCCCTGCTGAAGGAGCTGGAAGCGCTCACAGCCGACAACGCTGCCCGTAATGCCATCCGCACCGAGTATGACAAATACGCCGCTCTGCTGGCCGGAATGAAGGAACAGCTGGACGGATACAGCGAGGAGGATCTTCGCGCGCGGCTCGATGATTCCGTCGATCTCTCCGATGTGGATGCGGCCAGCCTGCCCGGGATTCGCCGGGAGCGCGATTTCGCGCAGAAGATGGCGGCATCGCTGGAAAAGCATGAAAGCGAATTGGAGCGGGCGCTGGCCGGATTGTATCCGACCGCCGAGAATCCCGCAAAGCTGGATGACCGGCTGGGAAGCCTGAAGCGGGAGCGCGAAAGCCTCCAAAAGAAGCTGGCCGCCTACCGTCTGGCTTCCGAGAAGCTGGCCGAGGCAAGCGGCAATCTCCGTGCCCGCGTATCGCCGAAGCTCGCCGCCAGCGCGGCCAAGCTCCTCGGCCACATCACCGGCGGACGGTACCGCGAGCTGGGAGTCGGCGAGAAGATGGAGCTGAATGCACCGGCCGACGGTGCGATGCGGCCGCTGGAATCGCTCAGCGCCGGAACCCGCGATGCGGCTTACATCAGCCTGCGCATCGCGCTGATTGAACTGCTGTACCTCAAATGCACGCCGCCGATGATCTGCGACGAAAGCTTCGCCCGGCTGGATGACAAGCGCCTGCGCGTGATTCTCTCGCTGATCGGCGCGTGGGAACAAAGTCTGGTCTTCACCTCCAGCTCACGCGATGCCGACCGGATGGCCGGCAAATGCACGCACATCAAAATGCCGACAGTCGAATAAAATCAAAAGGGGCTGTTGCATTCAGATGCAACAGCCCCCTGCGCTGCCGCAAGTTTCCAACTTGCAGCAGCGCTTTTTTTGCTGTCATAAAAAAATCCGCCGCGCTTGCGCGCGGCGGATAAGGAGAACTAAAACTTAGTCCTGGATGGTTACGTTGAAGGTAACTTCAGCACCGCCAAGTACGTCGACTGCTACAGTAATGTTGTAGCGGCCAGCGTCCAGAGCGTAGTTGTCACCATCAGCAGAGTAAACGATACCGTCGATTGCCAGATCACCGGCAGAGTAGGAACCGACTACTTCGATAGCTGCGCCCTCAGGAAGAACGGAAGCATATACGCCAGTCGAGTTATTTCTCTTCGCGATGTCAACAACGGTGATAACTGCATTCTCGAATGCGGTAGGAGCCTTGTCATCAGCAGTGAAAGGAACATCGATTGCAGTCTTGTAGAGCTCTACATCAACATCGATAGCAGCGCCAACAGTGAAGATAGCGTTGCCAGCGCGTCTTGCAGATCTTACTTCGCCGGCAGCGGTCTTCCAGCTTGCATTAGCAGTCAGCTGGGGCTTGGGCTGTTCGGGAGTTACAGGGGGATCAACAGGAGTTTCCGGAACAACAGGCTTTTCAATGATGATGAAGGTGATGCTGGTAGCAGTCTTCTTGAATACATCAGCTTCCTTGCCGTAGTAAGCAACAAGATCAGCAGCCTCGATAGCTTCCTTAACCTTCGTAGCATCAGTAATAACGGCAGAACCGTCATGTGCGATAGCCTTGATGGAGGTGAGCTTCAGCTCTTCACCAGTCGTAGCAGCGTAACGGGTTTCGCCGTTCCACAGCTCGATGTACTCGCCGTTCAGGTCAACGAGATCGATCGGAGCAGCGGTCAGGTAACCGTTGCCTTCAACAATCGTACCGTCAGCCTTGACAGCCTCAACCTTTTCAGTGAGAACGCCCTTGGAGTCAATCTCATAGATCCAACCAGCCTTAAGGGTCTCGGTTTCCTTGAGATAGAAGGTAGTTACAGTCGAGAAGTCAACAAGCTTAAGAGCAACACCGGAGTAAGCGGTGTAGTTAGCAGTACCGGTCAGACCGAGGGTAGCAGCCGGAACAGTAGAAACCTTCTTGAAGGTAGCGTGGGGGATGTAAACAACAGGGTAAGTTACAGTTGCAGCAGGCTTATCAACGATACCGAAACCGGTAATGTTAGCCTTGGTGTAACCGATGACATATACTTCGGAAGCAACGCCGGAGCGAGTATCCTTAGCGGGGTCAGCATTCTGAGCAGTCCAACCAATCTTGTTAGCGAGAACTACAGTATTTGCATCGAGCTTAATGCTGTCATCAGCACCAGCGGTGAGGCCAGTCTTAACGGTAACTGCACCGTCAGCATCAATGAATACCCACTTGGTAGCAGCGTTGGTGCGGAGTCTCTCGGTACGGCCTGCGCCAGTATCAGCCATTACGCCGTTAGCGAAGGTGAGCTTTGCATCAGAAGCTACGAGCAGCTTGGTGAGAGCAAAGTCAGCAGCATTGGAGCCGTCAAGTGCGAGAGTAGCCTGGTCAAGGCGGAGTCCGTAACCGTCAGCAACGATATCACCGTCAAAGATGCCCTGGTTACCAGCAGCAGCATAAACAACGAAAGCGTTAACGATGTCGGTGAGCTTCAGCATCAGCTGAGCCTGAGTCAGGCTGGAGTATGCAACATATGCATCCTTCTTGTCATCAGCATCGTCATGCCAGTAAGCAGCAATCTTTGCATTCTTGATTTCAGTGCCGTTGAATACGATGTCACCGTAGAAACCGGTGGAATCCCAGTTGGTAACATTCTTCAGGACGATGCGATTAGCAACACGCTCTACAGGAGCAGCAGCAGAAGGGCCGGGCTTAGCAGCGATGTAGATGATCAGGCCGTTCTTAGCATAGAACTGAACAGTCTGGCCTACAGCTGCGGCATCGGGGGTGTAAACGATGTTGGCGTTCTTAATAACGTTAGCAACGCTATCTTCCTTAACACCGGTAGCGAAGAGCTTGGAGCCCATGGTACCTTCGGTGGATTCAGTAGCGTACTTGTAGTTTACGCCATCAATGGTGATGGAATCGAACTTGCCGTCCGTGTAGTTAGCACTGGTAACGGTGCCCTCAAGGTAAGCGATTTCTTCGATTACATTGATAACCTTGGTCTGAGCGTTGTAGGTGTAGGTGAAGAGATCACCCTTAACCAGGTCAGAACCAATATACTTGTGAGCCTTCTTAGCAGCGTCAGCCTCAACGCCGGTCCAGGGACCAACGGTCAGGTCAACGCCATTCTTATCGAAGTCCTTGTAGATGGAGGTGTAAACAGGAGCGTAGATAGCTCTGTCGTATACGCCGTCCTTATCATCGTCAAATACGGTGATCTGGTAAGCAGCGCCGAGATCGTTAACGCTCATTGCGACGTAGCCGTCAACAGGAGTGCCAACAGTCTTGTACTCTGCAGGGAGGTTTTCCTTGGTTACATAGGTGTCGGGAGCGTCAGCAGTTGCGAAGTATTCGATGCCTTCGGAGTAACCGATGAAGGTAGCAACCTTACCGTTAGCGCCGAGGATACCGAGGAGCTTGCCAGCAGCATCAGTCAGGTAGTTGTAGGTAACTTCGCCTGCAACGGTACCGTCCTTGAGCATAACGAGCTCGTTCTTGAAGAGGGAGTCGGTTTCAGCAGCAACCAGGTAGTAAGCCTTGCCGTCGATGGTAACCTTGCCGTCCTTTGCAGTAACTGCAGTAGAAGCGAAGGTATCAACGTCGCTTACAACGGTAGCGCCGGTGAACTTCTCAGTCTTAGCGTCGAAGTTGATCAGGCCGATAGCGTAGCCAACATAAGCGTCAGCGTCAGCCAGACCGAGGTCAGCAGCCTTAACATAAATTACAGAGTTTGCGATGGTGCTGTCAGCGTTGAGGGGCTGAAGAGCAACATAAGCAGCGTCCATAACCTTGCCGGCAGCGCCAACATAGGACTGGTTAGCGGTAGCGGTCAGAACGAATACGGTGGTGTTTGCAACATCTGCAATGCCGAAGCACTCAGCAGCGAAGGTGAGGTCGCTGTCAGCGCGGTCAGCGTTGATCAGGTTGAAGATCAGCTGAGCGGTCTGAGCTCTGGTGAGGGGAGCAGCAGGATCCAGATCTTCGAGGTTGGTCAGAAGACCAAGGGTGATAGCCTTGTTGTAGTACTTAACCCAGTAGTTAGCGCCGGTTGCTGCGCAGCCAGCGTCCTGCTTCAGGGCACGTACAGCCATGATCAGGCCATCGCGGAGGGTGATGCCTTCCTTAGGCTCAAACTTGTTTTCGCCAACGCCGGTGATGATCTTCTGATCAGCAACATATGCGATAGCGCCCGGGAACTGATCCTGGGAATCGACGTCGATGAACTCGCTGTAGCCCAGCTTCCAGTTGTACTCAACCTTGCCGGTGATTGCCTTGGCAATCATGAGAGCCATCTGCCATCTTACAACGGAACCTTCGGGATCGAAGGTAGTCTCGTCGTAACCGTTGATAATCTTCTTTACGCTGAGGTCGTTGATGGCTTCTTCGTACTTGTAGCCAGCAGGAACATCATCGAAAGCAGAAACGGTGCTCATAGCGCCGACGATCATAAGCATAGCCAGCACGAGAGCGAGGAACTTCTTGAGATTTCTCATTTCGTTTTGTTCTCCTTGTAGAATTTTTCAGGCAATCTTCATCCGGCCGGCCGCAGAATCTGCGGCGATCTCACCCATCCGCCCGCAAACAGCAGTCAATGGCACACGGTGAAGATTTTCCCTGTACATATCATACTACAACTCCGTTTTTTTTGCAAGAGGCGAGGCCCTTTTGTAAGATATTTGTAATTTTAACCCCTGTTTAATATTACAGTTCCACCATCAGAAGATGTTTGAAGAAACGGCCGAGAATGCCCATGTAGCCAAGCTTTTTCACGCTTTCCGCCGCTGTGATCGGAGCCGATGCAATTACCTCGCCGTCAAGCCGGTATTCCACCGTACCGACGGCATCGCCCGCCGTGACGGGAGCGCTGATTTTTTCGGGAATGACAAGAATTTTCTCAATTGCCGCCGATTTTCCTCTTGTGATCACCGCCGATGCCTCCGGATAAGACAGCGCAAGGCTGCGCGACTCGCCGCCCGTCACGGAAACCGGATCCGGCTCGCCGGCCTCAAATCGCGCCATCTCCCAGTTGGCAAAGCCGTAATCGAGCAGCTTTTTGGCCGCCTCGTTGCGGGTATCGCGGGTCGGTGAGGCCATGACCACCGCAATCAGCGGCAGGCCATCCCGCTCGGCCGTCGCGGAAATGCAGAAGCCGGCCTTGGCTGTGGAACCGGTCTTCAGCCCGTTCGCGCCGCGATAGAAACGGATCAGCCGATTGGTGTTGGTCAGCCCGAATGCGCCGTCCCGGATCGAATCCATCCAGATCGACGAAAATTCGAGAATCTGCGGATGCTTTGTAATCAGCTCACGCGACAGAATGGCAATATCCCGCGCGGACATGACATGGCCCGCCGCGCCGGGATCGTCATCGAGGCCGTTGGTGTTGCAGAAGGCGGTGTGGGTCATGCCAAGCTGTGCCGCCCGCTCGTTCATCCGCTTCACGAAGGCTGCCTCGCTTCCGGCCACCTTTTCCGCCAATGCCACCGCGGCATCGTTGGCGCTGGCCACCGTCACGCATTTGACCAGCTCGCGGACCGACATCTCCTCGCCCGGCTCCAAATAGACCTGCGAGCCGCCCATCGAGGCCGCGTATTCGGATACGCTGACGGGTTCCTCCCAGCCGATTTTTCCGTCCGCGACCGCTTCCATAACAAGAAGCAGGGTCATGATCTTGGTCACCGACGCCGGCGGAAGCGCTTCATCGGCATTTTCTTCATATAATACCGTTCCGCCCGCGGCCTCCATGAGAATCACGCTTCGTGCATCGTATTCCCCCGCGCTGACCGTCATCGGCCATAATACGACGAGAATCATCAGAAAGGATATGAATGTTCGGATTGCTTTCATAATCGATCACCTCGGCCCATGTATATGCGCAGGCGGGATGTTCCAGAACAGAAAAAGACCGATCGGGTGATCGGTCTTTTGGTTGTGTTCTTACTCAGATCATGTACGGCTTGATCTCAGCCATCAGAGCCTCGGCATCCTCGGTGTGAGCGGTCAGCTGAATCGGCTTGAGCAGATCGAGGGAGAAGATGCCCATGATCGACTTGGCATCAACGACATAGCGGCCGGAAGAGAGGTCGATGTCGATCTCGTACCTGGATACGATGTTTACAAAGTTGCGCACATCTTCGATGGAAGAGAGCTTGATATCAACAGTTTTCATTTTGATGATTCTCCTTTTCATTCATTATTGTTTACATTATAATTATACCGCAGAATCCGGATTTTGTCAAGGGCACACCGTGAGATTTTGCAAAGTCGTCACGGATATTCCGACAGAATCACAGAAACTTCAGCCGCATATTGGCGTGGCTTGCGTGGTCGAGCGTTTTTTCGACGGTCACGCCGCCATCGTCCAGCACAAAGATCAGACCGTGCGGCGAGGATACAAACTGCAGAATGATCTTCACCCGTCCGTCCTGCACAGCCCATGCGGATGCAATCCGTGCGGGCGCTCCGATATAATGGGGAGCGAGGAATCCGCCCGGCGTGATGGGGAAATGCGCATAATCGGTGTATTCCCACTCGCCGGCTCCGCAGGGCACTTCAACCGTTCCCGCGCCCGTAAGCGTGAGAATGAGTCCGTCCGATTCCGTGCGCACGCCGATTTTCTTCAGCCCGAAGGGATTGGCCTCCACTTCTCCCATAATGGGAGATGGCAGATCGAAGGAGCCTTCCGGCGGCAGGATATACGGATGAGCCGCCATATCGCAGAGCGCTTCCGGTTCGAGCGGCGTATCGCTCATCGAGGCGAGAACGGTATCATAATAGGCATCGAGGATCGGCTGCATCCGGCCTTCCTCGGAAATGATAACCGCCACACTGTCGGTATCAGGCGATACGATGATATACTGGCTGCAGGCACCGTCGGCACGGTAGCAGTTATGCTGACAGCGCCAGATCTGATAGCCGTAGCCCGCCTGCCAGTCCACTGTGCCGCCGCTGCTGTTGTCGGATACAGCGGCAGTCGCCTCGTCAATCCAGGCCTCGGAGAGAATCCGCTTTCCGTTCCAGACACCGCGGTTCAGATAGAGCACGCCGAGTTTCAGCATATCCTCCATATTGATGTGGATGCCCCAGCCGCCGACATTGATGCCGTCGGGGGATTCCAGCCAGAGAATCCTGTCGATGCCCAGCGGATTCAGAAGCCGCGGGCGGATGTAGTCGAGAAGGCGCTGACCGGTGACCTTCGTGAGGATCGCCGAGAGCATATAGGTTGCCGTGGAATTATAGACAAAATGTGTGCCGGGAACGTTTTCCACCTCCAGCGAGAGGAAGCGTTTGGCCCAGCCCGCCTCAAGCAGAGCCACACGTCCGGTTGTATCGTTCTGATGACCGGTATTCATGGACAGCAGATGCTTGATTTTCATGGCCGCGAGATTGTCGGAAATCACCGGCGGGCATTCGTCTTCAAAGAAGGAGATCACCGGATCCTCCACGCTCAGCAGGCCTTCATCCACCGCAAGACCAATGGCAGTTGAGGTCCAGGTTTTGCTTACAGAAAAGACGTGGCGGCGATCGCTCATGCGATAGGGCGAAGCCACGGAGGAAGCGCAGAGCTTGCCCCGGCGGTAGAGCATATAGCCCTGATGGCCGAGATTCTGCTCGCGGAGAGCCGCTTCAAAGGCGGCAATAGAGGACGGCGCGATCCCGACGCTTTCGGGAGACCCGTTTTCAAAGGCGAAGGGAGTGAATTTTGTCAGCATGATATCGGCTCCTTATCGGATCTTGCGCGCCTCCAGATAGAAACGCTTGTCATCGGCATGGCCCATCGAGAAGGTTTTTCTCGGAAGCGCTCCGTCGCAGATAACGGTTTTGAAGAGCTCATCCTTGCCCATTCCCTTGAACAGGAAGCCGACCGCCTTTTCGCCGGATGCCAGCTTCTTCGTGGATTCGATGCCGTGGATGTAATCGACCTCGGCGGACGGATGTGCCTTGATGTAGCCGTCCAGGAAGGTCTGCAGGGTTCCGACCGGCAGATTGGAGGACGGATTTTCAACCGTCAGCTCCCCCGCCTTATTGCCATAGCAATATTCAATCTTCTGCGGAGCAATGCCGCTCTCGGGGAGCGCGGCCATATATGCCTTCATGTCGGCAAGCATCGCCTCGGGCTCGACACCGAAGACCACGCGGTAAATCGGCTCGAATTCCAGCGCCTCTTCGTGGACGTTGACAATCTCGCAGAGCGCCCACCGTGCCGGATGACAGGCCGCCTCCTCAGGCGAAAGAGTTTTCTTGATTTCTTCATAATAGGCCTTGGCCGCCGCCAGCGAATGGTTGCCGTCGCCCATGGCAAAGAGCATCGGCGCGGTTTCATTCAGATTGTAGCGGGCATTGTAAGCATCCAGTTCGCCCAGCTTTTTTAGCGCCGCACCGATCCGCTCCTGCTCCGATACGGGCAGGAAACGGCCCGTCACATGGCCGCCGTTCTTCATCAGATCGAAATCGTAGGCGGTTTCAAAATCCTTCGCCTTTCCGGTCAGCGGCTCGATGACCCCTCGTCCGGGATCATCGATCAGAATCATGATATGGGGAAGCTCAACCGGTGCGCCGGCGCGGATCTTCACGCGGGGCGGAATGCGGTCGAGAACGGTTCCCTCGGTCGCGCGCACCAGCGAGGATGCACCCTTGTTGTAATCGTAGCCCTCCAGATCAATCGCACCGATCAGACCGCGGCGGATGGCTCCGCCATTCAGACGGCGCTCCAGATAGATCATGGTATTCTTATGCTCGCACAGCACCGTATCGGTGTAAGCGGCCATCGCGGCGTTGATCTTCTCCGTGCGCTCAGCGGCTTCATTCAGATAGACCTCCGGCAGAATCAGGCGGAGCGCCGAGGGAGCCTCGCCCGCAATGCGGTCGGCATCCTCCCAGTATTCCGGCTCGGAGGTATACTGATCGCAGGCGATGCAGGCCCATTTGGTCATTTTTTCGCTGTCGGAAGCGAAGCGCGGAAGCAGGATGTCCGCAGATGTAAAGCAGTTTTTCATAACAGTTCTCTCTTTCTCACAGGTATTTGCCCTCGTCCTTTTTCCGGTAAATCAGCGCGGATACCACAACGCCTCCGATGACGGTAAACAGCAGAAGATAGGTGGACAGCGCGCGGCTGTCTTTATCCTCCGGCAATTCATCGGTATTTCCGGCATCTGTGGCGGGAGCACCGTCCTCGCTCACCGGTGCCTCGCCCGCGGCCAGCGCCGGAAGCATCAGCAGCACGATGGCGCAAAGCAGCACCAGCATCCGTTTCGGGAAATTCATAGGCTTTCTCCTGTTCGTTATTTCTTTCCTTTATCATACCACAAAATCGCCGCCGATTCAAGTCGTTTCTGTGAATAAAATAAGGGAGGATAAAAATCCTCCCTTACTTTATTCAGCTTTTGCGATGAATACCCGCCCGGTCGCCGAAGATGACTGTCTTTCCGTCTTCCTCGCTCATCGTGTAAACGGAGCTTGCTTCATAGCCATCCTTCAGATCCAGCGCCTCGTAGCGCCGCATAAATCCGTCGCCAAGCGGCATATAGCCCTCGCCCGTGCCGGCATATTCCGTCAGCTCATAGACGGAATCCGCCTCCGGCTTCGGATAATGATTGACCATCCGCACGATGCCGACCCCCAGTGCGAAGGTGTATTCCTTGCGGTCGCCCCGATAGCCCCAGCCGCCGGTCATGCCCGTGACGTCAAATTCGGCCCGGATGCAGTTATCGAAGGTTCCTGCGGCGGTTGTCACCGTGCCGGCCTCGCGGATGACCAAATGCGTTTTGACATTCATGCTGTACCGCTTATATTCAAACGTGGTATCAAGCCCCGGAACCCATTCGTCCGACCAGATACAGCCGGCAATATCCTGCAGGATTCCCAGAATATCGTTCGCCAGCAGCGGGAAACCGTTTGGCCAGGTTTTGGCCATATCCTTCCATTCAAAGCCCCAGATGCGGTTGTTATCGATCGTTATCCGCCCGTCCTTTTGCTCCACATCCTCATAGCTGAAGAAGTTCCAATGGCCCTTCGCTTTGGCATCCGGCGTGAAGTCCGGATCCGTATCAAAAATACGCCGCATAACCGAGCAGGCCGCCTTCGTGTGCGCCCGGCGACGGGGCGTATCTGCCAGCGCTTCCATCCGCTCCATGTAGTGGGATACATCCACCAGCTGTTCGTTTCCGCCGTCCAGCGGCTTACAGTATCCGCTTCGCATGGCAATGGCCGCATCCTCCCAGCTGTTCTCGTCCCAATATAGGCGTTCCACCGCCCAGCGAATGGACAGCGTGAAGACCTCCTCATCCGCGCCGACCAGATCCACGATATTCTCGTACCGGAAGCAGTCCGGCAGAACGGCCTCGTATTCCCAATGATTGCCGGCGGCGATCGGGAAGCGGCCCTCTCCGCTGACGCGGTACGCCTTCAGCAGGCGGCAGGTTTCAAGACTGGTCTGCTTGACAATCCCGACACCCGGCTTGAACCAGGTGGTCCACTCGCCCTTTTTATCGACCGCATTCACCCAGCGCTCGCATCCCTCAAATACGCCGGCCGGTGTTTCGACCGTTTCATTTTCGCCGGCAAAGGTCAGCGTATGGCCGTCCGCATCCGTATGCACGCCGCCGAGCGGCAGGCCGTCGATAAACATCACCCTTCCGCATCGTGAGGCATAATAGGTGATGAAATCCGCCCGCTTCTCATCCCGTCTGCGCTCCATCCCGCCAAGCCAATAGCCCGGCTGGGACCAGAACCGCCATTTACCGTCGATGAACCGATACTGCTCCGAGGTAACGGAAGCCTGATACATCCCGTTGGCCGTTTCGTCAAACCGCCCCTCCAATGCTTTGGCCGACAGCGCCGTGGCATAGTATACATCCGTCGGCTTCAGAACACCGAGCACCCGGTCAAAAGCCTCCTGCGCCTCCGCCTTCTGTCCCACCAAAGCATATTCCCGGCCGAGCCAGAACCACGCATAGCCGAGCGCCAGCACATAGCCCTCACGCTCCAGATACGGAATCTGCTCATCGCGGAGCTTTTCGATTTTCGCCTTGCCGGAGAGCTTGTCATGCTCCAGGGAAATGACGGTTTCCATCGCCTCATCGTTGTGTCCCTTTTCGGCCGCTTCCCGCAGGCGTGCCAGCGTTTCCTCATTCTTTTCCTCCGCCAGCCACCAGTATCCCATCTTCAGCACATCAGCCATTGCATGATACTTTTCCCTCGATTCGGGAAGCTTATCAATGTCGGCCAGCACATCCCGGTATTCTTCGGCAAAGCCGTCCTTCTTTTCCTGAAGGCGCCAGCGCTTCAGCGTCTCGACCTTCTCCATCACGCGCTTGACAAATTTCTCGTCCATGATGCCAAAATCCTTTCTGAGCTTATCCCTGCCGTCCGAAAGCCGCCACTTCACCGTGCCGGCAGGCACCTGAAGCTTTCCGGCAATCTCGGCAACGGAATAGCCCTCATAATAATAAAGAACAATGGTCTGTCGAATCGCAGGCGCCAGCGATTCCACCGCATCGCGCAAGAAGCCTTTATCACCGTCCGCATCCATCCATACCGGCGGAAGCTCCCGGTCCGGATTATCCGGATCCGAAAAGCCGATCTCGGTGCGGTGCTTGGCCGCCAGCCGCAGGGCCCGGTTTCGGGCGATCCGGCAGACCCACGGCCCGTATTTTGACGGGTCGCGGAGCTGATCCAGCTTCAGCCATGCGGATACAAACGCATCCTGTGCCGCATCCTCGCAGAGCTGCGGATGGTTCACCGCCCGTCTGGCCGATCCGATCACAAGCTTCTCCCAGCGCCGCACCAGCTCCTCATAGGCATTATCCTCCCGCATGAGCGCGAGATTGACCAGGATTTCGTCCGGTTGGCTTGAATAAATCATCGTTGTTGACACAGCATTGTTCTCCTTTTTGCTTTTGAAGGCCTTCTGTCAGATAGAGTCTGCGTTTATCAAAAAGGTTGGCATCATGAAAAATATTCTTCAAAAATATTATAGCACATAAACAGTTTGATTTCAATGAATTTTCCGCGCGCCGTCATATAACCGTCACATTGACAAATTATAATAATAGCGTAAACGGAAAACAAGTCCCAACCCGCAAGGGTTCATCAATACAGGAGGTTAAATATGGATAACAACAATCTCTTCAACAATACAAACACCGATCCCGCCGGCGAGCCTGTCAATCCGACCGCCGAGCCTGCCCCCGCTCCTGCTGCCGGGCCGACTGCAGAGCCCGCCCCCGCACCGACTGCCCAAACAGCCCCTGCTGCAGAGCCTGTTTCTGCTGCAGAGTTTACTTCTGCTGCAGAGCCTGCTTCTGCTGCAGAGCCTGCTCCGATCGCGGATTCTGCTCCGGCTGCCAATCCCGCTCCCGATCCCCAGCCCGCACCTGCTTACGGAAGCTATACCGCCCAGCCGCAGGCACCGGCAAGACCCGATTTCTCGCAGTATCAGAATGCGGGCGCACACTACACGTCCATCCCCCGCGAAACGGTCTATATCAACAATCAGCAATCCGAGCCCGCCGTCCGCAAGAAGAAGGAAAAGGCCCGCATCGGAGTCGGCGCCGTCGCGCTGATTGTCGCCGTCTGCATGATCTTTTCCGGCGGTGCCGCCTTCATCGGCACCTATGCCGCCAACCGCATAACCAATCAGCCTTCATCGGGCAATCCGTCTATCAGCACCGGCACGCCCTCGGTCATCTTCCAGGCGCAGAGCAATCAGAACAAGGCGCCCGGCACCTACACGCAGGTCGCCGAGGCTGTTGCTCCCACCGTTGTTGAAATCGTCACCGAATCGGTTGTCACCGCCTCCCTCTGGGGCGGCAGCTATGTCACCTCCGGTGCCGGAAGCGGCGTTATCATCAGCAGCAACGGTCTGATTATCACCAACAATCACGTTGTAAGCGGCGCGGAAACCATCAAGGTCACGCTGAAGGACGGCACCGAATACACGGCCAAGCTCCTTGGCACCGACTCCGATTCCGACATCGCCGTCATCAAGGTCGAGGCGGAAAATCTCCCCTGCGCGCTGGTCGGCAGCAGCGAGGATATCGCTGTGGGACAGGAGGTCATCGCTGTCGGCAATCCGCTGGGTGAATTCGGCGGAAGTGTCACCAACGGCATCATCAGCGCTCTCTCCCGCGAGATCACGATCGACGGTGTCACCATGACCCTGCTCCAGACCAATGCGGCCGTCAACCCCGGCAACTCCGGCGGCGGTCTGTTCAATCTGTACGGCGAGCTGATCGGCATTGTCAATGCCAAATCCTCGACCACCTCCTCCGGCACGGCTGTGGAAGGCATCGGCTTTGCGATCCCGATCAACGATGCCACCAAGGTGGCAACCGAGCTTGTCAACTACGGCTATGTCAAGGGCAAGCCCTATCTCGGCATCAACATTGTGGATGTCACCACCGCTATGGAGGCTTATCAGTACGGTGTCAACCAGCTCGGTCTGTATATCCGCTCCTCGGAATTCACCGAAGAGCTGAAGAGCGGCGACCGCATCATCGGCATCGACAACAAGGAAGTCACCTACAGCACGGATCTGAAGGCCGCTCTGCGCAGCTACAAGGTCGGCGATGAGGTTACCCTTACCGTTGTCCGCAAGGGGCAGTATGTCGAGGTCAGGGTAAAGCTCCACGAATACGTTCCCGCCACCGCCGATCAGTCGGGCTTTGAAAAGAACGCCGACAAGGATCTGCAGAATTAACCCGCAAAAGCATGGCGCACCGTGTATTTCACACGGTGCGCCTTATTTATTCGCTGATCGGTGTAAAACGCGGAAAGCTCTTCCCGTCCCGCTCCACCGTATCAAGAAACATGGCCAGCGGCCTGACCCACATTTCGCCCTCTCCGTACAGCGCACGGTATACCACCATCTCTTCCAGCGTTTCGCTGTGCTTTGCGATTCCGACAACCGTATAGAGATTGCCCTTGAAGTGGCGGTAGGTTCCTCCGATTTTGAGCATAAGCTTCACACTCCTTTGCCATTATTATAGCCAAAAAGCCTTTCTCTGTCAAGCATTGCATCAAAATCCCGCTCCGGAAATTATTTTTTACGATTTCTTTACGCAAACCGGTGACAAAAAACAACATTCTGTGGTATAATAGAAATAATCATCATACAGGAAAGGATTCCGCCTCATGAAAATCAAGAGCAGCTTCTATTTTGAAAACTTCATCGCCGCCTGCGACCTCTGCTGTCAGGCCGCCGACTATCTGGTCGAATGCCTGAAGAACTACGATCCTGCCCGCATCAAGGATATGCTGGACCGGATGCACGCCATCGAGCACGCCGCCGACGGCAAAAAACACGATATGACCCAGGCTCTCGCCACCACAGCCTCGGCTCCCTTCGGCCGCAAGGATCTGGACAGTCTCAGCCAGAACATCGATGAGGTTGCGGACAAGCTGGAGGAAATCCTGCAGCGCTTCTATGTGCACGGGATCCGTACGGTGCTCCCCGATGCGATCACCTTCGCCGAAAAGCTGGCCGCCTGCACTATGCTGATGAAGAATCTGCTTGGTGAATTTGAAAACTACAAAAAGCCTGCCTTCCTGAACCGTCTGATCGTGGATCTCAACAACGTGGAGGAGGACTGCGACCGGTTCTACCTGGATGCCACCTTCCGTGCCCGCGAGCAATGCACCGAGGTGCTCGATATCATCGCCTGGCGCGAGATTTACGACTACATGGAGGACTGCGCCGATGCCTGCGAGCACGTCGCCGACTCCGTGGGAACGGTTGTCATGAAGAATTCCTGAATATCGGACAGACAAGGGGCTGCCGCACACATTCATGCGGCCAGCCCCTTTTTCATATCTTCCGGATTTCACGCAGGGCGCGGCAGAGCGAGGAAGCATTTTCATATCCCACTGCTTCTGCAGCCTCTGCGGCGCCAAGGCCATCCTTCATCAGCTCCTCCGCACGCATCAGCCGATAGGAGCGAAGATAGGCATACGGCGTTACGCCCATAATGCTCTTGAAGCGGCGGATGAAATAACTCACATCGAAACCGCTCGCAGCGGCCATCCCGCTCACCGTCACCGGCTCGGCATAATGCTCACGGATGGAATCCAGCGTCTGGCAGACTGCCTCATCGTCCGAAAACGGGAGCGGCTGTTCCAGATCCATCCGAAGCAGCAGGGCGCGGAACATGGTTTCCACCAGCTGCCGGCGCTTCTTTATCGGCTCGGCCGGAGAATTCCGTTCTCCGGGCCGTTCCGGGTGCGGACAGAACTGCCGGAAATCCCGTACCTCCCGGTCCAAAAGGCAAAGCTGTGCTTCCAATAACGAACCGGGCTCCACCTTCCACACCAGCGGCTCCGGTGCAATCACCGGCGGCGTGCTGAGAAAATCAAAAAACAGGTGATCAATCGGATCATCAGGATCCGATACAAAGCCATCGTTCAGATTATAGGGGTACAGATACAGCCATCCCGGCACAAAGGGGACCATCCGGCCGTCCGGCATCCGGTACGCTCCGCGCCCGCTCTTGATATAATACAGCCGCTGGATGTTGATGCTTTTGCTCAGCGTCCATACCTGCGGCGCCAGCGCACTTCCAAAGTAAGAAAGCGACAGCAGTATTTTCATCCGGAATCCCCCAAAAGTCGATTTTGGTATCCGGATCCGTCGATTTTGGTTCTCGACAAATCCGGCTCTGTCTATTATAATACTATACAGAATCCCTTTTGTCAAGAACAATCATGAAACGAGGTACACCGCTATGACAAACAAAGAATGGTTCCCCACGGCAAAATTCGGCATGATGATCCACTTCGGCCTGTATTCCCTTCTGGGAGGCGAGTGGAAGGGCAAACGGATGCCCTACATCGGCGAATGGGCGCAGTCCTATTTCCGCATCCCCAATGCGGAATACGAGGGCCTTGCCAAAGCCTTCAATCCCATCGGCTTTGATGCCGAGGAATGGGTTCTGGCCGCCAAATCCGCCGGAATGCAGTATCTGGTTGTTACATCGAAGCATCATGACGGCTTCACGCTGTTTGACACCGCATACGATAACTGGAGCATCACCAAGGCCTCGCCCTTCGGCCGGGATATGATCGCCGAGCTGGCCGAAGCCTGCTACAAGCACGGGCTGAAATTCGGCCTCTACTATTCGCAGGAGCTGGATTGGCACGATCCCAACGGCGGCGGCTATCGGCGCGGTCACACCAACGGCACCATGTCCTGGACCAATGACTGGGATTATCCGGACAACGAAGCCAAGGATTTCACCAAATGCTTTGAAACCAAAATCAAAGCCCAGTTCAGGGAAATCCTCACGAAATACGGCGATCTCTGTCTGGTATGGTGCGACACGCCCCATGAAATCTCCGAGGCCCAGAGCATGGAGCTCTACAACATGATCAAGACCTATCAGCCGGATGCGCTGGTCAATTCCCGCATCGGCAACGGTGTCGGCGATTATCGCTCCTGCGGCGACAATCAGATCAGCTTCGATGTCAACAATCAGGTCGGCCCGGAATATTCCCAGAGTGTCGGCACCCGCACCAATCTTTACGAGGTTCCCGCCACGCTCAATAAAACCTGGGGCTTCAAGTATTATGACAGCGAATGGAAGCCGGCCGAAACGGTCATCGAAACCCGCAATCGGCTGAATGCTCAGGGTGTCAACTACCTGCTCAACATCGGTCCGGACTGGCTCGGCCGTCTGCCCGCCCCCGCCGTTGACATTCTCGATGCCATCGGCAAGGCTGACCGGGACAGCTGATCACCGGATCTGTCCGCAATCGAATAAAAAGGGGCTGTTGCATTAGAATACAACAGCTCCTTTTCATCTGATAAAGGTTACATTCTCGGCGCTGCACAGCTTTTCCTCGCCGTTTCGGTCAAGGCAGAGGATCGCCGATCCGTTGGATACCAGAACCGTTCCGTCCTCCATTGCGCGGAAGGCCGACACGCCTCTGGCAATCAGCAGATCGCTTCCGTCCGCTTTGCGGCGGCGAAGCTCCCATGTGCGCGGAATGATGCCGGGATTCTTGTCGCCGCTCTGCCGATTGGCGCGAAGCTCCTCCTCGGCGCGGATCAGATTGCCTTCAACGAACACTGTTTTCTCGTCCTTCCGCCGGGCTGCGGCCGATCCGGACAGCGTTTTTCCGGAATATTTGGCTGAAAATACATTGAGAAATCCAAACAGCGCCGCAAGCAGCCTCACCGGGATCAGAAACAGATCCTTCAGACAGCCGAACGGATTCGATCCGCCCGGCTCCTGCTGATACGGCCTGCGGATATAGAACAGCGATCCGTCCTTTGTACTCTGCGGTGCCAGATAATCGTATCCGTCATCGGCCAGCACCTCCTCCATGCTCTGGCGGGCAAGATCCAGCCGGCAGATGGCGGAAGGTCCCCGGCCCGATGCGCTCTGCGGCGCCTGAAGCATCCGGGTTACCATCTCGGAATAGCCCATCGGCCGGGAAGGCTCCTCCTCCTGGCTGTCGGCGATCGGCAGTCCCGCACAGCAGAAATAGACCGTATCCTTTTCACATGCCGACCAGACCGGCCGGCTGTCCCATGTATGGCCCTCGGTATACATTTTGCAGGCCGTGCTTCCGATCTCCAGCACGCCGATATGGCTCTCGCCCGCAAATGCCGAGGTCAGCACCATGCGCTCCCCGCGGATGTCAAAATCCAGATAGGCACAATCGCTGCTGCTGATGACAATTCCCTCATTTTCATCGTCCGGCTTCTGGCGGTAGATACCGCAGGAGCGATCGATCACCAGCGAATAGATCCGGTCACCGCCATGCGCTCCGACGCAGACCGCCCGTGAGGATACCGCCGCCACCCGGCTTTCGGGATCCGCGCCCGGTGTATAGGCGCCCCGGAAGGCCGCGCCCTCGCCGGTATGCTTCCACTCATTGCGCGCGGCTGAATCCCGCACCTTGCGCCGGTAGGAATCCAGCACGCCCGAGCTCACCTCAAGGCTCCGCCCATCCGTGTATGTATAAAGCTTTCCGCCGGCAATATAATCAAATGTAAGCATTTTGCTCCTTTCTGCGGCCGGATCAGTGCCGCATATTCAGCTTGGCATACAGACCGCCCCGGGCCATGAGCTCCTCATGGCGGCCGGACTCGACAATCTCGCCGTTCTCCAGTACCAGAATGTTATCCGCCCGCATGACGGTTGACAGCCGGTGGGCGATCACCACAATCGTCCGGCTTCCGGCCAGCGCTTCAATCGCCGCCTGAATCTCCGCCTCGGTTTCGTTATCCACCGCGCTGGTCGCTTCATCTAAAATCAGGATCGGTGTATCCCGCAGAACCGCGCGCGCAATGGCAATCCGCTGCTTCTGTCCGCCGGAAAGACGGACACCGCGCTCGCCGATCTGCGTATTGTAACCGTCCGGCATATTCAGAATGAATTCCTCGGCGTGCGCAACACGGGCCGCCGCACGGATTTTTTCCATATCCAGCCGCTTGACCGACGAGGAGAGAATCCGGTCGGTTCCGGGATCGGAACGGATCACGCGTCCGAGCTTTTCGGACACCCCCGAAACATTCAGACTGCCGTCGGGATTGGTGATAACGGCAAAATCCCGTCCGCTGTCCTCGGCAAGTCCGTAGGCAATATTCTCCGCAATGGTTCCGTTGAAGAGGAAAACATCCTGCAGCACCATCGAAATCTGTGAGCGCAGGGATCCCAGCGTGACGGATCGGATATCGGTGCCGTCGATCTTCACACATCCGCTGATCGGATCGTAGAAGCGCTCGATCAGCGATACAATCGTTGTCTTTCCGACGCCGGTGGGGCCGACCAGCGCAATCATCTGTCCCGGCTTTGCCGTAAAGGAAATGTTCTTCAGCAGCGGCTCCGATGGCTGATAGTGGAAGCTGACATTCTCGAAGGCGATCTCGCCCCGGCCGCGCTCACTGCCGCCAAGCGGGACGGCATCGGGCGCTTCCTGCACCTCCGATTCGCTGTCCAGCACCTCAAATACGCGGTGCGCACTCGCCGCGGCCGCCTGCAAATCCTCAACCAGCCGCGCCAGCACGGCAAGAGGAGTATAAAACAGGCTCAGATACATGACAAAGCCGACGATATCGGAGATCGCCATCGATCCCTCCAGCGCCAAAAGGCCGCCGAACAGCACCACGATGATGGTGCCGAGCGATGTGGCAAGCTCAATGCCGGGCGTGAACACGGCATTGGCAAGATTGGCGCGGATGTTGACCTTGGCGTAATAGCGGCAGTTTTCGGCCATTTTGGCGTGCTCGCTCTGCTCACAGCCGAAGGCCTGAATCTCCTTCATACCGGTCAGATTATCCTGAAACACGCCGTTGAGCTCACCGAGCACCCTCGAATTGATGCGGAACATCGGCGCAACCTTTTTGGAATAGAGCCAGCCGGCCAGAATGACAACCGGAACGGGGATCAGCGTGATCAGCGCCAGCTCGGCGTTGATGGTGAACATCATGATGCAGACACCGAGCACAACCAGCAGATTGCTGACCAGATCCGGGATCGAATGGGCGATCAGCAGTTCAAACTGACGGGTATCGTTGACAAGACGGCTCATCAGCTCGCCGGTCTGCTTATTCTGATAATACCGCATGGACAGCTGCTCCATTTTATCGTAGACCTTAAGCGTGAGCTCGGCCACGAACCGCCATGCTGCGACATGAGCAACACCGAGGCTGATGCCCCGGCAGACAGCCCGGACAAGATAAGCCGCCGCCAGCACGCCGGCATAAATCAGCAGAAGCTGTACCGTCAGCCCCTCCGGTGCCTCCAGCGAGGCGGTGAATTCACGCAGAAGTGCAGGGGTAACGAGATTGAGAATTGCCGCTCCCACGATGCCGACACAGGCAAAAATCATGGTTCCGATATGGCCCGATGCCATAATCAGAAGCCGTTTGACCAGTTTCATTTTTACACTCCGTTTCTTTTGCTTATGATGGGTTTATCGGTTCTGAAAAGCCGGATCAAACAGCTTGAATGCGGCTTCGGACATCACGAAAAAATCCCCTTTGTCTTTCAGTTGACTCCGGTGCGATCGGCAGCGGCCTTCATCAAGGCCGCTTATCAGACCCGGCCGGCCGGTGATGACGACAACAGTAATCACGTCCGGCTCCGTTTCCGGCTTGAGAAGAAAGCTGTTTACACGGCTGGGCGTCATCATGCCGCCGAACGGATACAACTGCTCCAGATAAAGGGAACCGTCCGGCTTGCAATGAATCTGAGAAGCTTTGGTTGCCTTTTGAACAGTCGAATAAACCGCATACCGGTATCCGTCCGCTTCAAGGTTCACAATGCGGCAGTTTTTGCCTTCCGGCACCGTTTCGACGCATTCGCGCCAGCGATCGTACAGGCTCCTGCTTTTTCTCATAGCTGTGTACTCCATGATGTCGCCTACATCGCAATGAAGCGCCTCGCAGATACGGGAGAGCGTATCGGTCGTAACCGTTTCATTCTTTGCCATCTTGGCCAGTGTCCGTGAGCTGATGCCGGTAAGCTGGATCAGCTCGGTCCTGGTAAGCCCCTTGTCGATCAGAAGCTTCCAGAGCTTTGTGTAATCAAGTGCCATAGTAATCGCCGTCCTTTCTGTCTTTATTATAGCATACAAGGCGGCAGGTGTCAATAATATTTACTAAAGTAAATATTTAATTTATATTTATCACGTCGGCATCGCAGGAGCCGCTGCAAACTATTATATAGTGTTACGGCGGAAAAATCAAGTATCCGAAGAAAAAATCCGCTATCCGCTTGCATTTTCACCCCGGGCATGATATAATAGTTGAAATTCATCTTTCGAGGAGTTCTATGAAAGCGTCCCGCCTTACCTATCAGCATACCATCCTTGCCAGCTATTTCGGCTATATTACCCAGGCCATTGTCAACAATCTGGCACCAATGCTCTTTCTGATCTTCAGCCATTCCTTCGATATCCCCATGACGCAGTTCACCCTGCTCATCACCGTCAATTTCTGCGTTCAGCTGACCGTTGATTTCGCCGCCGCCCGCTTTGCGGACAAAATCGGATACCGCATCTGCATCGTGGCCGCGCATCTGTTTTCGGGCGCGGGTCTGATCGGCCTGGCCATCCTGCCATCCCTTCTGCCGGATCCGTTTGCCGGCCTGCTTCTTTCTGTCATCCTCTATGCCATCGGCGGCGGTCTGATCGAGGTTCTGATCAGCCCGATCGTGGAGGCCTGCCCGACCGACAACAAGGCCTCGGTCATGAGCCTGCTCCATTCCTTCTATTGCTGGGGCGTGGTCGCCGTGGTTCTGCTGTCCACCGTCTTTTTTGCCGTCGCCGGCAAGGATGGCTGGCCGATTCTCTGCTGTCTGTGGGCGCTGGTTCCCCTGATCAATGCCGTTGCCTTCTGCCGTGTGCCGCTGGCCGCGCTGACCGAAGAGGGCGAGGGTATGAGCACCCGCCAGCTCTTTTCGCTCCGGCTTTTCTGGCTGTTTATTCTGCTCATGATCGCCTCCGGCGCCTGTGAATTAGCCATGAGCCAATGGGCATCCGCCTTCGCCGAGCGCGGATTGAATGTATCCAAGACCGTCGGCGATCTGGCCGGTCCCTGTATGTTTGCGATTCTCATGGGTCTCTCCCGCGTCTTCTATGCTAAATTCAGCGAAAAGATCGATCTGCTCTCCTTCCTGATCGGAAGCGGCATCCTGTGTGCCCTCTCCTATCTGCTGGCCGCCCTCGCACCCAATCCCATCCTGTCGCTGATCGGATGCGCCCTCTGCGGCCTGTCGGTGGGAATCTTCTGGCCCGGTGTCTTTTCATTGGCATCCGCCGCCTTCCCGACCGGCGGCACCGCGATGTTCGCCTTTCTTGCGCTGGCCGGCGACTTCGGCTGCTCCAGCGGACCGACGCTGGTCGGCGCCGTCGCCCGGATCTTCGATGAAAATCTGAAGCCCGGCCTGCTCGCCGCCGTTCTCTTCCCGGCCATGATGATTACCGGCGGACTGATTCTGAAGAGCATCCGGAGAAAAGCCGAAAAATCAGCAGCATCAAGGTCCGAAGGCTGATCAGTGAATAGAACAGTAAGCCGGCATCGGTAAAATAACACAGAAACAACAGAAGGGACGGCCATCGGCCGTCCCTTCACTGTGTTATTCTTATGTTTTGTCAGCGGATCACATTTACCTTGATGATGCCGTCGATGGAGCGGATCTTTTCGATCACGCTGTCCGGCACGCTGCCGACGATCTCGACGATCGTATAAGCGTAATCCTTCTTGGAACGGTTCGCCATGTTCTCGATGTTGATGCCTTCAGCCGATACGGCAGAGGAGATCTGCGAGATGATGTTGGGAACGTTCTTGTGGAGCACGCAGATACGGACATCACCGTTGTGCGGCATGGATACGTTCGGGAAGTTGACGCTGTTGACAATGTTGCCGAGCTCCAGATATTCGCGGAGCTGCTTGGCGGCCATAACGGCGCAGTTGTCCTCGCTCTCCTCGGTGGATGCACCGAGATGCGGGATGGCGATAACGCCTTCCATGCCGGCCGTCCGTGCATTCGGGAAGTCGGTGACATAGCGGCGAACCTTGCCGGACTTGAGAGCGGCTTCGATATCGTCATCGTTGACCAGCGCATCGCGGGCGAAGTTCAGGATGATAACGCCGTCCTTCATCATGGCGATGGTGTCCTTGTTGATCATGTACTTGGTGGATACAGCGGGATCGGGATTGTCGATCAGCGGAACGTGGATCGAGATGATATCGGAATTCTTGAAGATTTCCTCGCGGGTGTTGACCTTCTGTACGGCGCGGGACAGGTTCCATGCGGCTTCAACCGAGATGTAGGGGTCGCAGCCGAGGACATCCATACCCAGATGAATGGCCGCATTGGCGAGCGGGCCGCCGATGGCACCGAGGCCGATTACACCAAGGGTCTTGCCCTTGATTTCGGTACCGGCGAACTTGGACTTTTCCTTCTCGACCAGCTTGGCAACGGTGGGATCATCCTTGACGCTTCTTACCCAGTTGACACCGCCGACAATGTCGCGGCAGGCCAGCAGCATACCGCAGAGAGCGGCTTCCTTAACGCCGTTGGCGTTGGCACCGGGCGTGTTGAATACAACGATACCCTGCTCAGCACACTTATCCAGCGGAATGTTGTTGACGCCGGCGCCGGCTCTTGCGATGGCCTTCAGGTTGTCGCCGAACTCCATGTCGTGCATAACAGCGGAGCGAACCATGATGGCATCGGGATTTTCCACGGTATCGGCAACAGCATAATTCTCATCGAAAATATCCGTGCCGCACTTTGCGATTTTATTGAGAAGCTGAATATTCTTCATTTTTTCTGTCCCTTTCTTAGCCCTTCGGATTCTC
>JAZNKS010000066.1:0-30868 GCA_045578725.1 Candidatus Flemingiibacterium sp.
CAGATAAAAGAAGTTGATATTCTTGAAGGCGCAGACCACCGCCAGCACCAAAAAGAGGCAGGTCAGCGTTTTGACATCGAAATAATCGATGTATGCCTCATCCGGCGGCACGATGAAGCTCGTGATAATCGCCGCCGCCAGCGCAATGAAAAAGACGGTATTTTTGCGCACGAAGGCAAGAAGCGGATGGGTGCTTCCCTCCTCCTGCGCCGTCATGTGGCCGTGAAGCGCGGCCCGATCCCTTGAAAAGGCAATAAATTTCATACAGTCGCAAAGACTCCTGACAAAGAGGATTCGTAATTATAAATTCAGCATCAAAGGGATGCGAGAGTCGCCGCTATGGCTTGGCAGTCCCCGGCGGCCAGCGCACGGAGCGCATCCGCCCGCGACCTGAGCGCGGCCCGGACCGCATCGGCATCCCCAAGAAGCTCGTCCGCGGCCGAGGCCAGGATCCCGGCCTCCAGCGATTTCTGATCGAAGACCCGGCTTCCCTGCCCGATATAATCCATGAAGGCATCGATTTTCGGGTCATAGCGGATGCCCAGCATCGGCACGCCCATCGAGGCGGCGAAAATCAGCATATGCAGGCGGGTACCGATGACCAGCTGACAGCGGCTCATCAGGCCGCAAAGCTCCCCGGCGGTGAGATTCTTCAGAATCCGTCCGCATCCGACCGCGGCGGCCAGCGCCTCGGTCGGCGCCGTGTCCCGGTCGGGATGCATCGGAACAAACAGAGGCTGGAGCCCATGCTTCTTTGCGATCGCGCGGATATCATCGGCCGGGATCCCAGCCGCATCGCGGCCGCCCTTGACGGACACAATGAAGCAATCCCGGGCGATCCCCTCTCTTGCCCTCACATAATCGGCCCACGCCTCATCGCAGGGCGGGAGCAGGAAGGCCGGATCCGCGCTGATGCGGGTCGGAGCCTTCACGCCGATCGCACGGGCCAGCGCCAGCGAATGCTCCTCGCGCAGGCTGATAAAATCGGCGCGGTTCATGATTTCGGCGGTGCGCTTTCGACCGGACTTTGATTCCAGCGGGCCGAGGCCGTTGGCGGTGATCATCAGCTTCCGCTGACAGCTCTTGGCCATGCGCATGATCGTCAGATAATAGAACAGGCTCTTGCGGCTGGTGCCGTCCTGCAGGAGGCTTCCGCCGCCGGAAACCAGCACCTTCGCCTTTTTCATCGCGCGGCGGATCGCCGGCAGATGATAGCGGTTGATCGCCCGCACACCGAATTTTTTCGCGGTTTCCTTCGGATTCCCGGAGAGGACGGTGATGACGGTTTCGGGCCGCTTAGCGCGGATGCCCCGGATCAGCGCGGCCAGCAGCGAATCATCGCCCATATTGCCAAAGCCGTAATAGCCGCTGATAAGCAGCTCGGACGGACCCTTTTCCATCGGCGGCAGGGACTCCCAGACCGCCATATAGTCATCGCACATCCGGGCCACCGAATAGCCCGCCAGCACAAGGCTCCGGTTGTAGCGGCCCATCTCACGGCGGGCCGTATCGCCCATTTCATTGCGGGCCGCCGCGCCCATTTCACGGCGGGCCGTATCGCCCATTTCATTGCGGGCCGCCGCGCCCATTTCATTGCGGGCCGCATTGTCCATTTCATACAGATGCAGAAGATCGCCGACCAGATCCTGTGCCTCGGGCAGACGGCATCCCCGACAGCAGAAATTCGTAGACCGGGCAAGGTCGGTATTTTCGGGCGTGAGCACACCGATATAACCCTGCGCACCGGCCAGAACAACCGGCTTTTCCTCGCTCATAGCCTCCAGCGCGGCGCGGGATACACCGACAAAGACATCGCTGGCGGCAATGAGATTTGCAACATCCGTCCGTGCACCGGTCAGGCGGATCACCTCGCGGCCGATGGCGGCATTGACCGCCCTGGCGCGCGCCTTCAATTCCTCAAAGGCCGTTCCGCCGCCGACAATGAGGATCTCCAGCTCCGGGATCCTCGCGGCAAGCTCCGCGGCCCCATCGCAGAGAAGGAAGCCGGGGAGCGCCGCCTCGGTATCAATCCGGCTGACATAGATCACGCGGAATTTGCCGTCTGCAAGGCCGAGCTCCGCCTTCACGGCGGAAGCATCGGTTGCGGCCGAGAAGCGGGCGGTATCGATGCCGTTGATGGTGACGGCGATCCGGTCGGCGGGGATGGCGTAATTGTCGATCAGATACTGCTTGATATCGTGGCTGACCGCGACGGAATAATCGCCCCAGTTGGTCATCCGGGTCAGAATCGGTCCGACCTTGAAAACGCCGTGGGTGGTCGTGATGAAGCGGAAGCGGTGCCGCGTCTTCAGCGGCCCTGCGGCCAGAAGACCGCACAGGAAGCCGGGAATCCGGGCGTGCGCGTGGACGATATCGAATTTTTCGCGCTCAATGAGGGCACGCAGACCGGCGAGGGCGCGCGCCATCGAGGCGGGAGTTTTGGTATGAAGGGGGAGTCGGACATGGGGGATGCCGGCCTTTTCAAGCTCGGCCACATAGACGCCGCCGTTGGAGGCTACTGTCAGATTAACGCCCCGCGCGGCCAGCTCCTTGCACAGCTCGATGACGTGGGTTTCCGCGCCGCCGATCTCCAGTCCCATGAGGGTCATCAGAATTTTCATTCGCTTCTCCTCGGTTGTTTGAATTCATCTATTTATTGTAGCACAAATCCGGTCCAAAGTCAATCCCCTTTCCCGCTCCGGGACGGGAACTTTTCGGCCCCGGCTTTCGTCTGATACAGCAGAAAACCAAAGGAGACCGCCCATGAAGAAAATCCGCCGCATCCTGACTCTGCTCTATTATCCCGCCGCCCTGCTTCCCTGCCTTGCCCTGTTCGGACTTGGCTCGCTCCTTCTTTCGGGCGATGGCGGGGATCTCGGTGCCGCCATCGCCATGACGTATCTGCTGGTCTTTATCCTTCTGCCGGCGCTGGCGATCCTGCTTCCCCGCTTCAGCCTGCTTCCCCGGATCGTCGATCCCTTTGCCGCCGTCGAAATCCCGCTGTTTTTATATGGGATGATGCTTTTCGGCCGCGCCAACCGGACGGGGAGCCTTCTCGCCTCCATCCGGCTTGTCAACCGGGATCTTCTTGACGATCACGGCTCCGGCTGCCTCTTTCTCATCGGCCTCTTTTTGCTCGGCCTTATCGCCTCCGTTTCCCCCGCAAGGCGGCGCGGCGAGAGTATCTCCTTCCGGATCCTGAACAAAATCACAAAAAAGCAAATCCCACCCTCATAAAGAAGGTGGGATTTGTATCTGTCCGGAAATTATTCTTCCTCCTGCAGAGCCGTCAGGAAGGTTTCGATCTCGCCCTCGGCGCCGGGGCCGTAGGTGCTGTACCAGGAGGCGAAGTTGGCATTGCCTTCCTGGAAGACCAGGCTCTTGATCGTATAGAAGAGCTTCATCATATTGGCTTCAAAGCCGAGATAGTTGACACCGGGGTCATAGGTGATGCCGTCGAAGATGAGCTCCAGCATCTCCTTGGAATCCTCGTCGCGGGAGAGCTTTTCGCCCAGCATCAGATCGTAGTAGGCGGGAATCGTGGTATCCTCGCTGTAGAAGGCCAGCATCTCGCAGACCTTGCCGACCATATCGCGGTCCTCGACATTGACCGGAATGCACATCAGGCCGCTCCAGTCATTGGTGACGTAAGCATCCTGCGTCTTGTCCATCTTGGGATAGGGCACGATGCCGAATTCGACCTTGCAGTCGCGGTAGGTATGCAGGGCGTTGATCGCCTCCAGCTGGAAGAGTACGCGGCCGGAATCCATGGCGACCTTCTCCTCGGGTGTGGCACCGAGCTTCCAGGTGAAGGCATCCTCGGAGCCGTTGAGCAGCTTATCGAACATTTCCAGCAGGGTGACGGTCTTCTCACTGTTGATGGAAAGGGTGAGATTATCATCCTTGTCCTTGGTGACAAGCGGCAGGCCGCTTGAATAGAAGAAGCTGTTGAGCTTGTAGTCGGTTTCCACGCCCATGCCGTAGCGGTCATTGATATCGTAGGTATTGTCGCCGTTCAGATCGGACGTGACCTTTGCGGCCATGGTGAACATCTTGTCCAGCGTCCAATCGCCGCTCCGGACCAGCTCATAGGGATTCTCCAGCGAGAAATCGGTGAGCATCTGCTTGTTGAACAGGATGCAGAGCGGGTCGGCCAGCATATAGTCGGAAACGGCATAATACTGCTTGCCGAAGAGCGAAAGGTTCTCGTTGCATCGCTGATTCCAGTATTCACGGGACAGATCGACGCTTTCGACCTCGTTCCAGTCGCAGAGCAGATTCTTGGTGACCATGCTTCCCACGCCGTAGATCGTGTGGGTCAGCACCAGCTGATAGGGCTCCTCGCCGGACATGACGGCGGACTGCACCTTGGTGGGGATGTCATAGATTTCGCCCTCGCAGACACCGATGATATCGACATTCAGATATTCCTCGGTCAGCGTGGTGCGCTGATAAATCGCATCGTCCATGGTTTCGCCGGTCTGCTCATCGCAGAAGAAGTAGTTCGGATACAGGCCGTTGTTCGGGGCGATGATGTTGAATGCGGCGCCCTGGTAATCGGCTTTTTCGATGGCGGGCGTGCGGGCGGGAGCTGTGTCCGCCGGTGCGCTCGTATCGCCGCTTTTGTCCGGCGCCTTGGTATCGGACGGAGCGGTGCCGCCGCAGGATGCCAGAAGAAGCAGGGATCCTGCCAGCAGAGCGGACAGAAGCTGTTTGTTTTTCATTCGGATATCCTCCTTGCTATTTGGTCGGCCGCGTGCACGGGATGCGGGAAATTCTCCATCGCTCTTGACTTTTATCCCGGTCTGCGGTATAATAATTATACTCTTATATACAGCAGCTGTCAACCATGCCGATTGGCAGAAACATAATGGCGATTGACTTTTCACCGGAAGCATTTCCGGTGCCGGGGAGGATAAAGGATTATGAAAAAACACACTCTTGCTCTTGTCTGCGCCGGTCATGCCCTGCAGGACGGCGTCTACACTTCCGACACGCCGATGGGCCTGATGCGGCTCTACTGCGTGCTTTCGGGAAGCGCGGAGGCTTCAAGCGGCGCCGGCGTGCATCATCTGCGCGAGGGGAATATCTATATCTTCCGCCAATGCAGCCCGACCTACACGATGACGGCACACCGCTTTGAGCATATCTTCTTTGACTTTCATGCCTCCTTTGCGATGCAGAATGCCAGCCTTGTCGAGATTGCCGTCAGCCGGAGCCGGCTGTTTGAAACCTTCGCCCACATCCGCGATTTTGCGGACAACGGCAACGGAAACGCCGAGATGCTGACTCATTTTCTCGAGATGATCCTCTGCCACATTGATGACATCGAAAAGCTGCCGATCATCGAAAATCCGCTGATTACCAGCGCGCTCGACCGGATCCATGCCCGCTGTCCGGCTATCACCACCGCCATTCTCGCGCGGGAGCTGAATCTGAACGAATGCTATTTCATCCGCCTGTTCGGGCGGGAGCTTGGCATCGCGCCGATGCAGTATATCCGCACCTGCCGGCTGGTCATGGGCATCGAATGCCTGCGGAGCGGCATGAACGTCACGCAGGCGGCGCTGGCCTGCGGGTATCAGTCGGCGACCGCCTTTTCCTCGGCGATCCACTCCAACTTCCATTGCACGCCATCCTCCATCCGGCGGCGGTGACGCGAACAGAAGTTCTGTCCGAAATCTCAGATTTTCTGGCTTTTTTTGCATTGAAATACGATTTCCGATGCGGTATCATTATAGCAGGGACACTTTACCCACCCGCGAATTTTCAGCATATGAAAGGAATCTGCCATGAAACAGCTCACTTCCCTCCTGCTCTGCGCATCGGTTCTGCTCACCCTTCTTGCTTCCTGCGGCGATTCGCCCGCCCCTCCTTCCGACACCACGCCCGGCACCGATTCGGCCCCCGCCGACACCGGGCCGGTCGAGACCGGTCCGGACACATCCTCCGCTCTGCCCGAAACAATGGATTTCGGCGGCGAGGTTATCTCCATTCTCTGCCGCGAGAATGAATCCAATTCCTCCTACTTCAATGAAATCGGCGTGACGGAGGAGGACGGCGATGTCATCAACGATGCGATCTACCGCCGCAATCGGGCCGTCGAGGAGCGGTTGAACGTTGATATCGAGCCGATCAACATGGACGGCTACTGGTCCAACAAGGATGCCTTCATGACCCGCGTCCGCAACGATGTCATCGCCGCCGAAAATCAGCTGGACATCGTCGTCGGCTATGCCGCCTACATCTCCTCGCTCGTACCGGACGGCATTTTCCGCGATCTCTCCGATCCGCCCCACATCGATTATTCCAAGCCCTGGTGGAATTCGGACATCATCGAAAACACCGCCGCAGCCGGCAAGATTCTCTTCACCGCCGGTGATATCGGAATCTCCTACCTCAATTCGGCCTACACGGTCTATTTCAACAAAAAGCTGGCCGACGATCTGTCCGTTCCCGATCTCTACGAAACGGTCCGGCAGGGCAAGTGGACCGCCGACACGATGGCGGAATATGTCCGCACCGCCGCCCGCGATCTGAACGGTGACAACAAGCTGGATTTTGACAACGATCAGTACGGCTTTGTCGCCAACCACGCGGCCGAATACACGGGCACCTTCGATATCCGCCTGATCGAGATCGACGACGGCCGTCCCGTACTGAGCAAAAATATCGAAAAGGCCGCCGATGTGCTGGCCTGGCTGAACCGCTTCTTCTATGAAAACGAGGGTGCGGCTCCGCTGGATACCTGCTCGGTCTCCCATGAAATCCCGCTGAACATCTTTGCCGAGGGCCGATCGCTCTTCTATTCCAGCCATCTGGGCCGCATGATTCATATGCGCGGCATGAATGAGGATTTCGGCGTGCTTCCTCACTTCAAGTGGAACGAGGAGCAGGAGAATTACACCACCATCGCGCACGATGCGATCTCGCTGTTCGGCGTTCCCAAGGGCTGTCAGAATTTCGAGGCGACCACCGCTGTGATGGAAGCGCTGGCCGAGGAGGGCTACCGCTCGGTTCTGCCCGCCTACTACGAAAAGGCGCTGGGAAGCAAGTTCACCCGCGATGAGGAATCCGCCGAAATGCTGGACATCATCCGGGGCGGTCTGACCTTCCGCTTTGAAATGATCTACGCCTCCAATCTCGGCTATATGCAGGATCTGTTCAACTCGCTCGTAAAGCAACACGTTGACAATTTCGCCTCCTATTACGCCCAGAATCAGGTGAAGTGGACCAGTATGCTGGAAAATCTCACCGATGCCATTGAATCTCTTGAAGATTAACCCCAACAAAAAGGCACCGGAGCCGATCAGGGATCGGTTCCGGTGCTCGTTTGTTCTTACATCTCCGCCAGGGTCAGAAGCGCGCTGACCTCGCACCAGCAGCTGCCCCAGAAGATCTCGCCGACGTGATCATAGCCCTCCCAGTCGGAGAGATTGACCCGCTCGTTGATGAAGCCGGCGGGCATCGCTCTTCCGTCGGGGGAATGGATCGGCCGGTCCTCGCGGGAGATATACTGCGGGATGGCCGCGGCGATTTCGCGGTACAAATCGAGGAATTTTTCGTCGCCCGTCCATTCGTACAGCTTCTTAAGGGACGTGCCCGACAGCGTGCAGATACCGGGCGCCGAGTGCTTGTTCTGCACATTGGCGATGACGGTGCCCACCGTCTTCATGCCGAGCTTGCCGAATTCGCTGGTTTCGGGGAAGCGGTAATTGTAGGCCACCACCCAGCTGGAGCAGAGGTGGGCCGTCGTGACGGCGTGCGCAAGATGCTTTGGATCCTTCGTTTCCTCATAGAGCCAGACATAGCTCTCGAGCAGACCTGCGGCCGATTCGCTGTCCGGGCACTGCAGAATCTCGCCCGGGCCGCCGGTGGTGTAGCCCTTTGCCACGAAATTGTCATAGTAGTAATCGCCGATTTCCCCGGCCGCGCGAAGATACTTCGGCTCCTTGAAATAGCGGGAGGCCAGCACGAGGCCCGCCGGTGCAATGCCGCCCGAGGTCGAGCCGCCCGCGCCGATTTCGCCGGTTTCCACGTCGATGAACTGGCCGAGCTGTCCGTATTTTTCCCAAAGGCGGACAAAGGCATCGGCGGTCTTTTGAATGCCGGCCTCAAATTCAGCCGGAACCGTATCGAGCAGCTCAAACTGGCGGAGCACGAAATAGAGGCAGTCCGCCGATTTGCGGATCAGCGTCCATCTTTCGGTGCCGGGCGTTCCGAAGCCATCCGCATAGCGCACAAGATCCTTGTCACAGCCCGCCCAGAAAAGACCGCTCGCACCCTGATAGCGGAAAAGGTGAGCTAATGTCTTGACGGAGCGCTCCTTTTCAAGCGTGCCGCCCATTTTGAGGAAGGTGTAGGTCGGCATCGCGCCGCCGGTCCAGCCGGGCTGCCAGACCTGATACTGGTTGTCATCGCATCCGACCGCATAGAATTCGCCCCTTTCGCGCCAGTTGTACCGGTTGAACTTGTCTATCTGAAGCTTCAGCTGCTCCTCCCGGCTCATGCAGGGCTCGGGCATGGCGGCATCGAGGCCCATGATCTTGCGGTTTTCAAAGAAGACGGCATAGAACTGCTCAAGGCTCACGCAGTCGAAGGTGAGCAGACGGTGGGGGATCTCGGCATTGCCGTCCTCCCAGACCTCATCGTTCGGATTCATTTTGAAGCCGCGGTAAACCTCCTCGCGTCTTGCCGGCCAGGTGAGGATCATCTGCCCCGCCGCATAAGCAAGACCGACGTTCTTTCCTTCAATCTCCTGCACGGTGAACAGCAGCCAGCCCTTCCCTCTCGCCGGCGAATAAACGCCGATGCAGGGCACGGACAGATCGCCCGAGGTCAGCTCGATCTTACCGCTTCCGTCGGGATTCAGGCGGGGCACATCCGTGATGGTAGTGACCACATCGGGGCCGGCCTCCTCGATACGGAACATGGGGGCATATTTTTTCTTCAGCACCCGGAAGCGGTTGCCGTTGTAGCAGCCGGCGGGCATGAAGATGTAATCATCCTCCAGAAAAGGGATGTCAATGATAACCTTGCTCATGGAATTGTCCTCCGTTATCTTCCGGACGGGAGCGCCCGCCGGGTATTTTCGTTTTGCCTTTACTTGCCGATCAGCTGACCGAAGCGGTCGATGTAGCGATCGCAGACGGCGATCATCTCGTCCCGGTATTCGCGGGAGGATTCGTCATACACGCCGCAGACCTTCATGCCGGCGGCCATCGCGGTGCGGTCCGCGCCGATGTTGTCATCGAGGAACCAGACCTCGTGAACGGGCACGCCGATCCGGAAAGCGGCCATTTTATAAATTTCGGGGTCGGATTTGGACGTGCCGAAATCCTCGCAGGACCAGACATGATCGAACCAGTCGAAGATGCCGATCCGTTTCAGGCAGGGATCCAGCATTTCGTGGGGGCTGGCGGTCAGCACGTTCAGCGATGCCCCCGCCTCCTTCAGTTTTTTCAGAGTTTCGACCACCTCCGGCTTTGCCCCGATCCGGTTGGCGTAATCGTCCCGTGCATAGTCATGCATGAGGGCGATCAGCTCCTCCTCGCTTTTGTCGATGCCGAGGGTGCGGTAGTATTTTGCGGTACCGTGATAGCCGAGCGGCGTGATGATTTTCACGATATCATCGCCGTATGCGATGCCGTGCTCATCCAGAATCCGCAGCATCGTCCCCACAAAGGTAGGCATGGAATCGACCAGCGTGCCGTCAAAATCGAAAAGATAGGTGTTCATGTTATACCGTGGCTTTTGCGGAGCAAAAGCTTCCTTTTTCGGGAATTGGGGCTGGTTTGCGCAGCAAAACATGGCCGGGACGGCAATGTAAGCCGCAAAACCGCGGTCTGAAAATCTGTTTTCAGACCGTCTCCTTATCGTGATGGGTTCATTATACCACAATTATGTAAGAAAGTCAATGGGCGGTCGCCGGTTTCCGATCAGAGCCGCTTGCGGTATTCGGAGGGGGAGATGCCGGCCATCTTGGTGAAGAAGACCGTGAGATAGTTGGCGGAGGAGAAATTCATCCGGTCGGCGATCTCATTGACCGTCAGCCCCTGTGAGAGGAGGGTGCAGACGTGCCGGAAACGGAGATTGTTGTAATAAACCTTCGGGCTGATGCCCGCATACTGCGAAAAAAGGAGCTTTAAGTAGCTGAGGCTGATATTCCCCCGCAGGGCGAATTCCGCCAGCGAGAGATTGGCGTCGCGCATGGCATTCATATCCTCGACCAGCAGGCGGTAGGCCTCGGCGCTGGGAGATGCAATCTGCGTTTTGCGGATCGACTGGCGGCTGATGCTCACTAAAAAGGCGGACAGCCGGTCGGCGATCGCCTGAACTTCATAGCGGTCGGTGATCTGCCGGCTGATGACCGAGCGGATCCCGTCGCCGATGGCGGTGTACTCCTCCCGCTGCTGGGGTGTCAGTCGGAACACGCCTCTCTTCAGCATCAGGGGCAGCTCGCCCTCATAAAAAAAGCTGAAGATCATGCCCCTGGAGCCGCAGCCCTCCACGCCCCGGATCCGGTGGAATTCCAACGGCGCATGGAGAATCATCTCATCGGCCTCCAGCCGGTAGACATTGCCCTCCTCGGTGGATTCGACCGCTCCTTCGGTCACTAAAACCATCTCACAGGCCTCATGACTTTCGCCGACGAAGACGAAGCTGGAATCCCACGCAAAGCGAAAGGCGGAGAAGAAACCGGTAACGGTAAACTGCCGGCAGACCGGATACGGATATATCATATTATTCCCCTGTTTTTTCCTGTCCGAAATCGTAGATTTCATGTCTTTTTTTGCATTGAAATATCATTTCCGATGCGGTATAATTCAGTATAGCACAATAAAAACCCTTTGTCAATAAGGAGGAACCAAACATGAAAGAAAAAATCAAAATCGGTTATGTCGGATGCGGCGGACGCGGCACCGGCGTTCTGAAGGCCTGCTATTCCCAGATGAAGGACGTGGAGGTCGCCTGGGTCTGCGATCTCTGCCCACAGCGCATGGACCGTGCCGCCGAGCATGTACTCCAGAACAGCGGCATCACCCCGAAAAAGACCCGCGATTATCATGACATCCTCGCCGATCCCGAAATCGATGCGGTCATCATCATGACCGGCTGGTCGGGCCGCCCGCAGATCGCCATCGACACGATGCGCGCCGGCAAATACGCGGCCGTCGAGGTCGGATGCGCCGACACGCTGGACGAGTGCTTTGAGCTGGTCCGCACCTACGAGGAAACCGGTGTTCCGGTTATGATGATGGAAAACTGCTGCTATGACCGCCGCGAGATGATGCTTCTCAATATGGTAAAGCAGGGCCTGTTCGGCGAGCTGATTCACTGCACCGGCGCCTACAGCCATTATCTGCCCACCGACGAGCTGTTTGCCAGCTGGTTCAACCGTCTGCACGATGCCAAAAATCCCGATGCGGCCATCGATTTCCTGAGGGACGGCGTTCTGAAGGACGGCCTGGATGAATGCCCGCCGCACTACCGTCTGCCCCATTATCTCCACCGCTGCCGTGAGAATTATCCCACCCACGCCTTCGGTCCGATTTCCAAGATCCTCTCCCTCAACCGCGGCAATCGGATGGTCAAGCTGACTTCCCATGCCTCCAAGGCCTGCGCACTGAAGGAATACGCCGTCTCCCGCTTCGGAGCCGACAGCGATTTCGGCAAGCTCGACTACAAGCAGGCGGATATTGTCACCACGGTCATCACCTGTGCGGGCGGCGAAACCGTTGTCCTCACGCTTGACACCACCGCGCCCCGCGCCTACTATTCCCGCAACATCGGTATCCGCGGCACCCTCGCCATGTCCTATGAGGATTCCAACGTTGTCTACACCAAGGGGATGCCGGAGGGCAATAACAACAAGAACAACGAAGCCGAATTCATGGAAAAGTACGATCATCCGCTCTACAGGGAATACAATTCCATGGAGAAGCGGGGCGGCCACGGCGGCAAGGACTGGCTGGTCTGCCGCGCCTTCGTCGAGGCGGTCAAGAACGGCACCGATACCCCGATTGATGCCTACGATACGGCCTCGTGGCTGGCTATCGGCGTGCTCTCCGAGCAGTCGATTGCAGGGGGCGGCATCTCCGTTGATGTTCCGGACTTCACCGGCGGCAAGTGGAAGGAAGACCGCCCCATTATCCGGTGCAAGTATTGCCTTGACGAGATCGTTTCCGATCCGGACACGCCGATTTACTGATACGGCTTGACAACTCCGCCCGGGCGGTGTATAATAATGGTATTGTATTTCGCCGGGCGAAAGGAGCCTTGTTTTGAACGCACTCATACTTATCATCATTATTCTCGCCGTCACCTTCCAGCAGGTGTTTCAGAAGATCTACAACAACCGTGTGACGGGCGGTGCCTATACCTTTGCGGCGGCCGCCTCCCTCTGCGCGGTGCCGGTCTTTCTGATCGCATCCGGCGGACAGTTTTCCTACACCCCTGATCTTCTGATTTATTCGATTCTCTTCGCCGTATCCTACGCGGTCGCGGTAGCCTTCAATCTGCTGGCCATCTCGGCCGGCCCGCTCTCCCTGACGGCGCTGATTGTCCAGTACGCGCTCTGCGTGCCGGCCATCTACGGTCTGGCGGTCCTGGGCGAGCCGATCACCGTCTGGCTGATTGTCGGCATCCTGCTGCTCTGCATTTCGCTGATCTTCATCAACCTTGAAAAGAAGGGCGAGGAGAAGAAAATCACGCTGAAGTGGGGCATCTTCGCCCTGCTGGCCTTCATCGGCAACGGCTGCTGCTCGACGGTCGGCAAGGTTCAGCAGATCAACTGCGAGGGCCGCGGCAAGAGCGAATTCATGATCGTCGCTCTGCTGATCGCATCCGCCGCCCTTTTCATCGCGGCGATCTTTGCCGAACGGAAGGCGATCGCGCCGAGCCTGAAGAAGGGCTTTATCTGGTGCCTGCTTTTCGGCATCGCCAACGGCATGAGCAATCTGCTGGCGCTGGTCATGGCGACCCGGATGCCGGCCTCGGTGCTCTATCCGCTGATCTCGGCCGGCGGCATTGTTGCGGCCATCGCCGTATCGGTCACCGTTTACCGGGAGAAGCTCTCAAAGAGCCAGATTTTCGGCGTCCTGCTCGGCATCCTTGCCATCATCGCCTTCAATCTGTAACGCAGAAAGCGAATCGGAAAACCGCTCATCACGTTCATCGCGTGATGGGCGTTTTTTTCTTTTTGTGCCGCCTTGACATCCCTCCCGCGCTGTGGTATAATGGCGGTAGTATCTTCAAGGAGGACCGTTCCATGGTTACATCCCGAATCGCCCCGTATGGCGGCGTGCCGACGCTTTTTATCAATGATATCCCAAATCCCGGCATGGCCTATATCACCTATATCACCGACAACAACCGGTATGCGGATTTCGCCGCGGCCGGCGTAAAGCTTTTTTCGGTGCCGATCTATTTTTCCGAACAGCCGCTGAACGAGTATTCCATGACCCCGAAATTCTGCGAGGGCATCTTTGAGAACGGCGAGCATTTTGAAATTCTCGACCGCGAAATTCTCCGCGTGCTGGAGGCCTGCCCCGATGCGCTCATCTTCCCGCGCATCAATCTCTCCCTGCCGCGAAAATGGGAGCTGGAGCATCCCGATGAGCTCTGCTTCACCGCCGTGAATACGGTGGACGGCATCGAGCGCCGCCGCGCCTGCTTTGCCTCCGAGGCATGGGCAAGGGAAACCGAGCGGCTTCTGAAGCGCTTCATCGAATACGCACAGAGCCGTCCCTGGGCCGATTCCGTCATCGGCTGGCAGATCGCAGGCGGCAATACAGATGAGTGGTATTCCTTTGACAGGAAGGGCTCGGACGGCCCCCGCGCCCGCGAGGCATTCTCCGATGCCGTTTCGCGCGGCGAATATACCGACACCGAGCCGGATTATTACCGCTTCCTGTCCAAAACGGTGGCCTCCCGGATCGAACGCTTCGCCGCCCTTGTCAAGCAGCTGACAAACGAGCGGCTGGTGGTCGGCGCCTTCTACGGCTACACGATGGAATGCCCCTACCGCGAATCCTGCCATCATGCCATGAGCTGGCTCCTTCGCTCACCGAACGTGGATTTCTTCTGCTCGCCGGCCTCCTATATGGATACCCGCGCCGTCGGCATCGATCATCCCAACGCGCTGGCCATCGATTCCGTCAAGGAGCACGGCAAGCTCTATTTTGTCGAAAACGATACCCGCACCGATCTCTCCCGCCATCCCTTCCACAATCATCCCTATTATCTCGGCCCGATCTGGCTCGGCCCGGGGCGGGAGGATTCCGTGGAGATCATCAAACAGCATTTTGCGCGCGCGCTCCTGCACGGCCACGCGATGTGGTGGTTTGATATGTGGGGCGGCTGGTACGATGCGCCCGAATACAAGGCGCTCTTCCCGGAGCTTGAAAAAATCGCCGAAGAAGCGCTGACGCTTCCCCGCCGCTCATCGGCCGAAGCCGCGCTGTTTGTCGATGAGCGCTCGCTTTCCTTCGGGCAGAACGGCGGCATCCTGTATGAAATCCGCCGAAATCTCGGCCTTGCGGGCGCGGCCTATGATGTTTATCTGAGCGATGATTTTGATGCGGCCGCGGATCGGTACAAGCTCTGCATCTTCTTGAATCCCGCCGAAACGGAGCTTCAGCAAAAAGCCATCGCCGCCTGCCGCTGTGCAAAGGAAATTGTCACGGCCGGGAACTGGCTCCGCACGCCAGGTGAGTGGCGGGAGCTGTTTGCATCGGCCGGGATCCCCGTCCGGAGCGCTCGGGATGCGATCGTCTACGAGAATGAGAGCTGGCTTTTCATCGGATGCGAGGGCGATGTCACGCCCTGCTATGACGGGGAGCTGAAGCCGGTCTGGAGCGGCCGGAGCAAGCTCTGGCGCAAGATCAGCAAATAAAAATTGGGGCCTGCTGCATTTGGATGCAGCAGGCCCCCGGCCAATTCGGGCCGTTTTTTTCGTTATAAAGCGAGAGAAGCGTGAATCGCCTCAGGGCAGGACAACCTTCTTGAAATTCTCGATATGGTGTCCGCCGTTGGAGGCTAAATTATCGTTCCGGCTGGGATCGATGGCGGGATCGGTGAACAGATCGTTGATCTGGAGCGCGATCCAGACCGTGTCACCGGACACAAGCTGGGTTCCGTCCTCGCGCACGCCGGGGATTCTGAACTCGATGTGATAGCGGTTGTTGTCGATGTCATTGGTCACACCGAAGGTGATGTCATCGTAATTCTTCGCGCGGCTCTCATCGTCGGTAAATTTGCGGATGCCCCAGGAGTCGGTATCGACGTGCCAGAGCTTCTTGCCGTTGAAGCAGTACCAGATTTCCACCGAATTGGTCTTCCACGGATTGTGCTCCTTGGTCACATATTCGGTATCCGGCTCAAACATGGTCGGGTCGGTGATGTCCGCCTGGAACCACATATCCGTACCGTCAAAATAGAACCGGAAGGTTCCGCTCGACTGGCAATGGGGCGAATTGCCGTCCCCGTCCACATTCCGCTTGGCCGGATTGGAGGAATAGATGTAGAGCGCCGTGCTCTCCCATAAAAAGCCCTGATCCGCGTAGCATTCGTCGGCAAGACCGTCAAGCTCGGGGATGACACGGGCCGGCGGTTCGGTGTCGGCAGGCGGATCGGTTTCTTCAGGGGCGGGCGTGGTGTCGCCGCCGGCGACGTCTGCGGTGTCCGATGGCTCGGTGTCGGCGGGCGGTGCACCTGTGCAGGAGGCAAGAATCAGGGTCAGCGCGATCAGGGACGCGATCAGCAGTACGGTCAGCGTGCGGGGGAATTTTTTCATGGAAATTCTCCTTTCGATAGGCGCAGGACAGCACCGTACGGTGCTGCGCCTGCGATACTTTTACAGCATATTCGGAATCGGCTCCGGCGCGCCCAGACCTTCAAAACCATAGAAGGCCGCGGCATTGCCGCCGAGGAAGGCTTCCTTTTCGGAATCGGTCAGCGCGGCGGATTTTTCGATGAAATCACAGCTCATCTTGTAGGTGATCTCCACCATCGTGCGGGGATAATCGCTGCCCCACATCAGATGCTCCATGCCGCAGATGTCGGCCGCCTCCCGGATCGCCCGGATCGCCGAGGGATAGGGATAGAACTCCGCATTAAAAAGCCAGGTGATGCCGCCGCTCTCGATGCGGACGTTCGGATAGCGGGCGAGCTTTATCTGCTCGGTCCAGCCCTCTCTTGTCACCATGCCGAAGTGGCCGATGGCAATCCGCAGATCGGGATACTGCTCAATCAGCTCCCGGAGCGAGGAAGTCTGTTCATCGCCGTCGGCAAGATCGATCGAGATGAACTTGCCCGCCCTTGCCGCGGCCTCGAAGACGGCGGCGTGTGCCGTCAGATCGGCGGTGGGAAGCCGTCCCGCGCAGAGCTTGATGCCGTCAAAGCCCTCAAGCGTCCACGGGCGCCCCTCCTCATAGAGGGAGCAGATCTTCAGCCGGCCGGGGAAATCGGCCCTGGCGCGAAGCAGGTACGAATCCTGATTGCCGTCGATCTCCTCCTGGGTGACGACGGCTCCCGCAACGCCCGCATAATCCATATTGGCAATAAAGCGGTCGGCGGTATTTTTGCCGTCTGTCAGATAAGGCGGCATCATCTGGCGGATCTCCCCGCCGAAATTGCTCTTTCCGTTTCCGACATCAAAGACCGGACGGCCGTCCACGCGGCCCTCCTGCTTTTCCCACAGGTGCATATGCGCATCAATCCGGATCATAAGGTCACACCGTCCTTGAAAATCGCAATTTCCCGATAGCCGCCAAGCTCGTTTTTGGCAGGTGTACCGGAAGCGGTATCGAGAATCCGCGCCCACAGGATGCCGGCATCCTCCGCCTCGGCATCGAAATCGATCCAATGCGCCTTTTTCTTTGCCAGCGCGGAATTGGTGGCAAGCTTCAGGGTCGGGACAGGTGCGCCAAGCGGCGTTCCTCGCCCCGTGGTGAAGAGGATCAGATGACAGCCCGCCGCCGTCAGATTGGTCACGGCGACGATATCGTTGCCCGGACCGTCCAGCAGACTGAGGCCCTCCTTTGTCACCCGATCGCCGTAGGTCAGCACATCCGTGATGGGCGCCTTTCCGCCCTTCTGCACGCATCCGAGGGATTTTTCCTCCAGCGTGGTGATGCCGCCGGCCTTATTGCCGGGCGAGGGATTCTCGCTGACCGGCTGGCCGTGGGCGATGAAATATGCCTTCCAGCGATTGATCAGCGCGACGGTATCATCAAATACCGTCCGGCTGACACAGCGGTCCATCAGAATCTGCTCGGCACCGAACATTTCCGGCACCTCGGTGAGCAGGGCACGGCCGCCGGCCTTTGTATGCCGGTCAGCGATGAGGCCGCAGGCGGGATTGGCGGTAATGCCGGAGAAGCCGTCGCTTCCGCCGCATTTGAGGCCGATGACAAGCTCGGATGCCGGAATCGGCACGCGCGCATCCCGGCCGGCAATCGCCTGCAGCTCCCGGATGATCGCACAGCCCTCGGCGATTTCATCCTCACAGTCCTGCACGTTCAGAAAACGGATCCGCTCCTCATCCCAGCTGCCCAGCACCTTTTTCATCTCGGAAAGGTTGTTGTTCTCGCATCCGAGGCCCAGCACCAGCACGCCGCCGGCATTGGGATGGGTAATCAGCCCGGCCAGCACCTTCTGGGTGCGCTCATGATCGCCGCCCAGCTGACTGCAGCCATAAGGATGCGGGAAATGGAAGGCACCGGTTTCCTTTGCCAGCCGCTCGGCGGTCTTGTTGACACAGCCGACGGTGTTGACAATCCAGATTTCATTGCGGATGCCGATCCGGCCGTCCGCCCGGCGGTAGGCCATGACCGTCTGCTCCGATTGTCCGGGCGTATAGGTTTCGGCGGGAGGATTCCATTCGTAGGTTCCCTCCCCTGCCAGCGCGGTGGCAAGATTGTGGGAGTGGACGTGCTCGCCCTCGCTTATATCTGCCGTCGCCCGGCCGATCGGGAAGCCGTATTTGATGACCGCCTCGCCCTTCTTAATGGCGCGGGCGGCGTATTTGTGTCCGTTTTCGAGATTCACGCGGACATTGTCGGCGGGATGAATCAGGAGATGGCCCATTTCATTGCCTCCCGGATGCCGTCACGGTGAATCCGCTCCAGGCTCTCGTTGACAAGCGCCCCGGCACCGGAGAGATCCAAACCCCACAGCGAAGTGTCCGCAAGGATTTCGCCGATGCTGTGCGTGCGGATGACATCAATCGCCGAAGGATCGTCCGACGGCTCGGCGGTGCGGTAATATTCGATCAGGCAGGCCAGCGGGAAGATCAGCGGCTTCGGGTATTCTCCCTTTTCCGCAAAATAATCCTTCACGGTCGGCAGAACCCGCGCCGTGTATTTGGACACGGAATTGAGGGAGATCGACTTCCAGAGATGGCGGATGTAGGGATTGGCGAAGCGCTCCAGAACCGCCGCGGCAAAGGCCGAGGTTTCCTCATTTTCGCCGAGGATGGGCAGGATATAATCCTTCAGGCAGACATCCAGATAGCGGCGGGTGTCGGGATCCTCCAGACTCTCCCGAACCGTTTCGATGCCCGCAAGGAGCGAGGGGAAGACCAGCGAGGTGTGCGCGCCGTTGAGAATGCGGACCTTCATCTTCTTGTAGGGAGCCGCATTGTCGGTCCAGATGACGTTGAAGCCGGCCGCCTTCAGGGGAAGCTCGGCCTCATAATCGCCCTCGATGACCCAGAGGTGGAAGCGCTCGGCGGTATCGATCATCTGATCGTCCCAGCCGATCTCCTTTTTCAGCGCATCGGCCTCATCGCCCGGCCAGCCGGTGACGATCCGGTCAACCAGCGTATTGCAGAAGGCGTTCTCACGTTCAATCCAGGCAAGGAAATCCTCGCCCAGCTTCCAGGCTTTTGCGTATTCGAGGACACAGCGCTTCAGCTGACCGCCGTTGTCATCGATCAGCTCGCAGGGGAGGATGACAAAGCCGCCAAGTCCCGCCTCAAAGCGGCGGTAAAGGAGCTGGGTCAGCTTGCCCGGGAAGGACAGCGCCGGATGATCCGTGAAGGCGCAGGCGGGATCGAATTCGATGCCGGCCTCGGTGGTGTTGGAGATGATAAAGCGGGCATCGGGATTGTCGGCCAGCGCAAGATAGGCCTCATAATCGGCATAGGGATCCACGCCGCGCGAAACGGCGGTGATTTCGATCCGCTCGGATTTCGCCTCGCCATTCTCCATGCCGCGAAGATAAAGATTGTAGCGGCCGCCCTGCTCATTCAGAAGCGAGGTCTTTCCGCCTTTGGTGGGCTGAACGATGACGATTTTGCCGTCATAGAGTCCCTTTTCGTTGAGGACATGGATGAAATGTCCGACAAAGCCGCGCAGAAAATTGCCGGTGCCGAACTGGATGATGGTTTCCTTCATTTCGTTCGTCCTCCGATCAGAATTCGATCAGCAGCTTGGCCAGCGTGCCGTCGTTGTTCTTGAGCTTTTCAAAGGCCTCGGCGGCGTTTTCGGCCGCATAGACCCCGCTGACCATCTTCAGCACATCCGCCTTGCCGGAGGCGACCAGATCGATCAGCGTTTCAAAATCCTTTGTGAAGGCATTGCGGCTGCCGAAGACATTCAGCTCCTTCTTTAAGAGGATCGAATGGACGAAGCTTGTTTCCCGCTTTCCGTTGCCGATCAGGATGATGTTGGCACCGTGCGCGGCCTCGTCAATGCAGGAGAGGAAGGTTTCGGGCGCACCGCAGGCCTCGACGCAGACATCAAAGCCCTGCCCGTCGGTGAAGGCCTGTGCGGCCTCATGGAGCTCGCCCGCCTCCACGTTGAAGGCAAGCTCGGCACCGTATTCGCGGGCCAGAGCAAGACGGCTTTCCAGCTTATCGGCGATCATAACCCGCGCGCCGACGGATTTTGCCCGGATGAGCGCGAACAGACCGATCGGGCCTGCACCCATAATCAGCAGATTGTCGCCCGCCTTCACCTCGGCGCGGGAGAGCGCGTGGCAGCTGATGGAGAAGGGCTCGATCAGCGCAAGCTCCTTTGCCGAAAGTCCCTTGCCGGGGATGATCCGCTCCACGGGCATGGTGATGTATTCGCAGAACGCGCCGTCCCGCTGAACGCCCATGGTCTGATTGTCATGGCAGGCATTGACGATGCCGCGCCGGCAGGCGTAGCATTCGCCGCAGTTGAAATAAGGATTGCAGGTAACGGCGTCGCCAACCTTCAGCCCCCGGTCGTTTTCGGGGACGGATACGATCTCGGCGGAAAATTCATGGCCGGGGATCCGGGGATAGGTGGTGAAGGGCTGATTGCCGGTATAGGAGGCCACATCCGCACCGCAGATGCCGCCGAATTTCACCTTCAGCAGGGCCTCTCCCGGGCCGGGCACGGGCATGGGCATTTCGATGACCCGGATCTCGCCGGGCTTTGCAATCTGAATCGCTTTCATATCCATTTTCCTCACTTTGTCATATCGATATAGTCGGAATTCCAGACAACGGCCGTCTTGAGCGGCGCGCCCTTGGCGTAAATTTTATTGACATACGCGCCCATCGGATCGGCGGTGAATTCATCCTTGTCGATCAGCTCGACCAGCTCACCAAAGCGGCTGTCACAGAGGATGCGGATGGCCTCCTCCATATGCGCGCGGGTGAAGTTGATGGAGGCGAAGATGACATGATTTTCAAAGCCGAAGGGCATCGTGTCGAAGGTGACCTTCGGGCCGAGAGAGAAGCTGTTGTAGATGCCGTTGCAGCCCAGCACCTTCTTTTCAAAGGCGATGCGGGACTCGACCTCGGTGCCGGAGGTGCCCACAAACATCGTGGCGCGGCCGCCGATACGCTCCAGGATCGCCGACGCGGTTTCCTCCTCGCTCATACCGCCGCTTGAGAGATAATCGCAGGCCATGACCTCGCGGACAAAGACCGCCTTTTCGCAGTCCTCAGGACTGCGGGCCACAAAGAGAATCTTGGCATCGGGATGGTTGCGGCGGATCTGATCGCCGATGAAGAGACCGGTGGTGCCAAGACCGAAGATGACGGTCCGCTCAAAGGTGCTCTCGCGTGCATAGCGGACAGCCTCCGCCTCGGAGCATTTACGCTTGGCCAGCTCGACCCGGAAATTCTGGGCCATGCCGATATCGCACATCCGCTCATGCTGGAAGACCGCGCAGGCATAGGGATCCGAGAAGACCAGCTTCTTGGCAAGTGAGAGCGGGAGCTTTTCAAGGCCCTCGTATCCGGCGGGCAGATGAAGCAGCATATCGGGATGGAAATAGCCCTTGTCGCAGAAGATGCCGTCCGCGCCGTCACAGCCGTATTCAAAATAGCTCTCGTCCTCGGTGTAGCGGGTGGGATCCGCGCTGTCGCCGCCCCGGATGAGCACGATGGCGAACCGCTTTTCCTCCGGGACCCATACAACACCCTCATGACCGTTGATCAGCCGCTTTTCTCCGGCCGGGAACTTGGCATCCAGCGCATGGCGCTGACCCATGCGCATCAGCTCCATATCGGTGCCGCAGAAGCCGCAGAATACAGGCGTGGCGGGAATGCCGGTTTTGGGCTCCTCGCCGCGCAGACGGGGGCGGGCTGGATTGATGAGGTTGATCTCGCCGTAGCAGAGGGGATTCTTATCGTCGTTCTGAAAATAGGTGGCATTGGTTTTCATTCTTGTACCGTCCTTGCTTCAATATTATTCTTCCGAGTATATTATATCACGCCTCTTTTGTCAAGTCAATGGAAATCCCCCTATTTTTGCTTTGAAAAAACGGGCTTTTTCTTCCGGTCAAATATTCGTTGATTTTATCAAAAAAAGCCTCTTGACTTGACTTTCATTTTGCGCTATAATGAATCCGGACAGGGGGGAAACGTCTGTGTCAAAGCCGATCGGCGGCGGATATTTTTATGATCCGCCCAAAAATGAGGGCACGGCACGCATCAGCGGCGGCCCGTTTCATGCAAAGGAATATCATAAGAAGCCGGGCATCGCCCGGAGCCTCCACTGCCACGATTTCTATGAGATGGAATTCGTAGCTTCGGGGCGCGGAAGCATGAGAGTCAACGGGCAGGACTTCCCGCTTTCACGCGGCACGCTTCTCCTCATGCGGCCGACCGATGTGCACCGTTATGACCTTTTTGAGCCGATGACCGTGCTCAGCCTGCGCTTTCCGGTCGGCATGATCGAGCCTTCTCTGCTCCCGGCCATCAGCATGAGCCCGCCGCTTCTGGCCGTATGCCAGAGCATCCGTGAGAGCGAGGCGCTTGTCCGGTGCGCCATCAGCGAATACAGGACCGGGGATGCCTTCACCCCTCTCTGCCTTGAGCGGATGATCGCGCTTCTGCTTGTCCGCCTCCTGCGTGCGATGGAGCCGCCTGGTCATTCCCGTCCCCTGGGAGGCATCACAGAGCGTGCGGCCGCCTATGCCGCAGCCCATTATGCCGAGCCGATCACGGTTTCATCCGTTGCATCGGCGCTGGGGCTGTCACCCAATCACCTTGGCAAGGTCTTCGCCGACCAGATGAAGATGCCGCTGAATGCCTACATCAAGCGGGTGCGGCTCTTCTGTGCGGCGGCCCGGATTGCCGGCACCGATGAGCCGATCGGCACCATTGCGCTGGAATGCGGCTTTTCGGGCCACGCGATCTTTTCCCGCGAATTCAAGAACTTCTGGGGGCTTACCCCCGGCGATTACCGACAAAACAAGACAAAAGGAGATTCACGATCATGAACGGAAAATGGACAAAAGAAATGGCATGGGAATGGTACAACAAGCGCCCGTGGATGCGCGGCTGCAACTATATGTCGGCCGACTGCTGCAACCGGATTGACCAATGGCAGGAATTCGGCTTTGAAAAGCGGATGGAAACGGTCGAGCGGGAGCTTTCCGCCGCCGAGGAAATCGGTTACAACTCGGTGCGGCTGATTCTGGAATTCCCGGTCTGGGATCAGCAGCATGACGGCTTCATGAAGCGGCTGGACCGCTATCTTGCCGTCTGCAAAAAGCACGGCATCGATGCGATGCTCTGCCTTGCCAATGACTGCTCGGTGCCAAAGGAGTTTTACAAGGCACCCGTGATGGGTGAGCAGAGCGTTGACATCGGCTATCACGGCGGCCGGGCCAAATCCCCGCATATGCACCATGCATCCGGCCTGTCCTGGCATCTTCTCGATGACCCCGACACGGCGCTGAAATATTACGAATTTGTGCGCGAGATCATCACCGAATACGCGCACGATGACCGGGTCAGCGTCTGGAATCTCTTCAACGAGCCGGGCAACAACCGGGACGATTTAAGCCTGCCGCATATGAAAAAATTCTTTGAAATCGCCTGGGAGATCGGGCCGGATCAGCCCTGCTGTGCCGATGTTTTCCGCGGCATGAAGGACGGCCGTGCCCTTTCCCATATCGAGCAGGAAGCGCTCGAGCTGTCGGATATCGTCAGCTACCACAATTACAGCAGCTACGGTGTCAACATCGCGCTGATTGACAGCCTGCGAAAAATCGGCCGCCCGGCGCTGAATACCGAATGGCTGAACCGGATTTTTGGCAACAACGTGAAGGAGCTCTATCCGCTCTTCTATCTTTTGAAGATCGGCTGCTACAACTGGGGCTTCGTGGCCGGAAAATATCAGACCTACGAGCCGTGGGAATCCATCTGGCAGATGGTGGAATCGGGCAAGGGCGATCACCTCGATCTGACCCGCTGGCAGCACGATCTGCTCCGCCCGAATCTGCGCCCTTACGATCCCAAGGAAATCGACATTATCAAAAAATACAACAAAATCGCCGACCGCCGTCATGCCGCCGGCGAGGATCCGACGAGCCTGTAAAGAAAAAACGCCCCGCGAGGGGCGTTTTTTTATTTATCCCAGCAGGACATCGCTGATGAGCATCACCGAGAAGCCGACGAGCAGGGCCCAGGTCGCCCCGCGCTCGCTTCCGTGCGCATGGGTTTCCGGGATCATCTCATCGCTGACCACATAGAGCATCGTGCCGCCCGCGAAGGCCAGCGCGAAGGGGAGCACCGATGCCGCCAGATTCACCGCGAAATAGCCGATCAGCGTGCCGGCGACCTCCACAAGGCCGGTCATCAAAGCGATCACGAAGGTGCGGCCCGGCTTCACGCCTGCGGCCAGCATTGGCCCGATGATGACCATGCCCTCCGGGATATTCTGGAGCGCGATGCCGCCCGCGATCAGAATCGCCTGCGACACATCGCCCGAGCCGAATCCAACACCCGCCGCGATGCCCTCCGGCAGATTGTGGATCGCAATCGCCATCACAAAGAGGAGCACCTTTGAGAGCCGGGCATCGGGATGGGATTCCTCCCCGCCCCCGGCCATCCGGTGAAGATGGGGCACCAGCTTATCGATCAGATTCAGGCAGAGCGCGCCCGCAAAGATGCCCGCCACCGTGATGAGAATCCCATACCGCCCGCCGTATTCAAGGGAGGGCAGGATCAGCCCCAGCACCGCCGCCGAGAGCATGACGCCCGCGGCAAAGGAGAGCACAATATCGGAAAAGCGGTGGGTCATCCCCCGAAAGAGGAAGCCGATCAGCGCGCCGAGCACCGTAGCACCGCCGACTCCCGCCGCCGTCAAAAGAACCATTTCCATAATCCGTTTCCTTTCTTCAAAAAAGGGAGCGCCCGCAGGTGCTCCCTTCTTTTTTATACCTTTTCGCTTCCCATCAGGATCTCGGAAATGATGTCCAGCACCTTGTCATGGCATCCTCCGCATCCGGTGGAGCAATGGGTGACCTTTTTGACATCCTCGAAGGCCTCCAGCACGTCGCCGAAGCGCTTGTTCTGATGCAGGGCATTGGCAATGTCATTGTAGCTCACCTTTTTGCAGTTGCAGACTGTGTAGTTTTCCTTCATGCGAACCTCTTTCTTACAGAACCAGCGAGGGGGCGGCATAAACGCGGGCGGCCAGCTCCTGATTGAGCATATACAGGCTCTTCGGGTCCGAGCCGAACAGCTCCATCTTGGAGATCAGATCGTTTGCGTTGGTTTCCTCCTCGCCCTGCTCCTTGACAAACCAGTCGAGGAACTGCATCGTGCGGAAATCCTTCACTTCATACGCGGCCGCATAGATATCGTTGATGAGGCTTGTGACATAGATTTCATGCTCAAGGCCGGCCGCCAGAACCGCCATGCTGTCCGAAAAATCATTCTTCGGCGCATCGATGGCGGAAAGCTCCACCTTAGCGTTGTTGTTCTGCAGATACTGATAGAAGAGCATCGCGTGATCGCGCTCCTCCTGCGCCTGTACGGTGTACCAGTTGGCAAAGCCGTCGAGGCCCTTTGCCTTGAAATAGTTGGCGAAATTGAGATAGAGATAGGCGGAATAGAATTCTTTGTTGATCTGCGTGTTGAGCAGCTCATGTACCTTTTGACTGAGCATAGCATAATCCTCCTGATTGTTTTTTATGTATCTTTATTATACCCCACGGCGCTCCGAAAGTCTGTTGATTTTTCAACAGCCGGAAATTTTTCCTTCGTTTTTCTCCCCGTGCGCGGCAAAATACCGGTGCATATAGAGAAGCAGAAGCGTGCCAAGAACCGGGAAGAGCGCGCCGATCAGCATGGAAAACTTCATGGCGACCTGCTCCGGGGTCAGCGAGAGTGTCCCGGCAAGCGAAGCGGCCCAGGAGCTTGGGGACACCTCATCAACCAGATACCCCAGCAGCTGGGGGGCCACCGAGGCACCAAAATCGCCGCCGGCCGCCATCAGCGCATAGGCGGTCACGCCGGGAGCCGGAAATTTCTCCTCCATCAGAATCAGCGTGCCAGGCCAGAGCATGGAGGTGAAGGCGCCGGTCACCACGCAGGCGATCATCGAGATCACGGGAAGGGGCGAGAGGCTGGCAATCAGATAGCAGAAGATCGCGCCGACCATGCTGATGAGCAGGACCTTTGCGATATTTTTGCCGTATTTGGCGTAGAAGGTGCGCACAAGGCCGAGCAGGACGGCGAAGGCGGCAAGGCCGAGGATATCACCCGCGACCTTCGGAACACCGAGCGCGCTCTCAACGAAAACGGAGATCCAGTTGGTCATGCCGTTTTCGGCGGCGCTTCCGAGGAAGATGCAGAGAACGCAGAGGGCCATGCCAAAGCGGCGGTTCTTCGCTTTTCCGCCGCCCGGGCTCTGGGAAAGATCCATGTCGGGGATGGGCGAGGTGCAGAACAGGATGCAGGAAACGATCGGCAGGCAGGCCCAGAACATGGTCAGAAGCATCCAGTTATCGGTTCCGAAGATCTTGAGAAAGAGGGTGCTGACCGTGACGACCGTGAGAACGCCCCAGGCATAGAGCGAATGGAGCATACTCATATCCCGGTCGGGATTATCGGAGGGGAGCGCGGCGATCAGCGGGCTTAAGAGCACCTCATTGAGGCCGGCGGCGATGGAAAAGATGACGGTACCGGCAAGGAGGCCCGCATAGGCCGCATCCGGGAAGAAGGTGGGAATCAGCGCGTAGGTGAAAAGGCCGGCCGAGGTGATCAGCGGCATCGCGCGCACCACTTTTTTTACATTGAAGTGCCTTGAAAAGAAGGTGAAGATGAGATCGATCGTCAGCTGGGTGATGAAATTGACCAGCACCAGCGTGCCGAGCAGGGTGTAGGAGATGCCGTATTTCTCGCGGAAGGTGAGAAAGAGGAGCGGCGGCAGGCTGAAGACCGAGGACATCGCAAGATAGGTGTAGAAGCAGGTGTATTTGGTGCGGCGGTAATTGACCGTTTTTTCGGGCATGATGAGCGTCCTTTCCTTGACGTTTTCTGTAATTGTACCACATTCCGCGCCAAAAGGCTATGGACTTTTCGCCCCGAAATATGCAGAATTCGGTAAGAGATCAGCGGGCGGTGTGCGAGCTCCGGTACGCGCCGGGCGTCATACCCGTATAGCGGCGGAAGAGGCGGGAAAAATAATGGACATCCATGATCCCGCAGTGGAGGGCCACGGTCTGGATCTGGAGGGTGGTGCGCTCCAGCAGGCTCATCGCCTGCCGCATCCGGCTTGTGTTGATATATTCGGTAAGCGTCTTTCCCGTTTCCTTTTTGAAGAGGGAGGACAGATAGGAGGCATTGATATTCTGGGCGGCGGCCAGCGTGCGCAGGGAAAGATCGGCGGACAGATCCGCCTCGATCATCAGAACGGCGCGGCGGACCGGCGAGGAATAATCCTTCATCGTGTATTTGCGCACCAGATGGCACCAGGAGCGGAAGATTTCGCCCATCAGCTTCCGCACAGCCGCCTCGGAATCCAGCTGCTCGATCTTCACGGCATAGCCGGAGGACATCCGGTCAAGGTCGATCGGGTGCACCCCGCTCTGCTCTGCCGCCTTGCGAAGGAGGGTGTTCATGATGATGCTGTAATTCTTCATGCTGCGCAGGGGATCGTCCAGCCGCTTCTCAAAGGGAATCCCCTCAAAGGCGGCCATCAGCGAGGCGGCCTTATGAACCTGCCCGCGGGATACGGCTTCCAGGAGCTCATTCTCCGCCGCATACCGCTCCTCCATGAGCTTCATTTTCAGCAGCGTTTCCGCGGCATCGCTCTGGCGGATCGGCTCCAGCGGCTGCAGATCGTCGGGCAGACGGCCGCGCAGATCCTCAATGGCAAAGCGCCCGGTGCCGAAGATCCGCTCGGCAAAGACATCCAGCATCACAAAGAGCGGGCTTTCCTCCTTGAGACAGGGAATGCCGTCAAAATAGGTGACCAGCGATTCGCACCGCTTTGGCGGGAGGTGAAGCTGCTCGCCAAGTCCCAGTATCCGGCTCCGGTCCGGGCGGGCGGACAAATACGGCCCGATCACCAGACAGCGATCGCCACCTTCCCCCTCAAGCGGGAGCATCAGATAGCGGAGCAGATAGCCGGTATCCAGCCGCCAGATGACAGGCCCGTGGGATGCGGGCGGCAGAAGCTCCTGTGTCATGGGCGGATCCCCGCCGAGAATCAGCCGGAAATGCCGGTCCGGGATGTGTGCATTCAGTTCATCCCGCCAAAGAAGCTTTGCCTCCGTGCGGCATTTTTTGAAGGTTTCCGTGAGAATGTGAAGCTCGCCCTCAAAGTCCATATCATCGCCTCCCAGTCCGCCGGATAACGCTCCGCCGGCCGATTTTTCCTTATTTTCTATTATAGCACAGCTTTTTCGCAAATTCAACCGCTTTCGGGGAAATGAAACAAAAATAATACAAAATCACCCGAAAATAATCCTCACGCTTCCGCCGCAAAAAAACTTATAATAGTTATAGCTGCTTGAACGTAAAAAATTCATCACAGGAGGATGTTCCAAAAATGAGTAAACAAGTAGTGAAAGACGAAAAGGGGTTCCGCCGCTTCGGCATCCGCGACAGCGTTGCCTATGCAGCCGGCGACCTCGGATGCAACATGAGCTTCGCGCTCAAAGGAACCATGGCGCTCTTCTGGACGCAGATCATGGGCATGGGACTCTGGTATTCCCTGCTCCTGGTTGTTGTTCAGGTCTGGGATGCCATCAACGACCCGCTGATCGGCTCGCTGATTGATGCCGACCGCCGCACCTACAAGCGCAACAAGTTTCTGCAGTACATCTGGATCGGCTCGATCGGTCTGATTATCGGCGGTGCCTGCTGCTTCCTTCCCTTCCCCGCGGCTCCCGTATGGGCCAAGATGATTATCTTCATCGCCGGCTATGTCATCTGGGATGCCTTCTACACCATTGCGAATGTCCCCTACGGCTCTCTGCTCTCGCTGATCTCCGATAAGGATGCCGACCGCGCCTCCCTCTCCGCATGGCGCTCCGTCGGATCGATGGTCGGCAATATGCTGCCCATGGTCATCCTGCCCTTCATTATTTACAACAAGGACGAATCCCTCAACGGCTACAAGGTCTTCCTCGCCGCGCTGATCATGGGTGCGCTGGGCTTTATCTGCTTCCAGTTCATGATCCGCAACACCGAAATCCGCGTGGACACCAACGTGACCCTCTCCGAGGACACCCCGAAGTTCAATGTCATCGAAGCGATGGGCAACTTCCTAAAGAACCGCCCCGCCGTCGGCGCAACGTTGGCCGCCATGGGTATGTTCATCGGTATGCAGGGCGCCGCGACCGCTGTTTCCGTTGTCTTCCAGATCTACTTCAAGAACACGGAAATTTCCGGCGTGGTTCAGCTCTTTGCCATGATCCCGATCGTCGTCTTCACGCCTCTTGCCCGTAAGATGGTATCGAAGTACGGCAAAAAGGAGCTGGCCGTTGTCGGCTCGATCTGCTCGATCATCGGCGCGCTCGGTCTCTTCATCATCACCCCCGACAACACCGGCCTCGACCTCATCATCTACATCCTCTGCCAGCTGGTCTACAGCCTCGGTCTTGGCATCTACTCCACCGTATCGTGGGCGATGATGGGCGACGCCATCGACTACAACGAATGGAAGACCGGCAAGCGCGAGGAGGGCACCGTCTATGCTCTGCACTCCTTCTTCCGCAAGCTGGCGCAGGGTGTAGGCCCCGCCGTCGCACTCCTGATTATGGACGGTCTGGGATACAAGAACAATGCCATCGATCCCGAAACCGGTGAAGCCATCATCGACGTCACGCTGCTTTCCTTCGAGGTTGCCTGCAATCTGCGCACGCTGGTTGCCGTGCTCTTCCTCGTATCGGCAATCCTCCAGTTCATCGGCCTTGCCCTGATCTACAATCTGGACAAGAAGACCCTTGCAAAGATGAACGCCGCGCTCGGCCGTACCGAAGAGGCTGCCGCTCCCGCCGAAGGCAACTGATTTTCCGACATCTCCGGTCCGGCTGACAAATGGCGGCCGGACCGTTTTTCCCAAAAAAATATTCCAAAAAGGACGGTATCCCCATGAGAACCCTGCTCAACATCAACCGTAAATGGGCCTTTGCCAAGGCCGTTTCCGAAATTCCCGCCGCCATCCCGGCCGAGTGGAATCTCGTCAACCTTCCCCATTCCTGGAACGCCATCGACGGCCAGGACGGCGAGAACGATTACTTCCGCGGCACCTGCGTCTATATGCAGGCCATCAAAAAGCAGGATCTGCCCGAGGCCGACTGCTGCTATCTGGAAGTAAACGGCGCCAACTCCTCCTCCGATGTCTACCTCAACGGCGAAAAGCTGGCCCATCATGACGGCGGCTATTCCACCTTCCGCGTGAATCTGACCGGCAAGCTCCAGAATGAAAACATCCTCGCCATCGCCGTTGACAATGCGCCAAACGAAACCGTCTATCCCCAGACCGCTGACTTCACCTTCTACGGCGGCCTTTACCGGGATGTCAACCTGATTTTCGTCAACAACGCCCACTTTGATCTCGATTACTACGGCGGAAGCGGCCTGAAGGTCACCCCCGTTATGATCGGCGACGATGCCGAGGTCACCTTCGAGCTGTTCACGACCAATCAGACCGCCGCCCAGCAGATCCGCTGTGCCATCTACGATGCCGAGGGCAAGCTGGTCGCCGCCGAAACCGATGAGGCGAAAAAGTTCGTCTTCACCATCGCCGATGCCCACCGCTGGAACGGCCGCAAGGATCCCTATCTTTACACCGCCGTTGCCGAGCTTGTCGAGGACGGCCATGTCATCGACTCCGTGTCCGCCCGCTTCGGCTGCCGCAGCTTTGAAATCGATCCCGAGCGCGGCTTCATCCTCAACGGCGAGGAGTATCCCCTGCGCGGCGTGAGCCGTCACCAGGATCGCTGGGGCATCGGCAACGCGCTGCTGCCTGAGCACCACGAAGAGGACATCGGCTACATCATGGAAGTGGGTGCAACCACCATCCGTCTGGCCCACTACCAGCATGACCAGTTTCTCTATCACCTGTGCGACGAGAAGGGCCTGGTCATCTGGGCGGAGATCCCCTATATCTCCCAGCATATGCCCAAGGGCCGCGAG
>JAZNKS010000067.1:0-12315 GCA_045578725.1 Candidatus Flemingiibacterium sp.
CGTCACCATTGCTTTTGTTTCATCGGTTACTTGGAACGGATTTGCATCCCAACACCAATCTCCGTCAAGAAATACACTATTCGGTAAATCCTGTTTGAGCTGTTGGCACACAGTTGTTTTTCCAACCCCCATAGTGCCACCAATCATATATAAAGTTTTCATCATTCACACCTACAAATTCTTATTTTCCTAACTGTTCGACCTATTGGAATTTAGTTAACTCACAATTCCTTTTTTACTAAAACATACTCGGTGGTTCGCAGAACTTCAACAAACCCACATTTAAGGAATAGTGCAACAGAAGAATTGTCGATGGCAATATCGTCATAGAGTTCCCTAATGCCATTTGCCTTTGCGGTTTCACATAAAAGCAACAATCCTTTGCGACCATATCCCTTTCCACGATGCGGAGCATAAATAATCACATCTGCAATGTAAATCTGTCTTTCTCCGTCGAAATGATATGCTACCTCGCCGACAAAAGTGTCCCTATCCTTGATATATCTGTAAAAGCGCTTGCCATTGTGGTTTGTTATCCATCTGTCATGCCAATCTGCCCAGTATTCTTTGGGAAAAGGGATTATACCTCCGTAGGCATGATTGTAAGACATGGTTTGCTCATCGCCCATCATTTTTTTCTTAAACCACAAGTCCTCAACCTGAGGTTCATACAACTCAAGCATTTCCTCACCTCGTCAAATTCAAGTTTGTCTAATTGTTTGGTTGATTCTATCACATAGCTGCAATATATACAAGAACAGTCCCGGCAGCGAATCCTGCCGGGACTGTAACTGTTTTATGAGTGCTCGACATTATCTGCTGCGGTTCTGTTGCTTATTCAAAAAGCGGGGTCGAGAAATACCGCTCGGCGGTGTCGGGAAGCACCGTCACCACCGTTTTGCCCTTGCCGAGGACACGGGCCAGCTTGATGGCGGCGGCCACATTGGTGCCGCTGCTGATGCCGCAGAGGATGCCCTCCTTCAGCGCCAGCTCCTTGGAAATCTGCAGGGCCTCATCATCCTTGACGATGCAGATATCGTTGTAGATGCTCTGATTGAGGATCGCGGGAATCACGCCGTCGCCGATGCCCATCTGGACATGGGTGCCGATGGAGCCGCCGGACAGGATCGCCGCATTCTCCGGCTCCACCGCCCAGATGACCATATCGGGATTCTTTGCCTTCAGCGCCTCGCCGATGCCGGTGATGGTGCCGCCGGTGCCGATTCCCGAGCAGAAGCCATGGATCGGGCCGTTTACATCGGCCAGAATCTCCTCGCCGGTCTGACTGCGCTGGATCGCGGGATTGGCGGGATTTTCAAACTGCTGGGGGACGAAGACATTGGGATCCTCCGCCTTCATCCTGAGCGCCAGATTGAGGCATTCCTCAATGCAGAGGCCGATGTTGCCCGCATCGTGGATGAGGATGACCTCGGCGCCGTAATGCTCGACGAGCAGACGGCGCTCCATGCTGACCGAGTCGGGCATGATGATTTTCGTTTTGTAGCCGCGGACGGCTCCGACAAGCGCAAGGCCGATGCCCTGATTGCCGCTGGTCGGCTCGACGATGACGGTATCGGGGCCGATGAGTCCCTTTTGTTCCGCATCGCGGATCATATTGAACGCCGTGCGGGTCTTGATCGAGCCGCCGACGTTGAGGCCTTCAAATTTGACAAGAATCTGTGCGCCGTCGGGATCGCCGAGACGATTCAGGCGGATCATGGGCGTGTGGCCCATCGCTTCCAGTATGTTCTGATAGATCATGGTATGTTATCCCTTTATCTGATTGATATCTTACCTATTATAGCACAGATTTCTCTGTTTGGCAAGGGGTTTGCAAAAATTCACAGCCGGATTGATACATCGCCGGAGGAGAGGGCCTCCCGCCGCCCGTCTGCGTATCGGACCAGCAGCGAAAAATCGTCCCCGATGCCCTCGGCCACAGCCGGGATCTCCTGTCCGTCGGGGCGCAGAACGAGAATCTCCCGCCCAGGAAGTAGGGAGCGCTCCCGGTATTCCGACAGAAAATCCTCCCCTGTCTGCCGGATCCGCTCAAATTCATTGACAATCGCGGCCGCGAGCGACGGGCGGATGGCACTAGTATCGGTGCCGGGCGGGAACAGCGCACCGGCCCGGTCGGCGATTTCCGGGGCAAAGCCGCCCGACGGCGGAATCAGATTCACGCCGATTCCCAGCACGGCATAGCACACCCGTCCGCCAGCTCCAAGCTTTGCCTCGGTGAGGATCCCGCAGACCTTGCGCCCGCCGCGGTAGATATCGTTGACCCACTTGATTTGGCTCTGTCCGCCGGCCAGCAAGTCGATGGCCCGTGCGGCGGCCACAGCGGCGGCTACGGTGATCGAAAGCGATTCGGAGGCGGATCCCTCGGGGTGGAACAGAAAGGAGAAATAGAGGCCGCCCTCGGGCGAGAGAAAGCTCCGGCCCATCCGTCCCCGGCCGGCCGTCTGGCTCCGGGCGATAATCAGGCAATCGCCATGTCCCGCCATTCCCTTCTCGCGGGCGATCCGATTGGTGGAATCGGTGCATTCGTGCCACTCGACATCCATCGGCCGCCAAAGCAGCCGTCTGCATTCATCGGCTGGATTCATGCGAATTCTTCTCCTTTGTTTTTTTACTTAATAGCAGCATCACAATAAGCGCTGTCACCGGGAAGACGATCGTGACAAGGATGCCGCCCCGCATCGCCGCATTGCCCTCGCCGAGCATTCCGCTCACGATGCCGGCGACTCCCGGACCGGCGGCGCATCCGATATCGCCCGCCAGCGCCAGCACACCGAACATCGAGGCACCGGCCTTTGGCAGATGCGAAGTGGCAAGGCTCAGGGTGCCCGGCCAGAAGATGCCGGCAAAGAGGCCGGTCAGTCCGCATCCGATCAGCGAGAGGAAGGGATGCGGCGCGAAGACGGTCAAAAGGAAGCTGAAGACAAGTCCGGCCGAGCAGACGGTCATGAAGCTGCGAAGGGGGATCCGGCCGCCGCGGATGCCGTAGAAGGTGCGCGAGGCCGCCATCATCAGGCCGAACAGGCAGGGGCCGAGCAGATCGCCGACGGTTTTCGACACGCCGAGCCCCGTTTCGGCAAAGAGGGAGGCCCATTGCGCGATGACCTGCTCCGCCGCACCGCCGCAGAACATCAGCAGAAGGAAGCAGACAAATCCCGGCATCCCGAAGAGCCGGCCGGGCGATACGGTTTCATCGCCGCTCCGGAATTTATAAATCGGCACGCCGATAAACCAGAGCAGATTCAGCGCGGGCACCAGCGCCCAGAGAATCGGCAGAAGGCTCCAGCGCGCCTCTCCGAAGACGGCAAAATAAGCGGTGGACAGAAGCACCACCAGCACCTGTCCCCAACAGAAGAAGGAGTGCAGGATGCTCATCTTCGCGCTTTTCTCATCGGTCGGAAGCGCCTCGACCATCGGGCTTGCCAGAACCTCGATCAGGCCGCTTCCCAGCGCGCAGAAGGCGGTGGCGATCAAGAGGCCGGCCAGCGGATTCATCCACATGGGGAGGATGCCAAGGCCCGCCAGACCGACGGCTGAGGCCGCGTGGGCGGCGATCATGCCGGCCCGGCTGTCCATTTTATCGGCATAACGGGCACCGAGGAAATCGATGACCATCTGCGCTCCGAAATTGAAGGTGACCAGCAGGGTCAGCTCCTCCATCGAGAGGCCGAACTCCCGCGAAAAGAGCGCAAACAGAAGCGGCGCGAAATTATTGACAATGGATTGGATGATAAAGCCCACACAGCAGGCAAAAAGGGTGTGTTTGGATGTAAGTTTCATGGGTTTACTCGCTTGGGTCGGTATGTAGTGGGGAGCCGCTGTGCGGCTCCGTTGGCATTCAGCGCTCTGCGCCGCCCTTTGGGGGCGAGGCAAGATCTTTGTTGGCGCGAAGGGTATCGGCGCCGGCAGGATCGGCCGGATGCGCGGCGATATCCTGCAGGGCTTCGGTCTGGGCCTCATCCAGCGGAGGCGTAACGGCAATGCCGGTACAGTCGCCGGCCGAGGCCACGGAATTGGTTAAAAAGGCATCCTCGGAGGGATGGCCCCCCGATGCCGGCTCAGCGGCAATAAAATCGCCGTTTCCGGCGCGCAGGATCGAAATCCGGATCCGCTCCTCGTCGTGGCGGTCCGAGGAAGGATGGAAGGGCGGGTATTTCGGCATCATCCTTCCCTCCTTACGCTTCCAGCTGTTTTGCGAGGAATGCGGCGGCGGTGGTAATCAGCTTGGCTTCGATATCCCCCTGCGGCGGCTCGCATCCCTTGACGAGAACCGAGGCCACGCATCCGATCAGATCGCCGTCGGCGATGATCGGCATCGAGCAGGACACGGCGGCGGAATCGGCATCGCCGGTCACAGGCACGGTATTGGAGCCGTCCAGATAGCGGTAGATCGAGCGGCCCTCGCTGATCTGCTCCAGCTCCGGCGAGAGCTTTTTCTCCAGATAATCCTTCTTGGGCAGGCCCGCGCAGGCGATGACGGCATCGCGGTCGCAGATGACCACGGCCATGCCGGCGGTCTTGTGAAGGGTTTCGGCGTATTGGGAGGCGAAGCTGTTGAGCTCGCCGATGGGCGAATATTTCTTGAAGATGACCTCGCCCTCGCGGTCGGTGAAGATCTCCAGCGGGTCGCCCTCGCGGATGCGCATGGTGCGGCGGATCTCCTTGGGGATGACGACTCTGCCGAGGTCGTCGATGCGGCGTACAATTCCGGTTGCTTTCATATATAAATCTCCTTTGAATCGCGGTTATGAGCCGATGAAAGTTTTGGCTGCATGACTATTCTGTGCGATTCAGAGCAAAATTATACGAAAAGCCGTCTTCCCCATTGTAACATATTTCCCGGGAAATGGCAAGAATTTTTTCGATGGCTGAAACATTTTATGACCGGCCGGCATTTACTTTGGCGGATTCTTATGCTATAATAGAGGAAAGAGGTGATGATGATTGGATTATCTTAATCAGTTGACAAGTAAGGGCGCTCCCCTTTCCAGGGAAGCACTCAACAGCATTAAAAATCTCACGCAAGCAAAAGAAATTTACAGTTGTTGGGAGTCAAACGACATGGGAGAAGACTTTAAGCTTTATACAGGGACGGATGCCGATGGCGTTACAACCCGCTATTTTCTCAACCACTATGAACGGGAGTGGTGGGGAGGCTGGACGACGAACGATAAATCCGAATGGTATGAAATCACCCGGCAGGAATATGAAACGCTTTACCGGGATTACCCAAAAGCGTAATGTTTCAGGTTTTCAATCCCCGTCCTTTTGCATATAGAAAAATTCCATCCCCGGCTGAAACAAAATCCGCGCGCCTCCGTCTTATTGTGTGAAGACACATAAGGAGGAATCCGGATTTGAACGATTTTGAGATTCTGGCGCTGTACCACAGCCGCGATGAGGCGGCCATCCGGGAATCCGAGGCGGCCTACGGCTCCTATTGCCTTGCCATTGCCGAGCGCATCACCGGGAGCCGTCAGGATGCCGAGGAGTGCGTGGCCGACACCTGGCTCTCGGCATGGAAATCCATTCCGCCGGCCAAGCCCGACGTTCTGCGGCTCTATTTTGCCCGGATCGTGCGCAATCACGCGTTGGACCGGTATCGGGCCGCCCATGCCGCGCGACGGACTCCGCCGGGCGGGATGGAGGAGATTTTAGAGGAGCTGGATACACTCGGCGGCGATGATACGGTATCGGCCTTTGAAGCGGCCGAGCTGCAGGCATCGATCCGACGGTTTCTGGCATCGCTGGCGGAGCGGGAGCGCTCCGTATTCCTGCGCCGCTATTTCTATGCCGAATCCGACGGCGATATTGCCGCGCGGTACGGCCTTCGGGCCGGCCATGTCCGGCTGATTCTGTCGCGGACGAGAAAAAAGCTCAAAAAGCATTTATGTGAGGAGGGGTTCTATCTATGAAAACCGATCGCGCCATTCTTTTGTGGGAAGCCATCGGCGGGGCGGAGGATGCACAGCTTCTGGCAAGCGAGGCCGTAAACCGGCCTGTGCACCGCCGGACACCGATGCTCGTTTATGCGGCGGCCGCCATCCTGTTCACCGTCGCCCTCACGCTCGGAGGCATCCTGCGCTTCGGGATTCCGTCCGGCCCCGGGCTTCCCTCAGAGCTGACAAAGGATTTCAAGCCGTTCACGCTGGAAATCGGACCTTCGCGCGTCACATTTTCGATGCCGGGCACATGGGAGCTTTCCGATCCCTCGCCGGATGCCTTTTACACCTTCGGCAATGCCTTCATCCGCGAGGGCGGCGAAAACGGCGATCCGATCCGCGCCTTTGTCGGGCTGGGAGCCATCAGCGCCGACGGTGCCCATCCGCTTGTCATCCTGAACAATCAGACCGGCTACAGCCGCTGGGATCTTGGGCAGTCTTATCGGGTGATTTTCCTCGATGACAAGGTGGAAACGGCGCTCACGAAGGTGAACTACGATTTTGAATCCCTTCCCGAGGATACGCTGGCCCAGATGCAGGAGCTTACCATGACCAACACCGCCATTATATCGATCAATCGGGAATCGGGCGTCTATCTGACCGTCGAATTCTCCGACGGCATTATCGGGCATCCGCCGCTGGAGGACGGAATGGCCGAGGCCATCGCCTCGAGTATCATCTGGAGCGATTGACTACTCCCCCAGCCGGAACAGGCCGGTATAGCGGAGAATCTGCCGGTTGTTCTGCACCATCTCGGATACGATCTCCGGCCGGCCGACCAGAATGACCATCTTTTTAGCCCGCGTGACGGCCGTATAGAGGAGATTGCGCCATCTCAGCTGGTAGGGACATCCCTCATATACGGGCAGGATGACGATCGGATATTCGCTTCCCTGGCTCTTGTGAACGGTGATCGCCCATGCGTGCTCCAGCTCCTCAAGCTTGGCGAATTCATAGGCGACTACCCGCTCATCAAAGCGGATGACCATCTGCTCGGCACCGGTATTGATCGTTTCGATCACGCCGATATCGCCGTTGAAGACACCGACACCCTCCTTGCCGTCCTTTTCCCAGACCAGATCGTAATCGTTTTTGATCTGCATCACGCGATCGCCTTCCCGGAATGTAATTTCGCGGAAGGCTTTTTCGCGTTTGGTGGGCGAGGGGGGATTCAGGGCCTGCTGCAGCTTTGCATTGAGATGATCCACGCCGCCCATGCCCCGGCGGGAGGGCGAGATGACCTGGATTCCCTCCGCGGCCGCCTCCCCATAGGTGCGCGGCAGGCGGGTCTGCCAGAGCCCGACGATCGTATCGGCGATCTGCCGGTCATTTTCCCGCGGCAGGAAGAAGAAATCGTTGTCCTTGACATTCAGAAGCGGCATCTCGCCGGAATTGATCCGGTGCGCGTTGGTGATAATCAGGCTCTCGCCGGCCTGCCGGAAGATCTCGGTCAGCCGCACAGAGCAGAACATCTCCGAAGACAGCAGATCGGCCAGCACATTGCCCGCGCCGACGCTCGGAAGCTGATCCGAGTCCCCGATAAAGAGGACGTGCGCGCCCGGCTTGATGGCCTTCAAGAGCGCATTCATGAGGAACATATCGATCATCGAGGCCTCATCGATGATGATGACATCCTCCTCGAGCAGATCCTCGGCGCCCCGCTTGAATTTTGCCCGCTCCTCATCGGAGAATTCCACCTCCAGCAGGCGGTGGATGGTGCGGGCCTCGCATCCGGTCGCCTCGCTCATCCGCTTGGCGGCACGGCCGGTGGGCGCGGCCAGCGCAATGCGCAGATCCATCGCCTCGAAGATCCGGATCAGCGCCCGGATGACCGTGGTTTTGCCCGTGCCGGGCCCGCCGGTCAGTACCATGACGCCGTGATTGACGGCTGCGTGGATCGCCTGGCGCTGGAGGGCGGCATACTGCTTGTCCTCCTCAAGTTCAATCCGGAGAATGAAGCGCTCCACGTCGCCCGTATCCAGCCTCGGACAGATCCGATCCAGCAGCAGGAGCTTATCTTCAATCTCCCGCTCGGTTTGGAAGGTGTGGCTGTCATAGACGGCATCCAGCCCCTCTGCGCTCGCCCGGATCAGCTTCTTTTCCGCGATCATCGCCCCGGCGGCGGCTTCAACCTTCTCCGGTGCGACCGCGAGCTTATTGGCGGCCAGCGGAATCAGCTTGTCATAGGGCAGAAAGGCGTGGCCCATCTCGCGTGAAACCTGCGAGAGGATATAACGAAGGCCGCTGGCCAGCCGCATGGGCGATTCCGGCTCGATGCCGACCTCGCGGGCCAGCTGATCGGCGCGTTCAAAGCCGATGCCGGAAAATTCCTCGCAGAGGCAGTACGGATTGGCCTTGATCCGATCCAGCGCGCCGCTTCCCCACTTTTTGGCGATGCGGACGGCCATGGAGCCGGAGAGAATCTGCCGGCAGTACATCATCAGCGCACGGACGGCATACTGGGAGCGGAAGGATTCCGAGATCTCCGATGCCTTGGCAAGCGTGATGCCGGGAATCTGTGCCAGCCAGTCCGGGTGATTCTCGATGACATCGAAGGTGTCCTCGCCGTATTTGGCGACCAGCTTTTCGGCGGTCTTCGGGCCGATTCCCTTCACGGCGCGGCCGGACAGATAGCGCAGGATCTCATTCTCGGTCGCCGGCAGCTGCTTGTTGTAATAAGCGACCCGGAACTGGCGGCCGTAGGTCGGATGGAGCGTCCAGCTCCCGGTCACCGTCAGCTTTTCGCCCACCGATGTCTGCGGGAGAATGCCGGCCGCGGTCAGAATCTCATCGGTCTGATCCGACGAGAGATCCAGCACCGCATAGCCGGTATCCTCATTTTCGTAGATCACGTTCTCCACCGTTCCGGTGAAGGTGATCAGATCCTCCTCCCGGATTGCATCCTTTGCCATCATCCTTTCGCACCTCCTTTGTTTCTTTCCCTGCCGGAATCCCCGGCAGCGATTTTTTCTTCAGCCATGCCCGGAAGGATCCGAGCAGGCAATAGCCGCCCCAGACTCCCAGCACGGCGATCAGGATTTCGATTACATCCGATAACACGGCCATCCCTCCCACTTCATTGTATGCAGGGAGCCGTATTTCGGCCATAGACAAGCCGCGCGTCCCAAGCAAAAGCGTCGGGACGCACGTTCGGATTCTGTTTTATTTCATCTTTGCGAGCTCTCCGGCCAGATCCAGCTCCTCCCACGGAGCCTTCAGATCCTCGCGGCCCATGTGGCCGTAGGCGGCAAGCTTGCGGTAGATCGGGCGGCGGAGCTTGAAGCGGTCGATGATGGCGGCCGGGCGGAGATCCACCAGACGGCTGACGGCCTCGGAAATCTTTTCCTCGGCGATCTTTGCCGTGCCGAAGGTTTCGATCATGACGGATACGGGCTTGGCCACGCCGATGGCGTAAGCGATCTGCACCTCGCACTTGGAGGCAAGACCGGCGGCAACGACGTTCTTGGCGATGTAGCGGGCCGCATAGGAAGCGGAGCGGTCAACCTTGGTCGGGTCCTTGCCGGAGAAGGCACCGCCGCCGTGACGGCTGTAGCCGCCATAGGTATCAACGATGATCTTGCGGCCGGTCAGACCGGAGTCGCCGTGCGGGCCGCCGACAACAAAGCGGCCGGTGGGATTGACGAAAATCTTGGTGGCATCGTCCATCAGCTCGGCGGGAATAATCGGCTTGATGACATTTTCGATGACATCGGCACGGATCTGCTCAAGCTCCACATCCGCGCTGTGCTGGCTGGAGATGACAACGGCCTCAACGCGGACAGGCTTGTCGCCGTCATACTCAACGGTAACCTGGGACTTTCCGTCGGGACGGAGATAAGCGAGCGTGCCGTTCTTTCTGACCTCGGTGAGGCGGAGCGCCAGCTTGTGGGCCAGCGAGATGGGAAGCGGCATCAGCTCGGGAGTTTCATCGCAGGCAAAGCCGAACATCAGGCCCTGGTCGCCGGCGCCGGTATCGAAATCATCGGTCAGCTCGCCGGCCTTTGCTTCCAGCGACTTATTGACGCCCATGGCGATGTCGGGCGACTGGCCGTGGATCTGATTGATGACGGCGCAGGTATCGCAGTTGAAGCCCTTGGCATCGTCATCGTAGCCGATCTCGCGGACGGTTTCGCGGACGATCTTCTGGATGTCCACGGTGGCGGTGGTGGTGATTTCACCCATGACCATGACAATACCGGTCGTGGTGGTGGTTTCGCAGGCTACGCGGGACATGGGATCCTGCTCGAGCAGGGCATCCAGAACCGCAACGGACACCTGGTCGCAGATTTTATCGGGATGACCCTCGGTCACCGATTCGGACGTAAAAAAGTATTTTGCCATTTTGGCACCTCCATAATTTTCGGCGAAAGAAAACCCTCGGGGATCTCCCGAGGGGTAAAAGCGATATCTCACACTCATCTCTCAGGATTTGGCACCTTACAATCCTGCAGGTTGCCGGGCTTCACTGGGCCAGTCCCTCCGCCGCTCTTGATAAGAATATTGATTACCGGAATATTATATCACAGAATCGTGATTTTGTCAAGCCCTATGCAAGCAATTCGATCAGAAACTTCACCAGCTGGGAGCCGAAGGTCATGATGAACCCCGCCGTTAATACGCCGGCGAAAATGGATAAGCAGGCCGCGCGCTTTTTCATATCGAAAACGGATGCGACCAGCGCGCCGGTCCATGCGCCGGTTCCCGGAAGCGGGATCGCGACGAAAAGGAAAAGCCCCCATGCGGCGTATTTTTCGATTTTCGGGCGATTCTTTTCGGCCTTATTGTAGAGCCAGCCGGAGATTTTCCGGAAGAGCTCCACGCGGCAGGAGCGCATCCATTTAAGGATCGCCTTGACGAAGAAAAGAATGAACGGAATCGGCACGCAGTTTCCGATGATCGACACGATCAGCGTCAGATGCCACGGCAGGCCCATGCCGGTACCGATCGGCACCGCGCCGCGCAGTTCAATCAGCGGCACCATGGATACAAAAAACAGAATCAGATATTTCGAAAGCACACTCACGATTGTAACCTCACATTGAATTCCCTATTATTCTACCATATTCCGCACCGGATTGCAAGCATCAGGCGGCGGATTCCGGCGAAAAAAGAGAAAGTTTACATATCCGCGCGAAATCGGGCATATGTAAACTTTCTGTAAATTCCGCATCAATCAGAGATGGAGCACCTTTGAAAGCCGCTTGTAGAGGATCATGTTGATGACCGAGCAGATGATGCCCTTCACGAGATTGAAGGGGGCTACGGCAAAGGCGACGAGGGTGCGCAGATCGCCGACCAGCGGATTGACCGCCTTGCCCATCTCGACGATCTTGTCAATCGGCAGATGGTAGAATTCCGAGAAGGCGGGGATCAGCACAAAATAGTTCAGCATACTGCCGACAACGGCCAGCGATACGGTTCCGACCGTCAGCGAAACGATCGCGCCCTTGACCGACTTGCGGTATTTGTAAATCAGCGAGGCCGGGATGACAAAGGAACAGCCGGTGATGAAGTTGGCCAGCTCCCCTATGTAGGCGGTCGAAGTGCCGTTAAGCAGGATGTTGATCAGATTTTTGAGCAGCTCCATGATGCCGGCCGCGAGGGGGCCCATGGCGAATCCGCCCATCAGGATGACCGCCTCGGACAGGTCCAGCTCATAGAAGCCCGGCGCGAACGGCAGCGGGAATTCAAAGAGCATAACGATGGCCGAAATAGCGGTAAGGATGGCGATTTTTGTGATGTTGTGCAGCATTTTGCTGCGGGAATTGACTGCGCTCATGCGATTCTCCTTTCAAATAAAGGAGAAGATAAAAGCCCCGATGATGCGGAATAATCCACTTTCATCGGGGCTGACGATTTCGGTAACAGGATGCCGTCAATCGCTTATCTTCTCTCATCCGGACTGAATTCCGATATCGGACCAAATCAGGCCCAGGACGCTACGGTCCAGGACGCTGCGGTCCAGGACACTACGGTCCAGGACACTACGGTCCATGGAATATCACCGTCGGTGCAGGAATTTCACCTGCTCAGCCCGCATGGCGGGTTCGTGGACTTTACCACCGGTAAGGAATTGCACCTTCCCCGAAGATTGTAAGCAAATATGGGGATTGGAAGCCAATCCCCATACAGCATGAATTCAATTTACTCGATGATTTCGGAAACGACGCCGGAACCAACGGTACGGCCGCCCTCACGGATAGCGAGACGGAGACCCTTCTCGATAGCGATGGGGGTGATCAGCTCAACGGTCATATCAACGTTGTCGCCAGACTTGCACATTTCAACGCCCTCGGGCAGGTTGATAACGCCGGTAACGACAGTAGTTCTGAAGTAGAACTGAGGACGGAAGCCG
>JAZNKS010000068.1:0-2363 GCA_045578725.1 Candidatus Flemingiibacterium sp.
ATCCAAACACGAAAAATCACAAAACGGTTTTACCTGTGCGGCGATGGAGTCAACGATGTAGAAAACACAATAGGGTTGGTAGCTTCCCGTGTTATGCTTTGCGCCGCACATCAGGCACACACTGTCCTGCGTATTCTGGCAGGCGAATATGAAGTTTAAGAAAGAAGGATTTATTATGGTTCAAAACGACAAGCTCATCATTGGCGGTCACGAGTTTCATTCCCGTTTTATTCTGGGCTCCGGAAAATATTCCATGAAGCTGATCGAAGCGGCGGTAAAGGATGCGGGAGCAGAAATCATCACCCTTGCTGTCCGCCGTGCAAACACGAAGGAGCAGGAAAGCATCCTCGACTACATCCCCGAAGGAATCACGCTGCTTCCCAACACCTCCGGTGCGAGAAATGCGGAGGAAGCCGTCCGGATTGCACGCCTTGCCAGAGAGCTTGGCTGCGGGGATTTCGTGAAGATCGAAATCATGCGGGACAGCAAATATCTGCTCCCCGACAACGTGGAAACCATCAAAGCGACCGAGATCCTTGCCAAAGAAGGCTTTGTGGTCATGCCGTATATGTATCCCGATCTGAACACCGCCAGAGATCTTGTGAATGCCGGTGCCGCTTCCGTGATGCCGCTTGCTTCTCCCATCGGCTCCAACAAGGGTCTGGCAACGAAGGAATTTATCCAGATTCTCATTGACGAAATCGACCTTCCCATCATCGTGGATGCCGGCATCGGCAGACCGTCGCAGGCGTGCGAAGCAATGGAGATGGGCGCGGCGGCGATTATGGCGAACACGGCCCTTGCAACCGCAGGGGATCTGCCGCTGATGGCATCCGCTTTCAAAAATGCCATTGAAGCAGGACGCAAGGCTTATCTGGCCGGTCTTGGCAGAGTGCTGACCCGCGGTGCGTCCGCATCCGATCCGCTGACGGGATTCCTGCGAGATTAAGGAGAAGACTATGGAAAACCAATTTTTTGTGGATTCGGAGCATCTCTCCCCGGAGGCTCTGGCGAAAAAGCACCGCTTGGAAAACGATCCAACGAGCCGTAAGAACCACATGGAATATATGCCGGGAATGGAAGTGATCGAATCCGATGTGTGCGCCAATGTGATGGCACAGATGAACGCCTACGATCCGGCAAAGTATACCGCCGCCGATGTGAAAGCTGCTTTGGAGCACGATACCTGCACCATCGAGGATTTCAAGGCGCTTTTATCTCCTGCGGCAGAGCCGTTCCTCGAGCAGATGGCGCAGAGAGCAAGACTGGAAACAAGCAAGCATTTCGGCAACACCGTCTATCTCTTCACACCGCTTTACATAGCGAACTACTGCGAGAATTACTGCGTGTACTGCGGGTTCAACTGCTACAACCACATCAACCGAATGAAGCTGAATATGGAGCAGATCGAGCATGAAATGAAGGTCATCGCCGACTCCGGTATGGAAGAAATCCTGATTCTGACCGGAGAGAGCCGCGCGCAGAGCAACGTGGAATACATCGGCGAAGCCTGCAAGCTGGCGCGTAAGTATTTCCGCATGGTGGGTCTGGAGATTTATCCGGTCAACACAAATGAATACCGGTATCTCCACGAATGCGGTGCGGACTATGTAACCGTATTCCAGGAAACCTACGATGCCGACAAGTACGAACAGCTTCACCTGCTCGGTCACAAGCGTGTGTGGCCGTACCGTTTCGATGCACAGGAACGTGCACTTCGCGGAGGTATGCGTGGAGTCGCTTTCTCGGCGCTTCTCGGTTTGTCCGATTTCCGCAAGGATGCTCTGGCAAGCGCACTGCACGTGTATTATCTGCAGAGAAAGTACCCGCACGCGGAGATGTCGCTGTCCTGCCCGAGACTGCGCCCGATCATCAATAACGATAAGATAAGTCCCATGGATGTCGGGGAAAAGCAGCTTTGTCAGGTGCTGTGCGCCTACCGCATCTTCCTGCCCTTTGTGGGTATTACGGTGTCCTCCCGCGAGAGTGCCCAGTTCCGCAACGGTATCGTAAAAATTGCCGCCACCAAGGTTTCCGCAGGCGTTTCCACCGGCATCGGTGACCACGAAAGCAAGTATACAGGCAAGGAGTCCGATACCGTACAGGGCGACGAGCAGTTTGAAATTGACGATAGCCGAAGCCTTGACAAGATGTACAAGGACATTGCAGTGGAAGGCCTGCAGCCTGGACTGAATGATTACCTGTATGTATGAGGTAGGAGAATGAAAAAATTTGATACGAGTCTGTATTTTATCACCGACAGCACGGGATTCATGGAGGAAGAATTTCTGTACCGCGCGGAACGTGCGCTCATGGGCGGCGTGACCATTCTCCAGCTCCGTGAGAAAAACAAAACCACCAGA
>JAZNKS010000069.1:0-8723 GCA_045578725.1 Candidatus Flemingiibacterium sp.
GGCCGGGCGGCGATGGTTGGCTCCTTTCAGGCGAACAGCGCGAGGGCTGTAGGGCGGGGGTTTACTCCCGCCGATTGGTTCCGCTTCGGCTGTTTCGGGCGGATTTGGCGGCGTTTGCTTATTCGCTCCGGTAAAGCTCGCGGTAGAAGCAGCTGCGGTTTCCCGTGTGGCAGGCCGCGCCGATCTGCTTCACGCGCACCAGAAGCGTATCCTCGTCGCAGTCATAGCGGATGCTCTGCACATACTGCAGATGGCCCGAATGCGCGCCCTTGTTCCACAGCTCCTTGCGGGAACGGCTCCAGAACCAGGTCAGACCGCTCTCCAGCGTGAGGCCGAGGGATTCGCGGTTCATGTAGGCCAGCATCAGCACCTCGCCGTTTTCATCGTCCTGGACGATGGCGGGGATCAGCTCGGCCTTCTTGAAAAAGATGTCGAGATCGACGTTCTTATCGATGATTGCCATGGTGTTCTCCTTGTTTACAGACGGACCGGGATTCCCCGATCGCGCAGATATTCCTTAACCTCGCGAACGCTCAGCTCGCGGAAGTGGAAGAGGCTGGCGGCCAGCGCCGCATCACAGCCCGTTTCGGTGAAGACATCGGCAAAATGCTGGCAGCTTCCGCCGCCGCCCGATGCGATGACCGGGATATTGACCGCCTCGCAGATCGCGCGGGTCAGCTCGATGTCGAAGCCGTTCTTGGTGCCGTCCGCATCCATCGATGTGAGCAGGATTTCGCCGGCTCCGAGCCGCTCGCCTTCCTTTGCCCACTCGACGGCATCGATTCCCATATCCTTGCGGCCGCCGTTGATGTAGACGGTGAAGGTGCCGTCCGGCTGCTTCTTGGCATCGTTGGCCAGCACGACGCATTGGCTGCCGAATTTATCGGCCGCATCGGCGATGATCCGCTTATTGAGTACCGCCGCCGAATTCACGCCGACCTTGTCGGCTCCGGCCAGCAGGATCTCACGGAAATCCTCGACCGTGCGGATGCCGCCGCCGACCGTGAGCGGCATGAAGACCTCGCGGGCCGTCCGCTCCACCACGTCGGTGATCGTCTTGCGCTGATCGGAGCTTGCCGTGATGTCAAGAAAGACCAGCTCGTCCGCGCCCTGTGAATTGTAGAATTTCGCCGTTTCCACCGGATCGCCCGCATCGCGCAGGCCGACGAAATTGACGCCCTTGACAACCCGCCCGTCCTTGACGTCCAGGCAGGGGATGATTCGTTTGGATAACATGATTTTACTCCTTTGCAGCTCGGATTGCCTCGGCAAGATCCAGCGTGCCGCCGTAGATCGACTTGCCGCAGATCGCGCCCCAGACACCGAGCGCCCTGCAGTCGAGGACGTTTCCGATGTCCCGGATGCCGCCGCTGGCGATGATCTTCATGGATACCGCCGCCTTCAGCGCCGCCAGCTGCTCAAGATTCGGGCCGGCCAGCGTGCCGTCCTTGGAGATGTCGGTGAAAATCACGCAGTCCACGCCCACCGCCTCCATGGCGCGGGCCAGATCAATGTAATTCGTGCCGGAGCCATGAAGCCAGCCGGAGGTCTTGACTTCGCCGTTCAGCGCATCGATCCCGACCGCGATCCGATCGCCGTACCTTTCGACGGCTTCCTTCACAAGCCCGGGATTTGTCAGCGCCGCCGAGCCGATGATGACTCTTGCGATGCCCTTGTTCATGTAGTAATCGACCGTTTCCATGTCGCGGATGCCGCCGCCCACCTCGATGGGGCAGTCAACGGCCTTGGCGACGGCGGTGTAAATGTCGCTGTTCACGCGGCTGCCGGACTTCGCGCCGTCAAGATCGACCATGTGGATCCACTCGGCACCGGCGGCCACGAAGGATTTTGCGGTTTCGATGGGATCGGCGGCCACCTGCGCGGCGGTGCCGTAGTCGCCCTTTGTCAGGCGGACGCACTTCCCGCCGAGGATGTCAATGGCAGGCAGAATGATCATGGACGATACCTCCGAAATTCTTTAAGATGGCAAGGCCGACGGCTTCGCTCTTTTCGGGATGGAACTGACAGCCAAAGGCAAGCCCCTTCTGCACGACGGCGGGGATCTCCTCCCCGTAATCGGCGGCGGCGATGAGATTCCGGCGATCCCCCATCTCGGCGCGGTAGGAATGGACGAAATAGACCTGCGGATAACCGGTGTCGGAGAGGCTGTAGATGCCGTCCATCAGGGGCGATTCGTTGATTTTTGTCAGTCCGTTCCAGCCCATGTGAGGGATTTTGAGGCCGGCGGGGTGCATTTTGATGACCTCGCCGGGGATCAGGCCGAGGCCCTCGCAGGTCCGGAATTCGTGGCCGCGCTCAAAGAGGAGCTGCATTCCCAGACAGATGCCGAGCAGGGGCTTCTTTTGTGCGGTGCCGCGGATAAAGGCATCGAGGCCGGTTTCCGTCAGGCGGGCCATCGCATCGGGGAAGGCACCGACACCGGGGAGGATCAGCGCGCTTGCCGATGCAAGCGTGTCCGGATCGTCGGACACGAAGGCATCAAGGCCGAGAAAATCGCAGGCGTTTTTCACGCTGTGCAGATTTCCCATGCCGTAATCGATAATTCCAATGGTAGTTTTCATGTAATCTCCTGAAATGTAAGTAATCAAACCGGCCGCGCTCCAAGCAAAGAGCGCGAAAGCGCGATTTTGCGCATTTCGTCGCCAAGCGCTCCCGCCCAATCCAGCCGGAGAGGGCGCAAGCCCGATTCCGGCGCATTTCGTCGCCAAGCGCTCCCGCCAATCCAGCCGGAGAGTGCCAACGGCACGATTCCGGCGCCCCCCGGGCGCATGTACGAAACGGCGCGTCGTGAATGTGAGCCGCCCGCTTCCCAATCGCTCACCGCCAATCAATCCGCGGCGAACCTGAGCGGCGCGCCCGCTTCGCAAACCTTCCGTCGGGCGGGGAGTCGAACCACGAACTCCCCTTGCCTCGGTGAATGCGGGGCGGACCACCGCACCCTATAAAGGGCAAAGATGGGGGTTAGGGTGAGGAGTCCAGAGGAGAGGGGATAAGGGGGAAGGAAGCCGTATGGGTTCCTTTCCCCTGTCTCCTCTCCTTTGGGGAATCGCTCTTGGTATCAATCGATATCGCCGGCAAACTTATAGCGATCGATTCTGCAGAATCGAACGTCCTGCGGCGATTCTTTTGCTGGGGAAAAGGGGAGTTTGTGCAGACTTGATTGCTTGCTACAAATGATAGTCAAGCTAAACTTCATTCGGTTCATCGAGAGGATGGGGAACCGCCGCTGCACGCTCTGGTTCCTCACCCTCTCGAGCTCTCCCGTCTTCCTCCGTGGGACGCGAGACGCGCTCCCGCGCGAGTAGGCCTAAATGCGCGGAAATCGCGCTTACGCGCTTCTTCCGCAGGTATAAGCCCGGACGCGCTCACGCGCGAGTGGCGAAAATGCGCCGAAGTCGGGCTTCGCCCTTCTTCGACTTACAGAACGCCCTTCGCCGAAAGAATATCGCCGCCGATGGGCGCCATCGCATCCGCCAGCGCGTGCGCAAACGCCTTGAAGAGCGCCTCGATCATGTGGTGATCATTCGCACCGTATAAGACCGCCATGTGCAGGGTCGCACCCATGTTGAACGCCACGGCACGGAAGAATTCCCCTGCCATCTGCGTGTCAAACTGGCCGACCATCGGCGAGGCGGGCTGATAGTCAAACACCAGATACGGCCGGCCCGATACGTCAATCACCGCGCGGGCCAGCGCTTCATCCATCGGAATGTGCGAGCAGCCGTACCGCTTCAGCGGCGCGGCCTTCGATGCCAGCTCACGGAGCGCAAGGCCCAGAACAATGCCGGTATCCTCGACGGTGTGATGGCAGTCAACGTGCAGATCGCCCGCCATTTCAAGGCCGATCCGCAGACCGGCGTGAATCGCCAGCGAATTCAGCATATGATCGAAAAAGCCGATTCCCGTCGAGCCAAGAAGCCCCTTGGGGCCGTCGCCGCCCAGCGTGACGGTCATCTCAATCTGTGTTTCCAGCGTTTTGCGGGTTACGGATGCGGTTATCTCATTCATTGCAGTTCCTCCTCAAGAATCGGGAGCATTTCATCAAGCTCGGCCCGCGTGCCGGCGGAAATCCGCAGGCACCCTGCCCCGCTCATGCAGCGGATTGCAATCGAGCGCTCCTTCAGCGCGGCGGCCGCAGAGGCGGCCTTTTCGGGCGAGGTCAGCTTGAAATAGACAAAATTCGTTGCCGTGGGATAGATCTTTTCGATCGCGGGGGCGTGCATCGCGGTCAGCTTCTCGTGCAGATACGCCGCGTTGTCCCGCAGAATCGCCGCCTTTTCGCGGATCTCGTCCGCGTGGGCGAGCACGATCCGGCCAAGCACCTGCGACACCGTGTTCACGTTGTACGGGGATTTGATTTTCCGCAGGGCTGTGGAAATCTTCCCGCCGGCCACGGCAAAGCCGAGGCGGAGCGCGGCCGAGCCGAAGGCCTTCGACAGGGTTTTCAGCACGATCAGATTTTCATACTTTCCCACCAGATCCATCACACTCTGGGATTTGGGCGCAAATTCCATGTAGGCCTCGTCGGCGACGACAATCGCATCGGTCGCTTCGATCAGCCGGATCACGTCGGAGCGGGCGATCAGCTGTCCCGTCGGGTTGCAGGGATTGGAGAACAGGATCAGCTTCGCGCCGGATTCACGGGCCTTTGCAATCATCGCATCGATGTCAACGCAGAGCTCCGCATCCTTTGGCACGCTGATGATTTCGGCGCCTGCCAGCGAGGCGTAAAACTCGTACATCGAAAAGTCGGGCATCGATACCAGCACCCTGTCGCCCGGCTCGGTCAGACCCGAACCGATGAGGCTGATCAGCTCGTCCGAGCCGTTGCCGGCCGTGACATGAGCGGGATCCACGCCGTAAACGTCGGCGAAGGCCTTCACAAGCTCCGTGGCATACGGATCGGGGTAGCGGTTGAAATCCAGCGTTTTCAGCGCCTCGGTGAATTCCGCCATCACGGTATCGGAGGGCAGAAACGGGCTTTCATTGGCATCCAGCCGGATGCGGCAGGGATCGGTGTTCGGCTTGTATTCGGCAATCCGCTCCACCTTTTCGGGAATCAGCGGGCGGCTCATTTTTTATCCTCCATTCTCTGGCGGATGGAATTGGCGTGCGCGCCAAGGCCCTCCGCTTCGGCAAAGGTAATGACCTTTTCGCCGATCGCTTCCAGCGAGCCCTTGCTGTAATAGAGGTAGCTGGAGGTCTTGACAAAGCTGTCAACGCCCAGCGCCGACGAGAAGCGGGCGGTGCCGTTGGTCGGGAGAACGTGGTTCGGGCCGGCGAAATAATCGCCCAGCGGCTCCGGCGCGTGATCGCCAAGGAAGATCGAGCCTGCGTTCTTCACCTTAGAGAGCAGCTCAAAGGGATTTTCCACCGACAGCTCCAGATGCTCCGGCGCGATGGTATTGGAGAGCGATACAGCCTCATCCAGATCCTTTGTAATGACGATTGAGCCGAAGGAATCCAGCGATTTTGTGATGATTTCATTCCGCGGCAGGAGCGCCTTCTGGCGCTCGATTTCGGCGATGACCCTGTCGGCCAGAGAGGCGGACGGGGTCAGAAGGATGGCGGCGGCCATCGGATCGTGCTCCGCCTGGCTCATCAGGTCGGCGGCCACATAGGCGGGATTGGCCCGCCCGTCGGCGATCACCAGAACCTCGCTGGGGCCTGCGATCATGTCGATATCGACGGTGCCGAAGACCAGCTTCTTGGCCATCGCAACGAAGATGTTGCCCGGGCCGACGATCTTGTCAACGCGCGGGATGGACTCGGTTCCATATGCCAGCGCGGCGATCGCCTGTGCGCCGCCCACCTGCGCGATCCGGTCAACACCGGCCACCTTTGCCGCATAGACCACGGCGGGATTGATGCCCTCGGCCTTGGGCGGCGTGACGATCGTGATGCTTTCCACGCCCGCGACCTTGGCCGGGATGGCGTTCATCAGCACCGAGGAGGGATAGGCCGCCGTGCCGCCGGGCACATAGAGGCCGACCGATGCCAGCGGACGGATCAGCTGGCCCATGATCTTGCCGTCCTCGTTGGTCATCCAGGAATTGCGGAGCTGCTTTTTGTGGAAGCGCTCAATGTTGGCGGCCGCCTCGTCGATCGCCTCGCGCAAGGCGGCGGGAACCTTCGCAATCAGCGCTTCCTTTGCCTCCTCGGTGAGGTAGATCGGATCCGGGCGAACCTTGTCGAATTTTTCGGTGTAGGCAAGCAGAGCCGCATCACCGCCGGCTTTGACGTCATCCAGCACGGCGCGGACCGTGTTCATGATGGCGGGATCAATATTTTCCGCGCGGTCGGCAAGCTTTGCCAGAAGCTCTGCGGCCTCGCTGCTTTGATAGATTTTCATGGATGTCCTTCTTTCCTTTTACGAATCCTTCTCCACAACGGCGGAGAGTCTTGCCACCAGCTCGTCGATTTCGGCCTTCTTGAGCTTGATGGCGGCGGTGTTGACAATCAGACGGGTCGAGATGTAGGCCACATCCTCGTATACCTCCAGCCCGTTCTCGCGCAGAGTGGAGCCGGTTTCCACGATGTCCACGATCGCATCCGCGAGCCCGAGCAGGGGCGCAAGCTCCACGCTTCCCTCGATTTTGACGACCTCGACGTCGATGCCCTTGCTGTTAAAGTAATTCTTGGTCACGTTGGGATATTTGGAGGCGATCACCTTGTGGGTGTAGCCCTCGTAGAAATCCTTCCCCTTGATGCCGGCCAGCGCAAAGCGGCACTTGCCGAAATTCAGGTCGAGGATCTCATGGAACCACTTGCCGTGCTCCATGATCGTGTCCTCGCCCACGATGCCCACGTCGCAGACACCGTGCTCGATGTAGGTGATGACATCGGCGGCCTTCGCCAGCACCACCTCAATGTCCTCGCTTCCCAGACAGAAAATCAGCTTGCGGCCCTTGTCCTCCAGCTGGGAGCAGTCATAGCCGGCCGCCTTCAGAAGCTCGATGGCCTTCTTTTCGATGCGGCCCTTGGTCAGTGCAATCCGGATCATGCCTGTATCTCCTTTCCGGTCACGTCAATGACCCGTGCAATGCCGTGCGCGGCGGCGTAGGCAAGCGTTTCCTCCCTGGTGTCGAAAACGGACAGCTCGCAGATTTTGCCCTCGGCGGCGTATTCGCGGCGGATCATACCGGCAAGGGAGAGCTCCTGCGGCTCGCAGAAAAGAACCGCATCCGCCTTCTTCGGCGCGGGAAGCCGTCCCAGACGGATCAGCGCATCGGCGACGGCACAGATGTTGATGCCAAAGCCGGTGGCGGGCACATCGTAGTCAAACTGGGCCAGCAGATTATCGTAGCGGCCGCCCTTTAAGACCGGCTCGCCGGCCTGCTCGATGTAGCCGCGGAAGACAACGCCGGTGTAATAGTCGAATTTGTGGACGATGCCCATGTCGATCATGATGGAATCGGCGTAGCCCGCATCGCACAGGAGGCGGTAGAGGGTTTCGACGTAATCAAGCGCCGCATCGGCATCCGCATTGCCGCAGGCCAGCGCGCGGGCCTCGGCGAAGACCTCATCGCTTCCGTAGAGGAGGGGGAGGCGGCGGAGGGTATCGTTGATGAGCTTTTTGTCGAACATATTGAGGGAAACGTAATTCTTTTCCTCAATGAACGCGCGGACGGTCATCGCCTCGTCGGGGGTAAGATTCATGTCGGCGATGAGGGCGTTGAAGTAGCCGACATGGCCGATTTCCAGCTTGCATTTGAGGCCGAGGCTCCGAAGGGCATCCAGCGCGGTGGTGATGCAGAGCAGATCGGATTTGAGGCCGGATGCGCCGACCAGCTCGATGCCGCTCTGAAGGATTTCGTTGCGCTTGCCGGAGTAGTCGCTGTTGATGCGGTAGATGCTCTGGGTGTAGCAGAGCTTCTGCGGCAGGGGCGCGTTTTTGAGCTTGGTGGCGACCACGCGGGCGATGGGAGTGGTGTTGTCGGGACGGATGACCAGCAGATTGCCGGTGGTATCGGTGAGCTTGTAGAGGGTCGCCGGCTTCAGCGAAGGATTGACGGCGGCGACGAGATCGTAGTTCTCGATGACGGGGGTGTGGATCATCGAGAACCCGGCGCTCTCATAGATGCCGGCGAATCCGGCAGAGAGCTGTTCATAGAGGGCGGCCTCGCCGTACAGGCGATCGCGCGTTCCCTCGGGGGTGTTTTTGTTCAGTCGTGACATGATGGATTCCTTTTTTGATCGGATTTGCCGGCCCGGATCCGGTCGGCACTTTAGTATGCTAATATGATATCACATTGAAGTGAATTTGTCAATCGTCAGAATAACCGAGATTTGTTGCACGCCATGACAGCGCTTGTGCATCCAGCCGGAGAGTGCCGCAGGCACGATTCCGGCGCCCTTCGTCCGCTCGCGCGGGAGCGCGTCATGCTCCCCAGCCGAAGAGGGCGGAAGCCCGATTTCGGCGCATTTCGTGCGGACGTACAAAACGGCGCGCCGTGAATGTGAGCCGCCCGCTTCCCGTACGCCTCGCGCCAATCGATCCGCGGCGAACCTGAACGGCGAGCCCGCTTCGCGAACCTTCCGTCGGGCGGGGAGTCGAAGGGCGAATTTCCCGTGGCCCGGTGAGCGGCGGGCGGACCGCTGTACCCACTGTTGATGGGAATGAGAGGGGTAATGGTGGAGGAGTCCAGAGGAGGAGGATGGTAGGGGGGAGAAAACCGTAGGTGTTCTCCCCCATCCGTCCT
>JAZNKS010000070.1:0-35367 GCA_045578725.1 Candidatus Flemingiibacterium sp.
GAGGATCGCTGGCCCTCCGGGGCCGCCGGCGGTCTGGTCACCAAGACGCCGAAATACCGCGCCCGCTTCCTGCGCATCACTCTGCAGGATATTGTGAATACCCTTCCTTCCAAAGAGGAAGCGATCGAAACCGGCAAGCCTTATTTCTACCGTGCCTATGATATCGTCCTGAACGAAGCCGGTGAGCTGGCATCCTACCGCATGATCGCCCCCGATGAGGAAGCCGTCGGCACCAAGTGGTTCACCTACTGCCAGACCCCCGCTCCCACCGGCTGGCACAACAATCAGACCTATGTCGATACCCTCTCCAAGGATGCAATCGACCAATTCATCGAAACCACGCATGAGCGCTATAAGGAAACGGTAGGCGAGGATTTCGACGGTGTGGTTCCTGCCATCTTCACCGATGAACCGCAGTTCAACCGCAAGGGCACCTTCGCCTTCGCAAAGGCGACCGATGATGTCACCCTCCCCTGGACCCCCGATGCCGATAAGCTGTACGAACAGCGCTACGGAACAAGGATCGACGAAGCGCTTCCCGAACTGTTCTGGGATCTCCCCGGCGGCAAGATTTCCAAGACCCGCTATAACTATCACGATTTCATCTGCCAGCTCTTCACCGAGGCCTTTGCCGATAACTGCGGCAAATGGTGCGAGAAGAACGCCATCTCGATGACCGGCCATATGATGGAGGAGCCGACTCTGCACAGCCAGACCGCCGCACTCGGCGAGGCCATGCGCTCCTACCGCAATTTTCAGATTCCCGGCATCGATATGCTCTGCGATAATCATGAATACACCACCGCCAAGCAGACCCAGTCCGCCGTTCATCAGTACGGCCGCGAGGGTATGCTCTCCGAGCTGTACGGCGTAACCGACTGGGATTTCGATTTCCGGGGCCACAAGCATCAGGGCGACTGGCAGGCGGCGCTGGGCGTTACCGTCCGCGTTCCGCATCTTTCGTGGATGTCCATGTACGGCGAGGCCAAGCGCGACTATCCGGCTTCGATCTTCTATCAGTCCCCGTGGTATAAGGAATATCCTTATATCGAGGATCACTTTGCCCGTCTGAATACCGCGCTGACCCGCGGCCGGCCGATTGTCGATATCGCGGTCATCCATCCCATCGAAAGCTATTGGCTGCATTGGGGCCCGGCTGAAAATACCGGCTCCATCCGCACGCAGATGGACAAGAACTTCCACAACACCGTCGAATGGCTCCTGTTTGCAGGTCTGGACTTCGATTTCATCAGCGAAAGCCTCCTGCCCGAGCAGATCGGTGAAATCGGTGACACACTCGCAGTCGGCAAGATGGCCTACAAGGTAGTGGTTGTTCCCGGCCTTGAAACCATCCGCGAAACAACGCTGAAGGCATTGGAAGCCTTCAAGGCAGCAGGCGGTACCGTCATCTTCATGGGCGACTGCCCGAAGTATATCGATGCCGAGCCGTCCGACCGCCCCGCGGCACTCTATGCTTCCTGCCCTACGGTTCAGTTCTCCCGCGATGCGCTGGTCGCTTCGCTGGCCGATTTCCGCCGCATCGAAATCCGCAATGCCGGCGGCGATCTGGCAGACCGCTATCTGTACAACTACCGCCGCGACAACGACGGCGACTGGCTGTTTATCTGCAACGGCCGGCCGGTTCGCAGCGGAGGCTACAAGAATCAATACCATCAGCCCGAGCATCTGACGATCAAGATAAGCGGCGAATTCACGCCGATTGTCTATGACACATTAAGCGGCACCACCTATATTCCCGCGTATTCCGTCGAAAACGGCAGAACCGTTATCCGCCGCCCGATGTATACCTATGACAGCCTGCTTCTCAAGCTCACGCCCTACGATCCGGCCATCACCGCTTCGCCCGCGCCTGCCAAAACCGTGATCGGCTCCCACTACAATCTGAAGAAGGTGGACTATTCTCTTTCCGAGCCGAACGCGCTTCTGCTTGACATGGCCGAATACCGCGTGGACAGCGAAGGACTCACGGCCATGGGAGATTGGCGTCCCACCGAAGAAATCCTACGTCTGAACAATGAGGCTGCCCGAATCGCCGGCATCCCTGCCTATAACGGTGCACAGCCATGGGTCGAGCCGCCGGAGGTACTCTCCCACACCGTCGATCTGCGCATGACCTTCGAGTCGGAGATCGAATACGAGGGCGCGTACCTTGCCATCGAAAACGCGCCGCTCTGTGAGGTCATCCTCAACGGCATCCCCGCCGCGAAGGAAATCTGCGGCTATTTCGTGGATGAATCCATCGAAAAAATCCCGCTGCCGAAGATCGTCAGGGGCACCAATACCCTGCTGGTGCGCACTCCCATCGGCATCCGCACCAAGATCGAATGGTGCTACCTGCTCGGTGAGTTCGGTGTTCATGTCGAGGGCTGTGAGAAGACCGTATGTGCTCTTCCGAAGAAGCTCGGCTTCTCCACCGTCACCTCCCAGCAGCTGCCCTTCTATACCGGCAACATCACCTATACCGAGGAAATCGAAACGCCTGCCTGCGAGCTGATCGCCAAGGTATCCGAATACAGAGGCGCGCTGGTCCGCGTATCGCTGGACGGCGAGGATAAGGGTATTATCGCTTTCGATCCCTTCCGCCTGAATCTCGGCCGCGTGGAAGCCGGCAAGCATACGCTGCGCTTCACGCTGCTTGGCAACCGCTTCAATGCCTTCGGCGCTCTTCACAATGCCGATACCGCCGAGCTTTGGGTCGGCCCCGGCATCTGGCGTACCGGCGGTGACAAGTGGTGCTATGAATACCGTCTCCGCGACATGGGCATTCTGGCAAGCCCGATCATCGAGATGGTCGAATAATAGCAGAATGGGGTTGTTGCACTCAGGTGCAACAACCCCATTCTGTTCAGTTAAGCTTTACGGGAAGAACGCCGTCCGGACGGATTTCGCCGGACAGAACGCGATCCAGCACAACCCGGTTGGAATCGTAAACAAAGAGCGTCTGCTTCACATAGGGAAGTGCGGGCTTTGACGCATACGGCGTACCCCAGATGACCAGCGTATCCATCCGGCGCGACAGAGCGCGGATGACCGACTGCACCTGATAAGACAGGGAATCGCTTCCGATATAGGCGTAGCACAGCGTGTGGGCAATCACAACTACCTTATCGTAGGAAAGCGCCTCGCGAAGAATATCCTGGATCTGGCCTCCGCCCGGGCAGAGCGGTGCGGCAAGAATCTTCATGTTGGCAAAGCGGCTCTCCAGCCTTGAGCAGATGGTTCCGGTCAGCGAGGCTGCGCCGCTCAGTTCGCCGGCAACAGCCTTCTGATCTTCGGTGAAGATGACACAAAGATACTCACCGTCCGGATCCAGCGCTTCAAATGCGCCGCCGTCCTCGCGGTAAAAGCTCGGCGACTTCTCAGCGATCTTATCATAAAGAACCATGTTTTCGGCCGCATCCCATTCAAGCGGTTTGAAAGCCTCCAGCTGCCGCTTGACCATCATAATCCGGCAGACCTTTTCTTCGACAAGCTCCAATGGCAGACGGCCGCTCTTTACCGCTTCCTCCAGATAATCAAGGCAGACCCCGTCATCCAGATTGTAGTTGGCAAGAAACATATCGTGGCCGGCCAGAATGGTATTTTCATAGAGATACTGCGAATGATCCCACTGCAGAATTCCCTGCATCGAAAGCGAATCGGTGATCAGAAGGCCGTCAAAGCCAAGCTCTTCCCGAAGCATCCCAAGAATTTTCTTCGAAACCGTGGCCGGAAGATCGTCCAGTTGCGGTGCGAGAACGTGTCCGCTCATAACACCCCAGAGTCCGGCTTTTTCAATCGCCCGGCGGTACGGAAGCAGTTCCTCTGCCCGGATAACATCGGCATCCGGTTCGATGAGGCTCAGTTCCATGTGCGGGTCACCCTGCGCGCGGCCAAAGCCCGGATAATGCTTGGCAAAAGGAATGATACCCGCATCCTGATAGCCGCGCACCATCTGCGCGCAGTATTCGGCTACCCGTTCGGGATCGCTTCCGACGGAACGGAATCCGGTATTATCAGCCAGATCGGACAGAGCCACGTCAAGCACCGGGCCAAATGCGGCATTGACACCGCTTGAGCGAGCCTGTCTGCCGTGAGCAAAGGCCCAGCGGTAAGCATCTTCTGGTGAATCGGCCGCGCTGACCGCCATAGCCGTCGGCCAAACCGGGCCAAGCGCCGTCTTTCCCATCTCCAGATCCTGTGCGATAATCAGCGGGAACGGGCTGAGCTTTCTGTATTTTGCAATGATTTCCTCCGTTGGCGTGCCGGCAAAATAGAGGCCGCCAATTTCGCCGCGGGAAAGATTTTCTTCGATATTCGCCGCAATCGGCCGGGAAACAATCAGCTGTCCCAGCTTCTGCCGCAGGGTCATATTCCGGACAAATTCCCGGATATCCGCATCAATTTTCACAATCGTTTCTCCTTTAATGTTTACTGTAATTTTATTATAACAGATTTCCCCTCGGAAATCTCGTCATTTATTGAAAAACAGCAGACAGAATTCCACTTTCCGACTCGGTACCCGGCGGAAGAAATTACCGGAAATTCTTCGGTTTTCCTTGCAAAATTCCCGGTTTCATGTTATAATAAGAATATCAATTTCTTCAGAAATGAGGTTTCAGTCATGAAAATCAAACCGATTGCCACTATGTCTTACGGTGCCCAGGATGGTGCCTTCTGGGGTGACTATATGTTCCGCTTCAATGCCGATGGGCATTGCCGTGTCTTCGATGCGCGCGGTCTGGATGCGGATTCGGATACGGTGACGGAGCTTGCCAAAATCGGCGAATTTGCCGTCAATCCGTCCGATCCCGTTATCCCGCACTTCAATGCCGTTGTCTTCGGCAATGAATATTTCTTCCCCGGCGATGAATTTCCGCTGCTCTATGCCAATATCTACAACAATTACGCCAAAGCCGATGATCGCCGCGAGGGAATGTGCTGTGTCTACCGTCTGATGCGGGATGGTACGAAATTCACCTCCACCCTTGTCCAGATCATCAAGATCGGCTTCACCGACGATCCGCTCTGGATCTCCGGCGGTGATGTCCGAGATGTCCGCCCCTACGGCAATTTCGTCATTGACACCAAAAAGAGCCTGCTCCATGCCTTCACCATGCGGGATGCGGATCACACGGCACGCTATTTCACCTTCGCGCTCCCGAAGCGCTCCGAGGGCAAAATCTCTGAAGCCTATGGCGTTCCGGTCGTCACGCTGACAAAAGAGGACATTCTGAAAACCTTCGACACCGATTACCATCTGTACATTCAGGGAGCCTGCTGCCATGACGGCAGAATCTATTCCTCCGAGGGCTTCAACCGGAATGTTCCGCCCGCTCTCCGTGTGATTGATCCCGAGCAGGGCAAGCAGCTCTTCCATGTCAATCTGGTCGAGCTCGGCTATGAAATCGAAGCGGAATGGATTGATTTCCGCGACGATATCTGCTATTACAGCGATGCCCGCGGCAATATCTATAAGGTCGATTTCGAGCTGTAACAGCCATCATCAAAAAGCACCGGTCACGGATCTGCATGAATCCGTGACCGGCTTTCTTATTTGATTTCCCTGCCCGTCAGGCCGACGGTCAGCTGGGCACGTGCCACCGTGCCGTTGAGGGGATGCGCTTCCAGCGAAGCGGTGTATTTCCCGCGCGGTATTTTGAAGCTGTGCTCGCAGAACCAGATCTTCTTTTCGTTTCCGAAGCGGTCGATCACCTTGGCTTCCTTTCCGTCAAATTCGATGAAGTCGCTGGACATAAGCTCGCATTCGAACAAAATCCAGCCATCGCCGACCTTGACGGTCGGATTCTTCAGCACCTCCCAGATGTGGTCGCAGGCGGTGACGGAAGACATCCGCACGCCGCTGATATCGCCCGCATATTCCAGCTCGATCCGGGTTATGCGGTCATGGTTCAGACCCGAGCGGTAAATGGCATAATAGCCCTCGCTCCGATCAAACGGCAGATCCGGCCGCTCCCCGTTATCCGCCTCCAGCAGGATAAACTCCCGCCAGCCCTCATAATCCGTGTCGATGATATACTCGCCGAAGCCGTGCTCGCTGTTGGAGGCACAGCGGGTCTTGATGCAGACAGCGCTTCCCCTCTTTCCGTTGCCGAGCACGCGGACCTTTTTGGCTAACTTTCCGGCCAGATTCAGCTCACCGCCGAAATCCCAGCCGATCCGTGTTTCGCCGGGCTTGAAATACGAGCCCAGCTCACGCGTTTCATCAAACGGCCAAAGAACCAGCGGATTGCTTCCCGCGCTCGACATCAGCGCCTCAATCCGCAGGAACGGCATCTGTGCCCCGAAGGGATTGCGGAATTCAGCCCGGTTTCTTGCGGGATCCGACAGATCGTACAGCTTGGCGACACGGTAATCCTTTTCAACAAATACCCACTTGCCGCCGCGCTTCTGCTTCAGATGGTACTCATACGGACCGTTTCTCAGCTTTTCCAGCACCGCCTCATCAAAATAGCCCGCCTTGCGCAGATCGTCATACTGCTTGTAAAGCGCCACGTTGCGCTTAAGGCCCGCATACCGCTCCAGCCCCGCCGGCGACAGGCCGTTGAAGACATTGGAAAAATCGTACATAACAGCAATCGAGCCCATGTGCTCAATCGCATCCGTGTGATGGTACTTGGTATGCTCATTGCCCGGATAACGATCGGTTGTCGGATAGAAATTGTACCAGCCCATCGTCGGAGCACTATAGCGGTCGATAAAGAGCCGATTTTTCCGCATATGCTCCAGATTGAATGCTTTGTAGGCACGGAACGGTGTGTCCACCGCGCCGACCCGTCCGCGTGCGGGCCAGATCGACGGCTCGATGGTCGAATACTCAAACAGCGGATAGGTATCCGTGTATTTGAGTATTCCGCAGACAAACTGCGCGGTGTAATACCAGGACTCATTACCGCCGTCACAGTGGCGGATAATACCGTCCAGCGCATCGAGATAAATCTGCGTGAAGCCGCCTTCGTTGAAGGCCTTGGCGGTCAGCCGCGCAATTTCCAGATACAGATCGGAGCCGGGAATCGGGGCTGCACCGCCATAATAGCCGTCGATATGCCGGATAATCTCGCCCTTTTTGTGCGGGACAGCCGCGCTTCCTGCGCATCCGCGCGCCGCAATGCCAAAGCCGTCCGGACGGTTGACAAAGCGCATGATCTCATTTCCGACGAGAATCAGCGGCGTGTTGCGCGAGAAAAATTCGTAATTGGCATTGACCGATTCGGTGGATTCCGCCGTCGGCAGAAAATCGGCATCCGCGCCAACATCCTCGGCCAGCGTGAACGAATCGAGCACGCCCAGGTCCTTCTGCCACTTCGGATCCCCGAGCAGCGGGCAATCGTAACGCATATAGAACGAATAGGTGTGCAGACCTGAGGCAAGGCCCCTCGCCGCGAACACATCCGAAACATTCGCCTTGAAATCGGCGGCACTTTCGTAGCGCTCGAACTTGAAATCACCCTGCCGGAAGGTTGTGCTTCCCTGATGAAAATCCACCTGATCCACGCCGATCTCCTTGAAGAAGCCGATGTGCGAATCGATAAATTCCTTGCTGCTTTCATACTGAATCGTATAGTTGCCGAAGCAGAGCCGGGAATCCCGCCCCCATGCGCCGCCAACCTCAGAATAAATACCCTCTCCGTGAACAATCGTCCGCGCGGCTGTCTTGATCAGCTCCCGCTGTTCCTCAATCGGCGCGATAATCAGCGCATACCGGCCGTTTTGATGAATCAGAGAGGTGTGCACCTCGCCCATCGTTTCGCAGTTTTTGGAGTCGGGATAGAAAAGGGGATTCATCCACCAGGTCAGCGCAATGCCGCAGGCACCGGTATTCTTTTTGTCGGACGGATCATAGGAATACTTTGCGTGCGCGATGCGAGCCTTGTAGGAGCCTTCGGGAAGAGGGCTCACCAGTTCAAACTCAAAATAGTCATTAAATGCCCGGACACGGACGTCAAAATCGCCGCCCTCGGTCATCACCTTCACCGTATCGCCGTCCCACGCGGCCGAAAGAGTCTTGAATTCCGTTTTCTTATCGGGCATGACCAGCGAAAAGAAGGCGGTATCCGCGCCCTTGATATCGCGCCCGGACTTTTTGTCGAGAATACTTTTGACGGCGGCACCGTCACAACCCACGGTGATTACCGCCCGGCTGTTTTCAAGTACAATCGCATTTCCGGTCATTTTTATCTCTGTCACAAATAATCCCTCCCTGCAGTTTTTTCGGGTATCCGCTCACAGAATATCGGTAATCTGCACCTTCTTTTTGTCTTTGGCGGCAATCGGGACATAGCGCTCCGTATCGCCGAGCAGGATATAAGCCCCCTCATCGGTATCCTCATCCGGATGGACGATCGGATAAATCGACCAGACCGCCGCTCCGTCGCCGGGAAGCGTGATCTCGGTGTCTTCAAAAGCGTTGATCCGGGTAAAGGTCTTCGAGAAATACTCATAGACCACATATTCATGCTCGTGGGAGAGGCCGGGAATCGTGCCGAAATCCAGGGTATCCGTCACTTCTTCGGTCACGGGATTGAAGGCGGCGACGGCAAAGCAGTCCCCGCTCCGGTTCCAGACCTTGAGAAGCTTCTTTTCGGCCGCGCAGTCGGTGTAGATGCAGTCCAGCATCGGGCGCGCCGTTTCGTCGCAGAAGAGAACATTTCCGTCCTTGCCGACCACCGGCCGGATCGTATCCATCGAGCTTTCGCCGATCTTGTCGCTGACATAAATCGGTGAGCCTGCGATGGCGCGGAGCACACCGCTTTGAACGGCGGATTCGTGCGAGCTCCACCACATATCGAAGTCGCAGACAAACATCCGGCCATGCCAGAGCGCATTGTATACATTCTGAACCAGATGCTTGACAAAGCCGCGCTCCCTCTTGGGGAAGAAATCGTCGCTGTTGCGGGATACGGCGGACATCGGGCGGGCCAGAACATTTTCCATATCCATACCCATGCAGTTGATGATCGCGCCGCCGAAATTTTTGGCGACGGAGCGATCCATGGCCCGGTGCGCAATGCGGCAGCCCTCGGCGGTGGGAATGCACCCGGCGATGAAGCCGGAATAGGAGGATTGATTGTCCACCTTGACAAAATCGACACCGCAGTCCGCAAGGAAGGAATGCCAGGCATCCCAGAAGCGGAAGGCCTTTTCTTCATCCAGCGCCGGCAGAACAATGCCGGAGGGCGTAGTAAACAGGTTCTCCTTCTGCTCCGAATAAAGCCGGCTTTCAGGATCGATTCCCATCCAATAGCCATTGAAGGCGTGCCAGACACCAACCTTTTCAATTCCATATTCGCCCTTGATCTTCGCTACGGTCGCCTTGAGGCCCTCCGGGAACTTGTCGTGGTTGATATCGAAATCCGTCAGCTTCCGATCGCCGTTGATGCTCAGCCAGCCGTCATCGATGATGATCCAATGGACGGGGATCTTCTTCTCTCTAAGCTCATCCAGCTTGGCATACAGCTTTTCGCTCGTGACATCGGCATAGAAGGCATCCCAGGAGCACCATCCAAAGCTGTTGAAGAATTCCGGCATCATGCGCTCATCGCGCAGGGGAACGCGGATGGCACCGTTCCTGTGCGCGCAGACAAAGTTGTTGTCGATCGCCGTGAACGGATCGGTGGAAACAGATACAGCCAGAAAATCGCCGCTCATCACACGCAGGCCGTCGGTACAGGATGTCAGCGAAAGCCTGCCGGCCTCCATCTCGCAGCGGAAATGATCACCGCAAAGCGGAAGCAAATGATAGTGCAGGGCGCCGGATTTCACCAGCAGATCCTGGGTCTTCGGCTTGATGGCATCAAATCCGGAAGCAAAATCCGGGATCATCCACCAGGGATTGTTATCGTGACAGCTTCCGAGAAGCGCATCGGGAACCAGATCGCCGAGCGTAAGCTCCAGCGCCTTTTCCGCCTCAAAGGCCGGGCTGTCCGCCGCAAGGCGGGCATCGACCGAAAACAAAATGGCTTCCTCACCGAGCTTTATTTTCACCGTCAGCGATTCCATCCCGGCCGCAGGGGCATACGTGCAGACAATCGCATCCTCCGTCACCGATTGGGCGAAGGAATCCAGCACTTCGGTATATCCGCCGATCCGATTGACGGTAATCACCAATCCGGACAGCAGGCGGTCTTTGACAAACGAATACAGAGTGTTCATGACAATCTCCTTTATTTTGCAAGAAAGGATTCAAATCGGCTCTCATCCACACGCAGATGAATCCATTCATCCAGACTCACGGCACCCATATGCCGATAGAATGCCAGCGACGGCTCATTCCAGTCAAGGCAGGCCCATTCCAGCCGGCCGCCGCCCTGTTCATGGGCTATCCGGCAAACCGCCTTCAGCAGCGCCTTGCCGATTCCCTCACCCCGCCGCTCCGGGATCACAAAGAGATCCTCCAGATAGATACCCTTCCGGCATTTGAAGGTGGACAGATTGTAAAACCAGAGCGCAAAGCCGATGATCGCGCCGTCGTCCTCTGCCACCAGACAATGGCCGACACCGCTTGTAAACAGCAGCTCCTCCAGATCTTCGGGTGTTCCGGTGATCTGATCGCGCATATTCTCATATTCCGCTAATGCGCAAATGAGGCCGTAAACGGCCTCATTGTCTGCGCGCGAAATTTCGCGGATCTTATACATCGAATACAACCATGGCGTGGAGATCCACCTTGCCGACCTCAACGGCAGCGCGGCCGTTTTCATAGGTGAAGGCCAGATCGGTCTCAACCAGTCCGCCGTTTTCATACTCAACCTTGTAGGCGCGCTTCGGTGCCGTGGGAAGAGCGGCTTCCAGCTTGATGCCGTACAGCGGAACAATATCTTCGATGATTTCAATGTTGCTGCCGCGCTTGGTGGTGTGAGCGAACAGCAGATGAGCAACATAACGGCTCTCGGATGCCTGCTTGGTGTAAGTAACGACACCGCGATCGGGCAGATTGACCACGATCGACTTCTCGTCATCGGAAAGCAGAGCCTTGATCATGTGGAGAACCAGCTCCTTGACATGATACGAACCGAGCTCAGCATAATCGTGGAAGATGTTCCAGGCGATATAACCGGTATTGCCGTTCAGAATCGCGCCGGGATGATCCTCATCGATGGCATTGGGCGTATGCTTGTGCGAGCAGAAATGCTCGGGAGCACGGTTGAAGTAGGAATCCTCAAGCAGAGCCTCGACGGTGCCGGATACAACCTTGACATTGCGGGACGGCTTGTACATAACATAAGCGGTTCTGCCGTTGACCGTCTCAAATTCGGGAATCATGTAGTTGGGCATGAATGCGTTGGCACCCTCATCCTCGACACCGAGATCCAGAGCGAACTCATCGGCATCCGCCTTCAGGCCGGACTCACCGGAGCAGAGGATCTTGCCGCCCTTGGCAAGGAAAGCATCGAGCTTTGCCTTCAGCTCATCGTTGATGCGGACAACGTCCGGAAGGATCAGCAGCTTGTAGGGCATGAGGTCTTCGTACTGGTCAACCAGCTTGAAGAGGTACTTACCTTCCAGCAGAATGCGGGACGCACCGATATCGAACGGGCAGTTGCGGTTGGGATTGTTGGAGAAGGCCTCGGCGCTGAGAATGGCGATATCCGCCAGATGCTCAACATCACTGACATAGGGCTCCTTGGCTTCAATCTCGGCATAAGCCTTTCCGATCAGACCGTAGGTGGAGAGATTCATCTCGCCGGAGGGGTGGAGCTGATCGCCGACCGAGCTCTTGGCACCCTCAGCAATGCAGAGAGCCGCCTCATAACGGAGGGCATTGGGATGCTTGAAGCCACCGAATTCGCCCCAGGAGGTGTGGAACTTACCGGTCATGCCGAGATATTCCATACCGAGGGTCTGGCAATAAGCGGCCGACATCGGGAAGTGGTCATAGCCCCAGCCGCCGGTCGGAAGGCTTTCCAGCTCAAGGTGGGTATCGAAGTGTGCGTGGTCGCGGCGGCCGCGGGTAATATTGCCGGCGTTGTGGAAGATGGTGGTTTCGGGATTATACTTGCGTACAACCTCTTCGGTGCGGCGGCAGTATTCGGCATAAACCATATCGCTGTGCTTCTTCAGATCTTCAGGATTGCGGGGATCCAGGCCCTTCTCACGCATCGAAGCGAGGCAGTGCTGGCAGTAGCAGATACGGGGAGACGAGATATCGAGGAAGATACCGACCGGATTGTAACGCTGCATGACCTCTTCGACCTGTGCCATCAGCACATCGAGATAAGGCGTGTTGTAGCAGAGCAGGTGATAACCGGCGGCGTTCAGGAAGTCATGGCCGGCATTCGGAGCACCCTTTACAAGATGCTCGGGATGACGCCTTGCATACTTCTCATCAAGACCTGCGGACAGATAGACCGGAGCATTGACACCGGCCTCCTTGCAGGCCTCCAGCTCGGCGGCCAGAAGGTCGAACTTGAGCTTCGGATGCATTTCATTGGCCACAGACGGGTGGTATGCCCAGCCGTGATGGCACTTGGAGAAGATGGTGATGGAGTTCACATGACCCAGCTTCAAAGCGGCTTTGAACTGCTCCTTATCGAAACGGTCGCCGACAGACGGCACACATTCCGAAGTATGGAAGTCGAGGTGAACCTGACGGAATTTCAAAGGTTTCATAGGATTGTCCTCCATATTATAAAATACCATTTTAATCATACCTTATTTTGACCGGTATGTCAAGTCCTTACGGAATTTTTACGGTTTTCTCCATGCTTTTTAAGGGTTCTTACAGCTCAAACCAAAAGGTGGAGCCCTCGCCCTCCCGGCTTTCTACGCCGTAGGCGGCATGATGCTGCTCCAGAATTCCCTTGACGATCGAAAGTCCCAGACCGGATCCTGTCTGTGCACGGCGGTGGAGCTTGTCCACCTTGTAGTAGCGATCCCAGATCATCCCAAGCTTGTCCGCAGGGATACCCTCTCCGTGATCGGTGACCGACAGCCGGACCGTCTGCCGCTCGCCGTCCGATTTCACCTGCTGGGATACAAGAACTGTCCGGTCGCCGCCCGCATGGGTAATCGCGTTGTTGATGAAATTGTAGATGACCTGCAGAATCCGTGTCCGGTCGGCGTGAACCATGACCTCCTCGCCAGCGTGGAATTCAATCGTCCAGCCATCCTGACTTGTCAGCTTGGAGAAGCGGCCGATGACCTCTCGGACCGTTTCCGTCAGATTGAAATCGCTCATCGTCAGCTGCTGGGTTCCTGCCTGAATGCGGGAAATATCCAGCACATCGTTGACAAGCGAGGTCAGCCGCCTTGTTTCATCGATGATGATCTGCGCATTTTCCGGCGTGTTTTCACCGGGAATATCCCGCATCATCTCCGCATAGCCTTCCATCATGGTCAGCGGCGTGCGCAGATCGTGCGAAATATTGGCAATCAGCTCCCGCTGCAGGGTCTCCGTTTTGGACAGCTCCTGCGAGGCATAATTCAGCGTACCGGCCAGCTCGGCCAACTCCCGGTATCCGCTTTCGGGGAAACGGACATCGTATTTTCCCTCGCCTAAAAGCTTGGCGCCTGCATTGATGCGGATGATCGGCCGGGAAATTCGCCGCGCGAGAAAATAGGACAGCAGAAGTGCCGCCAGCGCCATGACAGCGCTGATCATCAGCAGTTCGGTCTGAATCGCCTTGACCGTGGATCCGACCGGCGAGATTGTTGTGTTCAGGATGACAATCAGATCCCGCTGACGGCCCTCGGAGTAGGCGATCTTGGTATAAATAATGCTTTCGGCGAGGCCGCCGTCCTCCTGTTCGCCATCTCCCTTGAAAAAGTCGGCCTCATGATAGACATCCTTGAAGGTTTCGCGCTGATACCGCGACAGCTTTTCGCCGCCGTTCTGCTTGGCGAAGGTATACAGCATGAATATGTTCCGCGAGGTCATCCGGTGGATGATGCAGTCCTGCAGAATGTCCTTGGTAGCAATCACATTGCCGTTGGCATCGAAGATCAGCACGCAGACCTCATATTCCTGCGCGATCTGCCCGGCCAGCTCATCGATCGCCTTCGTTTCCAGCTCCCGGCCTTCACTCAATCGGATGGCGGCCTCTTCGATCTCGCCGATCTTGACGGACTTGTAGATTTCCTCAAAGAAGACAACCTGAAACAGCCACAGCAGCCCGAGCAGAATCAGCAAGAAGATCATCATGTAGGCAAACAGATGCACCCGGATGCCCGGGCTTCTCCGTTTCTTGGTGCCTTCGGTGTTATTTGGATTCAAAGCGGTAGCCTACCCCCCGGAGCGTGACAATCAGCCGGGCATATTCGCCCAGACTCTTGCGAAGCAGCTTGATATGCGTATCCAGCGTGCGGTCATCACCGTAAAAATCGTAACCCCAGACCTCGGTAATCAGCTTCTCCCGAGAGAGCGCAATATTCCGGTTCTTCAGCATATAGAAGAAGAGATCGTATTCCTTGGGCGACATATCGACCCGCTCACCGTCCACATAAACCAGCCGCGCGGTGATATCGGCCTTCAGCCCCTCAATCTCCACCACTTCATTCTGCCGGCCGGCCGCAGGCGTACTGCGCGAGCGTTTGAGGACCGCATCAATCCGGAGCATCAGCTCCTTGGGCGAAAAGGGCTTAACCACATAATCGTCGATCCCCAGCTCAAAGCCGTTGATTTTATCGTATTCCTCGCCCCGAGCGGAGAGCATGATAATAGGCGTGTCCTTCGAGCGCCGGATCTCACGGCAGGCAGAGAAGCCGTCCAGCTCCGGCATCATGATGTCCATGATAATAATGTCAAAATCCTTCTCGCGGCAGAGCTTCACCGCCTCCATGCCGTCCGCCGCTTCCATGACCTCATGGCCTTCAAATTCGGCATATTTCCGGATCAGCTTGCGGATCATTTCCTCATCGTCAACGGTGAGAATTTTATACATAGGGATTCCTCCTGTCCTTGACAAGTTTGTGATTATATTTATTATACCATCTCCTGCCCTGTCTTTCAAGAGAGTTCCCGATTTGTTTACAAAAAAGGATGCGGCACGAAGCCGCATCCCAATGTAAAAATGTCACCGGATCCCGCTCGGGGTTCCCAGCCCGAAGCTGACATTGATCGCATGATTGACCTGATCCATCACTGTGTCGTCAAGATGGCCCATCTTTTCGCGCAGACGCTTCTTGTCGATGGTACGGATCTGCTCCAGCAGAATGACCGAATCCTTGGCAAGACCGTAATGATCGGCCAGCACATCAATGTGCGTGGGGAGGCGGGCCTTTCCCACCTGGCTGGTGATCGCGGCAGCGATCACCGTCGGGCTGTATCGGTTTCCCACATCGTTCTGCACAATCAGTACCGGGCGCAGGCCGCCCTGCTCGGATCCGACCACCGGACTTAAATCTGCGTAATAAATATCTCCGCGTTTGACACTCACGTTTTTCACACTCCATCCGTTATTCGGAGCACGTTCGGTTCCGCGCCCCGGTAAGCCTATTTTTTACCCGGGCGCCCGCTTTTAATCACGGCAGAAAAAATTACCGCCGGGGGGTTGACAAATCCGCACAAATCGGATATAATAGTAATAGAAGCGCAAACGTAATTTAATGGTAGAATCTCAGCTTCCCAAGCTGATCGCACGGGTTCGATTCCCGCCGTTTGCTCCAAAGCATAACGCTTGAAAAGGATCGTCCCCGGACGGTTCTTTTCTTTTGTCCGGAACGGAGGTGGCAACGGTGAGCCGGCTGATTTTTCATGTAGACGTGAACAGCGCCTTTCTGTCATGGGAGGCGGCCAGGCGTGTCGCCGAGGGCGGCGAGGATCTGCGTCTGATTCCGTCGGCGGTCGGCGGCGATGCCGACAAGCGCACCGGTGTCATCCTCGCAAAATCCGTGCCGGCGAAAAAATACGGCATTATCACCGGTGAGCCGGTCAAATCCGCGCTCCGCAAATGCCCCTCTCTGGTGCTGGTGCGCTCCGATTTCCGGCTGTATCAGCGTTCCTCCCGCGCTTTCGTCGATATTCTTGCCCGCTATGCCCCCGTCATCGAGCGCTTTTCGATCGACGAATGCTTTCTCGACATGACCGGCACCGAACGGATTTATCCAGATCCCGTCCGGCTCGCTCACGAGATCAAGGATACCGTCCGGACGGAGCTCGGCTTCACCGTCAACATTGGCATCGGAAGCAATAAGCTGCTGGCCAAGATGGCCAGTGATTTTGAAAAGCCGGACAAGGTTCATACGCTGTTTGATTCGGAGATTCCCGATAAGCTCTGGCCGCTCCCGGTGCGGGAGCTGTTCACAGTCGGCAAAGCGACGGCCGAACGGCTGGAGCGGGCGGGAATCCGCAGCATCGGTGCGCTGGCATCGACCGATCCCGCCATTCTGAAATCGCTGATCGGCGATAAAGCCGGCAGCCATCTCCACGCCTATGCCAATGGCCGGGATGATTCCCCGGTCTGCTCCGAGCCGGAGCAGGCAAAGGGCTACAGCGTTTCCACCACGCTGGAAACCGATGTCACCACCGCCGAGGAAGCTTACCGCATCCTTTTAGCGCTGGCCGACAGCGTATCCTCCCGGATGCGCGCGGATCAGGCCAAAGCCTCCTGTATAGCGGTATCCGTCCGCACAGCCAGCTTCAAGAATCGCTCCCATCAGCGAAAACTCACACTTGGAACCGATATCACATCGGAGATTTATGCCGCCGCCCGGGAGCTGTTCGATGAATTGTGGGATAAGCGTACACCGCTCCGTCTGCTTGGCATCTCGCTGACCGAGCTTTCCTACGGCGATTTTGAGGAGCCGGTGCTGATTCCCGATGAAGCAAGGGACCGCGCCCGCAAGCTCGATCGCGCCGTCGATGAAATCCGGACGAAATTCGGATCCGCGACCATCATGCGTGGCACATCCTGCCAAGGCACCCCCGAGGTCGGCAAAAAATACCGGGCGCAGATGGAAGAAAAGCAAAACCGAAAGCAAAAAAGCTGAGGCAAAATGCCTCAGCTTTTTTTGATGCCTGCTTATTGGAAATATTCCTGATTCAGCTGTTTTTCCAGCTTGCGGGAGGACACCGCTTTACCGATGGCCAGAAGAAGCATGACAATCAGATCGAGGGCACCGAGTGCCAGCCCGCCGTAAAACATCATTTCACCGGGTGTGAAATCCATGGCTTCATCCTCCTTCAGTTATCCAGCCAGCCGTTGGCTTTGAGATCGTCAATCAGCTGCTCCAGCATCTGCATCTCCGGATCGAAGAAGCCGCTGACACGCTGACATTCCTTCTCATAGGCCTCCGCCGCCTTGGTGTAATACTCGTAAACCTCGCTGTAATCCCGCTTGGCGACCAGCAGACTGTTCTGATAGTCGGCAATGAACAGAGCGCGAAGCTTATACGCGCGATAATTGTCGGGATACTGCTGCATCAGGGTATCCAGATACATATCGGATACCGACAGCGAGCCGCGCTCGGATTCCACCAGCGCCGCATTGAGATAGAGCGTATAGTCCGCGCGGTTTTCGCGGATCAGCTGCTCATAGCTTGCGGCCGCCTTCGCGTAGTATGTATCCGAAATCGCCGCATCACTCCGTGCCGCCTGTGCACTGAGATCGGCATGTGCGAGCAGGAGAGAATAGAGATAGCCCTTATCGCGGAACTCCTCCAGCGCCTCCTCGACCATGGCAACACCGTCCGTCAGACGGTCACGCGCTCCGCTTTCCGCACAGATATCCGCGCAGAGCATATAGGCGCGGTAGCGGTTATAAGGAATGGTGCTGGTTTCCAGAACCCGCTTCATGTTGACAGTAGCCTCCTCGATGTTCTTATCGAGGTAGCCGATTTCACCCTTGACCAGATAAATCCGGGGGTCATCCTCACTGCCCTGAATCTGTATCGCCATCGCCAGCATCTCCCGGGCGGCATCATCCTTTCCGGACCGTGCCAGCGCGATCGCGTAGTCACAGTAATACTCGGTATTGTCGCGGTTGTAGGTCAGCGCCTCACCGAGAAGCTCCACAGCTGTGTCCAGACGGTCATCGTTGAACGCACACAGACCGCCGCAGTAGAGCAGATCGGCAAAATCACGGTACTCCTCGCCGTCCGACACACCGCGGTTCGCACGGTCCAGTACGCGGGTCAATCCTTCGGCGTAATTGCCGAGATCAAAATCCACCAGCGCGCGGATCCGCTCCACCGCAATCTTCTCCGGATAAAGCCGTTCGGCCTCATCACAGAAAGCGAGCGCCTCCTCAAGCAATCCGGCCGTGCGGGCCTCATTGGCCTGCAGAATCAGGGATTCGTAGGCATCCTGCCTTTCGACCTGCATGGTGCGGTAGCCCTGTACCGCTGTCACGCCGGATACCGCCAGCACAATCGCCGTAAGGCAGGATGCGACGGTATACCGTCTGCGGAGCCTGCGGTAGCGGCTGTCGATCTTCCGGATGTTGACAAAAGCCTTATGCAGAGCCTCCGCCGAAGAATAGCGCTTGCTCTTCTCCAGCTGAATGCACTTGTTGATGATTTTTACCAGCGCATCGCCGAGCGATTCAGCCGCCTTTTCGGGAATAGACGACTGCGCTTCGGTTGCACGTTTCGGCGGCTCGCCGACCGCCAGCGCGTAGAGCGAGGCGCCGATACTGTAGATATCCGCCCGCTCGTCCACCGAGAGGCGGCCTGCGGCGGGTGGAATCTGCGTTGTCATCTTTGCCGGTGCGGGTGCTATGGGTGCCGTGTCGATCACAGTCTTATCATCCGCAGCCAACTGATCGATAATGGTACCGTCATCGATCACGGTTTTATCATCCACAATCGTCCGGTCGATGATCGTACCGCTGTCAATGACCGTCTTGTCATCCATAACCGTCTTATCGATGATCGTACCCTCATCGATAACGGTCTTGTCGGCCGCTGACGGCACATCCATAACGGTTGAGCCCTTGACCGGTGCTGCAGCCTTGGAAGCGGCCGGTTTCTTTGCGGCGCGCACATACAGCTCCGGCGGAGAATAGCCGTCTTTATGGGCACGCGGCCCCTTTTCCTCATCTGCGCTGAACGATACATTGAAGTCGATCAGGCAGATGTCGCCGTTTGGCGTGATGATGATGTTGTCGGGGGCAATGTCGCGGTGGATGATCGCCGGCTTGCGGCTGTGAAGATACTTCACAACCTCGGCAAGCTGGGTTCCGTATTTTACAATATCGCTCTGCCGGAATTTCACGCCGGCTTCCAACTTCTTCTGAAGCGTTTCGCCCTCGATGAATTCCATGACCGTATAGATTTCACCGTTTTCGATGATGAAATCGTATACCTGCGGCAGATAGGTGTGGTGCAGATTCTTCAGAAGATCCGCCTCGGCACGGATATGAAGCTTATCCTTGACCTCGGACTTGATCTTCTTGACAATAACATTTTTTTCAAGCCGGGTGTGGTAGGCCAGATAAACAACACCGCCGCCGCCCGAGCTGTATTCCCGGATAATCCGATAGGTACTGTCCAGGATATGCTGGTCCTGCATGATAGCCCTTCCCGATTATTCCATTCCGAAGTAGAACGCGATCTTCCAGAAACGGATTTCATCACCGTTGTGAAGCTCGACATCCTGACCGGGGACAACGACATTGCCGTTGACATAGGTGTGGTTGGCCGATTCGGTATCTTCGATGAAGAAGCGTCCGCCGTTCTTGTAGATGCGGGCATGATTGGAGCTGATGTGGCCGTCTTCGATAACGAGCTCGCCCATGCCGCGCATACGGGTAACCTTGATGCTCTCGCTGATATAGGTGCGCTGATGGTTCTGCACATTCTCCACATAAGCCATCCCCGGAAGTTCACCGTCATCGTCGCCGTCGATTACGGTTGCGCCGGGATTGGTCGGCATCGGCTCTTCGCGGTGAACCGGCTGAGCAGGTGCGGGAGCCGGCGCGGGTGCGGGTGCGGGCGTATGGTTGACAACAACCGGATTGGAAACGGGCGTCTGGTTGACAACCGGCTTCGGTGCGGCCTTAGGTGCTTCTGCGGGAGCTTCACCGTTCATGCGCTGAAGGGCAGCAGCCAGATCGGATACAATCGGCGTGGAGGATGCGGATTCTTCCGCCTCTGCCTTTTCTGCCTTTCTGCCGGAGCGCAGACCGCCAAGAAACTTCTTGAAGAGATCGCTTCCGCCCTTGGACGATTCTTCCTCCGGCTCGGGATCCTTGGTAACGGGGGGCACGGATACCGAAATCGGAATATCGGCCGGCGCGGATACAGAATCGGTACGGACATCCTTGGTCACAACCGGCGTTTCGGAAACGCCGCCGTTCTGGATGACAACCTTGTTGATCGGCACATCATTCTTCAGCGATTCCAGCAGCGCCTTCAGCTCGGAAAGCTCGAAGGTCTTGTGGTCGAAGAGGAAGCTGCGGATCTTCATGATGACAACATCATCCTGTCCCTTCGTTGCATCACCGCACTTGATGATGCGCATCAGGTCACAGAAAAATTCCTCGCAGTCAAAACGGCCGTTGTAAGCGCTTTCAACCGGCAGACAGATCAGGCAGGGAGTCACCTTGACGGGATCCACATACAGCAGATCCACATCCAGCATAATCTGCGAGGGGGAGATCAGATAGTCCTCCGCCTTTTCCAGAATGTCGATGATTCCGTTCAGAAAGCCGAGTACCTTGGAACGGCTCTGCGAGAAGGAGAAGAAATTGCGGGCACTCTTTTTGCCGGTAATGCGGTATTTCAGCTCAATCTCACCGTCTAAATGCGTAATGGTAAGGGGAAGCAGCTCCGGCAGGGATGCGCTGTTGTTTGCCAGCATACCGTAAGTCGTCATATCAATGTTGTCGCCGATATCGATAGCGGCCGCAAGGTAGGCATCCATGCCCTTGATCTGATGCGTGAATTTCATGTATATCATCCTTTCAAGTAAATCATTCCATGTTTATTTGAGAACAGATTCAATGCCGGAAACCGGTGTGAAATCCGTGATGGGATTGCCGGAGAGTGTTACATGCCAAAGCTTATCAAGGCCTGCAAGAGGGCTGATATCCCGGATATGATTATCGTCCAGCGACAGATATTCCAGATTATCAAGGCCTACTATAAAGGATATATCCGTCAGGCCGCATCCGTCCAGCGTCAGATCCTCGAGCCCTGTCATTTCGCCGACAAAGCTGTAATCCTCATCGGCATTGTCCGTGATAAACAGGCCGACCAGCTTCGGTGCCGTCTTCAGCCCCGAAAGATTGGTAAAGCCTTCGCCGGTCAGCCTCAGCCAGTACAGGCTATCCATTCCGGCAAACACCGAGGCATCCACCTTGACCTCCGAACCGGCTTCCAGCGCCATATCCCATACCCAGGTCATTGTCCCGAGTTCCGAGAAATCTTCGACGGGATTGCCCGTCAAATAGATTCCCGAAAGCTGGCTCATTGCCGAAATGCCGTCAATGCTTCGGATTTTGTTGTCGGTAAGATCAACCGTTGTGACGTTTTGGGTTTTGAAAATCGGTGTGATATCCGAAATACGGTTACGATTCAGATGGAGCATCCAGAGCGCTTCGAGGCGTTCGACGCCGTCAAGCTTTTCAAGAGAGCAGGAGTCAAGCATCAGCTCCATCAGATTGGGGCACCGCTCTAAAATCGGAAGATTGGCCGTCAGATCGAATTTGATCATCTTCGGGGATTCAATGTACGGATAACCGTCATGTTCTTCCCCGTCGAGGCTCCGCATATTGATCATGAAGATATCATCGCCGACGATAACCAGCGACTCAATCTGATCAAGATCGTCCTGCGTGAATTCACCGGTCGGACGGTTGAACCATTCGCGGAATTTCCCCTCCAGCCAGGGATCGCCGAAGACCACCGGATCTTCCCTTGACCAGGAAGGAGCTTCATCGCCATTCGCATCCGGAATGTCGGCACCGATGGCGCGGAGCATTTCCTCCAACCGCCGGTCGCCGGTCAGCCCAAAGCCTTCCTGCAGCAGACGGATCGCCGTGTCGTTATCCCCCGAGGCTATATAGGCCTGTGCCAGGCCGATGTAGGCCTCCACATTCTTCGGGTCAATCTCCAGCACCTTTTCATAGGCGAGAATGGCACTTTCATAATCGAATTCGGCCAGATAGCGCTCACCGAGCGCCAGCTGATCCCGGATCCGTGAGAAGCGTGCCGTCGAGGGAATCAGCACGATGCCGATCAGAACCATCACCAGCGCGATCACGCCGGCAAGGAGCAGGATTTTTTTTGCAGAAAACCGTTTCATGTCAGAACTCAGCCGTTGACATAACCGAGAAGCTGAATGTACTGCCAGACATCGCCGCGCTTGACTGCCGCAATGCCGCGGCCGTCAAAGGAACGGCAGTCATCAAACTGCGGTTCGATGACAAACTTTCCGAGATGGTCGATATAGCCCCACTTTTCACCGTCAAAGGCCGGTGCGATACCGTTGGTATAGGCCTTGACATCCTTGACACCGGACAGATCCAGCTCCTCACTTGTAAAGGTACTGCCATCGGTGAAAATCAGCTTGACCTGCCCCTTTTCGATGACACCGACCGGCTGGTCGCTGACAAAGGGATGGGCTTTCTCATAGCTTCCGTCACCGATCCGGGCGCCGGTCGCATCCAGCATAATATAGGAACCGTTCTGCTTGGCGAAGATAACGCCGTGCGAGATGCAGGTTTCGAATTCGGTCAGCAGGATATCATCATATACGAATTCGGTAATCATGGACAGATCGTTGCCGATCAGTGCCCACTTGCCGCCCTTTTGAACCGCCGCTACGCCGGAAGCAAATGCACCCGCGTAATCGTAGTCAAAGCTTTCGGGAAGATTGAGCTGGTTGTCGGTGTAGCCGTATTTACCGTTCTGCCGGACCGCGCAGTGGCCGCCGCTGTAGGTACCGATCCATTCGACCTTGCCGCTGGTCTGCTGAACCTTGTGGCCGGCCTGATTGACGAAATATGCCTCGCCGTCAACCGAGATCGGAATGTATCCGCTGGAAGGCCAGCTGACCGCATCGTACTTGGGCTGCAGATAGATGTTGCCCATATAGTCGATCATGCCGTAGTAGCCGCCGCGCTTGACAATCGAATAGAAGCTGACAAAGCTGCTGGCTTCGGTAAAACCGCTGGCAACCGAACGGAATTCATACTTCACGCTCTTCTGGAAATTGGTCAGACCTTCGCTCTGCACACCGGCAGCAGCGGCCTGATTGACGATCTCCAGAACCTTGGAGAAGCCGTTGTTGTCATAATAATACTGCGCCAGATTTTCATAGCTGTAAGCCTTGTCGGGGAAGTTCTTGATCAGCGACTTCAGACCGGACAGATACATACCCATATCCACCAGCTTCAGCTGCTCCACATATTCCACCGCGACATCAAAATCTCCGTTGTAAACGCCGAGCGCTTCCACATAAGCGTTGGCGGACGGATAAGCCAGACCGCGCTGTGCATAATCGCGTGCCTTAGCGAGTGCCGTTTCGTAGCTGCTCACCCTTGCGGCGTCATTGGAAATCGTGATCGCAAGCGCTCCGACGCCCAGGGCAATAAACAGCACAATAGCAATGAGTCTCATAATCTTCCTCCTGTCAGATGACACCTAAAATCATAGCGAGAAAACAGCTGGCCGCGGCGTAAGGTGCCATGGGAAGCTCGGTTTTCCGATTGGCTTTTTTGAAAAGCATAAGAACCACGCCGACTATCAGCATGAAAATCAGCGAGAAGAATACCAGCACAAAGCTGTGGGCAAGCCCGTACAGCAGACCGATGATGCCGAACATTTTCACGTCCCCCATCCCGACACAGCCCGGCTTGATCAGCGCACAGAGCAGGAAGACACCGCCCGCAAAGGCGGCGCCGACCAGCATCGCAAGCAGACCGGCGAGAATCTGATCCGGTGCAAGCACCAGATAGGCAATCGGCTTGATCAGCGCGATGCCGAGCCCGGCCAGACAAAGGCTGTTGGGAATCCGCATCAGCTTGGCATCCGAAATTGCCATGGCAAACAGCATCGCCATACAGAGGGTGTTCAGAAGCGTGCTCTGGAAGTTGCCGCCGGAATAAACCAACCGGCATTCTCCCGCCGCGATACAGGCAGCCGTACCGACAGCATACAGAATCAGCATCTCACGGGTTCGGAAGAACTGAATCAGCGTCTTCCCCTCGCCAAGGAACGGCTTCAGAAGGACCATTCCTCCAAAGACAGCCGCCGCGGCGATCAGCACAAAGAGAGCATACAGCATATTATTCGCCGCCCTCCGCCGCCGCGCCAGGAATCGGCGAATCGCCGTAGCCGTGCACATAAGTGATGGTGTAATTGTCGCCGAAGCCTTCGGTTTTTTCCGCCATCCTGGCCTTCAGATCGGCCTCATACTGGGCGCTGGTATTGTCGGGCAGAATGACAACCAGCTCGATAGTGCGCGTTCCCTTGGGGCTGTTGACCGTAGTCTTGTTGCCGCTCGGATCGGTAACGGTGATCTCTTCCTTCAGCGCCGATGTGTTGGTGTCAAGCTTGGACAGCTTGTTGAACAGACTGTTGGCCGCCGCATTGACATCGTTCGAATAGGTCTGGCTGAAGGTATCGATCGAAACATACTGAACAAACTTGTTCTGTCCGTTGGTATTGTAGTAGGAATCGTAATACTTGGAAGCGGAGTACGCGCCCTGCGACTGCGCCATTTTCTTTTCCTGGGAGGTGATGTATTCACCGCGTGCCGCAGAGGGCGCGATCTGCCAGATGCTGAACTCCTCTTCCTTCTCTTCCTCTTCTTCCTCCTCGGTCTTGGGCTCCTCCTCCTTTTTCGGTGTTACCCGATCGGGATCGTCGCCGCCCAGCCAGCCGCGTGTACGTGCCACCTTGGAGAGCACCATCTCATCCTCGCCATTCTCGGCAAAGGGATTGATGACCTTGATCTTATAGAAGCAGACAATTTCCACATCGTCCGGACTGGTCGGTGAAAAGAGGGTCGATAATCGGAAATTCAATCCGTCCAGACCGTCCACCACGCCGAGCGATTCCAGCTTGGCCGAAGCCTGGGCCGCATTATCGCCGAAATGCTTGACAACCAATGCCTTGGCAAGCGGCGCGGCAATCAGCTGGGATTTGGCGTAATTGGTGACCTTCGATCCGGCCAGCGCGGCAAAGCTCTTCATGAAGGCACCGGGATCGGCCGCAATCGCAGCCGCCTCGCCGCTGATGATATCATACTGGGCGGCAATCTCGGTAGCGGTTCCCTCAAAGCCCTGCAGATTGTCCATCACACCCTGCACATCACCGGCCTTGATGCTGTCGGTAACCGCCGAGGCGCTGGTCTTGCCGTTCTCGAAAGCGCCGAACATGGCATCCATCGAGCCGATTACCGTATTCAGAGTGCCCTCGCTGCTCTTTCCGGCTTCCGTCATCTTGTTTTCCAGACGGCGCAGGCCGGTCATCTCATAGAGATAGCAATACTGCGAGAATTCCTTGGCCACCGTATCGACAGCCGATGACATCATCGCCTGGATCCGGCAATAGTTCATGAAATTCAGCACCGCCAGAATGACAATGATAAAGAGCGGCAGAGTGACGGTAGCTTCAATGGTAAGCGAGCCGCGCGATGCCTTCGGCTTACGGGCACGCAGAAAATGTTTCATAGCTTCTTTGACTGGCGCCCGCCCTGAAAATCCGGGTGAACGCTTCCCTTCTTATGAATTGGGATGGGCAACCTCACACAGCATCAATAGCCCATGACGCTGCGGTAGGTAAACTGCATTTTGTTTTCGGCATCGATCAGATTGGCCTCGTCTTCGCTGGGGGAAGCCAGAAGGATCTCATCGTTCACCTCATCGATGAAGGGCTTGAACATATCCATCTTCAAAAACAGCATATCCAGCGAGATATCCGCCTTGATGCGGACGTAGGTGTAGGATTTATCCATCGTGAATCCGCTTCCGGCTTTGTGCTTGAGATACGAGCCGTCGGGCGCATTCTTGATATTCGATTCGATCAGCGTCGCAATCCGGGACATATAGGCATCCGAATTGAATACCATGCCGACAAAGAAGAAGAGGCGGAGATAATCGTCATAATCAAACTTAATGACAACGCCCTTGTTCTTGTTGGCGGTCACATCACCGGATACGGCGGCGGAAGTACCTTTTTCGGCCGGGAACAGCTTGTCGATGTATTCGTTGGTGGTTTCGACAGCCTTATCGCGTGCTTCATCGGTCTTCTTGCCGATATAGCCGTTCAGCTTGCCCTGAACATCCGAAACGACGCCCTTGGCAAGATCGGCAACCTTACCGGTCATGCTCTCCACAACTTCACCAAGCTTGTTGGCAACGGTCTGCTTCAGCTCCTGAATAGCCGAAACAATCTCGCTGTAGAAATTCTCGGTAGTCACCTTGCCAAGACGGGTCTTGATTTCACTCTTGACCTTGTCAAGCTCCGTCTTCAGCAGATCGCGCAGGGAGTTGACAGCGGAATCGATGCCCTTCACACCGCATTCGGCGATGGCATCGCTGGCAAACGAGTCAATCGAGCTGTAAACCGTATTGAAAATCTCATCGACCTTCGCCGACAGATTGGCGGAAGCATCGTCGATAAACATCAGCTGATTGAGCCCGTTTTCGATCTCGCCTGTCGCTTTGGCGACCATACTGTCGAGTATCTCCTCGATTTTCTTCTTTGTCAGATTATCGAGGTCGCCCTTGACTTCCGTGATGGCATCGTCCAGCTTATCCGCACCGCAGTCCACCAGCTTCTGCAGACCGCCGGAAATCGCCGCCGCAACCCGATTGATGGCTTCACCGGCTACTTCCTTCACGGTATCCTTGGCAATGGTTTTCAGACCGCCCGTTCCGAGCATCCAGGTATCGCGCGTCTTGACAATCGCCACACCGCATCCCAGCGAAAGCTGCTGGAGGTCAATAGCTGTTTCGGCCGCTGCCAGCGCAATCTGGTAGAGCGCCGCAACCAGCGGTGCCGGAACAACGCCGAGCGTTGCCGCCTGAACGGCCGCACCGATTGCCTTTGCCTGCATCTTGATCGAAGAATCGGTGAAAGCAAAGACGGTGTTGAAGACAAACCGGATAGCAAACAGCATCGCCTTGGTTGTCGTTACATTCTTTTCTGCGCTGGCATTGCCGTAGAGAATGTATTCGATCTCCGCGCCGTAAGCATAATCGTCATTCAGCGGAACATCGGAAAGCGTTTCCGGTACGGCACCCTTGTTGGCATTGTAGAATTCCTTGATCTTACCGGCTGCGTTGACAAGGTTGAGCTCCGCATCGGTTTTGTCCGCAACCATCGCCTGATAGCTGGTATTGTGCGAGAAGTTGCTGAAGACATATTCCATGACATAAATATTGTCACGTCCGGATTCAAGAGCGGATTTCAAACCGCTGAGAATCGTATCCAGCAGACTCTTCTGGGCTTCGGTGGTATTGGAGGGATTCTCCGAGTCCACCTTGGAGATCGACTCATCTTTCGGAGTACCGACCGCCTTCAGCGACTTGCCTTTGTATGTATAGCCGTAGATATCCTTGAGGCTGGTACCGTCGGGAGCGGTTTCTCCGTCGGAGCCGCTTCCGTAATCCTGCCCTGCGACTTCGCCTTTGAAATTATCGTAATCGTCTTCACTGATTTCTTCATCGCCGGCCTTCACGGTTGTGGAGGTACCGGCCGGCTTCTGATTGTAGAAAGCGGCCGCCAGAGAACCGGCATAATCACAGCAGGGCGGTGCCAGCAATGTGAACACCTGATAACCTGCCGTATCGTTTTTGTTGGCGGCAAGATCCTTGAAATCCGCCGGCTTGATGCAGGCAACGAGATCAAAGCTCTGCTTGGCTTCCTCCTCGGTATAAGCGGTTCTGGCTTCCTTATCCATCGCGCCGAGCGCTTCCAGCAGCATATCCATGTTCTGGATCGCCAGAATCGCTTTGCCGCCGTAATGAATCTTCGTCGCGTTGCAGAGATAATTGAAATAGAGCTGCAGCTCCGAGCGCATATTCTGCACCTCGGTACGAAGGCTCTGAATCTTCGTTTTGTCGTACAGATTGCGGAGCGAATCGATTTCCGCCTTCTGGCTTTCGGCAAAGCTGTCATCCTCGCCGTAGCTGTTTGCACTGGACTCCCACGACTTCAGATTGGCATCGAACGCATCCACTTCATCCAGCGCTCTTCCGAGAGCCGAATCCGCCTTTTTCAGCAGACCGAGCATATTGATAAGCGTAGTCGAAATAGGGAGCAGATTCTTGGCAACCGTATCGATTTTCACCTTGCACTGTCCATAAGCATCCTGCTTGTCAAGGACCATCTTATTGATATGCTCGGTATACAGATCCACAAAGGCGGTGTACTCAACCGTTACCGATCGGTATATCCGCTCATATTCCGCTATATCCGCTTCAATTGCGGGAATTTCCGTATTGGCTTCTTCTTTGGCGTTATCAAGCTTTTTCTGGTATTGCTTCAGATTATCTTCGTAGTTTTCGTCTTCCGGATCCAGTTCGGCGATCATCGTCTGATAGTAATCTACCATCTCATTCAGCTCGTCGATATCTGCTTCCATCTCGGCAATACCATCGACATATTCCGTTTCCAGACCGCGAAGCAGCTTTACAGCTTCCAGTACATCGTCAACAAAGGTGTATTCCCCCTGCAGCTTGGAGCTTCCCTTCACAAAGTCGCTGAGGGCACGAAAAGTATATCCGTTATAGATAAAGGACTTGAATGCATCAGCGGCCTTCTTGTAGCGGCTGTCCTGACCATTATCATCATCTTCCAGTTTTTCGATGCAGTAATCGAAATACTTATACTTATAACCCTTTTCCGGAACCTCGGGCACAATCGTAAAGGTATCAATTACATAGCACTGCAGGAGCGTATTGATCTCGATGAAGGTATTCTTCATCGCATCGCCGGTAATATACGCGCCGTACTGTCTGGGAATCATATTATTCGGAACACCGGGTTCTTTCCGGGTGCCGAGATAATACTCATCGTATTCTACCATATATTCATAGGCTTCGTGAAGAGCATTCTGAATATCCTGGGTCTTCTCCGTCGCCTTGACCTGCTTGTCAACGACCTCACCCTGCTTGCTGATGCTTCCGAAGGAAGAAAGCGCATCGATGAAGCTCATGCCGATGTTGATCGGCGCACGGTATTTCATGTACTCGACGATCTGCTTTTTCAGAACCGCCGGCTGGCTCAGCTGGCTTCCGCCGACGCCCGCCGCCTCAAAGGTGTCGGTATCGACGTCCATCTGCAGGAAATCGACTGCATCCCGATCCTCAACAACCAGATAGCTGTACACCGAATCGAGAAGCTGATTGATATAATCGCCCGCATCCTCCTCCGATACAATATCATTCTGGACAAGCGTATCGGTGAAATAATCCATTACATTATTGCGCAGATCGTCCTCGGTCTGGGACATGGCAAAAAGACCGTAGACATCCTTGAGCACACTGTCATAATTGGTCAGCGCCGCGTTCATGGCGAGGTCGCCCGCGCTGGAAACCATTCCCTTTGCCATATTGATGCGCGACACATCCACGATCAGCGCGCTCAGCGTCATCATCGGAATCAGAATGACGATGAGCATCATCGAAATGGAGCCGCGCAGCAAGCGGTTATTGCGAAAATCCATAGTGATTTGCGTCCTTTCCAAACGGCCGCCCGGTATCGGGTCAACCGGTGTCAGCTGAATAATTTATCCTTAAAGGCAAAGATCTTACTGAATTTCTCCGAGATGCTGTTGCCGAGATTTTCAAGTTTTTTGTCCCATCCGAGCGCTTCCATGACATCGCTCACGATGTCCACGACGAGATCCGCATTGCGGATGAATTCATCGGGATCGTTGATCGTCATCTTGACGCGCGCCTCATAGTCGAGCAGCTGATCCAGCCCGAAGGTTTTGAATACGCCGGGCAGCTGGTAGGTGGCTTTCACGCGGATGGTGATATTCTGGAACAGGATCTTGTTCTCCTGCTCGTATTCGGCGTCCCCGATGGTTACACCGCTCACGCCGATAAAGGAATTCTTTACAATGTTGTCCACATACGCGCAGACCTTTTCCTCATAATCGGATTTATTGAAGAAAAGATAGCGGTAGGGCTTGACGGATGCCATCTGATTGAACTGATAGCTGTCCGTTGTGAAGTCCGGCACGAGACCGCCTCCTTGTGCGGAGGCGGTGACCGTGTCGTACTGGGGATCGGAGACCAGCCGGGAGGCGTAGATCGCGCCTCGCCGGACGGCGCTCTCGAGCGCTGCCGACTCTCCCATCCAAAGTGCCGCGAAGATCAGCGCAAAAATGCAGACCAATACGGCCGGCAGTATAACAACAGCCTCCACAAGCGCCACGCCGGGAGAGGATTTCTCCGAGACACGGGATTGTGTGCTTTGATTGGGTTTGTCGAGCAGAAGTTTCATAGTTCCAACGTTCCTTTTTGAGATAGAAATTGAGGCAGAATCAGTTCGGGAAAGGATTGTCCATGGTTCCGACTGCACCGGTATCAACCTGACCGGTAGAACCGCCTACAACAAACTTGTTCCACAGCGAGCTGAACAGATCGCCGATGGACTTACGGAAGACAACAGCCAGAGCGAGTACCAGACCGATTGCGATGATGATCGCGATAAAGGTGGTGTCGCCATGGTCCTCCTCCTTGAAACGAAGCATAGCACTCTTGGTGGAGATGTATGCTCTGCGGATAAGATTCGTCATTTTATGTTACCTCCTTTCGCAGGTATTTCTCAAAATGATATAATTGAGAGAGTTATTCACATCCCGGCACAGATACCGGAACAGGAATCAGGTAGTAAAGTGGGATATCAATATCCCATGTTGCCCAGCATCGGGACAAGAATGAGCACGAAGATACCGACAAACATGATGAGAATCGGGATCAGCAGCAGGCCCTTGGCGCGCTCACCGGCACGTCTTGCCATATGCTTGCGGAGCTCCCAGCCGGCCGCGTTCTCGTCAATGAGGAACTGTGCGACCTCGGATACACCGCGCTCCAGGTTCTGAACCAGCGTTGCCGCGAATTTGCGGACCTCCGGAACGCCGCAGCGGTCGGAGAAAGCAAGATACGCTTCACGCTCCGACACACCGTTCGACATATCGACGAGCGTCTGGCGCATTTCCTTATAGATCCGGCCTTCACCGCGTCTGGCAACCTCGGTCCATGCGTTGCGCATGGTCATGCCGGCGTTGATCAGAAGCGCGAGCTTGGAAAGCACAGCCGGGAAGTCGCGGAGGATATCTTCCTTGAACTTGCCGCATGCATTGACGATATCGCTGTCGATGCTTGCATAGATGCCGACTGCCAGCAGAACGCCGAGCGCCAGCATGATAATTTCACCGCTGATCGGATAGAGCAGCATGGAAATCATTACAATAATATATACGGCGGATACCTTCTGTGCCACGTTGACACGGTAGATCACAGCGGCATCCTTTTGGCCGTGCAGGATCCGGCACATATCAATCCGGTCCAGATCCAGCTTGGAGGTGTAGGAATAACCGACCAGCGCCAGCAGGAAGTAGCCAATACCGCAGAGAGCATTCAGCGGATTCTTGGCAACCAGCTCCACCTTCGAATATTCCTTGACCTTGGAGGCTCCGATGGCCGATCCGAGAATGTAGATCAGCAGCATGACGCCGTAGATTCCGAAAAATACATATTTTAACTTATCAATCATGACGTCAACCTCAAACCTTGATATTCAGAACGATCTTGCCGACGAAGTAAGCAACGGCAAACATCACCAGCGCAATAATCATGGCGATAATGCCGAGGGGAGATGACAGATCCACCATGCCCTCACCGAAGGATTTCAGCAGAGCAACGAATACGACCGGCATAACCAGCATGGCATTCTGTTCGAGCTTCTGACCGGATACCATCGTTTCGATTTCCATTTCGACTTCAACCTTATCGTTGATGATCTTGACGGTGTTCTTGATGACATCGGCCAGGTTGCCGCCTCGCTGGTTACTGATCATGAAGACCGATGCGAAGTCGCGGATATCGTCGATACCGCTGCGCTCGGCAAAATCCGTAAGAAGATCCTCCAGCTTCAGCGAGTTGGCCATACCGATGATCAGGATGCCGACCTCGTTGGTGATGTCCGCCTCGGCCGAGAACTGCATCGTCATATCCTTGTACGCGGCGGCAATGGAGCGCTGCGTGTTGCTGCCCGAGCTGATGGAGGTCGCCAGCGAGGTGAGGAACTCCTTGAACTGAACGTTCAGAACCTTCTTGCGCTTGGCGATGACCGACTTTTCACGGAGCGGCACAAATACGAAACCGCCGATGATGCCGATCACAATGCAGGCCGGGATGAATTCAAAGAAAATCCACGCCGCAACGGCACAGACAATCGCGCCGATGGCAAACCACAGGATTCTCTTGTTCTTGAGGCGCTGCGCTTCCTGCTTGGCCGTGCGGATCGGCTTTCCGTCCTTCAGCGGAATGTAGTAGTCCAGGAAATCGTAGTCTACCGCATTGCTGAGCAGGCCCTTGCGCTTTACCTTCTGTTCTTTTTTAGCCAATTATATCTCCTCCTCATCCTCGTCCGTGGCAAGCGGCTCGAACGATTCGATCTCAATTCCGGCTGCACGGAGCTTCTGATAGCCCTTTTTCGTCATCCGGTTCTTTGTCCGGTTGAGCGAACCGACAACCTTGTCAACCTTGCTCAGCTCCTTGTCCTCCTCAAATTTGAAGAGCGGTCGGAGCTGAATCTCGCCGGAAATCGGGTCAATGGTTGTAACCTCGCTGATTTCCATAACCTTACGGGAATGGTCGCGCAGACGGGACAGATGGATAATGATATCCAGCGCCGACGAAATCTGGGCGCGTACAGCGGGGAGCGGAAGTCCGTCCGCGCTTCCGCGGAGAACCATCGTTTCCAGTCGGGAGAACATATCCCGTGCGGAGTTGGCGTGGCCGGTGGACAGCGAGCCGTCATGACCGGTGTTCATCGCCTGAAGCATATCCATCGCCTCTTCGCCGCGGACCTCACCGACAACGATACGGTCAGGGCGCATACGGAGGGAGGACTTGATGAGGCTCTTCATGGAAACCTCACCCTTGCCGGCGGTATTGGCATTTCTCGTTTCCAGGCTGATCAGGTTGGGCACATTGGTAATCTGAAGCTCGGCGGAGTCCTCGATGGTGATAACACGCTCGGTCGATGGAATGTAGTTGGAGAGCGCGTTCAGGAAGGTTGTCTTACCCGAACCGGTACCGCCGCACACGAAGATGTTGTAGCGGGCACGAACCAGCTTCTCCAGAATATCGGCGATATCCTGCGTGATGGAGCCGTAGGCAATCAGCCGCTCGATGGTCATCGGGCTCTTGGAGAACTTACGGATGGTGACAACCGGGCCGATCAGCGAGATCGGAGGCAGTACGACATTGACACGGGAGCCCTTGGCCGGACCGCTGGTCAGACGGGTATCAACGATCGGTTCGCTGTCATTGACCTCACGGTTGGTCTCACCGACGATATGGTTGATGATGTCGCGCAGACGTTCTGCGCTGGAAAACTTGGCATCCAGCTTGGTGATCTGACCTTTTTTCTCGACGAAGATATTATCGGGGCCGTTGATCATGACCTCGGTGATGGTATCGTCCGCCAGAATCTCATCCAGAATGTCAAGGCCGCGGATGGAGCTGTAGACGCGCTCCTCAATGCGGATCTGCTGATCGACCGAGATATATACCTCGCGGCGCTTCTTCGCAACCAGCTCCTTGATCTTCATCTTCAGCTGTTCGTCCTCAAGATGACTGTATTCGCGCTGAACCTCTTTCTTCAGTTCATTCGTCAGCCGGACAACCGGATCCTTGCTTTCCTGTTCCTGTTCTTTGTTTTCGTTTTCGTTCATGGCATTCTTCCCGCTCCCGCATGACGGAAGCGTCCTTTCACGGATAATATGGTCTTACAGCAGCTTGGAAAATCCGCCGAATTCCGCCATCCGGCGAAGCGTGTCGGCGGTGTCGCTGCCGGCATAAGCGGGCATTCTGTCAAGCACAGAGATCTCGATGGAGGTATCCGGCGTGCAGGCCGCACCGTCCTGGCAGTAAAGCAGCATGAGCTTCTGGGCCAGATCCGCGCGCTCGGCGCCTTCCCAGACCGGAACAGCAGCAGCCAGCTTCCGCATACGCAGATTGGTCACCGCACTTCCGTCCGTGGTCAGAATGACATAGTCGGAGAGGGCTGCCGCCTTCTCAAACTTCTCATCCAGGCCGAAATCGATCTCGGCGGTGATGATGTCATAACGGCCGGTTTCGGCAAGCTCAGTGAAAATCTTCGTGATATTGTCAACCGTAATGCTCAGGACATCCAGCGGATTGATGCAGGGGAGGATTACATCCACGCCCTGGCTCTTGAAGACACAGCTGTCAAGGGTCAGGGCCAGTGAGGAGGTGTTGCCGCTCTTGATCTTGTAAAGAAGATCATCAAAGGTAAAGGCGGATTCGCCGCCAAAATACAGTTCGGATGCATCCAGCAGACGGAGGCTGAAATACAGCACACTCTTGCCGCGCGCCGCCGCGTGCATGGCAAAGGCTGCCGCCGGCTCGGTCTTGACGGATCCGGTGGAAGCAAAGAGAACGATGGAGGTCTTCTTTTCACCGCGGCCGAAGGTAACATTGTCATTGACATCGGCATACATCATGTTGATTGTGGAATAGATGTCATTGACACTCTGATACTTGCAGATGGCGCGGACATCGTCAATGGTGCGGATCGAAGCATCGTCCGAGAATACGGCAAGTGCGCAGCGGCCGGTAAGCTCCAATCCGCGGACAACCTCGGGATCGGCGATTACCACATTGGGATGGCCCGCATTGAGCTTTTCATTCAGATTATCGAAGCTGGTGTAGGTCATGATTTCCAGCTTGCTGTCATAGCGTTTATTCAGGGCATCGACAAGCCGGGCAATATAATCGCTGTCGCTGCTGCAGAGACCGAGTCTGATTCTTGGCATAGGATGGTTCCAACCTTTCATTCATGATTTATTCTTCATTTCGTCATCAAAGAAGCGCGTTTTGCTGGTGACGGTATGTTTACATACTTCTTCTGATAGATAAGACTTCAAAAATCGATTCGAGGTTTTATGAATTTAATTTTTTTGCTGATTTTTTCCCCTTTGCCTCCTTTTCCGACGAAAAACTGTGACATTCCTGCGGCTAAAATATGAACGGCGGTCAATCGGGTTCTGTATCCTATTCTATGCAGACTTTTTTCAAAAAAGTTTTATTTTTTTCAAAAAGCCCTTGACAAACGAAATCATCTGTGCTATAATATTATGCGTTGGATATCTGGGTGTGGCGCAGCTGGTAGCGCGCTACCTTGGGGTGGTAGAGGCCGCAAGTTCAAGTCTTGTCACTCAGACCAGGAATCGGGAATCGTAAGATTCCCGAT
>JAZNKS010000071.1:0-12864 GCA_045578725.1 Candidatus Flemingiibacterium sp.
ACGGGATGGCTGTCCAGCAGATGCACACGCAGGATGATGGTATCACCGTCGCGGACGAATTCCATCGCCTTGTTCGGATCGGCTGGCTGCCAGTTGCGGTCATTCTCCGCGAACCAGCCGAGGCCGCGATCCTCGTTGCCCATCCACAGCAGCGTCTTGAAGGGCATCGCTGCCGACTGGATCGGGATGGTGCCGCTCATGGACATGTTGGTGAAGGGACGCTCGGTGCCGTCCTCCAGCGAGATGGCGGAGTTGGGATGCATGTGGAAGAGCGTCATGGCATCCGCCTTCAGCGGAATTTCCAGCCAGAGCTTGTCAAGCTTGAACAGCGTGGGCTTGGTCTCGGCGATGCCGAATACCTGTGCCACTGTCTTGCCGCGGGTCATGAGCTTGAAGTCGATGTCGATGCAGCCGTCATAGTCGATACAGAAGCAGGTGTTGATGATAAAGCGGTCGGACTGCTTTGCACCGCAGATGACGATCTCCTCGTCGGAGCGGTTCATGATGAAGCTCTCGGACTCGTTTTCGGGATAGTTCATATCCCAATTGGCGAGCTCGCCGTCCTCAATACAAACCACGCGCATAGGGGCCGCCAACAGCTCAACACCCTGCGATTTGATGGAGGTAATCATGCCGTCAACACCAATGGTACAGTCGCGGTCAATAACGTGTACCGTATGTTCGTAATTGTTGGTTTGTGCACGGAGCGGAATAAACGGTCTTGGAATTCTCATGTCAGTATCCTTTCTGCTTGATGTACAGAATCAGTGCATACGGAAGTCTAATGCCTTGGGCAGCGGATAGGTTTCATCGGCCGCACGGATGAGCGCCATGTTGTGGGGATCGTATGCGATGCCGTTTTCCTTCGCGTACAGGCGGCGGTAGAGCTCAAACCAGTAGAAGGATACGGACAATTCGCCCTCCTTGATGTCAGGCATGACGAAATCGCTGTTGAGAATTGCTGCCGCCTCCTCCAGCCGGTCGAGGTGAAGAAGAGCGATGGCACGGAAGAGACGCACACGTCCGATTCCCTGCAGGGAGGCAGGGAGGGATTCGCAGATATTGAGCCACAACGTATCGCTGCCGTCTGCCGTCAACTGCGCGGCGGTCTCGCGGATCAATGTCACGCAGCCGGGCTTCAGCGCCAATGCGCGGAGGATGTATTCGCGCGCCTTGGCGGGCTGATTGTACTCACTTTTGTACAGCATCGACAGATTGCGCAGTGCCCACGGATTCTCACAGAGTGCGGCGGATTCGAGAAAGGCATCGCGTACCGCATCCAAGTTGTCATTACCGTATGCATACAGCGCATAGCGGATGACACCGATATGCAGCTTCGAATACCAGGTCTGCTGCGGCAGTGCTTCCAGCTTATTAAGCCAGAACTTGCCCGAAACATAGCTTTGGGGTTCCCTGTCCGCATCCGGGCATGGGAAGATACCCTTTGTGAGCAGATCACGCCATTCAGCCGTTTCCAAATCATCGGCTGCCGGGAATGTCAGCGTGGCGCTGATGCGCTCACCGCGCACCAGCTCCTCAATCGCACCCCAGCCGGAGCCTGCCAAAATCTGTTTCGTGGCGGTAACAGAGGAATCCGCCGGGAAATACAGCGTATCCGGGTCGCCTACACGATCGAGCATATACCGTTCTACCGATTCAACTGCTTCGGTATAGTTGCCATGCAGTACAGCGGGATCGCCGGCGAGCCGTGTATAAGCCTCCGTCCACTCCCAGACCTCGCGGCCTTTCATGGGGATATGCTCCAGCTGTGTGTGTGCAAGACCTGCCTGAATTTCGATATAAGCAGAGCCTTCCTCGGAAAGCCACTCGTTCCAGTGGCGGCCTCCCTGACCCATGCCCCATACGAACAGCTTGCGCCCGAAGAGACGGCGGGTGGAGCATTGCAGCAGACCGTGTCCCTGCTCATTGGCGGAAGCGATCCACTTATGGGAGGCTTCGGGAATCTTGTAGAAGAAGTCACGCGAGGACGGAATGCGGCAAGGATAGCTGACATCAATGCCGTCATGCTCCGGGATCGGCGCCTTGTCGAGCACATAGTGATCGGCATTGTAGAAGCTGAGGAAGGAATCGTCGGCGGGTACGATAACGCGGGTCCCCTTTGTCTCAGGCACAGCAATGTTCGACCACCAGTACATATGCTTTGTTTCGTCCGTGCAGTTTTCGATGCGGCATCGGAGGAACAATGCTTTCGAATCCTCCTTCAACCACGCGCTGACCGAATAGACCACACCGCGGATTCGCTCAAATTCGTACAGGCGGAGCACCTCGCCGTCCGGCGTTTCGTCCACCGCTGCATAGAGCGGCGAGCAGGTGAGCGGATTGTGTCCCTTAATGCCCACATTGAATTCCACACCACCGCTGAACCATGCATTGCGGAGCCCCAGATTGCCGGGCTGGCAGACAGGGTTCACATAGAGCAGCTCTTCACCGGTTTCCTTGTCTGTGATAGACCGAAGGCGTCCGCCAAGTTCCGGCAGGAAGACGGCACGTATGTATGCGTTTTCCACGATGGCCGCCTGGAAGCTGCGCGGCTGCTTCTCGCGGTTGTAGCCGTCCTGCAGCTGATAGGGGAGCATGGTAGGAATCATGCCCTTGCCGATAAAGATTTTCTCGTCCTCACGCACGCGGGGCGTCATCTCATAGCCCGCATGGATGTAACTGACATTCTTGATGTCCGGCATAGGATTCAGCGGACCGATATCCGCAGCCGGGAAGGTGAGTGTTTCAAATTTTACCATAGTTTTCTCCTTTGCGGATTATTCTGCCGCAGCTTATCTGTCGGCCTGTACAGCGCGTTTGACGGCATCCTCAAGCGCGGCACGATTTTCAAAGCCCCAACGCCGGACAAGGTTGGTCAGGCGGTAGCGCACGGCTCTTCCGGAGAAGAAGAGCCGCTCGGCGATGGCATCGCAGCTTTCATTTCGGGCAAGGCCGAACAGGATCTCACGGTCTGCGGCATCGGATGCCTGCAGCATGGCTTCGACTCGGATGATATTCTGTACTTCGTCGCTGTTGAAATAGCTCCGTTGAGGCGTCACTACCGTCAACGGCATGGGAGGCGGAAGCGTGATGCCGGAAAGCGGTGCGGAGTCCCGCACGACAAGCCTGCAGGGAAGCGATACCGTCATATGGCAGGTACTCCGGCTCTGGCAGAGATTGTGATAGAGCCGTACGGCCATAGTGCCCATTTCGCGGTAATCGAACATGACGCTGGTCAGCGGCAGCCGCAGATTGGCACCGATGTAGGAATTGCCCATACCGATGATGTAGAGGCTGTCCGGAAGGACGAATCCCCGTCCCGTGAGATGTCGGATGAGGCTGACCGCCACCGTATCGTTGGCACATATGGCCGCATCACAGCCGGAGTCTTCAAGCTTGGCGGCGAAGGCTTCGACACAGTCATCCAGCTGACCGGGCGCCCAGACAATATCTTCCGGTCGAAAATCGACCGCAGCCTTTGTGAAGGCTTCTGCTTTTACATGGTCGGTGACCGAATCGGAGTACACGCCAAGAAGCATACAACGTCTGCGGCCTGCGGCTGTGAGCAGTTTCAGACAGTACCCGAGCATTTCCTCCAGTTCGAACACAACGCCGCTGCATCGGAACTGCCCAACGGGCAGCATACAGGCGTTGACAATAATAGGGTGTGCGCCGCAGCACATGAGCTGAGCGACTGCCGCTTCCAGCCAGCCGCTATGGCTTCCGACTACGAGCACATACCGCCCGGACAGATCAGGGACGGTTTTGGAGAGATCAATAGCACAGATGGTATCCTGATATTCGCGTGCACCTTCACGGATTCCCTCGCGGATATTGTTCACCCAGTATGAGTTTCGCGTTTCCGGCTGCATGAGCACATAGAGTGTTTCATTCTTCAGAACGGTCACCTCCTATTTTATAATTATATCATTAAGCCGGGCGTATTGCAAGGAAAAGCCGAGGTCGGATTTTGATGGATTTTTTCCGCCTGTGGCCGACGCGGATCCGGCAGGAGGATTTTGTTCATAATACCTGCTAAGCCTGCACAGCATGGAATAAACGACGAAAGGGACAAATCCGCAGATTCGTCCCTTTCCTTGATGATGGTAATGAAATAGCTCTGTATGGAGCGCGTTTTTATCCGTTCAGAATGATACTTTCGACCATTTCGGCGAAGACCGGAAGCTCGGTATAGCCGCAATGCTTGAAGCCGTCCATGAATTCAAACCGCAGACGGTCCTCGGGCCAGCCGAAGTGGCGGAGTGTAACGTTCAGCAGCTTCAGCTGCTCCAGCCGGCAGGGGATATCATTGCTGGAGGAGATGTTGAGGATCATCGGATACTTGCCGTCCGGCGCGGATTTTACATAATCCTCATTGATGAACCAGAGCGGAGCCGCTTCATCCACACGGACCAGACGGGTATCCATGCCGCGCTCACGCAGAACATTGTAGTGAACGGTTGGCTGTCCGGCATCCAGAATCCAGCCGTCAAAGGTCAGCGGATCCAGAGCGTACTTTGCAAGATAGCGCTTGTCGAAGAGAAGCATCATCGAAAGATAGCTTCCGGCCGAGGAGCCCCCGACATAGATGCGGGAGAAGCTGTGCTCAAGGTGCATGAGATAATCGATGGCTCTGGCGCAGTCCTCGATGAATTCGGGGAATTTCGCCGTGGGATACATCCGGTAATCCAGCGAGGCGACAGCGATGCCGTGGGAAACCAGAATTTTCGTGTTGGCGTTGAGAGCCTTGCGGCTTCCGGCTTCGATACCGCCGCCGTGCATATAGACAAAAAGCGGGGGATTTTCGGCTTCGGGAAGCCAGAGATCCAGCTTCAGATCAAGCCCGGTGTCATAGGTCAGCGTGATGGGATTCATGGGATACCTCCGGTGATGGTGATGTTGCTTCCATTATAAGCTTATCGGTCTTTGATCGCAAGAGGAATGCAAGATTGTTCACAGAAATGTAACAAACAGATCAGATCCGGGCCCAGGCGTGCGCATCATGCGACTCAAGAATGGCATCCAACACCCGCTGGAGCTTGACGCCGTCCCCGAGTGTGGGGATATAGCGGTCGGGCTTGCCGTGCAGGAGATCGGCGAAGCATTGCATCTGCGAAGTACGGAATTCCTCCGGAACGACAATCTCTTCCATGGCTTCGATGGCATGGCCGGCCTGAATGCCGCCGGTGTAGAATTCCAGCCGGTCGCTGTGATTCAGATCCATTCGCATGGCACCGTAATCGCCGCAGATTTCCACCCGGATGCGGTTGGTGTTGCCGTAGGCGGCGCGGGTGATGGAGAAGGTGGCCGAGGCACCTTTATCAAAATGAGCGAGAAAATGGCAGTAATCGTCGGTTTCGACCGGAGCGATTTCATCGCAGTCCAGCCGCTTTCTCTCTTTGACAGCGATGCCAAGATCCGCAATCAGCTCGGTGACATCGCCGGACAGAAAGGCAGCCAGATCGAGAATGTGAACGCCGAGATCGCCGGAAACACCGTAGCGGGCCTCCTTGCCGACAAAACGCCAGTCGAGTCCGCGGTCTTTCATGAAGGCGCTGGATTTGAAATACTGGGCATAGAAGCTGATAACATTGCCGATCGCACCCTGATCGACCAGATGGCGGGCATAGCGGACGGCAGGAAGAAAACGGTAGGAGAAGCATACCATCGCCGGGATGCAGGCCGCATCGGCGGCAGCCTTCAGACGGAGGGTTTCCTTATAGGAAATACCGAGCGGCTTTTCACAGCAAAAGGGCTTGCCGGAGGCGACGGCCGCCTCGGCCATCGGAACATGGAGAACATTCGGTGTGCAGATGTCGACGGCATCCACCTCGGGACAGGCGATCAGCACATGCCAATCGGTAAAGCGGCGCTCGGCGGGAACACCGTATTTTTCGCCTGCGGCCGCCAGACGGGCGGGATCAATGTCGCAGAGCGCGTGAATAACGGCCCCTTTGGCAGTGCTTAACTCAGGCAGATGACGGCCGTTGGCGATGCCGCCGCATCCGATGACACCAATGCGGAAATCTTTCATGATACATACCGGGCCTGCGAAGAGGACAGGCTTTTCCTTTCGTGTGAATGATTATTGGACAACGGGCGGAACCTGTCCGTAACCATAGTCGTTTTTACGGGGAGTTGTGATATAGGGGATGCTGTTGAGGAGCAGCTGCTGAACCTGCAGATTATGATACGTCGGAACGGTTTCGTGACCGGGACGGAAATAGAAGATTTTACCGCGTCCTCGCTTGAAGATACAGCCGCTGCGGCATACCTCGCCGCCGGAGAACCAGCTGATGAGGAGAAGCTCGTCGGGAGCGGGGATATTGAAATGCTCGCCGTAGGTTTCTTCCTGTTCCAGAATGATATTTTCCCCGATGCCGTCGGTAATCGGATGCCCCTGCTCAACAACCCAGAGAACTTCTTTGTCGCCGGATTCGCGCCATTTCAGACGGCCGGGGGTGCCGACCAGACGGCGGAAGATCTTTGACATATGGCCGGAGTGGAGAACTACCAGGCCCATGCCTTCATAAACGTGACGGGCAACCCGCTCTACCACATCATCCGGCACGTCGTTGTGGCGGCAATGGCCCCACCAGAAGAGAACATCGGTGTCAGCCAGTACCTCTTCGGTCAGCCCACATTCGGGATCGTTCAGCGTTGCGGTACGCACGGTATGACCGGCCTTGCCGACAAAATCGGCGATGACGGCATGGATGCCCCTCGGATAGATTGCCTGTACATTTGGCATCGTCTTTTCGTGCTCAAACTCGTTCCAGACAGTAACACGCATGATAACAGCTCCTTTGCAAAATATCGATTTTTGATACCGGAATCGGTACAATACTATTGTAATCCCATGCGAAATGTGATACAATGTATAAAAGACGAATTTGAATTGTACAAATCAACATTTTGTGGAGGATCGGCATGAAGATTTCTTTTGATGAACTGGCGGCGGCAGATCCGCAGATTCCTGTCTTACAGGCCTTTGCGCTCCGGTGGCCGGCCGATCAGGTGACAAAATACAGCGCCCAGGGGCGAAAAAACAATCTTCTGTTTCTGATGACGGGCGGTGAGAGAGATTATGCTGTGGAAGGAGGCGAACGCTTTCGATTGTACAAAAACGAGGGCGTGTTCTTCCCGATCGGAAGCTGTTATGAATCCCGGTCGGCTGGCGGCGCTCCCACTGCCGGTGTGGTCATCGATTTTTCGCTGACAGTGAATGGGGAGCCGCTGCTTTTGCCGCCAATGCGCTTCGGGTGCGATGAGGAGCTGACCTCACTCTTCTGGCAGATGGCGGAGCATTCGATGGATCGGCTCCGTCTGCGGTCGGTCTTCTATCGCCTGCTGGCCGAGCTTGCCGATGCTGTACAGCGGGAGCAGCTGGCCGGGAGCCGGTATGCCGCGATTGCACGGGCAATTGCGGCGATCGAAAAGAATCCCGCTGCGCCTGTCAATGTGGCGGCGCTGTCCCGGCAATGCTGTCTGTCACAGACCGGATTCCGGGAGCAGTTCCGACAGTATACCGGAGGGCTGGCACCGCTGGCCTACCGGAATCAGCTTCGTATGAAGCGCGCGGACGAGCTGCTGTCGCTGGATAGTCTGTCAGTCGAGCGGATTGCCGAAATGCTTGGGTATTACGATGCGGCGCATTTCTGCCGGGAATACAAAAAGCTCCGCGGGAAGTCACCCCGCGGAGGCTTCAGGTGATGGCGATCACAGCCTGATCGAACAGCATCATTTTGATATAGGACAGATATTCCCGCACCATGCTGACATAATACATACCGAAATTCGGGGAGGGGGCGGCGCAGACCTCCATCGGAAGGCCGTAGCGGGAGCCGAGCATCTCGATACGCGGCAGATGGAAGGCGGTGGATACGCCGATCCGCCGGTAATCCTCCAGTCCCAGCTCCTTCAGCAGCTCCTTGGTGAAGCGGACATTTTCGCTGGTGGAATGGGAATCGGCCTCGGTGAGAATCCGTGCGCCGTCGATGCCGTGCTCCTCAAGATACTGCTTCATGGCGACGGCTTCGGGAACCGATTCGTTGGGACCCTGTCCGCCGCTGACAATACAGACGGCATCGGGAAGGGCTTTCAGCAGCTCCAGCGCGGCATCCAGTCTTGGCTTCAGCGTATCGCCGGGCGTATAGCCGTAGACCCGGCATCCGAAGACGATGATGACAGTTCCGTCGCCGGTATCGCCTGCGGCTTCGGTTTCATATTTCGCCGGCGTTTTGGCCGAATCCATTCCGATGTAGCACCAGAATCCGATCAGCGTGATAAGATAGACACAGAGCAGAACAGTGAAGAGGATCTGAAGGGGGACGAAGGCGCGCTTCAGCCATTTTTTCAGCCGCTCCCGGAAGAGAATCGGCAGACCGGCTACGGCCATGACAAAGAGGCCGAAAAGACTCATGATGCGGGCATCAAAGCCGGCCAGACAGAGAAGAAGATAGATAAAATAGTACAAAAATACCGCACCGGACGCAGCGGCGGTGATCCGATTCAGCACACGGCTGTTTTTGTCAGCGCTCATGGTTGGTCAGAAGTACATCGAGGAAGGGATTTACGGCGAGCCCGTCCCGGATGCGGTTGTATTCGGCAAGCGCGGCGGCATCCTTTTCAGGAGCGGGATGCGGTCGCTTGACGGCACGGATCATAAGATTTTTCGGCGTTTCGTCGGGATCGATCAGCTCCAGCGTGACGGTCTGATAGCCCATCGATTCCAGCCGCTTGACACGGAGGGCATCGGTGGCGGCATCGCAGAATTTCTGCTTGAGCATGGGACTCTGCAGAATAAAGGCAAGCTCATCCCGGAGCGGAGCATTTTCGGCCGGCGCCGAAAGCTGGCCGGACATTTCGTGGTGACAGCAGGGCGTGGAGAGAATCAGCCGTGCGCCCCAGCGGATGGCATTGTACAGCACGATATCGGTGGCGATATCGCAGGCGTGGAGCGAGATGACGAGATCGGGCGCTTCGGGCGGCTCGTATTCGTTGATGTTGCCGCTGACGAAATGCAGATTTTCAAAATGCTGGCGGGCGGCGACGTCATTGCAGTAGGCGATGACATCCTGCTTCAGATCCACGCCGAACATATGAACCTCGCGGCCGCGCAGGACGGTGAAATAATAGTAAACCGCGAAGGTGAGATAGCTTTTGCCGCAGCAGAGATCGTAGATCACCGCCGGACGGTCGGCGGGAAGGGCATCCTCCACATCACGGACGATTTCGAGAAAGCGGTTGATCTGGCGGAATTTCGGCTGCTTTTTGTCGTGGATGCGGCCGTTTTTATCGGCTATTCCCAGCTCAAACAGGAAGCCGGCATCCCGCGCACCGTCGAGGATATAATTCTTTTTGTCCTCGCTTGCGGCGGCCTCGGGGGCATCTTCGGCCAGCTTGCCGGCGATATGGGTCGAGCCGGATTTGGAGCGGCGGATTTCGGTGTTGCCGGCGGTGGTGAAAAGATTGACCTGCCGGTAATCTTCCAGCGCCATCCGGGTGAGGAAGGCGGCATTATCCGGGGCGATCAGCTGCTGGCGGACCTTATTATCATCGGTGAACCGCTCGATTTTTATTGCGAGGGTGCCGTCCGGCTTCTTGAAGGGGGCGGCTACGGCCTTGCGGACCGTTTTGTCCTCGGGCTTTGAAAACACGGCTTTGTTCAGAATCCGTCGGGACAGAACCTCCGTGAAGAGTGCTTCAATGGGGGGCGTGGTCATAAAGAACCTCATGAATGTTTTTCTTCTATTATATCACATCGCGCGGCGGATTGCGACGGGAATTTGTAAATTTTCCGTTTTGGCGCGGATAAGTTGTTAACAAAATCTATGTATATTTTTTTGACGGGATCGTTTATAATGATAACAAAAAAGGAACGGAGGGATCGGATGACTGTAAGAGGCTTCACGAAGGCATTGGCAAGAGCGTGTCTGTATGTGTTCATTTATCTGGCCTGGCAGATTATTACCGTCAACTGGGCTTCGGTGATTGTGAGTGCAAAGCTGGCTCTGGAGGGCGATGTCCTGACAGAGGCAATGCTGGAGGGCATGACGGCCGCGGAATACGAGGCGTATATGCTGGAGGCGTCACTTGAGCTGTCGCAGAAGGTGCTGGCAGTGATCGAGCAGTATGTGGTGCATCTTACGCTGCTGTCCGGCATTCTGACACTGGTGACCTATGCCGTGATTTTCCGGATGCGCAAAAAGAAGCTTCTTGCCGAAGCCGGCTTTACCCGGATCGGGATCGGGCAGGGAATTATCCTGCTTGCGCTCGGTGCCGCGCTTAATCTTTTTGCCACCACGCTGATCGGCATCCTCCCGTTTCCCGAGGCGTGGGTGGATTCCTATGCGGAAAACGCGTCCGTTCTGACGGATGCACCGCTCTGGATTTCCGTGCTGACAACGGTGATTGCGGCTCCGCTGGTGGAGGAAACAGTCTTCCGCGGGCTCTGCCTGAGCCGGCTCAAGCGGGGAATGCCGATGCTGGCGGCCATGCTGATTTCCGCCTGGTGCTTCGGTGCGATGCACGGGACGATGATCTGGTTTCTCTATGCTTCGGTTCTCGGCTTCCTGCTGGCCTGGATTTATGAAAAGTTCCGCTCGCTGACGGCCTGCGTGATTGTCCATTTTTCCTTCAATCTGTGCGGAATGCTGAGCGAGCAGATGGGCGAGGTCCCTGAGAATGTTTATATGATGCTGCTGGCGGCCGGCGGGCTTGCCTCCATGGCGCTTCTTTTGTATATCCAGAAGAAATCGGATTATCCGATTGAATTTTCATTCAGCAGTAAGGAGATGGACCCAAATGAATAAGTACATACTTTTTCTTGATTCTCCCGCAGCGGAGTGGGAGCTGGCCTCCCCCGTCGGAAACGGATTTTCCGGCGCGATGATTTACGGCGGCGTGGGGACGGAACGGCTCCAGCTGTCCGAGGAGGCTATCTGGGCCGGCACCCAAACGGATACGGTCTGCCCGGAATTCCGCGGCACGGTTGAGAAGATTCGCGCTCTTTTATTGGAGGGCAAGGCGGCTGAGGCGGATGAATTTGCCAAACGGGAGCTTGCTTCCGTTTTTCACCGGATCGGCTCGCAGGAAACGGCCGGCGATCTGGTTATCACCTTCGACGGCGGCGAGGATTGCGACAATTACCGGCGGGAGCTGGATCTGCTTCATGGCATCTCAACGGTTGCCTATGAGCAGGACGGTGAGGTTCACCTGCGCGAAACCTTCGCATCTTACCCGGATCGGGTGATTGCGGCCCGTCATACCGGCTGTCATTCGGCCCGCATCGAATATGCGCGGGAGAATGTCACCTACAGAAATGGCGGCGGATGCCCCGCGATCGGCTCGCGAGAAGGAATGGAAAGCATCACGGTGGGGGACGGCGTGATGACGGTGCGCGGCCGGACAGCCTGCGGTCTGCACACCTTCTGTGTAAAGATTGCCGTTTCAACCGACGGTGAAATGTGTACGGATGGGGAAGCGGTTGTCATTACGAACGCCACCTGTACCGAATACCGGATTGCGATCGGCGCCGGGAAGGAGCCGGTTCTGCCCGAGGCGGATTTTGACACGCTCCGGGAGCGCCATGCGGCGGATTTTGCAGCATTGATGGCTCGCTCGGATATGGAGTTCGGTCAGACGGATGAGGAACTGGCGGCTCTGTCGGTCGATCGGCGGATCGAGCGGCTGAAGGCCGATGAAACGGCATCGGATCCGGGGCTGTATGCTCTCTATTTCCGATTCGGCAAGTACCTGCTGATCGGATCCAGCCGTCCGGGAAGCCTGCCGGCCAATCTTCAGGGCGTATGGAACAACTACATCAAGGCGCCCTGGAACAACGATTATCATACCAACATCAATCTCCAGATGAACTACTGGCACGCGGAATCGGCCAATCTGTCCGAATGTGCCGGCCCGCTGTTTGATTATATGAACAGCTATCTTCTGGAGGGCGGACGGGCGATTGCGCACGGCTATTACGGATGCGGCGGTACGGTTCTGCATCATCTGTCGGATATCTACGGCTTTGCGGCTCCGGCTGACGGCCTCTGGGGCCTCTGGCCGCTTGGCGGCGCGTGGCTCTGCTATTCCATGTGGGAGCATTATCTCTACACCCGCGATACGGAGTATCTGGAGAAGACGGCATACACCTATATTCATGACTGCGCCCGCTTCTTCCTTGACTATATGTTTGAGGATTCCGAGGGGCGGCTGCTGTCCGGCCCATCCACCTCGCCGGAGAATCGCTATTTCTGCAATGGCAAGCCGGCCTATCTCTGCCTCTCTCCCACAATGGATGTGGAGATTATCGGCGGCCTTTTCGGCTTCTATATTGAGATGGAGGAGCTTCTCGGCCTTGATAAGGCGATGGCCGATGAGGCACGCGCGGCGCTTCGTAAGATGCCGCCGCTCAAAATCGGAAAGCACGGTCAGCTGATGGAATGGATGGAGGATTACGATGAGCCGGAGCCGGGGCATCGGCATATCTCGCATATGTTTGCCCTCTATCCGGACTGCGCGATTTCAAAGAAGACACCGGAGCTGTTTGCGGCGGCCAAGACTACGCTTGAGCGCCGTCTTGCCAACGGCGGCGGTCATACCGGATGGTCCTGCGCCTGGCTGATTGCGCTGTTTGCCCGGCTCTATGATGCCGAAGGCGTTTCGCGGACCCTTCGCAAGCTGCTGACCTGCTCAACGCGGGGCAATCTGTTTGATTCCCATCCACCGTTCCAGATTGACGGCAATTTCGGTGCCAGCGCGGCCATGATTGAAACGGTGATGCAGTCGCATGACGGAAAAATCGTCCTGCTGCCTGCCTGCCCGTCGGAATATGCCAGCGGCCGCTTTGAGGGGCTTTGT
>JAZNKS010000072.1:0-9085 GCA_045578725.1 Candidatus Flemingiibacterium sp.
TCGAAATGCAACAGCCCCTTCTTTAATTTTATCGCTTCCCTCACGCCCGTATCGGGGCAAAGGGGTATCCGTTGGATGCCGCAAACGCCTCGGTGCCGGAGCCTGCGATTCCCTCCACCGTCAGAGCCGGATGGGGGATGCGCGGGCGGTTCATGCCGTCGCTTACCGAAAAGGCCTCGGGAGCAATCGCCGTGCTGCTTCCGTAAAAGACCGCTTTTTTCAGAGAGGTGCAGTCGGCAAAGGCCGAGCCGAGATCGGTGAGCGATGCCGGGAATTCCACCCGATCAAGGGCCGAAAGGCCTTCAAAGGCCGAGGGTTCGATGGCTTCGATTCCCTCGCCGAGCATCAGCTTCGTGATACCGGAGCAGCCCGCAAAAGCGGCCCAGCCGATCCGGCGGCAGCTGCCGGGAATATGGATTGACTGCAGATTCCGACAGGAGGCAAAGGCCTGATCGCCGATATGCTTCAGCGTATCGGAAAAGTCCATTTTTGTCAGCGATGCACATTCGCTGAAGGCATAGGCATGGAAGCGCTCAACCTTATCAAGGCCGAGCACACCGGCAAGCTTTTTGCAGTGCGTGAAGGCGAAGGGCCCGACGCTCCGGGGGGAGGAGCGAAGGAAGGCCACCGATTCCAGCTCTTCGCAGTCGGCAAACAGCCGGGCGGGGATTGTCCGGATCGGTGCTTCGATGATGGCCTGCATCAGACCGGAGCCCTCAAAGACGGCGTATCCGAGCTTCTTTACATGGCAAGGAACGGTGATCCGGGTCAGATTCGGGCACCCTGCAAAGGCGAAATCGCCGATTTTGCGAAGCTCCCCGGGAAGCTCCACCTCACGGACAGCCGAATTGCGGAAGGCCGAGGGGCCGATGACACGCACCTCATCGGGCAGGCAGGCATAGGCAGCCCCGTCCGCCTCGCCCCAGAAATCAAGGCAGAGGGCCGGCTCCGTGCGGTCGGGATCGAAATCGGCGTGATAAAGCGAGCCGCCGATTGAAAAATAGCGGGGATTCATCGGATCGGCATCGAAGGAATGGATCGAAGGGTTCCCCTCCCCGCCGATGAGGGCATCGGGATCGATGGAAATCAGCCCCTGCGGGATCGCAAGTGTGCCGATCCGGCCCGTGAAGCCGTCAAAGGCCCACCGCGCAATGGCGGCGACGGGATGACCGGCGATCGCTTCGGGAATCGACAGACGGTCGATGTCGGGCGAGGTCGGACGGATTCCGGTCAGGACGGCGCGCCCGGAGCGCTCAACCCAGCGGTATTCAACGGATTCGATTGTCAGCATCATAATTCAGTCCTCCAAATCGCTTGGCATATGCCAGTCCGAGCGCGGCGAGAGCGAGATCGAGCCGACCCTGGGCCCGTCGGGAGTCAACTCCCGGCCGAGGATGCGGATACGATCGGCTTGCCGGATGCCCTTGATGTATTCGTTCTTGCCGGGGCAGAGGGGATAGAATCCCATGACCGAAAAGACATACCAGAGCGCCATCGAGCCGTTGTCTTCATCGCCCGGGAATCCGTCCGGTTCATCGGAAAAGAGCTCGCGGCAGATCTTCGATACCCAGAAATCGGTCTTGTCCTGCTGACCGTATGCGGCAAACAGATACGGCAGATGGAAGCCCGGCTGATTGTTGATGGAGCATTGGCCAAGTCCGCAGGCGGCGAATTCGGTCATCTCGTGGATCTCGCGGCCGTATCCGCCCACCTCATAGAGCGGCTCGGCGGCGAAGAGCTCATCCAGCTTATGAAGAATCGCCTCGCGGCCGCCGAAGAGTCCGGCCAGGCCGTCGAGATCGTGCGGCACGGCGAAGGTGGTCTGCCACGCCGCGGCCTCGGTGTAATCCCGTCCCCAGGCAGTCGGCGAGAAATCCGGGCGGAAGGCCCCTTCCCGGCTGCGGGGACGCATGAAGCCGGTGGCAGGATCGAAGAGCTTCTTGTAGTTCTCCGCCCGTGCGCGGAACCGGGCTTCGATCTCCGTGCGGCCGAGGATTTTTGCGATCTCGGCAATGCAGAAATCGCCGTAAGCCGCATCCAGCGTGAGATTGACGCTTTCCTTCTGCTCATCGTAGGGGACATAGCCGTATTTGGCGTATTCCGCCGCGCCGTTGCGACCGTATTTCCGATTCGCCGATTCGTTCTCGGCGTGATGGAGCATCCCTTCAAAGGCGCGCTCCAGAAGCTCGCCTTCCAGAATTCCCTTCACCGCCGCATCGGCAAGCACCGCATCAATCAGCGTGCTGGGCATACAGCCGACCTCGCCGATGGACAGCCAGCGCGGAAGCCATCCGCACTCGCTGTATTCGCCGATGAAGCCCTCCAGCATTTCGCGGTATTCCTCCACCGCGCAGAGCGCGAAGAACGGATACACCGTGCGGTAGGTGTCCCAGAAGCCGTTGTCCGTGTAGCGGAATCCGGGACGGACATCGCCCAGGGCGGGCGAATAGTGGATCGGATGCCCCGCCTCATCGTATTCGTAGCATTTGTGCGGGAAGAGGAAGCCACGCCAGAGGCAGGTGCAGAAGGTGCGGGCGCGCTTATCGGCATCCGGGCCGGAGAAATCCGCTTCGACGCGGGAGAGATAGGACTCCCAAACCGCCTCGCCCTCGGCACGCACCGCATCAAAACCGACTGCGTTTTCCCGTGCCAGCGTGCGCTCGGCCGAAGCAAAATCAATGTAAGAGATGGCCAAACGGCCGCACAGCTCCTGTCCGGTCAGCGCGACGTGGATCGTGCTTCCCTCATCCTCCGTGATCGTGGCGGCAGGATCGATCCCGCCGTCAAATTCGACGAGCAGCCGGGTTTTGAAGTTTTTGGCATCGTCCCAGGTGTGATAATCGGTTTCGCCGTACAGGCGATTCCCCTCCAGCCGGTAGGAGGTATGAGCGCCGCAGGAGAAGAAGGAAAGATAGCGGGGCCGATCGTCGCGGATGCGGAGCCGGAAGGCCGCGCCGCGCTCGGTCGGGGTGATTTCCAGTACCGAGCGGCTGCGAAGGAGGGAGAGCTTCAGATAAGCCGGCGAAAAGACGGCATCGGCCGGAGAGTATCCCGAAGCGCGGCGGGCGGGTTCGCTCTGGGGGATTCCGGTCTGCGGCAGGAAGGCGAAGCAGCCGTAATCGCCGATCCACGGGGAGGGCTGATGGGTCAGCCGGACGGCATCCACCCGCCGGTCATCGGGATGGAAGAACCAGCGCGAGGAGGAATCTTCGGCGGTCTGCGGCACAAAAGCGGTCATGCCGAAGGGACGCTGAATCAGCGGGAGCGTATTGCCGTTTGAAAAATGACGGCAGGATTTCGTTCCCTGCAGGGGATTGACGAGAGAGAGGAGCGACATCATAGCACCTACCTTTACGAAAATGGGATGTTACAGCGTTTCCAGCCAGCCATTAAAGACGGCATCGCTCGGCATATGCCAGTCCGAGCGCGGCGAGAGCGAGATCGAGCCGACCTTGGGCCCGTCGGGCAGACAGGAACGCTTGAACTGCTGGATAAAGAAACGGCGGATGAAGGTGGTCAGCCATTTGTGAATCACCGCATCGTCATAAACCCCCGCAAAGGCGGCGCGGGCCAGCCGCTCAAGCTTACGGGGCGGCGTTCCCCACCGGACGAAATGATAAAGGAAGAAATCGTGGAGCTCATACGGCCCGACCAGATCCTCGGTCTTCTGCGCAATCTCGCCCTTCTCATCGGCGGGAAGAAGCTCCGGGCTGACCGGCGTGTTGAAGATATCAAGAAGAACCGCGCCCAGCTCCGGATCCCCGGCCGTCATGGCGAAATGGCGGACGATATATTTGACAAGCGTCTTGGGAACCGAGCCGTTCACGCCGTACATCGACATATGATCGCCGTTGTAGGTCGCCCAGCCCAGCGCCAGCTCCGAAAGATCGCCGGTGCCGATGACCAGACCGTTTTCCTCGTTGGCGATGTCCATGATCACCTGCGTGCGCTCGCGGGCCTGCACGTTTTCGTAGACCACATTGCGGTTTTCGGGATCATGGCCGATATCGGCAAAATGCTGGTTCACCGCCGCCATGATATCCACACACTTGAAGCGCACGCCAAGCCGCTCGCAGAGGATTTCAGCGTTGGAGCGGGTCCGCTTCGTGGTGCCAAAGCAAGGCATCGTCACCGCAAGAATATCCGTCCGCGGACGGTTCAGAAGATCCATCGCCCGCACGCTGACAAGAAGCGCGAGGCAGGAATCAAGGCCGCCGGAGATGCCGATGACTGCCGTCTTGGCTCTGGCGTGGGTGAGCCGCTTGGCAAGAGCGTGGGATTGGATGGCGAGGATCTCCTCGCAGCGCTTGGCAAGCGCGTTTTGATCGGACGGAAGGAAAGGCGTGCGGGAAATCTCGCGGGTAAAGCTTACCTCGCGCATCTCCAGCGGGACACCGATCCGCCGGACACTCATCGTGTCGGGGACCATTCCCAGCCGCCGCCGCTCGTGCATCAGACGGCCGGTATCCATTTCGGTCACGATCATCGGCTCGTCCGAAGCAAAGGGCGCGGATGCGGTAAGCTCGCGGCCGTATTCGACGGCGGCAAGCGATCCTCCGTAAACCGCATCGGTGGTGGATTCCCCTGCTCCTGCGCCTGCATACAGACAGGCCGAAACGAGCATCCGCGACTGGGCGCGCAGAAGCTCACCGCAGGCTTCATCACGGCCGATGACGGTGGGCGAGGCCGCGGGAACGGCAATCACGGTGGCTCCGGATGCCGCAAGCCGCATCGCGGACGCTGGCCGGAACAGATCGGAGCCGGGCGCGGCCGCCAGCGAAAAATCGGGGCAGGCATCGCAGGTGAAAACAAGATCGCATCCGAAGGGGATCGCTTCCCCGCCGATCCGGATGGAATCGGCTGCCTTGGTGCCGGGGGTGAAAATCCGCGATTCGGCCCACTCGCCGTGATCGGAAAGCGCGGCTTTGGGAACAGCGCCGAGAATCCGGCCGCGATGGAGAATGGCCGCCGCATTGTAGACGGCGGGGCCGTCACACAGCGGCAGACCGACGGTGATGAGAAGATCCAGATCCGCCGTTTCGCGGGCAATCTTCATCAGCGCGGATTCGGCCGAAGCAAGCAGAGCGGATTGAAGAAAGAGATCACCGGCCGTGGCACCCGTGACACAAAGCTCGGGCAGAACCAGAAGCGAGGCCGAGGCATCGGCGGCACGGTGCGCGGCCCCGATGATGGCCGATGCGTTGAAATCGCAGTCGGCGACGGCAATGCGGGGCGAGATGGCCGCCGCTTTGATAAATCCGTGTTTCATGATGTGTTTCCTTTCGTGCGGGAAATTCGCGTGCGTGGAAATTCGCGTTGGTGGAATGCGCGTGCGGGAAAGCGCGTGCGGGAAAGCGCGTGCGGGCGATTGCCCGCTGTGATAGCAAACGGGGCCGCCATCCGTCGGACGGCGCCCCCGCGCTTGGTACGTTTATTTGAGGCAGAGGCGGATCAGATCGTTGACATCGGCGCGGGCCATGCACTCAACCGTGTCGGCGGCACCGTAGTAGATCTTCACTTCGCCGGAATCCTCTAAAATCATGCCGCCGGGGAAAATGACGTCACAGCGGAAGCCGTCCTCCCGCTCATAGGCGCGGTCGGTGGCAATCAGCGGCTTGTCATAGAGACCGATCACCTTCGAGGGATCCTCAAGATCCAGCAGCATAATGCCGGCATAATACTGCTTCTGCCATTTCGCCTCCCAGCCGTTCTTGCCGTAGCTGTTGTCGCGGATGACGGCATGGAAGGTGGTCAGCCAGCCCTTTTCGGTCTTCACGGGCGGTGCACCGGGGCCAACCTTGTCGTTGGCGAAGGGCACGTCGGCCACATCGATAACGAGTCTTGATTCGCCCCAGAACTTCAGATCGGGGGATTTGCTCAGCCAGGTGTCGAACCGGTCGATGCCGCCGTTGCCGTAGACCGGCATCGGGCGCTCCAGACGGACGTAGCAGCCGCCGATCTTTTCCGGGAACAGAACCATATTGCGGTTGTCGGGCGTTGTCATGTGGAGGACTTCAAAATGCTCGAAATCGTCGGTGACGGCAATGCCGCCGCGCAGACCGTGATAGGTATCGGTGGCAAAGCACATATAGCACCGGCCGTCGATCACCGTCAGCCGGGGATCGTAGGCACGCTTGATATCATCATCCTGCAGAGAAAAGCAGGGCTTATCCTGCACGTCCCAGTGAATGCCGTCATCGGAATAAGCAAGGCCGATGTTGGTGCCGTCGAGGCGATGCTCGGCAAGGGAGCCGTAATCGTTGCGGAAGACCATTACATAGCGGCCGCCGAATTTGGTTACGCCGGCATTGAAGATCAGCGCGGCATTGTAGGGGATGTCGCGTGCGGTGAGAACGGGAGCGTCCAGCTTTTGGATACAGGGAGCGGATTGATAGGTCATGACGGAAAATCCTTTCTTATTTGGATCGGGCGAGAATGATGTTCTGATCATGCTCCTTGCCCGTTTCGGCGTAGTACATATCGCCGGAGGAGTCGGAAACGAAGAAGAAATAGCTGGTCGGGTTGGGATAGAGCGCATAGCGGATTGAGTTCAGACCGGGATTGGCGATCGGTCCGGGCGGGAGTCCGCGGTATTTGTAGGTGTTGTAGGGCGTTTCGTAATCGGTATCGGAGCCGGTCATCGTTTCGGGCCGCGAACCGGTATCGTGCTGAATCGCGTACATGATGGTCGCATCGGATTCCATGCACGGGAAGGTGGCGGAATATTTCAGCCGGTTGTGGAAGACCGAGGAAACGTTGCCGAGGTCATCGGCAAAGCGGGCTTCCTTCTCGATCATCGAGGCCAGAATGATCGCCTCATCGACGGTCAGACCGAGCTCGGTACACCGGGCGTAATATTCCTCGATGAACTTGCGGTTGAAGTTCTGCAGAAGCTTGTAGATGACATCCACCTCGGAGGCGTCGGCGTAGAAATCGTAGGTATCCGGGAAAAGATAGCCCTCCAGCCGCCAGATGCGGTCATCGGTGGTCAGAAGATTGGTGAGGAACGGGAAATCGAATTCGTAATTCTGGATGACATCGGCAAAGCCTTCCTTTGTGCCGATGCCCTTCCCGACAAAGAGCGCAATGATCTCATCGACGGTCATGCCCTCGCGGATGGTGATGCGCACCTCCTCGCGGGTCGCGGATTTCTTGAAGGCACCGCGCAGATAGTCATAGTTCAGCGTGGTGGAAACCTCGTAGGTGCCGGGAATGAAATTCTGCTTCTTGTCCTTGAGATTGCCCCAGAGGACGAAGGCCCACGGATATTCGATGACACCCTCCTCATGGAGGATCTCGGCGATATCCTCGATGGTTGCGTATTCGGGAATTGTGACCTCCACCACCCGCTCCTCCTTGACAAAGGCGAAGACATCGTTGGCGGTGACAATGACGAAGATCGACAGCGCGACGGAAACCGCAATGACCGCCACGATATAGATGATCGCCTTGACAAGGCTCATGATGGCGCTGGAGGCGGAATCGGCAGCCGCAGAGGTCCTGCGCCGCTTGCGGGGCGTACGTCCGGTCAGCTCCTCGTCAATCTCAAAATCGCCGGTCGCCATCCGGGACGGTGCCTCGGCGGGCATTGCTGTGGTATGCGGAACAAGCGCGTTCTGCGGTGCATTTTGCGGCGCATTTTGCGGCGCAGAATGCGCTGCGGAGGGCTTTTGGGATGCGGGATAGCCCGGCTTCTGCGCGCCGGTTATGGGAGCGGCAGGCTTCGGCGAAGCCGGCGCGGCACCCGGATTGGCGCGCATCATCGCCTTCGGAAGCGCGGACGTGCCCGGCTGGGAGGCGGAAGTCTGCGGATGCAGTTTGGAGGGCTGCTGTATCGGCTGTGCCGCCTTCGGATTCTGATGCAGCGCTTGCTGCTGCGGATTGGACGGAGGCTGTGCGGGCCGCTTCAGCGGCCGGATGACGGCACCGCCCTGAATCTTGGCCGTGTTCTGCATCGATTGATGCTGTTGGGACGGATTCACACGGGGCGGATTGCTGCTTTTGGGAGCACCTGCGCTCTTTGCGGAATTCATGCCCGTCGGAGGATTGGCGCTCCTTGGAGGAGGGCTGTTGGGGGCGGAATGGGGCCTTTGCTGGGTGATCGGCTCCGGCTCGCGCTTGAAGACGATCGTTTCCTCCATCAGCTCATCGGAGGCCTTTTGGTCCGAATGAATCAGCTTGTCTTTTTCTTGGGATTTTTCATCCATGTATTTGTTCCGTGCCTTTCATGGAAAGTGGGTTACGCCAGCTGCCACGATGCCACGATGAAGATCAGCACCAGCACCAGAAACGGCGGTGACAGCATGGCCTCGGCAAATCGGCCTGCCGAAAAGGCGGGCCCGCCGGCGGTATAATCGGAATTCTTGTTGGCCAGCGAATAGGAGAAATAAATCCGCTCGCCCTCGCCAAGCAGACCGGCCAGACAGATAAGAAACAGGGCCGCGGCGGCGAAAATCAGAAAGGCGGTGCTCTGCGGCTTGATGATGATGTTCCAGACCGTTTCACCGGCCGCCATTGTGAAGATGCGGATGATCAGATGGCAGAGCATCGGGGCAAAGACCGAGCGGGTCAGATACAGAAGCAGGCCAAGGATCAGCCCCTCAAAGAAGAAGATCGGTATCCAGACCGGATTCAGCCCGAACATCGCATAGATCGCGGCGGAGGCAATCACCGCCGTAACGGGACCGCTTTTGTCGTATTCGGCGCAGAGGATGGAGCGGAAGACCAGCTCCTCGGCCACGGCCGGTACCAGCGCAAAGGCGAACAGCGAATAAAGCACGCTGGGATCCGCCGCTCCGAGATACCAGTCCCAGACCGTATAATCCCCGCTGATCCAGCCAAGCTTGTAAAGGCCCAGCTTCAGGAGAATCTCGCCGAAGATGATGACCAGCGCGGCCAGTACAGCCACCAGAAGCTTGTCGATGCCAAGCCCGGCAAAGCGGAGCCGCTTTGAAAAGCCATCCCCGCGCAGCTTGATATAGAACGCCGCCGGGATGATGAGGATCAGCAGCTGGAGCACGATGATGGCAAGAAAGATGTTCTCCTGATAGCCGAGTCCCGATAAATCCAAAAAGCGGGTCGCCGC
>JAZNKS010000073.1:0-79202 GCA_045578725.1 Candidatus Flemingiibacterium sp.
ACTAAAAACCTGACAGTTCTGCTAATCCTGTCATCTCTTCTGGCAGCCTGCGGAACCTCCGCTGACATACCAAAAGATACCGGCAGCGCAGCGGATACTACCGCTCCCACTGAAGACAGTTCCCCGGAGCTTGTCTATGAATATCCGGACGAAGGCTTCGACGGCGAGGAGATTCACATCATCACCCCCAGCGATTACTATACCTTCCACAACGCCTTTGAGTACGATGAAGTCAACGGCGAAACGCTGAACGATGCCATCTTCAACCGCAATCGCCTGGTGGAAACCAAACTGGATATCGTTTTCAAGCAGACCGTTGTGGAGGAAACCTATCCACTGACCGCGGCGCTGAATAAGGCACGCACCTCCATCCTGTCCGGAGAAGAGGAATACGATATTGTATACGCTCCTTTGAGCGAGGCGCGCGCGGCCGTAGCCGAAGACTGCTTCCTCAATCTGATGGAGATTGATTCCCTTCAGATGGATCAGCCTTGGTGGAACCAGGCATTTATTAACTCCGCTGTACTTGACGGAAAACTCTACGGAGCCGTCAGCGATGCCAATCTTTCCTATATGGACGGTACCACGCTCCTCGCCTTCAACAGCGACATGATGGAAGATTATAAGCTGGAAGAACCGTACGATCTGGTACGCAATGGCAAGTGGACACTGGATGCGCTGGATGGCTATCTGAAGGCTGTCGCCTCGCTGAACGGTGACGACACCTACGAATGGGCCAAGGACGGACACACCGTCTACGGTCTGTCCAACCACGGTAAAAACACCAGTGCCTATATCGTCGGATGCGGCGAAACGGTTGTTGAAATCATCGACGGTCAGTTGACCAATACGGCCGGCAGCGCTCGATTCTATGATGTCATTGATAAACTGTCTTCCATCTTTACCCGCGGGGATGCCAAATTCCTCGATGCCCACAACGGCAATGATATGGATCCCGACAAGGGCGGCTTCATCTACATCTTCATGAACAAGCGAAGCCTGTTTAACTATGTGGAAGTCAACAAGCTGCAGCGCTTCCGCGAGCTGGAATTTGACTATGGCGTAGTTCCGTTCCCCAAGTATGATGAACAGCAGGATTCCTATCATTCCATGATCTCCGGCTCGTCCGCCATCGTTTATCTGCCTGCCACCCTCTCGGATCCCGAAATGGTCGGAACCGTTCTGGATGCGTTGTCCTTTGAAAGTTATCAGACTGTCACACCGGCTTTCCGTGAAGTAACCGTATCGCAGAAAGGACTGCGAAATGACGATTCCATTGAAATGCTGAAAATCGTTCTTGATTCCGTTCGTCCGCTCTGCTCCAATTTATTCGGCATCGGTGGTGATCTCACCTCGGCTATCAATGCAGAAATTTGCGACAAGGCCGGCAACATCGCTTCAGTCTGCGCCTCACAGCAAACCGTTATTGAAGAGCAAATCAAAAAATTCATGGAGGATTGGGAATAATTCCGCCTCCGTGATCCCATCAAAACCGCAAGGAGGATTCCTATGAAACTGACCATCGACTACAATCATATTACCGGTTCCATCAAGCGTATGAATGCCGTCAACAACGGCCCGGTTTTCACCAAAAATGCCGATCAGAACGCCGGCAATATGCAGGCTTATACCGATGCCGGCATTCCCTTCGCACGCAATCACGATGCCGCCTTCTTCAGCCGGTACGGCGGTGAGCACACGGTGGATATCACCGCCGTCTTCCCGGATTTCGATGCCGATCCGAACGATCCTGCCTCCTACGATTTTCATTACACGGATGAATATTCCGAAACCATTATGGCGGCCGGCACCGGGGTCTTCTTCCGCCTCGGACAGAAGATCGAACACGGCTCCAAGAAATACGGCATCATCCCGCCCAAGGATTTTCACAAATGGGCCGTCATCTGCGAGCATCTTATTGCGCACATGAATGAGGGCTGGGCCGACGGCCATCACTACGGCATCAAGTACTGGGAAATCTGGAACGAGCCGGATCTTTACGGTAAGTGCTGGATGGGAACACCGGAAGAATTCTACGAGCTGTATGCCGTCACCGCCAGACATCTGAAGGCACGCTTCCCCGATCTGATGATCGGAGGTCCGGCCGTCACCAGCTACTGCGAGGATTGGCTCCGCGGCTTCTTCACCAGGATCCGTGATGAAAAAATTCCGATGGACTTCTATTCCTGGCACCGCTATGCACGCACCGTCGAAAACGTGGTCGAAAACGCCGGCAAGCACCGTGCGCTGATGGCCGAATACGGCCTTGACAAAGCCGAAAGCATCCTCGACGAATGGAACTATGTCAAGGGCTGGGGAGGCGAGGAATGGACCTATTCGCTGGAAACGGAAGTCAGCATGAAAGGCGCGGCCTTCATCGCCGGGGTCATGAGCGGCTGCCAGAAGGCACCGGTCGATATGCTGATGTATTACGATGCCCGTCCCTGCGGCATGAACGGAATGTTTGACTCTCTCTGCCGTCCCATCAAGGGCTATTATCCGATCAAGACCTGGGGCGAAATGCTGAAGATGGGCCGGGAATGTGCATCCGCCTGCGATATTCCGAACATTTACTGCACGGCAGCCTGCGATGCAGACGGCAGCCGAATGGCGATGATTACCTATTACACCGATGACGAGAACGCCAGCCCGAAGACCTTCAAGGCGGAAATTGCCGGTCTTGCCTCCGATGAGATTCACGTTTATCGTCTGGACGAAAAGCATAATATGGAAGAAACCGAAACGGTCTACCCGGATGACGGCTGCTTCTGGCTCACGATGGAAAAGAACAGCGTGATTGTCATCCGATAAGGTGGAAAGCATGGAATTTATCAAAAACGGAGGTGCGATCCTCCAGAAAATGATCGACGAGGCCGCAGCAGGCTCCCGTCATGTAACCGTCACAGGCAATTATGAGATTGAGCAGACCGTGCGCATCCCCTCGGAATTTACGCTGATTCTCGACAACTGTCACCTTGTCATGGCGGACAATACCTTCTGCAATATGTTCACCAACGAGAACTGCCATACAGCGAAGGGCCGCACCAAAGAGGGTACGGATCACGATATCATCATCGAAGGCCGCGGCCGCGTGATTCTGGACGGCGGCAATTACAACGGTCTGTCGGAATCCAATTCGGACAAGGACGGCAATCCGCATATCAGTGTCAACAACACGATTCTCTTTGCCAATGTGGAGAACTTCCGGATCTCCGGTCTTCATATCCGCAATCAGCGCTGGTGGGCCATGAACTTCCTCTACTGCCGGTACGGCAAGCTTCAGGACATCGATTTCCGTTCGGACTGCACCCGCCTGCTCCCCGATGGAAGACGTGTCGAGGGTCTGCTCCGCGACGATTACAAGCCCACCTACATCAAGAATTCAGACGGCATTGATCTCCGTGTCGGCTGTCACGATATTCTCATCGAGAATATTACCGGCTTCACCGAGGACGATACGATCGCACTGACCGCTCTTCCCGGTAAGCTGGAGGCTATGTTCGCAGTGGAGGGGCTGGATACGGATCTGTACAACGTCAGCATCCGCAATGTCAATGCCTCCGCCTACTGCGCGATTGTCCGTCTGCTGAATCAGGGCGGAACGAAGCTGTACAATATCCTGATCGATGGCGTTATGGATTCCTCCAAGGGCAGCCGTTATCTGGATACCGGCCACACCGCTGTCCGTGTCGGCGACAAGCATCTGTACGGCAGCCGCCATGCCGAGCCGGGCGAAACCTTCAACATCACCGTGCGCAATATTACCTCCCGCGCACCGGTCATAGTCCGTCTGGCCGGTGCCATCACCAATCTGACCCTCGATAATCTGCGCGGCTTCGACGGCAATCAGATGCCGGTCGAAAACAACGCCGTTTTGTATTGATCCTTCCCATATCAAAAAGCCCGTCTGTCTATCACCAACAGACGGGCTTTTGGTGCGTTTTGCGCACCTTGCAGATTTTTCTTCCTATATACAATGGAAGCTCATCGGCTCCTTCTTGGGCTGACCGACCATACTGCGGTATTCGGAGGGGCTCATGCCGGTGTATTCCCGGAAGATTTCCCGGAAATAGGCGGCGGAATGAAAGCCGTGAACAGCCGCGATATCCTCGATGGAAAGTGTACTTCCTCGCAGCGAAGCGGCGGCCCGCTCGATGCGCATCTCGTTCCGGTATTTCACCGGCGTGGTGTGAAGCTCGCTTTTGAAGAGATGGTGGAGCCGCGACTGGCTGACACAGCATTGGCGGGCCAGCTCATCCATCCCGAATTCGCAGGCATAATGGGCCTCGATATACTGCACGGCGGCCAGCAGAGCCGGATTCATCCGAAGCGGCGCCTCCTCGCGAAGATGCGGCAGGACCTCGGCCCAGAAGCTGTAGTAGAGTCCCACCGCACGGATCTGGGAAATCCGGTCTCCTGCGGCCATCCGCTCGAAGATTTCCCGGAATACCGCCTCGGTGGACGGCAATGACAGCGCATCGACCGTCTGCAGGGCATAACGATCGGGGGGCACACTTCCCGATTTGCGCGGGATGATGTGAAGGCTGTAAAATTCGATATCGGGATCGCCGTGCCAGACGGAATTGTAGCGGATCCCCGCCGGCAGGAAGAAGAAGGTACCGGCCTCCATGCGGAGCCGTTTTGTCACCGCATTGAATTCAGCGCTTCCCTTCACAATATACACAAGGCTGTCATTCGGCAGACCGCTGGCGGCATCGTAGTAATGCGAATTGCGGAACACCGAACGCTGTGCGTGCAGCTCGGACATACAGATATTCTTCCCATAAACCTGAACAGACTCCATTTCACCCTCCAAAAACAGCAGAATTGTTGCGCTTTTTGACAGTATACCATATTTTCAATTCCCTGTCAATATGGTATAATGAAAATACAAATTGATCCCGAAAGGATGATGAATCATGAAACGCCTGAAAATCGCGCAGATCGGCATCGGCCACGACCATGCCCTCCCCACCTTCCAGAGCATGGTGGAGCAGGATGAGCTGTTCGAGGTTGTCGCCTTCGCGCCCGCACGCGGCGAGGAGGATCGTCCGCTTCCGCCCTTCTATGAGGAGCACGCGCCCCGCATGACCCCCGAGGAGCTTCTCGCCATCCCGGATCTGGACGCCATTGCTGTCGAAACCGATGACTGGATTCTGACCGAATATGCCCTTGCGGCCATCCGCCGCGGACTTCCGGTCCATATGGATAAGCCCGGCAGCCTCTCGCAGGAGGAATTCGATACCCTCTGCCGCGAGGTCAAACGGGTCGGTGTCCCGATTCAGCTCGGTTATATGTACCGCTACAATCCGGCCGTCCGCGAGCTTCTGAAGCAGATCAAGGCCGGCGAGCTCGGCGATATTTACTGTGTTGAGGCGCACATGGACTGCGAGCACGTCGCCGCCAAGCGCCAATGGCTGGATCATTTCAAGGGCGGCATGATGTACTTCCTCGGCTGTCATCTGGTCGATCTGATCGTGCAGATCAAGGGCATTCCCGAGAAGATCATTCCGCTGAATGCCGTCACCGGCTATGAGGGTGTCACCGCCGAAGACTTCGGCATGGCCGTCTTCCAGTACAAAAACGGCTGTTCCTTTGCCAAAACCACTGCCGTTGAGCCGGGCGGCTTCATGCGCCGCCAGCTGGTTGTCTGCGGTACCAAAAAAACCGTCGAGCTCCGCCCGATGGAAGCCAACCTCTGCGACGGAACCGGCAATATGTACACCGGTATCCGTACCTGTGAGCCATACAAGGGCTGGGATGTGGACGGTGTGCACAGCCGTTCCCCGCTCTACAAGCGCTATGATGCCATGATGGCCGATTTCGCGGCAATGGCACGCGGCGAGGAGCCGGCCGTTCCGGTGGATCTCGCCTATGAAGCCCAGCTTCACCGCCTCGTCCTGGCCGCCTGCGGTTGGGATATCGATTACAAAAAGCAGCTGATTCTGTAAGCTGACAATCATTATTCGAAAGGAATCCATCATGAAAGCTATTCTTGTCAATTCTGACCGCTCCCTCTCCTGGAGCGATGTCCCCAATCCCGTTGTCGGCGATGAGGACGTTCTCGTCAAAATCCACTGTGCGGCACTCAACCGTGCCGATCTGATGCAGCGTGCCGGCGATTATCCGCCCCCTCCCGGCTGTCCCGATTGGATGGGTCTGGAGATCTCCGGTGTCATCGTTGAGGTCGGCAAAGCGGCCGCCGAAAAATCGGCCTGGAAGGTCGGCGACTCCGTTTGTGCTCTGCTGGGCGGCGGCGGTTATGCCGAATATGTCAACGTCAAATACGATATGCTGATGCCGATCCCCAAGGGCCGCTCGCTCATCGAAGCATCCGCCATGCCGGAAGCCTACGCGACCGCCTATCTGAATCTCTTCCACGAAGGAAAAGCCAAGGCCGGCGATACCCTGCTGATGCAGGCCGGTGCTTCGGGTCTGGCCAGCGTTGTCATCCCGATGGCAAAAGCCTTCGGTCTGCGCGTCATCACAACCGTGCTTTCGGCTGAGATTGCCGAAAAGATCAAGCCCCTCGGCGCCGATATCATCGTCGATACCTCAAAGGAAAATCTGGCCGATGTACTGAAGGAACAGCTGGCGGCCGGTCACCCGGTCGATGTCGCTATCGACTGCCTCGGCGGCAGGGGAATGGGCGGCTGTCTGCCCTATCTTGCCCACGGCGCGCGCTGGATCATGATCGCCGCACTGGCAGGGCAGATAACCGAGATCGATCTGAAGAACATCTATGTCCGCAATGTCCGCATCATCGGTTCCACGCTCCGTTCCCGCACGCCCGCCTTCAAGGCCGAGCTGCTGGCCGAGCTGGTCCGCGATGTCTGGCCTAAGGTCGAGGCCGGTCTGATGAAGCCGTCGATCTATAAGGTTCTCCCCATCACCGAGGCAGAGGCCGCTCATGCCATTCTGGAACGCGGCGAAAATGTCGGCAAGGTTGTACTGACGGTAAACTGAAAGGAGATAACTCACATGAAAAAGGTTCTCGTACTCGGCGGAACTGGCGCCATGGGTGTGTATCTCGTGCCGGAACTGATCCGGATGGGCTATCAGGTGGATGTCGTTTCCTTTGATGCCATCGAATCGAACACTCCAAATCTGCGCTATATCCAAACCAAAGATGCCAAAGATCCCGCTTTCATCGCCGGGCTTCTGAAAAACGAATACCATGCCATCGTTGATTTTATGATCTATCCGACAGCGGCGGAATTCCGGGAAAAATACCGCCTGCTTGTCGAAAATACCGATCATTATATCTATCTCTCATCCTATCGTGTTTATGCCAACGAAGAGCATCCGATCCGGGAAACCTCGCCCCGCCTTCTGGATGTATCGACGGATACGGATTTCCTGTCCTTTGAAGATTATTCCCTCTACAAAGCACGCGGCGAGGATATCCTCAAGGCATCCGGACTGACCAACTGGACCGCCATCCGACCGGCCATCACCTTCTCCAAGCGCCGCTTCCAGCTGATCACGCTGGAGGCCAATATTCTCATCAACCGCGCCCGCGCCGGAAAGACCGTTCTCATTCCAAGGGAGGCACTGGATGTACAGGCAACAATGTCGTGGGGCGGCGACGTAGGCCGTATGATCGCCCGGTTGGTGCTGAACAAGGATGCTTACGGCGAAATTTACACCACCGCCACCGCCGAGCATAACTCATGGGGGACCATCGCCGGCTATTACAAGGAGCTGATCGGCCTGAAGGCTCTGGCCATCGATGCGGAGGATTACATCAAAATCATGCAGCCCAATGACCGCCCCGGTATTCACCGTTCGGCGCGCTGGCAGCTTGCTTATGACCGACTGTTTGACCGGATCATCGACAATACCAAGATTCTCAATGTCACCGGCATGAAGCAATCCGAGCTGACCACCGTTTATGACGGTCTGAAGCGGGAGCTTTCCGCCCTCCCCCGCGATTATGTTTTCCCCGGCTGTGAAGATTGCTGCCAGCGCATGGATGAATACCTGGCCGCGCGAAGTCTGTAAATCAAACAAGGTGCTGCACCAAACGTGCGGCACCTTGTCTTTTTATTCGGTCATCGGGCCATCTTCCCCGTATCGGCTGAACATCTTCCGGGCATAGGCGCGCGGTGTCATGCCCATCGTCTTCCGGAAGGCATAGCTGAAATAGGATTGGGACGAAAAGCCGCAGGCATAGGCAATTTCGGACAGAGTCTGATCGGTTCCGAGCAGCAGATTGATCGCCTTGCGAATCCGCTGTTCCTCCACATATTCCCGGAGCGTCTTTCCCGTGGATGCCTTGAAGCAATTATGAAAATGGATCGGGCTGAACGAGGCCAGCGCTGCCATTGCCTCCAGGCTGAGATCGGCGGTGATATTCTCCCTGATATAGCGGATCACCTTGTCGATCGCTTCGTTGTTGTTTTTCTGCATCCGCCCGCAGTGCTCCCGGCTTCCCCCAATCTGCTCCAGCCGGTAAATCAGCTCCAGAATCAGGCTTTGCAGCATGAGCTGATCCTGCTCCATGCCCGTTTCATAATAGAAGCAGAGCTTTTCAAACAGCTCGCCAAACCGTGCCGCATCCTCGGGCTGTATATACTCCGGGAGCTTCATCAGCCGGTCATACAATTCGCCTTCACGAACGATCATATGCACATACCGGCACCGGAACGGCAGCCGGGTCCAGCGGATCTGCCCCGGCTTGGCGCAGATCAGAAGATCCGGAACAATCGGCACGGCGGTATCGTTGATATGCGAGATGCCTCCCTCCCCGAGGGAAATCTCCAATTCAAACAGCGAGGTTTTCCGGTGCCGGGTGGTATCCCGGTTCTTCACAGCCAGTTGGGTATTGTACACACCGATCGCCACGATTTCGGGCAGAATCATACGCGCCTCCGCAAACAGTAAGATTTCGAATAAAATCTATAATATTATGATAGATTTCCAGTAATATATATTATATAATAAATACAGAAATCTGTCAAGCTGCCAAGGAGGTTTTCCATGACATTCACATGGCTTGGGCAGGCCGGCCTGCTGATTGATACCGACCGTGCCCACATTATCGTTGACCCGTATCTTTCGGATTCGGTCGCATCCGTCAATCCGAAGAATGCGCGGCGTGTCCCCGTCGATCCGTCCTTTTTCGATGCCGCCCCCGACATTCTGATTTTCACTCACGATCATCTGGATCACTACGATCCCGAAACCGTCGGTGAATTCATGAAAAGGGCGGCAAAGCCGATCACGATCCTGGCGCCCGCCTCGGTCTGGCCCAAGGTGCGAACATTCGGCGGCGGCCACAATTATGTTCAGTTCAACCGGAATACCGAATGGACCGAATCCGGCATCCGCTTCACGGCTGTGCGCGCGGAGCACAGCGATCCGGCCGCCATCGGCGTGCTGATTACGGAGGAATCCGGCGGCAAGACCGCGTATATCACCGGCGACACGCTCTATAATCGGGAAATTTTCCTGGATCTGCCCGAAAAGCTCGATGTGATATTCCTGCCCATCAACGGTGTCGGCAACAATATGAATGCTGCCGATGCCTCCCGCTTTGCCGCATGGTGCGCAGCAAAAAAGGCTGTCCCGCTTCATTTCGGTCTGTTCGACAATCTCTCACCGGAGAATTTTGTTCACCCCGGCCGCGTGATTCCCACCATCTACGAAGAAATCCCATTATAAGAAGGAGAACCGCCATGAAAATCACCGATATCAAAACATTCGTCGTGGATTGCTTCCGCACCAACTGGGTCTTTGTCAAGGTTTATACCGATGAGGGCATCGACGGTGTCGGCGAGGGCACCCTTGAATACAAGGAGCACGCGCTGGTCGGCGCGGTGGATCACATCCGCAGCTATCTGCTTGGTAAGGATCCCCGCCAGATTGAGAAGCATTATCATGACATCTACCGCGATGCTTACTGGCGCGGCGGCGCGGTGCTGATGTCCGCCCTTTCCGCTGTCGAGATGGCGCTCTGGGATATCCTCGGCAAATCGCTGGGCGTGCCTGTCTATCAGCTCCTCGGCGGCAAGGTCAACGAGGACTGCCGGATTTATGTCAACGGCTGGTTTGCCGGTGCAAAGGAACCGGAGGAATTCGCCGCCAAGGCAAAGGAAGCCATGAAGCGGGGTGTCACCGCGCTGAAATGGGATCCCTTCGGCAAGAGCTATCTGCAGATCTCTCATGCGGATCTTGACAAAGCACTTCGCTGTATCGCGGCGGTCCGCGAGGCGGTCGGCGACAGCGTGGATCTTCTGATTGAAGCCCACGGCCGCTTTGATGTGCCGACCGGCATCAAAATCGCAAAAGAGGTCGAGCCCTTCAAGCCGATGTTTCTGGAGGAGCCGGTTCCGCCGAACAATATCGAGGCGCTGGCCGCCGTCCGCGAAAAATCGCCGGTTGCCATCTCCGCCGGCGAGCGGCTCTATACCCGCTTTGATTACAACGAGCTCTTCCGCCGCCGCGCCTGCGACTACATCCAGCCGGACGTTTCCCATGCGGGCGGCATCATGGAGCTTAAGAAGATCGCCGCCGAGGCCGAAGCCCACTATATTCCCTTCGCGCCCCACAATCCGTCCGGCCCCGTCGCCAATGCGGCTACGCTTCAGCTGGCCGCCTGCTGTCCGAATTTCTGCATTCTTGAAATCATGTACAGCGATGTGGATTACCGGAAGGATGTCACCGACGAGTATCTCGTTTACGAAAACGGCCGGATCAAAATCGGCGACCGTCCGGGCCTCGGCATTGAGCTCAATGAGGAAGAGTGCCTGAAGCATCCGTATGTCGAGCATAATCTCCGCCATTATACCGGCGCGCTGACCGATATCCGCCCGGCCAAAACCGAGTTTTATTTTTGAGGTGACACTGGCTGTACCTTCCGCAACAAAAGCCGTGAGGTCGGCAAAATCACCATATTAGAAAAAAAGTAAACATGGGAAAGGATACAGATACTATGTACCGAATGAAACCCTGCGGCCGTCTGAAACTCAAGAGCGCCGCAAAGATTGAAAAATCCCGTCTGGGAATCGGATTTGAAAAGCTGGACCGGGATGCCTTTGATCCCGAGAAGGCCTATGACAAACTGGGCGCCATCGGTGTCAAGTGGGTCCGCATCCAATCCGGCTGGCAGAAGACGGAAAAGCAGAAGGGAGTCTATGATTTTGAATGGCTCGACCGGATTGTAGACAACATCATCGCCCGCGGTATGACACCCTGGATGTGTGTCTGCTACGGCAATGCTCTCTACGGCGGTATGGCCGAGGAGGTCTTCGGCGCGGTCGGATGCCCGCCGATTCACACCGACGAACAGCGGGAAGCCTGGCACGCTTACTGCCGCGCCCTCGCCGCTCATTTTCGCGGTCGGGTCGATCACATGGAAATCTGGAATGAACCGGACGGGCAATGGTGCTGGAAGCACGGCGTCAGCGCCACCGAGCTGGGCCAGTTTACCATCGCCACCGCCAAAGCGCTGAAGGAAGGCAATCCCGACTGCTATATCATCGGCGGGGCGCTGTGCCATGTGGATGTGCTCTATCTGAACGAGGCCTTCAAGACCGGCATGGCCGATTGGCTGGATGCGATTTCGTTCCATGCCTATATCTTCAGTGACCGGATGTTGAAGCACAACATTGCCGCTCTGCGTGCCATCATCCGCCAATACAAGCCCTCGCTGGAAATCATTCAGGGCGAATCCGGCTGTCAGTCCCGTCCCAACGGAAACGGCGCGCTCAAGGTCGGCGGATGGACCCCGAAGAAGCAATGCAAGCATCTGCTTCGCCATCTGGTCACGGATCTCGGCATGGATGTGAAATTCACCTCCTATTTCTCCTGCATGGATATGATGGAAGCCCTGCGCGGCAAGGTCGGCGACACGGCATCCTACAAGGATTTCGGCTATTTCGGCGTACTCGGGGCCGAATTTGATGAGGACGGCAAAGCGACCGGTGAGTATCCGCCAAAGCCCTCCTACTATGCCCTCTCCTCGCTCGCCTCTCTGCTGGCCGGCGATCTTCGCACCGATCTGCTCCCCATCCAGTTCATCGATGAGAACGCGCCTCATTGCGGCAACATTCCAACCATCCGTGCCACGGAAGCGGAATTCTTCTCCTTCCGGCTGGATGACGGTGCTGCAGCCTTTGCCTATTGGTATCCCTCCAACGTCATGACCGAAGACTTTGAAGGAGCGGTCAGCCTGCGCTGCTCGGATCTCGGCGATGTCCGTCTGGTGGATCCGATGGACGGCACCGTCTATGAAATCCCCGAAAATCTGATTGAAAAGGATGCCTTCGGCGGAATGCACCTGCACCTGCTGCCGATCCGCGATTATCCGCTGTTTCTTGTATTCGGAGGCAATATATGAAGAAAACCGTACTGATCACCGGTGCCTGCATCAATACCGGCGTCGCCATTGTGGAAAAATTCGCCGGAGCGGGCTATCATGTCATCTTCACCGGCCGCAAGGAGGAAAGTGTCCGGGCCAAGGAAAAGGAATACCGGGCGGCCTTTCCGGATGTCACCATTCTCGGCTATGCCATCGATTCCCTGACCGACGAGCGCACGGTGGATGAGGCGGCGGTCGAAAGTCTGTTTGCCGCCATTGATGCCGAGGGGCTGTTTGTGAGCGCGCTGGTTCTCAACGCCGCCGATCAGGGTCTTGGACAGAAGATGTTCGAAAATCCTCTCACCGATTTTATGAAGGTGCTCAACACCAATGTAGTATGGAATTACTGCCTGTGTGAGCACGCGGCCCGCCGGATGAAGGAAAATGGCGGCGGAAGCATCGTTTTTATCAACTCCAACACCGCCTACCGCGCAATTCCCGACCGGATTGCCTATGTAGCCTCGAAGGGCGGTCAGCTGGGTCTGATGCGTGCTCTGGCGCTGGATCTCGGCAAATACGGCATCCGGGTCAACGCGGTACTTCCCGGCATGATCCGGACAGACCGCTGGGAAAAGAATCCGGATTTTTACGCCAATGTTCCCTCCCGCTATACCCCTATCGGCGATGTGGCCGACGGAGCGGATATTGCCGATGCGGTCTTCTATTTCACCGATTACGCCCGCAATACCACCGGCGCCGAACTGGTGGTAGACGGCGGCAATACAATTCAGCTTTATCCGATCATTCCACAGGAATAAGCTCAAATATAAAAAAAGCGCTTCCGTCTTTTTCCCGGAAGCGCAGGCGTTTTTGCACCGCAATCCATCGGGGCTGCTGCACTGCAACAGCCCCTTCCTTTATTTCTTTTTCGCCCGTTCCAGAACTTTTTTGTAGGGCATCAGCATTCCCTCGGTCATTTTGGAGCCGGCTTTGGCCTTCAGCTTCGGCGAGGCCATCAGCGCACCGACCAGATACATGGCCAGCATCCGTCCCCGCTTTTTCTGCGGGAAATCATACTGACCGTGCTCCTTGTAGAAGCGGTGGTCCGCTTTCATCATGCCCTGCATCAGCCAGATCAGATCACGGAAAATCTTCATACCGCCAACCCCATAGAAGTTCTGCGGCGGGACATATTTGTTTTCCAGCGCCCATACCAGCGATTTGACAAGCCGGTCGATTTCAACATCGGGATTCACCTCATCCGTCGCAATTCCCGCAAGAAAATTGCCGCCGACCTGGGCACGCCCCTCCAAAATCATCTGCAGATTGAATTCCCGGCTGTACGGGCCGCAGATCAGATAGCCAAAAGGCATTCCCATCGTCACCGTCCGATGCCCGTTGCAGAACTGCCGGTCATCGTACAGCTTGAAGCGGGCACCCATCGAATGGTCCCGCACGGTAAAGGCATAGACAATCGCCTGAGCCGTCTGGATTTCCCCACGGAGGAAATCGTCAAAGCCGTCCTTGTAGATGCATTTTCCCGACACCGCGCAGTTGAAGCAGCCGAGGCACCCGCCCTTGAAGGGATACTCCCGAATGTTCACCACCCGCGTTTTCAGCGGGAGTACCGCGCAAAAGCGGTCGATCATCGCCTGCAGGGCATCCTCGCCGGGGCCGATATCGGCAACAATCACCACATCGCCGGAATCGGCGCCGACCGGTTCGGGAACCGTCGCACGCACAGCCGGCGGAATCGCATCCGGCATCGGGAGGCGCTCATACAGATCCGCCGCCATGGAGCGGCAGACATACGAAAAGAACTGTTCGGCCTCCGTCTGCCCCTTCTCGCTCAGCAGATCCTCCATATCGGCCGACAGACCGCGGATGAACTTCATGCCCATATCCTGACAGTTGTCCTGAATATAGCGATGAGCCGTCACATCGTAAAAATGCTTGGAGGTTGTAATCTGCGTGGCAAACTTGCCCGCAAGCGAAACGCCCGATTCTTTCATCAGCTCAACAAACCGATGAAGCTGATACGGGGCAATGAAGGTATAGACCGGATAGGCAAACAACAGAAGATCCGCCGCGGTGACCTGCGCCATTACCTCTCCGCAGTCTTTTTCCAGCGACTTTATCTTCGCTCCGACATGAACGACCTCAAAATGATGCTCCTCATGCTGCAGGGCCAGGTAATTCACCGTCTGCAGCGTTACGCTGTCAGCCCCTTTGGGACTGCCGTTCAATACCAGAATGTTCATTTGCTTCGTTTACTCCTGCGTCATGGCATGGAGCCGCTTCATGATATCGCTCTCACGGCCGAAATGATCGTGCAGCTCCAGATAGATTTCATACAGGCGTGCATATGCTTTCGCATTGTCGGGATTCGGGGTATAAACCTTGATAGCCGGCTTGACCATCGCCTTTGCCGCTTCATCAAAGCTGTCATACAGACCCGCGGCCACGGCACCGCTCATTGCGCTTCCCAGTGCACCCGCCTGTTTGGAGGCACCGACCCGGAGTGTCCGCCCGGTAACATCCGCATAAATCTGCATCAGCAGCTCGTCCTTCATGGCGATGCCGCCCGATGCCACGATATCGCCGACCGGGATTCCGTTTTCCTCGAAATTGTCGAGAATCTTTTTGGTTCCGAATGCCGTCGCTTCCAGAAGCGCACGGTAAATGTCCTCCGGCTTGGTATCCATCCGCAGGCCGACCATCATGCCCGAAAGCGTGCTGTCCTGCAGAACACTCCGATTGCCGTTCCACCAGTCCAGCGCCACCAGACCGGATTCGCCCGGCTTTTTCAGACTCGCCTTTTCGCGAAGCAGCTGGTGCGGGCTGATGCCGCGCGCGGCGGCTTCGTCCCGGTATTCACCGTTCAAACAGCGCTTGACAAACCAATCGAAAATATCGCCGACACCCGACTGACCGGCTTCATAGGCATAATAGCCGGGAATCGCGCCGCCGTTGACAACACCGCAAATACCGCTTGCCAGCGTTTCCGTCCTGCCGAGCAGCAGGTGGCAGGAGGACGTGCCGATAATCAGAAGCATACTGCCTTCGGTTGTGATGCCGCATCCGGGAAAGGCGGCGTGCGCATCGATAAAGCAGCTGGAAACCGGGATCCCCGGCACCAGACCAAAGCGTGCGGCGGCTTCCTTTGTCACATGGCCGACCAGGGCACCCTGCGCAAGGACTTCGGTGTGCACTTTTGTTCCGAACAATCCGTCCAGCCGCTGATCCAGTACACAGAGCAGATCGTTGGAAACATCCCCGTCCGCCCACATGGATTTGTATCCGGCGGCACAGGTAGAGCGGGAGCAGACACCGGTCAGCATCCAGTTAATCCAGTCGCCGGCCTCAACAAAGCGATCGGCTGCCGCATACACTTCCGGCGCCTCATCCAGCGTGTGCATGATTTTGGGAAGCATCCATTCGGACGAAACCCGTCCGCCAAATCGCTTCAGGCGGTCGGGATCCATCTTCTCCATCACCTCGTTCAGCCGGTCTGCCTGCTTATGCGCCGCATGGCTCTTCCAGAGTTTGACCAGCGCATGAGGGTTTTTTCTGTAATCCTCCATAAAGCAGAGCGGTGTTCCGTCAGCCTTTACAGGGAGCAGAGTGCAGGCTGTGAAATCGATTCCGATACCGGCAATCTGCTCCGGTTTGGCACCGGCCTTGTCAAGCACGGCGGGAATCGTGTGCTCCAGCACATCCAGATAATCCTGCGGATCCTGAAGCGCCCATCCGCTTGAAAGCTTTACGCCGCAGGCTTCGTCCTCCATAACAGCGTGGGGATATTCGTATACCGATGCGGCCGCTTCCGTTCCGTCTGCGGCATCCACCAGCAGAGCGCGTCCGGACAGCGTACCGAAATCGATACCCAGTACGTATTTTTTCATTTTTCTGTCCTTTCCGGCCGATCAAAGGCCGAGTTTTTCCATAGTCCTGACAAAATAATCAGCAAATTCGCGGTAAACCTCCGGGCGAAGATGCAGGCCATCCGCAATGAAGATATCCCGGAAGCCCTCATAGCTTCCGACCGACTCCGGCTTTTCATAGAAGAAGTCGCTGATGTTGACATAATCCACATTCTCGGTCTGATCGGCATATTCCTTCTGAAGGGCATTGAAGGCCGCATAGAGCTCTGCACGCTTGCCCTTTGCCGAGGGATGCTCGAAGCTGCAGAAGGGAATCAGACGGATGCCCGGGAAATCGGTTCTGGCAAATTCAAACAGCCGCCATGCCATATTCCACGCTTCCTGCGGCGTAAAACCGCGGAAGAGATCATTGGGACCGACGCGGAAGACAATCGCCCGCGGTTCCCAGGGAAGCACCAGACGGTGATAATAGTAAAGCAATTCATCCACAGTGGCACCGCCGAAGCCGTGATTGACAACCGTGAATTTTCCGCCGGATGCCTCGGCGACCTGCGCGGAGGCTTCCTTCCAGTTGGTGAAAAACGAGCTTCCGTACAGAAGAATACAGCCTTTTTGAACAGGCTGTGCCAGATAGGCATCGACCTGCCGCTGCTGTCCCTTAAGTTTGACAGGGTATTCAATCATACTATCAAATCCTTTCCGGTTTATGATATCATTATACCGCAGATTTTCCCGTTTTGTCAAGAGCTCTGAAAGGAAAAGTACACTTCCGTGAAACACGGCCGCTGCTCTTCGTAACTTCACCCTGCTGCTGCAGCATTTTTTCAGAGATTGCCGATTCAGCCTTGACATTTCTTCTGCGATTTGCTATAATGAGCACAGTAAACACGTTATCGGAGGTACTCTCATGTCAAATCTCAAAATGCTTTTTACCGGTGATGTCTGCTTCAAAATCCAGCGCGATGTCACCAAGGAATCGGCCAAAGGAATCCTTTCGGAGCTGATGCCCGATTTTGATGCGGCCGATCTCCGCGTCATGAATCTGGAAACACCTCTCGCCGAGGACGACCTCGGTGCACCGATCCCCAAAAGCGGCCCCAACATCATTGGCCGTCCGCACAATCTGGGATTTCTGGCAGCAGCAGGATGCGACTGCGCATCCCTTGCCAACAATCACACCAAGGATTTCGGCGAGGAGCCGCTGATGAACACCATCGCGCTTTTAGAGCAGGCCGGAATCGCCCACGCCGGTGCCGGCCGCAATATTGCCGAAGCCTATAAGGCCTGGCGGGCCGAGAAGAACGGCATCCGCGTTTCGGTGATCTGTGTCTGTGAGAACGAATTCGGCATCGCCGACGAGGAGCTTTCCGGCACCGCCGGCTTCCAGCTGGAGCGCCTGGCCGATAAAATCCGCGAGGAAAAGACGGTGTCCGACTTTGTGCTGGTCTTCTTCCACGGCGGCTGTGAACACAATCCTCTGCCCTCTCCGCTCTGCCGCGAGCGATACCGCATGATCATCCGGCTTGGTGCCGATGCGCTGATCGGCGGTCATACCCACTGCATTCAGGGCATGGAAATCTACGAAGGCAAGCCGATCTTCTACAGCATGGGCAATTTCCTGTTTGTTCCCACCTGGGAAGCGGCCGACGGCTGGTATTACGGCTACATGGTTCAGCTGACGCTGGAAATCGGGAAGCCGATCGCCTATCAGCTGATCCCCTACCGCATGGAGAAGGACGGAAGCAAAATTAACCGTCTGGAGGGCGAGGAAAAGGCCCGTGTTCTGGCGCATATCGATACCGTTTCGGCTCCCATCGCCGACACAAAAGAGCTGACACGCCTTTACAAGGGCTGGTGCGCCATCTCCGGCATCAGCTATATCAAGAACCTGGTATCCGATAATGAGAATTACAAGCCGGAGAACCTTCCCGCCGAAGGCATTGCTCCTCTGAAGAATCTCTTCAGCTGTGAAGCCCACAATGAGCTGATCCGCACCACGCTGAACATCGCCTTCACGGGTGAACTGAAGGATGCCTATATCTGGGCCGATGAAATCCGCGAGCTGCAGAAGGTATAAGTCCGAAAGATAAATCTTCAGCCCCGGTTTTGCGGCTTACAGCCCAAAATTCCAGGAAAGGAAGCTTTCGCTGTGCGAAAGCCGTGATCACAATTATGGAAACAAACCGCAAGGAAATCATACGCCGCACACTCCTCACCATGCGGGAGCAGAATGAAGCCGCCTCCGCATCCCTCACCGACCGGTGCACGCTTGAGGATTACCGTGCCCTCACCTTTATCGATGAGCGCGGCCGGCTCCGCTGGGAGAAGGCTCTGCAGGCCGCCATCCGCGAGCATGAAATTACCGTTATTCCGCCCTGCGCCGAGCCGTATTATATCGGCGCACAGATCCGCATTCCCTCCGACCGGCGGATTGAAGCCGCCGGTGCCTGCATCCGTCAGACCGAGGAATGCACCCTGCTGATGCTCGCAAACGAGCATACCCATGACGGCACCCACGCGCCGATCGACACCTCCGACCGTGATCGGAACATCGCGATCATCGGCGGGCGTTGGGAGGAATCCCGCACCGCGCGCGCCGGCTACGGCCGGACCGGCAAATATGACGAGGAGCGCAGTTTCTACGGCGTGTCCACCCTCTTTTTCTTCAACAATCTGGACGGTCTGACCCTGCGGGAACTCACCTTTGCCCATACGGCCGGATTTGCCGTCCAGACCGGCGATCTCCGGAATGCCTGCTTTGAGCACATCCGCTTTGAATCCTGCTATGCCGACGGTTTACATATGAACGGCAACAGCGAGAATCTTCTTGTGCGCGATGTCAAGGGCGAGGTCGGCGACGATCTGGTCGCGCTGAATATGTATGACTGGCAGAATTCCTCCGTCAATTTCGGTCCGACGAAAACGGTGCTCTGCGAGGATCTGGAACTGTCTGATTCCAGCCCATACAAGGCCATCCGGATCGAGCCGGGCACCTATTATTTCGATGACGGAAGCGCGGTGGACTGCTCGCTGACGGATGCCATCTTCAAAACCGTCCGCGGCATCCGCACCTTCAAGCTTTATTATCAGACTCCGCGCTATCCCATCGGCGGCACATCCGAGCGCGGAGCTGTCGGAAGCGCCGATCATCTCTATTTTGAGGACATCGAAATCGATCTGCGCGATCCGATCGACCACTTCGACGAATACATGAATTCCGATCCGATCCGCGGCAGCTTCGCCGGCTTTGAGCTGGGTGCCAATATCGGTCATATGGAGCTTTCGGACATCCGCATCACGCTCTACAAGGAGTGTTTTCCCTATTCCTACCTGCTTTGCATCGGACCGAAATCCGTCCGCAATCAGACAGACGGCTATGAAATCTTCGATCCCGCTCTGTCCGGAATGCTCAGCTGTCTGGAACTCCATGCTATCACCGTCAACGGGCAGAGGGCCGAAAGTACCGACGGGCTCGTCCGAGAGATCGTATTCGACGATCTCTACGGCGACGGCTGCTCCACAGCCTCCGGCCGGATTGAAAAGCTCCTGCTCGACGGCATCGAGCAGAAACAATACATATCAGAAATATAAAGAAGATTGACATCATGAAAACAAACCGAATTTTCACTCTGCTGCTTATCGCCGCGATGCTTGTAACGACCGCCGCCTGCGGCAGTCAGCCCCCGTCCGGTACGGATACCACCCCTGCCGCCGATTCCACCTCCGGCACCGAGCCGGACGAAGGGTATGTATTCCCCGAATATGACGGAAAAAGCGAAGATTTTACGATTCTGAACTGCTCCAACACCTGGGGCTTCTACACCAATCTCGATTTTGAAACCGCATCCGGCGAAACGCTGGATGATGCTATTGTTGATCGTAACCGCACGGTTGAGGAAAAATTCAACGTCGATATCAAAATCGTCGAACAGCCGATGTATCAGACAGCAGCGGAGCACTACCAGACCTCCATCATCTCCGGCGATCATCAGTATGATGCGGCTTTCATCCCGACCATCAATATGGCTCCGTTCGTCACCGAGAGCTATCTGTACAATCTGGTCGATATTCCCGAGCTTCATCTGGATGAGCCCTATTACGATCAGAGTGTCAACACAGCGGCAAGAGTCGGTGCTGACGATATTCAGTATTTTGCCTGCAACTATACCAGCCTTTCCGGTATCGACGGCGTTCTCTGCCTTTTCTTCAATGAAAATATGCTGAACGATCTGAACAAAGAAGCGCCCTACCAGCTGGTGCGCGACGGCCAATGGACGCTGGACCGTTACGGCGAGTATCTGAAAGCCGGCACCAATCTCAACGGCGACGATTCCTTTGCCTGGGATGAAAACGGTGCGGCCGTCTACGGCATGGCCTCCTGGAAGGATGGCTTCGGTGCTTTCATTGCCGGTGCCGGTGTAAATTTTGTTACGCTGGATGAGGAGCAGTATCCCGTCTTCAATGTAAACGAGCGCCTGTACGATGTCCTGAACAAGGTGGATACCGTTCTGTCGGATGACGGTGTTTTCATCTCGCAGAACGATTCCGGCAACGGCCATTATGAAATGATGTTCAAGAACGGCCGCTCTCTCTTTATGCTGGCCGAGCTGAAGGCTTCCTCCAAATACCGCGACATGAATGACACCTTCGGCATCGTTCCCCTGCCGAAATACGATGAAAAGCAGGAGAATTACTCCAGCTACCGCTCCCGCTATGAGCTTCTTATGAGTGTTCCCACCACCAATCCGGATCCGGAACGCGCCGGCATCGTTCTGGATGCGCTGGCTTACCTGAGCTATGAGAATGTTCTGCCGATCTACTATGATTACCGCCTGTCGGCCAAGCAGCTCCGCAGCGACGATTCGGTCGAAATGCTGGATATCATCCGCTCTACGATGAACTTTGATACCGGCTTTCCCTTTGGCTGGACCTTTGATTTGTACACCACCCTCAGCGTGGCCATCTCCCAGAAGGCAGGCGGCTATGCCTCGGCGGTTGCCCAGAAGCAGTCCGCCATCGAAACGCAGATCAAGGACACCATGGATCTCATCAACGATAAATAATCCCATCAAGGAGAACCAATATGAAAAAAATCTGCATCTCAAAAGACTGGATGCTGGATGCCCCCGGCTTTCACGGGAAGGTTGATCTTCCCAATGACTACTCCATCACCCTTCCCCGCACGCCGGATGCCGCAGGAGGCGCGAGCAACGGATTTTTTCCGAGCGGAATCGGCACCTATACCAAGCATCTGAAGCTTGATGAAACGCCCAGACACTATATCCTCGATATCGACGGCGCATATATGTGCACCACCGTAACCTTCAATGAATACCGCATGGTCATGCATCCGCACGGCTACACACCTCTGCTGGTTGACCTGACTGATCGCGTCCATCCCGGCAAAACCAACCGGCTGGTCATCTCGACCAACGCTCTTCAGCCCTCGACCCGCTGGTACGCAGGCGCCGGCATCTACCGCGATGTTTATCTGTGGGAGGGCGGCGATGTCCGTCTGGAGCCATGGGATCTCTTTATCACCACGCCGAGCCTTGACTCCGTTCACCTCGCCTGCGAAATCCGTGCCGACCGCGAGGCAAATGTGCGCATCCGCGCCGAAATTTTCTTCGCTGACCGCCCGGTAACCTCGGAGGAAACGGAGATTGCCGTCAAAGCCGGCAAAAAAACGCCTGCCGAGCTTGCCTTCTCCATTCCGGATGCCAAGCTCTGGGATACGGAAAATCCCAATCTGTACACCATGCGTGTCACTCTGCTGGAGGACGATCGCGTACTCGATACCGATGAACGCCGCTTTGGCATCCGTACGGTCACAGCCGATGCAAAGAACGGTCTGCTTCTCAATGGCAAGCCGATCAAGCTGCGCGGCGGCTGTATCCATCACGATCACGGCGTGCTTGGCGCGGCCGATTATCCGGCTGCCTGCCGACGCAAGCTGACCCGTCTGAAGGAAGTCGGCTTCAATGCCCTCCGGATCGCGCACAATCCGCCGTCCGTTCAGCTGTTGGAAATGTGCGATGAAATGGGAATTATCGTCATGGATGAGGCCTTCGACTGCTGGCAGAGAGAAAAGGGCGGCTCGCTGAATTATCATGTCTGGTTCACCGATTGGTGGGCGCGGGATATTTCCTATATGGTCCTCCGCGACCGGAACCATCCCTGTGTCATCGCCTATTCCACCGGCAATGAAATCCCCGAAAGCGACGGTGCCTCCGACGGTGATGAATGGTCTTCCCGTCTGGCCGCCGAAATCCGGAAATACGATTCCACCCGTCTTGTCACCTCGGCGACCTGGCAGATGCCGGCCACCTGCGATCCCGGTGCTCCTGAAGATTACAAAAAGGATTTCGCCGAGCGTCTTGAAAACGGCGATGATCACAGCTGGGCCAGCCGCACCGCCGGCTACTTCAAGCCCTACGATATCTGCGGCTACAACTATATGTACGGCCGGTATGCCGAAGATCACAAGCGCTTCCCCGAGCGTGTGATCTGGGGCTCCGAAACCCATGTCATCCATTTCTATGATTCCTGGAAGACGGTCATGGAAAACAGCTATGTCATCGGCGACTTCACATGGACCGCCTATGATAATCTCGGCGAGGCCGGAACCGGGCGCTCCTGCTGGGCACGCGACGGCCATATTCCGGGAATCTCGCTGGCCGCTTATCCGTGGCGCTCCTGCTATCAGGGCGATCTGGATCTGTGCGGATACCGCCGTCCGCAGTCCTATTTCCGGGAGGCTATCTGGAATCCGGATGCCGAGCCCAAGATTTTCACCACCCATCCCGAGCATTACGGCGAAGGCTTTTCCGGCACCGGCTGGCATTGGTACGATGTGCTCGACACCTGGAATTTTGACGATGCCTATATCGGCAAACCGGTCCGCTGTGAGCTTTACACCACCGCCGACGAGGTTGCATGGTACAAAAACGGAACGCTTCTCGGAAAGAGCCGCCCCGAAAAGGCGATTGCTTCCTTTGATATTCTCTATGAGCGGGGCGAAATTGCCGCCGAGGTTTACAAAAACGGCGAGATGCTTCACCGGGTAACGCTCGGCACGGTCGGCGAGCCGGCCGCCATCCGGGTCAGCGCCGAAAGCCGTGTGCTGACGGCCGACAACCGCGATCTCTGCTACTTTGACATCACCGTCACCGATGATGACGGATGCCGCATTCCCGATGCCAAAAATGCGCTGACCTGTCTGGTTGACGGCGGTGAGCTGCTCGGCATCTTCAGCGGTGATCCCTGCAATGAGGATGCATACGGCTCCAATCAGTGTCATGCCTTTGAAGGCCGCGCCGTTGCCATCGTGCGCACCGACCGTCCGGGCAAGGTTACGGTAACCGTCGGCTCCTGCAGACTGCGCTCCGGAAGCGATTCGGTCAGCGCTCAATGAAAGGATAACAGACTATGAAAAATTACAGCTATCGCGACAAACCCATCGAGGTCCACGGTCTGCCCTTCTATTCGCAGAACGGTATCCTTGAGCGTGTGCCCGCCGAAATCCGTGATCAGGTTCCCAGCCTGAATTTTCTCGGCCGGCGCTGTCCCGGCTCCAGACTTTGCTTTCGCACCGATTCGCCGAAATTCACGGTGAAGATGACACTTGAAACCCTCTCGCCGGATATCGGTATGTCGCTGTATGCCTGTCAGTCGGCGAATGTCATGATCGGAAACCGTCAGAGCGCCCGCTTTGCCGGTCTCGTCACCCCGCCGGATTACAGCACAAAAACAGCAGAGAAAACCTTCGCCAAATCCGACGAGATGGAGGATGTCACCATCTGGTTCCCGCGCAATGAAATCATCGCCGATTTTGAGATTTCAATCGAAGACAACGCCCGTCTGGAAGCACCGACACCGTACAGATATCCGCCGATGCTCTATTACGGCTCCTCCATCACCGAGGGCGGATGCTGCTGCCGCGTGACAAATGCCTACAACGCGCTGATTTGCCAGCATCTGGATGTGGATTACTACAATTTCGGTTTTTCCGGAAGCGCCAAGGGCGAGCTTGCCATGGCGGATCTGATCAACACCGTTCCGATGAGCATCTTCGTCTACGATTACGATCACAACGCGCCGAGCACGGAGCATCTGAAGCAAACGCATGAGCCGTTCTTCCGGCGGATCCGCGAAAAGAACCCGGAGCTGCCGACCATCATCCTGACCAAGCCGGATTTTGATTACGCCTCCGTCAATGCCGAGCGCCGGGCAATCATCCGCGCGACCTACGAGAATGCCGTCGCCGCCGGCGATAACAATGTGTATTTCATTGACGGCGAAACCTATTTCGGTGATACCGACCGCCACGCCTGCACCGTCGATTGCTGTCACCCCAACGATCTGGGCTTCTACCGCATGGCTTCGGTCATTGAGCCGCTCGTCAAGCGGATTCTGGAAAAGTAAAGAAAAAAATGCTTACTGCCTGCGGCAGTAAGCATTTTTTCTTATTGGTTGCTTTCCGTGATGTTCTGAATATACCGGCATTTCGGGTAGTTGCTGCACCCATAAAACGAGCGTCCGGCATTTGCTCCGCGCGATGCAGTCCGCAGAATCATATCTCCGCCGCATTTGGGACACTTTACAGCCTCCGGTGCAGGCCCAGGTGCAGACGGCACATCCGGCATGGCGGCGGTGCTTTCCTCAGCTGCAGGCTCCTGCTTTATAACAGTCTTCTCTGCCTCCTGAGATGTCATATCCCGCTCATCCGCCGGGCAGAGATTTTGCTTTTCACGGATGTTTTCAATATGCTGCTTTTTGACATCCGATCCCACCTGCGTAAGAGGATACAGCCGGTCATAGAGTGCCGCAATCCGCCCATCGTCCAGAACCGCCGGCATCTGTGTGCAAAGCGCCGATACAACCGCCTCAACATCGCCGCGCTGAATTACACGGATGTCCTTGCTTGTGATCTGCACATTCTTCAGCGTACACCGCTCCGAAAAGACAATTACCGACTTCATCGGAAGCGTTTCGCCAAGGAAGGCTTCCAGATGACGGATATGCGATCGGTTCTGCATAACGGGATTGTAGAAGGATTCCTTATGGCTTTTATTCCGACCGGACGGCAAGGTCTGATACCAGCTGACGCGCTTCTCATCTCCGAAAATCCACCCGCTGTAATTCTTGCTTTCCAGAACCACAATTCCCTGCGGCGCTATCATCATCAGATCGATTTCCGAGGTTTCACCGTTCTCCTTGGGGATGTAGACATTCATCAGAAATCGGGCGCCCTGCTTTTCAAACCGGCGCAGGCACTTATATGTAAGATACTCGCCGTATCGCCCGATATCCTTTCGCACTGTCCAATACGGAAGACCGGTGATCCGATAGTAGGCCCCCGTTTTATAGCATTTGCTGTTCCAGATCAGATATACAACTGCGGCAGCTGCGGCCAGCGGCAGGAACGGAACGATAAATGCCCACAGCGATGTAAGTGTTGTTTTCAAAAAAGCCTTCAGCAATTCAAACATGTTCTGTTTTTCTCCTTTTTATCAATGGCACCGCTTGCAGGCGCGGGTCTTGCCGGCGGCGATGGCTTCCTCATGGGTACCGGACAGGATTTTCTTGGAACGGGAGAGGGAGGAACAGCTCTCGCGACTGTGCCAAACCTCGCCGTTTGGCACCCAATAGACCGTCGCTTCGCCCGATGGCGGAGGTGCGGTTGTATCCGGTGGCACGGTCGTTTCCGGAGGCGCGGTTGTTTCCGGAGGCGCGGCTGTATCCGGTGGTGCCGTTGTATCCGGCGGCGCGGTGGTATCCGGAGGTGCCGTTGTATCCGGTGGTGCGGCTGTATCCGGAGGTGCCGTTGTTTCCGGTGGTGCCGTTGTTTCCGGAGGTGCCGTTGTTTCCGGAGCAACGGTTTCGGGCGGATCGCTGATTCCCTGATACGGGATAAAGCCGCTGCTGCCCGGATTCAGCGTCCATGTTTCACCGTTGACAATCAGTTCTGCCAGCTCGTTATGGCCCGCACAGCCGACAAAAAGCATAAGGACGGTGAGAAGCAGAGCCGTCATGCCGATCCGATGACCGGTTCGCATATTCTCACCGTCCTTTTTCATTTATTTTACTTCCACGACCGTCACGCCGAGGTCGCCTTCCCCGTACTGGCCGTACCGGTAGCTGATCACGCGCGGGTCCTTCTTCAGATAATTCCAGAGCGCCATCCGCAGAGCACCCGTTCCCTTGCCATGAATCAGCCGCAGGGTATGGATGCCGGCGATATGCGCTTCGTCGAAATACTTGTCCACCATATACCAGGCATCCTCGCCGTTCTGGCCGCGCAGATCGATCTCATTCTTGAAATCGCGCGACACGGTGACCCGGTACTTGTCCGCAGCCATCTGCTTTTTCTGGCTGTCCGTATAGGTGACCTTGCTTTCATTCAGAAGCATCAGGTTCTTGACCTTGGTTCTCGTCTTGATGATGCCGGCCTGGACATTGACATTGCCGTCCTTATCCGGATCGTCCAGGACAACGCCCTTCTTGTTGATATTGATCAGCAGGACATCGTCGCCCTTCTTCAGCGGACGCGGGAGGACATAATCCTCTGCCACCCGCTCGGTAACGGGATTGACCTTGGAATCGCTCTCGCGGAGCTGCTTTCGGATATTGCGGCGGCCTTCCTCCAGAGCCGAAGCAAGGTTGGCACTCTCACGCTCCTTCTTGACCTTTTCCAGCTGTTCCATGACATAATCGCTGGAAACCTTGGCGCTTTCGATGATCGATACCGCCTGTGCACGCGCCTTTTCCAGCTCATGCTCGGCTCTTGCCAGCTCATCGGCGATCCGCTTTTCGTTCTCGGCCTTATAAGCCTCGAATTCCCGCTTCAGACGGGCGGCCTCCTCGCGGTCGCGGTCCATCTGCAGGCGGCTGGCCTCCAGCTTTTCGATAACATCCTCAAAATGCTTGTTTTCCTCGCTGACCAGCGCCTTGGCCCGATTGACGATTTCATCGGACAGACCGAGCTTGGAGGAGATGGCAAACGCATTGGATTTACCGGGCGTGCCGATAATCAGCCGGTAGGTCGGCTTGAGGGTATTCACATCAAACTCGCAGGAAGCATTGATAAAGCCATCGGTATCCAGCGCGAATGCTTTCAGCTCGGCATAATGGGTGGTGGCCGCGCAGAGCGCCCCCACCGAATGAACCTTTTCCAGCACGGCGATGGCCAGCGCGGCGCCCTCGACAGGATCGGTACCGGCGCCCAGCTCATCGATCAGCACCAGCGAACGTCCATTGACCTTTTCGGTGATGCCGACGATATTGACCATATGGGAGGAGAAGGTGGACAGCGACTGCTCAATCGACTGCTCATCGCCGATATCGGCAAAGATATCGTCAAAAATGCAGAGCTCGGAGGTATCCGAGGCGGGTATATGCAGGCCGGACTGTGCCATCAGCGCAAACAGTCCGAGCGTTTTGATCGTTACCGTTTTACCGCCGGTATTAGGGCCGGTGATAACCAGCGTTCCGTTTTCGCCGCCCAGCGTAATCGTAACCGGTACAACCTTCTTCGGATCCAAAAGCGGATGGCGGGCGCGGATCAGATTCATCTTCCGCTCGCCGGTGATTTTGGCCGGCACGGCATCCATGGCAAAGGAAAGCTCGCTCTTGGCAAAGATGAAGGCAAGAAGGGTGATATTCTGATAGTTCAGATTCAGCGCCGGCTCAATCGCCGCGCAGGATGCGGACAGCTCGCCGAGAATCCGTTCGATCTCGCCGGCCTCCTTGACCTGCAGGACGCGGAGCTCGTTATTGGCCTCGACAACCGACAGGGGCTCGACAAACAGAGTGGCACCCGAAGCGGAGGTATCGTGCACCAGGCCGCGCACATCGTTTTTGCATTCCACCTTGACGGGGATAACATACCGCCCGTTACGCATGGTAATGATGTTTTCCTGCAGATATTTGGAATAGGAGCCGTTGACAAAGCTCTGGAGCGAATCCTTGATCCGGTTGTTCGCGGCCCGCATTTTGCGGCGGATATCCGCCAGCGCAGGGCTTGCCTCGTCCGCGATCATCTCCTCGGAGATAATCGCCGTATAGATGCGGTCCTCCAGCTTTTTGTCGGTGATCAGCCGCTCAAAAATCTCATCCAGCGAGGTTGTCCCGCGGCGGTCTGTCCGGCTGTATTCCAGCAGCGAGCGTGAGGTGCGCAGAACATTGGCAATATCCAGCAGCTCACGCGGTGTCAGCACGGCGCCCTTGGCCGCACGGTCTGCAGCATCCCGCACATCCTTGATCAGGCCGAAGGAGGGCATTCCCTTAATGGCCTGCAGCTCCTTTGCCTCGGTGGTTTCCCGCTGAATCCGCAGGATCCGGTCGGGATCGTTATCCGGGCGCAGGGAAAGCGCCAGCTCACGGGAACCCTCGGTCGGGGCCTTCTGGGCCAGCAGCGCCAGTATTTTATCGTATTCGAGCGTATGAATCGCTCTTTCGTATTGACTCAATGGTATCCTCCTGACTGTAAGTCATCCGAAAATCAGCATATCCAGCACCGGAAAATGGTGATCGATATGATTCAAAAGGTATTTTTCGCAGGCTGACGAAAATTCGGGGATCAGCATGGGATCCAGCGAAAAGGAATAGAGCCGGCTCATATCCGCCCAGATCGCATACTGCATGGCCAGCACAGTAGCTGGCTGCAGCGGCAGAATGATCTGTGTTGTGCGCATCTCATTGACCAGCAGCTCGTTCTCCCGATAGACTTCCTTCTGCACAAGCGCCTGACATCCGGCGCAGATCAGGCTTCCCTCCATCACATTGAGATAGAGCTTGTCTTCTCCGACACCGTGGCCGCAGGATTCACATCCAATCAGATTGGGCGCGAAGCCGGCCAGCGCGGCCAGCCTCAGCTCATAGGTTCCCTTGATCAGGCGGAGATCCTTTTCCTTCCCGTGTGCCAGCATCCAGAGGGTATTCAGCGCCAGGCGAAGAATGCCCCCGTCCGGCTGTTCCTCATTGACCAGGAACTCCGCCGTATTGAGGATATAGGTTCCCAGTGTCACCGCAGTGAAATCCCGGCAGAGATAGAAATAATTTTCGATCAGCGATGCTTCATTCAGCGAATACTTTCCGTTGTGCTCATACAGCACAAACTCCGAATAGCAGAAAAGCTGGGTGGGCACGGAAAACCGCCCGCGGGCGCGGGTGGATCCACGGCAAAGCACCGACAGCTTTCCCTTTTCGGCTGTGAGAATGTGAATGTATTTCGCATTTTCAGTGGCGATATTCTCCCTCACCACCAATCCCTTCAGCGTATACAGCATCACGCAGGCGGCCGATTCGCTCAGTCGTCGTTGAAGCCGAAGCTGTTGAGGAGCGAGGCGTTGTCACGCCAGTTTTCCTTGACCTTGACCCAGAGATCGAGGTGAACCTGCACGCCGAAGAAGGCTTCCAGATCCTCTCTGGCCCAGGTGCCGACCTTTTTCAGAGCCGCACCGCCCTTTCCGATGATGATTCCCTTGTGGGAATCCTTCTCGCAGAAGATCTCCGCGCGGATTTTGATAATCGTCGGCTTTTCTTCAAAGGCCTCGATGACAACGGCGGTACCGTGGGGAATCTCATCGTTGAGCGTACGAAGCAGCTTCTCGCGGATGATCTCTGCCGCCAGCGCCCGCTCCGGCTGATCGGTCAGCATATCGGACGGGAAGAACCAATCGCCCTCATGTAAAAGAGCGGCGGCCTCCTTAATCACAATAGACACGCCCTCATTCTTCATCGCCGACATCGGAATGACAGCGGCGAAATCGCAGAGCGCGGCATAGACGGTGATGCATTCCGCCACCTTCACGGCGTTGACGGTATCCGTCTTGTTGATCGCCAGAATGACCGGCGTTTTCTGCTTCTTCAGCCGCTCCAGAATCGTCTTCTCCACATCGGAAACCGCCTTGGCGGCATCCACCACCAGAATAGCGGCATCCACCTCGCCGATAGCGGAGCTGATCGTCTTGACCATGAAATCACCCAACTTATTCTTGGGCTTCAGCATACCGGGGGTATCAAGGAAGACATACTGATTCTCGCCCTCGGTCAGAATGCCGGTAATCCGATTGCGCGTTGTCTGCGGCTTGCTCGATACAATCGCGACTTTTTCGCCGAGCAGCGCGTTGAGAAGAGTGGACTTGCCGACATTCGGCCGGCCAACAATAGCAATAAAACCTGTTTTCGTCATATTTTTTTCCTATCTATATTTTTGTGACGGTAAGAACAACGGACATGAGAAGCGATGCCGCGGGAAGGACAACGGTACTGACCGCCGTATCGAATTTCGCATAATCCTCGTTATATTTCCATAGCATAACCTGAATAAAGTGCCGACGGAAAATAACCAGCAGCCAGCTGAGTACCACCAGCACGGCGTTCATCAGCACATACCGATCAATCGCCCGATATACAGCCAATGTGATAACAAAACCGATTGATGCCGCAATGGGCAGCCACAGCTTTGGCATCCAGTAGCGGAACCGGTATCCTTTTGCGATATGCTCCCGGTTGGAATCCGCATACGGTTCATAGAAGATGGATTCCCCGCAGATCTTGCATTCGTACTCCGCGTCGGTAACCGAACCGCATTTCGGACATTTCTTCATTTTTTCCCTTTCTGCGGTACCGCACCGCCGTCAGCCGCGGGTGATTCCCATGTAATCGAGAATCGCGTGCTGTCTTGCTCGCATCTCGCGTTCTTCGTCCTCGCTGTTCACATGATCGTAGCCCAGCAGATGGAGGACGGAATGCACCGTTAAGAAGGCTACCTCGCGGGTGTAGCTGTGACCGAATTCCGCCGCCTGTGCGCGGGCGCGCTCCAGCGAAATCACAATATCGCCGAGCATGACGGCGCCGCGTGCAAAATCCGTATCGCCGGCCGGATCCGCACCCTCATCCAGCATGGGGAAAGAAAGCACATCCGTCGGCGCATCGATTTCGCGGTGCTCTTTATTGATTTCGCGGATTCCCGCATCATCGGTGAAGGTCACCGACAGCTCGGCCATCCGGCCGAAATCTTCAAAGGCAAGCGCTGCTCCGATGGCGGCTTTGACCAGCGCACGCAGCTCGGGTGTGCAGGGCTCTTTGTCCTGTTCGTTGGTGAAATATACAATCTGCTTCATTGATTATCTTCCTCTGTCTTTTCTTTGATCCGGAAGCGGCGGCCGTCCTCGGACGGGGTGTGCTTCCTCTGTTTATCGTAATTCTCATATGCCAGGATGATCTTCTGCACCAGACGGTGGCGGACCACATCCCGCTCGCTGAAGCGGTGGATGGCAATATCGTCGATGCCCTCCAGAATCTTCACCGCCTCGCCAAGACCGCTCTTTTTGCCGAACGGCAGGTCGGTCTGGGTCAGATCGCCCGTAACCACAGCCTTGGAGCCGAAGCCGAGCCGGGTTAAGAACATTTTCATCTGCTCCGGCGTGGTATTCTGCGCCTCATCGAGGATGATGAACGAATCGTCCAGCGTCCGGCCGCGCATATAAGCCAGCGGTGCGATCTCGATCACGCCGCGCTCCACATAGCGGCTGTATGCCTCCACCCCCAGCATCTCATACAGCGCATCGTACAGCGGGCGCAGATAAGGATCGATCTTGTTCTGCAGATCGCCGGGCAGAAAGCCCAGCTTTTCGCCGGCCTCGACCGCCGGACGGGTGAGGATGATCCTCTCAACCTGCTTGGAGCGCAGGGCTGTCACCGCCATCGCCACGGCAAGGAAGGTCTTGCCCGTTCCCGCCGGGCCGATGCCCATGATGACCGTATTCTTTTTGATGGCCTCGACGTATTTCTTCTGTCCCAGCGTCTTGGCCTTGATCGGCTTGCCGCGTGTGGTCAGGCAGATTGTATCGTCATCCAGCTCGGACAGCTCCTCGCGGCGGCCGTCGGAGATCATCCCGATCACATAATCCACGTTCTGCGAAGTCAGCACATCGTTGAGCCGGGTCATCCGCTTCAGATAGCCGATCGCATTGGCCGCCTGCTCGGCCGCCTCCAGCGTCGGTGCCGTGATATGAATTGCGTTTCCGGTAGTCTTGTCCGTATTCCGTGCGGTGATGGAAACGCCGAAGGCGTTTTCCAGCCGCTCCAGATTGACATCCAATTCTCCGAACAGCTTGGCGGTCTGCTCCGCCGAATCGGTTAATAGTATTTTTTCAGCCATTCTGTTTCCAATCTCCGGCGCTTCTGTATTTCCGTATCCTTGCCGGATGACACGGAACTGCTATTTTACTGATAAATCGGAGCCTCTTTTGCAATATCGCAGATCAGCTCCAGCCTGCACGTCAGCCGATAAGCATCCTCCGTAAGCTCCCCCCGGATTTCACGGCTCACCTGCTCGCTTTGGGCAGACAGCTGCTCCAGCTCATCCCGCAGGCGGGCATAGGCACGGGCACGGGCCTCCTCACCGGTCAGGCGGTGGGATGTCCATTCATATACCCGGAACTCCTCCACGCATAAAGCCACGGGAACTTCAATCGTATCGAAAATGCGAAGCGGAGTTTCTCTCTTTATTATATCATATTCCGCGGGCAGATTTCCAGTATTTTTGAAAAATTTCAGCGAAAAGCCGAAAAATTTTACGGATTTCTCATAAAACACCGCCCCGGTTTCCCTTTTCACCCGCTCCTCCAGCGGAATTTCCACCGTAACCGTCCGTTTGACCTGCGCCAGAACCTTTCCCCTGGCATGGAGCAGCCGGTAGCCGCCCGGCGTATCCACCACACCGGAGGCCAGCAGATCGCCCTTTCGTACCAGATCGCCCACATCCGCCTCCGGCGTTCCGCGATAGATCTCCCGTTCGACGAGAATCCCATCCTCGGCCGCCACCAGATTGAAGGGGGTGGATTCATCGATCCGGATCTCCGGAATCTCCATCTCCCGCACCTCAACTGTTGCCCCTGTGCCGCGCAGATTGACGGCAATCCAGGAAATATCGTCATACTGCAGCAGGAATTCATGATGCAGATCATCGAAATCGATCGACGGAATGTAGGTTCCCACATGACATCCGAGCGCTTCCAGCCGGGTCAGAATCGCATCAGCGGGGATTTTGTCGTTTCCCTTGACATCCATCGTCCATATAAACTGCCCCGATGCCCAGAGAATCGCAAAGAACATTCCAAGCCCGACCGGGATTCCGTACCGCCGCCGATACCGTCCGAGCCGCTGCGGCAGGCCCCGCTCCCGAATAAACGACGGCTCAATTCCGTTCCGGGCCAGAATCCGTTCGACCGCCTGCGCATCGCCCAGCCCCAGCGAAAAGCAAAGCTCGTCACCCCGCCGCTTCATCCCCCGCACATCGGCACCGGAGCGTGCCAGCAGCGCAGCAGCCCGATCCGCCATTTCGGACGGAATCCGATATTCGCGGCTGCCTAACATCCAGCGGATTCCTTCAGCGAACATAGCGGTTCTCCTTATCATAAACAATGCTGGCAATACACCCGTTCACCGCAATGCGCCCGCCGGAAAAGCTCCGCAGCTCCAGCTCGCTCCCGCAGATAATCAGCCGATGATCGCAAAGTTCCAGAATCACCTTGTCCTCGGCGTAGGCAATCAGCTCCTCGCATCCGCTGATGCAGAGCTCACGGTTCCCCGATGCCTCGATAAAGGAGATCCGCCCGAAGGTTCCCACCGGAATATCAAAGGCTTCGCAAAGCCGCTGGGAAAACGGTTTGCTCGATTTTTCCTTTTTACTCATATTCTATCACCGGATTTCTATAAAATAATGGCAGGGCAAGCTGCCCCCTAAATCATATGAAAAACGGACGGTGATTATTATTCTCCTTATCCGAAAAAGCGAAGGCTTCACAGCGCTCGGTCTGTCTGCGGCTTTTTTGCTGGCTTGCTTTCTGAAGCATCCGGCCTTTGCCGCCTCGTCGGTACAGCAGGCGTTGGATGTCTGTGCCATCCGCCTGATTCCCGCTCTCTTTCCGGCGCTCATTCTGTGCGGGATTCTTCAGCGCTCCGGCTTTGCCGATCAGCTGGCCCGGCCGATCGCCCCCCTCTTTCGCCGGATTTTCCGTCTGCCGGGATGCGGTGCATCCGCGTTTCTTCTCGGTGCGCTGGCCGGCTTTCCGGTCGGCGCGGTCACATCCCGCGCGCTCTGCGAGGACGGCAGAATCCGCCATGAGGAGGCAGCACGGCTGTGTTCCTTTACCAACAACGCCGGAATGGCCTTCTGTGTCGGCGGTATCGGTTCCGCGCTGTATCACGATCCTGCAGTCGGCTGGCGCCTGTATTTCTGTCAGCTGACAGCATCCATCCTCATCGGTATCTTTCTCGGCCTTGGAAAGCCGCGTCCCAATGAAATACTTTCGCCGACGGTGCGCCGGATACCGCCGGCGGCAATTTTCGTGGATTCCGTAACAGAATCCGCCCTCACGATGTTGAAAATCTGCGCGTTTGCGGTATTCTTCGGCGTGATCGGCGATTCCCTCCGTGCGGTGATCGATACTCTGCTGCCCGAAAACAAATGGCTGTGCGCGCTGGCTTTATCCTTCTGTGAGCTGACAAAAGCCTCCGGACTGTGCGCCGGTCTGCCGGCCGGTTCGGAAGCTCTCTGCGCCTTTGCTGTCGGCTTTGCCGGGCTGTCCGTCCATATGCAGATCGCATCGGTGCTGTCCGGCAGCCGGATCCGCTCCAATCTGTGCCTGAAATGCAAGCTCGCACAGGGGATTCTGAGCGCTGTTTTGGTTCAAATCGGCAATCTTTGTTAATTATTTACCATTCTCGCGAAAGCGGCCGGATATAATCTTATAATTTTTTACACAGTTATAGAGATTACATCTTGCAATTCACACGGAAATGTAGTATAATGTATATAATACAGTTTTGCTGTGCGCCTTCAGCGGGCACAGCATGAATCCGAGGTGAATTTTTTGGCTCTTACTTTTCATGGCGGTATCCATATCCATGAGCATAAGGAAACCGCGCGCTGCATGATTGAAAAACTGCCCCCGCCCCAAAGCGTGGCCATTCCCATGCTCCAGCACATCGGTGCCCCCGCAAAACCGATCGTCAAGCCCGGTGATATCGTGGACAAGGGACAGGTCATCGGTGTTGTGGAAACAGGACTCGGCTGTCCCGTACACGCCAGCATCTCCGGCAAGGTCACCGGCTTCGGTGAGCGTTACACGGCCGCAGGCGTCAAGATCCAGATCGTCCAGATTGAGAATGACTTTGAAGACCGTCTGGCGCCCGACATCAAGCCGTGGGAGAAAAAGCTCTCCGATACAACCACCGATGAGATCATCGAAATTGTCCGCAAGGCCGGCATCTCCGGTCTTGGCGGCGCTACCTTCCCTACCCACGCCAAGATCAAGTCCGCGCTTGGCAAGGTCGAGCACATCATCGTCAACTGCGCGGAGTGCGAGCCGTACATCACGGCCAACCACCGCCTGCTTTTAGAGCAGCCCGATTCCGTCATCAACGGTCTGAAGATTCTCATGAAGGCCTTCTCCCTGCGCAAGGGCGAGATCGCCGTCGAGGACAACAAGCCCGATGCGATTGACAAGCTTCGTGAGCGTCTGGCCGGCTCGGATCTTATCCGGGTATCGGAGCTGGAAACCAAGTATCCGCAGGGTGATGAGCGCCAGCTGATCTATGCGCTGACCGGCAAGGAGCTTCCGGCCGGAAAGCTGCCGGCGGATGTCGGCTGCTGTGTATTCAATGCCGAAACCTGCGCCGCCGTCTTCCGCGCGTTCGCCGAGGGTATGCCCCTGATCGAGCGGGTTGTCACGGTCAGCGGTGACTGCGTGAAGAATCCGAAGAACGTTCTGGTTCCGCTTGGCACTGCCTACAGCGATCTGCTGGAATTCTGCGGCGGTCTGACCCGCACACCGCAGAAGCTGATCTGCGGCGGCCCGATGATGGGCAACGCCCGCTGGGATTTCGACAATCCCGTATCCAAGGGCACCTCTGCCATGCTGGTTCTGTCCGGCAAGCAGTATCCGCGCAATGAGCAGAAGCCGACCTGCATCCGGTGCGGCCGATGCGTACGGGCCTGCCCGATGCGGCTGATGCCCAATTATCTGGCTTCTTTTGCAAAGCAGGGCCGTCTTGCCGAGGCGGAGGAGTTTGATATCATGAGCTGCATCGAATGCGGTTCCTGCTCCTACTCCTGCCCGGGCCACGTCCACATTGTTCAGTATATCCGCGCCGCCAAGGGTCAGATCAACGATCACAAGCGTGCAATGGCCGCGGCTCTTGCCAACAGCCAGACCAATTCCGCCGAAAGGAGTGACAAAAATGGATCCGAAGCCGGAAGTAAATGAGAAGGAAATCGCCTCCTCCGCCTCCGATACCCCTCAGGCAGAGGAAGCGGCTGAAAACAAGGATTGGCGTTCCCTCATTCCCAAAATGATGACCGTTACGCCCGCTCCGCATATGCGTACGGACGATACCACGCAGTCCATCATGATCGATGTCTGCATTGCACTCCTGCCCGCGCTGATCTGGGGCATTTATGTCTTCGGATGGCGCGCGCTCACCCTGACGCTGGTTGCGATCGCTTTCGCTGTCGGCTCGGAGTACCTTTACGAAAGGCTTATGAAGAAACCGAATACCCTGCCGGATTGCTCGGCGGTGGTAACCGGCCTTCTGCTTGGCATGAATCTCCCGGTATCCGCACCGCTCTGGATGCCTGCCATCGGCTCGGTCTTCGCCATTGTTGTGGTCAAGCAGCTTTTCGGCGGCATCGGCAAGAATTTCGTCAATCCCGCGCTGGCCGCCCGTGTCTTCCTGTTCGCATGGCCCGCCCATATGAACACCTTCACTGCGGCCGGAGCCAGACTCTCCCCCTTTGCGCTGTCCGTTTCCCAAAGCACCGTGGATGCGGTTGCAAGCGCCACTCCGCTTTCGACGCTGAAGAATGCCGACCTGCCGGAATATCTCTCGCTGTTTGATATGTTCATCGGCTACGAGGCCGGATGCATCGGCGAGGTTTCGGCTCTGCTGCTCGGCATCGGCGGTCTGTATCTGATGATCCGCCGCGTTATTACCTGGCATATTCCCGTTTCCTATATCGTCACCGTTCTCGCCGTTGTCACGCTGTTCAATGACAGCTCGCTTCCGTTTGATTACGCCTTCTCGCAGATTTTGTCGGGCGGCCTTTTCCTCGGTGCCTTCTTTATGGCCACCGACTATGCAACTTCGCCCGTCACCAATCGCGGACGGCTGATCTACGGTGTCGGATGCGGCCTTCTGACCGTCTTTATCCGCTATTTCGGCGGTTATCCCGAGGGCGTTTCGTTCTCGATTCTCATCATGAACCTGCTGGTATGGTATATCGACCGCTATTCCAAGCCGGTCCGCTTCGGAGGAGGGAAAGTAAAAAATGCAAAAGAGTGATATGAAATTCCTTCTCACCGTCACGGGCAAGCTTCTTCTGATCTGCGCCATCACAGCTGTTCTGCTGGCCGGTGTCAATGCGCTGACCGCCGAAAAGATTGCCGACAACATCCGCGCAGAGAAGGCAGCGGCCATTCAGGCCATTTTCCCGGAGGCCACCGCCAATGAAGAGGTTTCGCACTCCCTTGAAGGCATCGGCTCTGTGAACCGCGTGCTGTCCGGGGATAACCTCATCGGCTGTGCCATCAATGTCGTCCCCCTGGGCTTTGGCGGCGAGCTTGACATCATGGTCGGCATCAACGCCGACGGTTCCATCGCCGGAATTGAGATTATCAGCCATTCCGAAACACCGGGTCTTGGCAGCCGTGCCAGCGAAAAGAGCTATCTGGACCGCTACACGGGTCTGAGCGGAGAGCTCCTGCTCAATGTGGATGTGGATGCCATTACCGGCGTCACCGTTTCCTCCACCGCCGTTCTGAACGGTGTCAACGATGCTCTGGATGCTTATGCCGAGCTGTTTGCCGAAAACGGAGGTGCACAATGAGCCGCTATACGCTGAAGAATTTCCGCCAGCAGATCCTTGAAGCGCTGTTTGACAAAAACCCCGTTCTGGTTCAGATGCTGGGTATGTGCTCCACCCTTGCCGTTACCACCAGCATCACCAATGCGCTCGGTATGGGTCTTGCGGTCACCGCCGTTCTGATCTGTTCCAACATTTTCATCTCGCTTCTGCGGAATTTCATTCCCAAGCAGATCCGCATCGCCTCCTACATTGTCATCATTTCCGGCTTTGTCACGGCGATTCAGCTGCTGATTTCCGCCTATCTTCCCGCGCTCGATAAATCGCTCGGCCTGTTTATTCCACTGATTGTCGTCAACTGCATTATCCTGGCGCGCGCCGAATCCTTTGCCTCCAAGCATCCGGTTCTGCCCTCCGCCGTGGACGGTCTGGCTATGGGCATCGGCTTCACCTTCGCGCTGAGCTGTCTTGCCGCGATCCGCGAGCTGATCGGTGCCGGAACCCTGTTCGGATTCCGGGTTATGCCCTCGTTTTACGAGCCGGCGATCATCTTCATCCTCCCCTCCGGCGCCTTTCTCACGCTCGGCTTCCTCATCGCGCTGGTCAATAAGCTGATGGAGATCCGCAAGCGCCGCGCCGCCGAAAAGGAAAAGGCATCCGCTCTTGCTCTGAATGTGGAAATTCCCGCCTTTGTGGATGAACAGGATCAGGCCGCAGGCGAAGAAGAAAAAGAAATTCCGGAAATCACCTTCCGTGCGGAAGCGGAAGATACGGCCGATAAGGAGGAGAAATAATGGATGCTCTGATAAACATTCTTCTGCTGATGCTGTCAGCCGTTCTGGTGGAGAACTACATTTTCTCCCGCTTCCTCGGTATCTGCCCCTTCCTCGGTGTATCGGACAAGCCGGATACCGCGCTCGGTATGGGCTTTGCGGTCATGTTCGTTATGACGATCTCCAGCGCGGCGACCTGGGCCGTCTATTACGGCATTCTGGTCCCCTTCCATCTGGAGTTTCTGGAAACCATCGCCTTCATTCTGATTATAGCCTCGCTGGTGCAGTTCATTGAGATGTTCCTGCGCCGCTTTGTGCCCGCCCTTTACGGTGCGCTCGGCATCTATCTGCCGCTGATCACCACCAACTGTGCCGTACTGGGCGCCGCTCTGCTCAACATTCAGAAGGGCTATAACTTTGTGGAATCGATCGCCTACGGCTTCTCGGCCGCCGCCGGATTCACGCTGGCCATCGTCATCTTCGCCGGTGTCCGTGTGCGTCTGACCTTTGCGGAGCCGCCAAAGAGCTTCCGCGGGATTCCAATCGCCATGATAGCCGCCGGTCTGATCGCCATGGCCTTTTCCGGCTTCTCCGGCATGAAATTCTAAGGAGGTTACCGAATGGACAGTCTGTTCAATATTCTCTGGGCGCTTCTCTGGTTCTCCGTACTCGGCGGACTTCTGGGTCTTGCGCTTGCCATCGCCTCCCGGGTCTTCGCCGTAAAGGTCGATGAACGTGTTCCCCTGATCGAGGAAAAACTCCCCGGCGCCAACTGCGGCGGATGCGGCTATGCCGGATGCTCCGCGCTGGCCAATGCCATCGTCAAGGGCGAGGCCAAGCCCTCCTCCTGCACGGTCGGCGGCGATGAGGTTGCGGCCGAAATCGCCGAAATTATGGGCGTAACGGCCGAAAAGACCAATCGGATGCGTGCGCAGGTCATGTGCTCGGGCACAATGGAATTTGCGCAGAAGAAGTATATCTACCGCGGTGCGCCCGACTGTGTGGCCGCATCCAAGCTCGGCGGCGGCGACAAGCTCTGCCCAAATGGATGTATCGGCCTCGGCTCCTGCGCGGCTATCTGCTCATTCAATGCCATCAAAATTGAAAACGGCGTGGCGGCGGTTGACTACGAAAAATGCAAAGGCTGCGGCAAATGCACCGAAGCCTGTCCCAAAAAAATCATTCGCCTGATTCCCTACGATGCCAAGCATTGGGTTGGCTGTATGTCCACCGAAAAGGGTGCCTCCGTCCGCAAATACTGCGAGGTCGGCTGCATCAGCTGCAAGCTCTGCGAAAAAGCCTGCGAGCACGGTGCCATTCACGTTGAAAACAATCTGGCCTCCATCGACTATGACAAGTGTGTCAAATGCGATAAGTGTGTGGATAAATGCCCACGCAAGATCATCTGGTCGGATAAATCCCAGCGTCTGGTCGGCATCACCATCGAGCGCGAGGATCTGGACGTCGCTCAATGATCCGCACCTATTTCGCTTTCTGCGGCACAGCGGATGAGCATCGGACAGTCCGTGCACTGCTCCGCTTCGGCCTTGAGCGTGACTTTGGTCTGACCAATGCCGTTATCGTCAAGGACGGCCGCGGAAAGCCGATTCTCGAAACGGGGAATCTTCACATCAGCCTGTCCCATTCCGCCGGTCTGTGTATGGCCGCTGCTGCCGATGAGCCCATCGGATGCGATGTTGAAAAGCGACCGGAGCGTTGGGATGATGAACAGATCCGCCGGGTCTGCCGACTGGCCAACCGTTTTTTCACCGCGGAAGAAGCAGAAGCCGTTCAGATGAATCCGGAGCGTTTTTACGAAATCTGGGCAGCCAAGGAGAGCTTCATCAAATATACCGGTGAAGGTCTGTCGCGGCCGCTCTCCGATTTTTCGGTGCTGACAATGGACGGTCTGTGCTTCACGCCAATTCCGGTTGAGGGCTTTGCCGCCTGCATCTGCTCGAAGAATCCCGTCAAAGCCTGCGCGTTTTTTGTGGATAACGCTGAAATTTCGTCCCGGCTTGACCCAAATTCGCCTGACGCCTTGTAATTCGTCCAATTCTGCGGTATAATAATGACAATCAAAAGAAACGGAGGCTCATTATGAGTACACTTCACATTGTTGATCATCCCCTGATTACCCACAAGCTGACTATCATGCGCCGACAGGATACCGGCTCCAAAGATTTCCGTCAGCTTCTGAATGAAATCTCCATGCTGATGGGCTATGAGCTTACCCGCGATCTTCCGATGGAGGAAGTGGAAATCGAAACTCCCGTCGCAAAAATGACGGCGAAGGAAATCTCCGGCAAGAAGCTGGCGATTATCCCGATTCTCCGTGCCGGTCTTGGCATGGTGGATGGCCTTCTGAATCTGGTTCCGGTTGCCAAGGTCGGACACATCGGCCTCTACCGCGATCCCGACACCCATCTTCCGGTTGAATATTACTGCAAGCTTCCCTTCGATATCGAGGAGCGGATCTGCATCGTGGTTGACCCGATGCTGGCTACCGGCGGAAGCTCGGCCGATGCTTTGACCATGCTGAAGCAAAAGGGCTGCAAAAATATCAAACTCATGTGCCTGGTTGCCGCCCCCGAGGGTGTAAAGAAGGTGCAGGAGACTCATCCCGATGTGGATATTTATGTGGCCGCGCTGGATGAATGCCTCAACGATCACGCCTATATCGTTCCGGGTCTCGGCGATGCCGGTGACCGCCTCTTCGGAACCAAATAATCCGCAAAAAAAACGGTGAGCCTGCTGGTAAACAGCAGGCTCATTCTTTATTTTTTCCGGATACCGAAAATTCGGCGCAGAAACGGCGCCAGCAGCTTCGGTGAACGCATAACCACAATTTTCACAGTTCATCAAATCCTTTCCCAGATCGGCATCTGCCATTACAGAATATGCACGATGCGGAAAAAAAGTTCAATCCCGGCTTTCAATGACAAGCATGACGCCCTTTTCAAGGGCAATCTCAGCCTTATCGCCGGTTATTTCATTGCTGACCGCGTAGGAATAGCTCCGGGTCAGCTCAACTCCGTCCAGCGGATAATAAACGCCGGAAATGGAAACGCCCTCACACCGATCGCTCAGCGATACCAGCGAAACATAGTGAAACCCCGGCATCACCGCCATATGGCAGGGGGATCCCTCCGCTTTCATGAGGTGTACCCGGTTACGGCCGTCGGTCATATCGGCCACGGCTCCGCGATCGTGGATATACTCCAGCAGAAAAACGCTGGACAGCGTATGATCCAGCCGGCCGCCAAGGCCCCCGATCAGGTGAATGTGAAGGGCGCCGCGCTCCAGCGCCGTGTCCACCGCCAGCTGGGTATCGGTATCATCCTTAATCGGCGGCACCAGAATCTTTTCCATCGCGTCCAGTTCATCGGGCCGCAGAGCGGACGAATCCAGCGAATCGAGGTCACCGAGAAGCAGATCCGGCTTGATGCCCAACCGCCGCGCGGTCAGATATCCGCTGTCAGCGGCGATTTTCAGCGCCGGGCCGGGATCGGGAAGGGCCAGCGCATCCCATTCTTCGGCAAACACCTGCCCGCCGGCAAAAATATAGGCTTCCATTAAATATCCCCCGATTGGCGGCTGACCTGACACCAGATCATGTAATGGTCGGAGTGCTTTTCTTCCAGCATTCCGCTGTCCTCCAGCTTCCATCCATCCGAGAACAGGATGTTGTCAATCGCCTTGGATGACTTCCACAAGGAGGGATAGCGCCGGTCGCTCCGGTTCAGCATCCATGCCGCATTCAGCACATCAAACTCCTGAAAATTCTCGGTATTGAAATCGCCCGTCAGAATGTACGGTTCTTTCTTCGGAAGAAGCCCTGCCAGCTCGGCAAACTGCCGGGTACGGATCGCGGCATCCTCTCGTGAGAGAGTCAGATGCGTATTGAAGAAATGAACGGACTGGCCGCAGACATCCAGAAGTGCATGAGCGACCGATCGCTGTTCAAAGCCGCCCGATTCCAGCAGAACCGATTCAAAGGACAGAATCGGCCAGCGTGACAGAATTCCGTTTCCGTACTCGCCGCCTTCCAGCGGAATGCTCCTTGAGAAGGCCGAATATTTCATCGTGGATGCTTCGGCAAGCTCCGCCATCGTGTCAACCCGGCGCGAACGGTCAACATGAATATCCACTTCCTGCAGGCCGACCACATCCAGCGCCAGCGCTTCAAAGTCATCGGCCAGCGTCTGCATTTTCATATCCACAAACGCACCGTGCTGGATATTATACGAAGCCACTCTCATTTTCATAATCATCGACCCGATCCTTTCCGATCCCATTCATGCTTGTTCTTCAGCGCCTCATAAAAGGCCAGAAAGCTCGCGTGCCGTTCGGCCGGGATCTTTCCTTCGCGCACAGCCGCTAAAATCGCGCAGCCCTCTTCCCTGGTATGCGTGCACTTGGTATATCGGCACTGGCCGATGTACGGTTCAAATTCCCGGAAAACGTAGGGTAAATCCTCTTTGGTATAAAAATCGTACTGCACAAAATCCAGCATACTGAAGCCGGGCGTGTCGGCGATATAGCCGGCATCCGCATCAAATCCCGGCAGGCGGTCCAATCCGTACAGCTCGATATGCCGGGTGGTATGGCGGCCGCGCTCGGTTTTGCGGCTGATTTCGCCGGTCTGCAGGCCGAGCGACGGGAACAGCCGGTTCAGAAGCGTGGATTTACCGACACCGGATGCGCCGGCGAAGGCTGAAATCTTATTTTTACTCTGCCGGATAAAGGCTCCAAGCCCGCTGTCCGGCATTTCTTCGCCTTCGATAAAGACCACATAGCCGCATCGACGGTAGATCGAAGCATATGCCTCGGCGGCATCCCCTGCCAGATCAGCCTTGGTGATGATAATCACCGGCTCAACCTTTTTGTATTCCGCGACGGTCAGCAGCTTGTCCACCGTCTGCAGAATCGGAGTCGGTCTTGCTGCGGCAAAGACCGCATAGATCCGATCCAGATTGGCCATCGGCGGCCGGATCAGCTCATTTTTGCGGGGGAGAATCTCATCGATCATCACACCGGCCTGAATCTCATCCACACCGGCGCGCCGTTCGGATGTCTCCCCGGCACGATAAAGCTCCGTATCAATACGGAGCTTTACGCTGTCGCCCGGAAGGAGCGTCATTTTTTCATGGCGGAATACACCGCGTGCCTTGCAGAACAGGCAGGTACCGGCTGTGAATCCTTCCGCAGCCGGCTCGGAATCGGCGATCAGGCGAACCTCATACTGTCCGCCGACCCCCTTGATCAGAATGCCTTTGGCTGTGATTTCCATTATTCTGCCGCACCCGATTCGCCCTCGCCGACCGGATCAGCGGTTGTTTCCGTCTTTTCGGGGCCAAGGCTCATGACAAAGTCGATCTTCGTGCCTTCCGGAACCATTCCGCCGGCCGCATGGCTCTGACGGATGACGATTCCCTCGCGCACGGTATCCGAGTATTCGTAGGTAACCTCGCCGAGCTTGAAGCCATTGATCCGCAGAACATTCATGACATTCTGCTCGGTACTGCCCTCAAAGTCCGGCATTTTATTGTACTTGATATCCTGACCGCTGCTGATATAGAGCGTTACCGTTTCGCCGCGCTTCAGCGTGGTGCCGGCCTCCGGCTCGGTGCGGATAACATAGCCTTCGTTAATATAATCGTGATGCTCGGTGACCTCAAACACGATCATGCCCAGCTCATCACGGAGCTCAATCTTGGCGGTGCGGGCATCGCTGTAGGAATAATCCTTCAGCTCGGCCGTTTCGGCACCCCAGCAGACCGTCAGCTTCAGATCACAGTTCTGCTTGCCGGGGATAATCTTCCGCTTTTCGCCGGGCAGAGGATCCTGCGCGACGATCTCATAGCGGTCATAGTTGGAGTCATACATATAGGTGACCTCGACTGTGTAGCCGATGTCCTCCAGACTCTTCTTCAGATCCTCGGTGTAGATGCTTTCGGTGTATTTGGGGATGGTAATCTGACGGGAGTTGTCCGTTGTCGTGACCTCAAACAGCTTGGTCAGTACCACAACCGCCGCAATACAGCAGACAATCAGGAAGGCCGATGCGACACCGGCGATTACCGGGAACATCGTCCGGCTGCTGCTGCGCGGAGGCGTGAGCTTCTTGACATTGACGGGCGAATTCTGCACCGTACCGGATGATCCGGAAGAGCTTGAAGCCGTCGCTTCATGCTGCGGCATCTTGAAGACAGTTCGCGGGTTGCTCTTGACCTGTGCCACATGGCGGAGCATCTGCGCCGCGCTCTGGAACCGATGCTCCGGATTCTTTTCCATCGCGCCCAGAATGATCTGCTCCAGTCCCACCGGAATCTGGGCATTGATTTCCCGGGGCGGCTTCGGACGGTTCTTGACCTGCATGATCGCCACCGTCACCGGGCTGTCGGCCACGAAGGGAAGCTTGCCGGTCGCCATTTCATACATGGTGACACCGAGCGAATAGATGTCGCTCCGGCGATCGATCATCTTGCCGCTGGCCTGCTCGGGGCTGATATAAAAAACCGTACCGATCGCCTTATCGGTCATCGTAACCGTTTCCGCATTGGGAAGCTTGGCGATGCCGAAATCCGCGACCTTGATGACGCCGTTCTTCAGCATCATGATATTCTGCGGCTTGATATCCCGGTGAACGATTCCCTTGGCGTGAGCGTGCTCCAGCGCCAGCAGGATCTGTTCGGTGATATTCATGATTTCGTGGAAGCTGAGCACACGCTTTTTAAGGATATAATTCTTCAGCGTGATGCCTTCGATCAGCTCCATAACAATATATTTCAGGTTGTCCTTGACCGAAACATCGTAGATATTGACAATGTTGGGATGGGAGAGCATGGCAACCGCCTTGCTCTCGTTGATGAAGCGCTTGACCGCCTGTGTATCGTTATTGATGTCATCCTTAAGCATCTTTACCGCTACATTCCGGCGCATCAGCAGATCCGTTGCCTCGAAGACAACAGCCATTCCGCCGATTCCGATAATTTTGATGATACGGTAGCGCTTGTCAAAGACCTGACCTACATATCTTTCAAAGGAATCCATTCCTTATCATCCTTTCCGCATTGCTGCCTTCGTCCGGTTATTCTTCCGTTTTTGTGTACTTGACAAGCACCGCTGTTATGTTGTCCGGACCGCCGGCCGCATTGGCCGCCTCAATCAGCCGGTCGGTTTTATCCGCCAGCTCGGTTTCCGTGTCGAGAACCACGTCGATGTCCAGATCGGAGGAGATAATGGCATAAATATCCTCCGGCAGAAGCTGGCCGGAAAGACCGTCGGAGCAAAGGAGAAGATAGCAGACCTTCAGGCTGGAGAGATCAACGGAGAAGATATCCGTTTCAATGTTATTCTTGATGCCGACCGCGCGGGTAATTCGGTTGCGGAAGGGATGGCTGCGTGCATCCTCCACGCTGATCTCGCCGCTGTCGATCAGATGCTGAACATAGGAATGGTCATGCGTGATCTGGGTGATGGTATTGTCCGAGATCAGATACAGCCGGCTGTCGCCGATATTGACCACATAGACCAGCTCATCGCAGATCAGCGCCGCAACAAGGGTTGTTCCCATGCCGCGGTATTCCGCCGAGGTCTGGGATTTCTTATATACGGCAATATTGGCGTCGTGCGCCGCATTGTCAAGGATGATACAGGCATCATCGCTGGAAAGGCGGAGCATATTGTCTTCATCAATCTTGGCAAGGGCATATTTCAGAACCTTTTCGCAGAAAACCTCAGCCGCGCATTCGCTGGCCACATTTCCGCCCTTGGCACCGCCCATACCGTCGCAGACCACACAAAGCGTCGCATTGCTGCTGATCTCACGGATCAGATAATTATCCTGATTGGCAGAGCGAACCTTGCCGGTATCGCTTTTACCGTAAAAAAACATTTCTTCCGTTCATCCTCTCTTGCCTGACACTAAAATGAGCCTTACCTAATTATATTCTATCGATGTGAATCAGTAAAGATTTTTTTGGGGCTGAATTGTTAACAAAGCACCCCGTCGGGGATTTTTTACTCCTCCGCCGCTGTTTCGCGGGCCAGCTTGGCCCGGCGGAGCTGACCGCAGGAGGCATTGATGTCCGAGCCGAGTTTGCGGCGCACAGTGGCATTGATGCCGTTCTTCTCTAAAACAGCGGCAAATCGCTGAACCGCTTCTGCGGAGGAACGGGAGAATCCGCTCTCCGCCACCTCATTGACCGGAATCAGATTGACATGGATCGGGAAGCTGCGGCCGCCTTCAAACAGGCCCTTCTTCAGAGCCGCAGCCAGCTGGCCCGCATATTCCGCCGTATCGTTTTTGCCGGCGATCAGCGTATATTCAAAGGAAATTCGTCTTCCGGTCGCCAGAAAATACCGACGGCAGGCAGAAAGCAGAGCGGCGATATTCCACTTTTTGTTGACCGGCATGATGGAGGTGCGGGTTTCGTCATCCGCCGCGTGGAGGGAAATCGACAGCGTGATCTGCAGATCCAGCTTTGCCAGCTCATCAATCCGGTCCACCAGACCGCAGGTGGACAGCGAGATATGGCGGCTTCCGATATTCAGTCCCTCGGGGGCACCGACCAGCTCCAGGAATTTCACTACATTATCATAATTGTCCAGCGGCTCGCCGATTCCCATCATGACGATGTTGGAAATCCGCTCGCCCATATCCTTTTCGGCGGCGATCACCTGTCCGAGCAGCTCGGACGGCTCCAGTCTGCGCACAAGGCCGCCAATGGTGGAAGCGCAGAACTTGCATCCCATCGGGCAGCCGACCTCGCTGGAGATGCAGATGGTATTGCCGTGCTTGTAGCGCATGAATACGCTTTCAATCACATTGCCGTCATACAGGCCAAACAGGTACTTGACCGTACCATCCAGCTTTGATACCAGCTTTTCTTCCACGGTCGGCAGATTGACAACGGCCTTCTCCTTCAGCGTCTGGCGCAGTTTCTTTGAGAGATTGGTCATCCCGTCAAGATCCGTGCCCTTGTGCATCCAGGAAAAAATCTGACCGGCGCGGTATTTCGGCTCACCGAGCGAGGCAAGGAATTCCTCCAGCTCGGCAATATTCATGCTCAGCAAATCGGCTTTTTCGTTGATGGTTGTCATTTGTTATCCTTACGTCTGAATTTGGCGATAAAGAAGCCGTCGGTATTATCGATATGCGGATACAGGGTCAGCTGTCCGTTTTTTGATGCCAGCCCGCCGATTTCAAAATCCTCGGCGGCATAATCGCCGTGCGTATCAAGGAAGGCCCGCACCACATCACCGTTTTCGCGGCGGTTGAGCGTGCAGGTGGAATAGCAGAGTACGCCGCCCGGCTTGACATACCGGGAAACATTGGCCAGAATCGCCGTCTGGATGGCGGGGAGCCGCTCGATTTCATCCGCACCCTTATAGCGGATCTCCGGCTTCTTGGCGATCACGCCGAGGCCTGAGCAAGGGGCATCGCAGATCAGGACATCCGCTGACTTTTCAAGGCCCGCATCAAAAACGGAACCATTCTTTTCTTCGGCCGTCAGAATCGAAATTCCCAGCGACCGCGCCCCGTTTTCGACCAGCGAAAGCTTATTTTTGTGAAGATCGAAGCTTTTCAGAATGCCGGTATTCTCCATGGCCATCGCCGCCGAGAAGCTCTTGCCGCCCGGGCAGGCGCAGGAATCGATCACCGTTTGTCCCGGCTTCGGATCCGCGGCCAATACCGCCAGCTGGGAGGCTTCGTCCTGGACAAAGGCCAATCCCTCATGTACGACGGCCAGCGCCTGCGGCTGAAGGGAGCCGCCGAGGCGGATGCCGACCGGTGAATAAGCGGTCGCTCCGGCAGAAATGCCGTCCTGCGCCAGCCGTTCAAGAAGTGCCTCGCGCGTTGTTTTCAGCGTATTGACACGGAGCGTGATCGGCGGATTCTGATGAAAGGCCGCGAGCAGCGCTTCCGGGTCATCGCAGGAATCCGAAAGGATCCGGCAGACATCCTCGCCGCAGGAATAGCGAACCGACAGATAATCCGCCCCATCCGCACGGGTGGGCCATGGAAGATTGTCCCGGCTCATTTTGCGGAGAAAGCCGCGCAGAACCGCATTGACAAAGGAGGCGGCGCGGGGCTGTCTTTTCTTGATAAGCGTCACGCTTTCATTGACCGCCGCGCTTTCCGGGATCCGGTCGAGCCAGATCAGCTGATAGAGGCCCAGCCGCAGAGCGGTGAGGATTTCATCGTCCAGCGCCGTCAGCTCTTTGGCGGACAGCTGTGCCAGAAAATAATCCAGCGAAATTCTCCGCTCGATGACACCGTACACAAGAGCGGTATAAAGACCGCGCTCGGCACCCGTCAGATGAAAGCGGCGGATCGCGGAATCGACCTCCAGATTGGAGTATTTTTTATCCTTTTCACAGCGCAGAAGGGAGAGAAAGGCCGCCTCGCGCGCCGAATATTCCTTTTGTTCCATCACTTGCGGTCGCTCCGTCTGGCAATCAGGAAGATCCGGATCAGGTTGGCCAGCGAAACGGCCAGCGCGGCTACATAGGTCAGCGCGGCGGCCGTCAGAACCTTCCGTGAAGAGGCCAGCTCATCGCTGTTCAGCCGTCCGGAGGCCTTCAGCGCCTCCATGGCGCGGGAGCTGGCATTGAATTCGGTCGGAAGCGTGACCAGCTGGAAGAGCGTGGAGCATCCGAAGGCAATCACGCCCAGATACGCCAGTGCGGGAAAGGAGAGCGCAATTCCCAAAAGCACCAGCGGCATAGCTAAATTGGAACCGATATTGGTGATGGGAATGATCGCCATGCGGAGCTTGATCGGACCGTACCCGACCGCGTGCTGAACCGCGTGACCGGCCTCATGGGCGGCAACGCCCACCGCGGCCGCGGTATTGACACCATATACCGGCTCCGACAGATAGATTGTGTTGTCAGACGGGTTGTAATGGTCGGTCAGCTCGCCCGCTGTCTGCGCGATGCGGACGTTCCGGAGCCCGTTGGCATCCAGAATGCTCCGTGCGGCATCAAAGCCGGTCATCCCGCATTTTACGGTTTCCTTTGCATAGCGCTTGAAGGTTGAGCTGACATTGGCCTGTGCCCACATGGCAAAAATCACCGCCGGAAGCACCAGCACAATATAAGCCATATCAATACCCAGAAAATTCATGGACAGAATGTCCTCCTCGTGTTATCGCTGATAAACCCGGAAGCAGTCGCCGGGCGCCACCTTGCGGCCGTTGATGAAATCGGCGGCGGCCATCCGGCTCTTTCCTTCGGGAAGAAGATGGGTGACGGCAATGGAACCGACACGGCAGGCGACCTCGATTTTTCCGTCGGCGCACCGCAGAACCTCACCCGGGTTCGTATGCTCCTTCACCGTATCCGCAAGCTCGGCGCGGATGATTTTCACAGCACGGTGATTCAGCTCGGCCACCGCAAGCGGGAACGGCGAAAGGCCGCGGATCCGGTTGTATACATGAATGGCCTCGTCATCGAAGTGGAGAATGCAGTCGGCATTCTCAATTTTGGCGGCATAGGTGGACTTCAGATCGTCCTGCTTTTCGCGGGGAGCCGTTCCGTTTTCGATGGCGGGAAGCGTTTCCAGCAGCAGGCGGGCGCCGGCCTCGGCCATTTTATCATGGACCGATTCAAAATCGTCGTGCAGTTCGATCGGAACCACGGCTTTGGCGATCATATCACCGGTATCGATGCCGGCATCCATATACATGATGGTAATGCCGGTCTCTCTCTCTCCGTCGATGATCGCACGCTGCATGGGAGCCGCGCCGCGGTATTTGGGCAGAAGGGAGCCGTGAACGCAGATGCTGCCGTATTTCGGATAATCCAGCACATTTTCGGGCAGGATTTTGCCGAAGGCCGCCACCGCGATCAGATCGGGATTGACAGATTCCAGCAGGGCGGCAAATTCCTCGCCGCGAAGGGTTTTGGGCTGATAGACCGGAATCCCGTGCTCAACGGCACATTCCTTGACCGGAGGCGGGGTAAGAATCATCTTGCGGCCCTTGGGCTTGTCCGGCTGGGTCACAACACCGATGACATCATAGCCGGCCGAAATCAGAGCCTCCAGCGAGCTGCGGGCAAAATCGGGGGTGCCCATAAACAGAATTCTCATGCTCATTCGGCTTCCACCTCATCAGGATCCAGCATACGGATCGCCTTGTCCGTGAACAGAATGCCCTCCAGATGATCCAGCTCGTGGCAAAAGGCGCGTGCGGCCAGACCCGATCCGGTCACCTGAATCCATTCGCCGTCCAGATTCATGGCCCGGACGGTGACCGTCATCGGACGGTCGGTGATGCCCCAGCGATCCGGAACCGACAGACAGCCCTCGGCTTCATTCTGCTTGCCCTCCCGCTTGATGATCTCGGGGTTGATCAGGATGTAGGGCTTGCCCTCTTCCACCTCAACGATGACCATCCGGCGGAGCTTTCCCACCTGTACGGCGGCCAGACCGCATCCGTTGGCGGCCCGCATCGTTTCCAGCATATCTGCGGCCAGCAGACGGATCCGATCGTCGATTTTCTCGATCGGGCGGCTCTTTTTGCGGAGGATGGGATCGCCATCCTTTACTATATTCAGCTTAGCCATAATTATGCATTCCTTTCTGCCTGTTCTGGTTCCCTTACAGATTTCCCGGATTCACATCGGCCGATACCGATGCCTTGAGGGCCGTCTTTGAGCCGGAGAATTCGTGCATCAGACGGTCAATCAATCCGCGGACACGCTTTGTCACGGCGCATTTGAGAATCAGTCGCATACGATAAACATTGTTCACTTTATAGATCGGCGCCTCAAAGGGGCCGAAGAGATAGATTTTCAGATCGGAATATTCGCCGGATAGAAACTCCCGGAGACGCTTGTCAAGCTTCAGCGAGAGAGCCAGAACATCCTGCTCCGCCTCGCCCGTAATGCCGAGAAGCACGAATTCGCAGAAGGGCGGGAACACCAATTGCCGCCGAAGCTGAATCGCGCTTTCATAGAAGCCTTCATAATCCTGCGCCGCCGCCAGATTGATCGTTTCGTTATCCGGTGAGCAGGTCTGGATGACAGCACGCCCCGGCTTTTGGGCACGCCCCGCCCGCCCGATCACCTGAGTCAGAAGCGCAAAGGTGCGCTCGCTCGCCCTAAAATCGTCCAGATAGAGTGCCGCATCCGTATTGATGACGCCGACCAGCGTGACATCCGGGAAATTGTGGCCCTTTGTCACCATCTGGGTTCCGATCAGGATATCCGCCTCATGCGCCCGGAAGCGGGAGAGAATCGCCTCATGCGAAAACTTTCCGCCGGTGGCATCGGCATCCATCCGGAGAATCCGCGCCTTGGGATAGAGAGAGGCAAGCTCCTCGGCCACAAGCTGGGTGCCGAAGCCCTTGCGGCTCAGATGCTCGGAGGCGCATTCGGGACATTGCGCGGGGACCTCCTCGGTGTAGCCGCAGTAATGGCATTTGAGAAAAGCGTGATCCGCTTCCCGATGATAGGTCAGCGACACCGAGCAATGGGGGCAGGTGATCGCCTGTCCGCATTTCTGGCAGCTGACAAAATTATTATACCCGCGCCGGCTCACAAACAGAATCGTCTGCTCCCCGGCGGCGAGATTTTTTTCGATTTCGTCGCGGAGCATTCCGCCGATCGGTGTAATCAGCCCCTTTTGGGCATCCGTGCGCAGATCCGAAATCCGCACCTCGGGGAGCACGGCATTGCCGTACCGCTCCTTCAGCGTGATGAGCGAATAAACCCCGCTCTTTGCCTTATAGAAGGATTCCAGCGACGGAGTTGCCGAGGCCAGGAGCATCAGCGCCCTGTTGTGCGCCGCCCGCCAGCGCGCAATATCCCGCGCGTGGTATTTGGGGTTCATGTCCGACTTGTAGGTATGTTCCTGCTCTTCATCGATGACAATCAATCCAAGATTGTCAAGAGGAGCAAAGATGGCCGACCGGGTGCCGATCACAACATCGACCTCCCCGGCACGGATCCGCTTCCATGCATCGGTGCGCTCCCCCTCGGAAAGCCCCGAATGAATGACCGCGACCCGCTCACCGAAATAACCGCAGAACAGATCCACCGTCTGTCCGGTCAGCGAAATCTCCGGCACCAGCAGAATCACCGATTTCCCCATGGCGATCACGCGGTCGATCAGCGCCTTGATAACGCGGGTCTTGCCGCTTCCGGTCACACCGTATAAAAGAGCCGCCCGCGGCTGATCCTCGGCCGCCAGCGCTGCCAGCCGTTCACAGGCATCTGCCTGCTCTTTTGACAGTCGGTTCGGATCCGGAATCCGTCCGCGTCCCGCGTAGGGATTACGCCAGACCTCCCGGATCTCCTCGCGGAGAATCCCCTTTTCCGTCAGGCCCTTCAGAGTGGGAAGCGATACATCCAGCGTCTTGCGCAGCTCACCGAGCGATACCGGCCGGTCGGGATGCTCCCCGAGATAGGCCAGAACCTTCGCCTGCGCGCTGCCCGTGCGGGATGCCTTTTGTCCGGTCAGCGAATAAAAGCGCTCGATCGGATCCCGTCGGGAATGATAGAGCGAATCGACGGCACCGGCCGGCAGAATCGTCTGTACCGCCTCGCCGGTGGAGCAGAAGGTCCGCTCCCGCAGAAATGTGCACAGTCCGAGCAGCTCTTCATTCAGCGAGAACCGATCGTCGGCGACCGCCTCCAGCGGCTTTAGTCGGGAATATTCTGAGGTTGCCTTGACCGAAACCACAATCGCCGTGCGCCGATGGACATTGCCGAAGGAAACCGCCGTCAGTGTTCCCGGATGAACCTGATTCTGCAGGGCCGGCGGAATGGCATAGTCGAAGCATTGGTCAGCCGAGAACGGGAGCTCCAGAATCCGTACCGATGCGACAGCCGCCAGGAACGGATTACCGGGCATCAGTTGTTTTCCCGCAGATTGATGCTGGCGTCGTTGATCTTGTACTCGCCCTGATAGATGCGGTTGATGGCATTTTTAACCGCCTTTTCATCGCGGATATCGCGCTTGATCATGGAAGCCAGACTCTTGTCGGTTTCCTTGTTGGCGATCAGCTTTTCGGCCTGCTCGCGCTGATGGACGTATTCATCGGTCACCATGCGTGCGCACTTGGCGGTTGCGATGCAGAGAATATAGCGGTTATACTTGTCGTTCTGGCTCAGTTCTTCAACGGAAGGATAAATCATGATTCGTACCTCTCTTCATTATTCAGCAAAAAATGTTGTTTCAAAATTTCCCGCCCGTTCGGTGCGGAGCTTTTCCGCCTGCACAATATGGATGATATCGTGCGCGGCGCACTCAACGGCATCATCGCCGTTGATTACTATGTAATCGTATTCCTCAAGCTTGGACAGCTCCCATGCAGCCGCCTCCAGCCGCTCGCGGATCACTTCCTCGGATACCTTGTCGCCTCGTCCGCGCAGACGCTTCTCCAGCGTGCGGTAATCGGGCGGCGCAATCATCAGCAGAATCGAATCGGGACAGCGCTCCTTGATCTGGAGAGCTCCCTGCACATCGATTTCGAGAATCACATTCCGGCCGGCGGCAAGATTTTCCCAAACCTCTTTCTTGGGGGTTCCGTAATAATTTCCGCAGTATTCGGCATATTCAAGCATCATATCGGCTGAAATCCGCTCGCGGAACTCCTCTTTGGTAATAAAATAGTAATTGATACCGTGCGCCTCGCCCTCGCGCGGTGCGCGGGTGGTGGCGGAAACCGAAAAGACAAAGCTGTCGTCCAGCTCCATCAGCCGCCGGACAACGGTTCCCTTACCGCTTCCGGAAGGGCCGGAAAGCACAATCAGAAGTCCCTGCTCCTTCATCCCAGCGTCTCCTCCTCATTCTCATCCTCGTCACTGCTGTCATCCCGATCGCTGAGGCGGTTGGAGATGGTTTCCGACTGGAAGGCCGACAGAATCACGTGCTCGCTGTCGGTGATGATGACGGCGCGGGTGCGCTTGCCGCAGGTGACATCAATGGCGCGTCCGTTATCCTTGGAATCCTGGATCAGCCGCTTGATGGGAGCGCTGTCCGGGCTGACGACCGCCACCACGCGCTCGGCGGCGACCATATTGCCAAAGCCTATGTTGATAAATCTCATATGAAGCATCCGTTCCTTTCGCGGCTTATTCGATATTCTGAATCTGCTCGCGGATTTTTTCCAGTTCGCTCTTGACCTCGACCACCATCGCCGCGATCTCGGCATTGCTTGCCTTGGAGCCGATGGTATTCGTTTCGCGGTTGATCTCCTGCAGAAGGAAATCCAGCTTGCGGCCAACCGGCTCATCGGAGGCAAGAATCGTGCGGAAGGCTTCAAAGTGGCAGGAAAGCCGCACCAGCTCCTCGTCAATTGCCACACGGTCAGCATAAATAGCGCATTCGGTGAGCACCATATTCGGGTTCAGCTCGGCCATATTGTCAGCCAGCAATCCCTTCAGACGTGTTTCAAACCTGGTGCGGTAGGCGGCGATATCCTCCTCGGAATGCTTTCCGATCTCCCCGGCCAGCACCTGAATTTTCTCCATCTTGCCGATGATATCATTCTTCAGCCGCTCGCCCTCGGCTTCCCGTACCTTCAGGAAGGCATCGATGGCCTCGTCCAGCACCGGCCTGATGAGCTCCCAATCCTTTTCGGCATCCTCCTCCGGCTTGCGGATGTTGAAAATGTCCCGATTCTGGGCCACGCTCATAACCGAGATGTCATCGGCGAGCCCGAAGGTATCGCGGAGCTTGCGAAGTGCGGTGATATAGCTTTCGGCCAGCGCCTCATCGATATCGATGGTCATACCGACATTTTCGACAATCTCCACACCGACCCAGACATCCAGCTTGCCGCGGGAAATGCCTTTTGTCTGCACATATTGGCGGATCCGATCCTCCAAAAAGCTGTACATCCGCGAAATCTTCACGGTGCAGTCCAGATACCGGTTGTTTACACTCTTTAGTTCTACTGTGATATTTTTTCCGTCTTCGGTGCCGGTCCGGAGGGCGCGGCCGAAGGCTGTCATACTGCGTACCATAATCCTTCTCCCACATACTTCATTTTGGGCATATATATTTATTATACCGCATTTCGCACGATTTGTCAATCAAATTATTCGTGAAACTCATTGACAAATCGTGAATTTATGCCTCTCGCCCCCGAAATAACCGCCCGCAGTCAAATCCGGAATTTTTGTCCATATTGCCGCTTGACAACACTCGCAAAAAAGGGTATAATGTTAGCATCTGCCATCCATCGGCAGAAATAATATTTTGCGCTGTATCCCGCCAAGCGGGAGCGGCAGCAGGAGGTTTTTATGAATCCCAAGGCAAAGACCCGAACCGATGTGAAACGGCTCGCCATGATCGCGATGCTCGCAGCCGTCGTTATCGTGCTGCAGGCTGTCGGCTCCGTCATCAAGATCGGACCGTTCCCCATCAATCTTGCCCTCACGCCGATCATCATCGGCGCGGCACTTTACGGCTGGAAGGCCGGCGCCATTCTCGGCGCCATCCTCGGTGCGTACATTTTCTGCGCCGGGCTCTGGATTGACGGCTCCATGATTCCCATGGTGCAGTACAATTTTCCGGCCTCGCTCATTCTCTGCATCGGCAAAACAACGGCCGCCGGTGCGCTGGCAGGCGTTCTGTACCGCCTGATCCGCCAGAAAAATGCTTTTCTGGCCACTCTGATCGCCAGCATCGTCACGCCCATCACCAACACCGCCATCTATGCCATCGGTATGATGAGCATCTTCAGCGGCTTCCTCGGCGCAGCCGCACAGGCGAAGGGCCACACCAATCCGATTGCGTTTCTCTTTCTCGTTGTCATCGGTGTGAATTTCATCATCGAATTTCTTCTCAACACAGCGCTTGCGACCGTCATCACCCGCATCATCGCCTATTACAATAAAAACATAGGAAACAAGCGAAATGCTGCTGGCCTGTAACATCGGAAATGGCGAGATCCGGCTCGGCTTTCTGGACAGCGGCCGTCTTCTCGATACCGTTTCCTTCTCCAACGCACACAAGCGTACCGCCGATGAATACGCCTGCCTGATCCGGGATCTGCTCTCGCTTCGCGGCGTGTCGCCGTGCGATTTTGAGGATGCCATCCTCGCCTCTGTTGTTCCCGATGTCACCGAAGCGGTGCGGCGGGGAATCCAGCTTCTCTGCGGCGGTCTGCGTCCGCACCTCGTGGGGACGGGAATCCGCACCGGGCTGAACATCCTCACCGACGATCCCTCCCAGCTGGGAAGCGATCTTGTCGCCTCCGCAGCCGGCGCGCTTCTGGATTACAAACCGCCGCTGATTCTGATCGATTTCGGCACGGCAATCACCTTTTCCGTTCTGGATAAGGATGGCAGCTTCATCGGCTGCTCCATCGCCCCCGGCCTCCGGCTTTCCGCCGAAGCGCTGAGCAGCGGAGCAAGTCTGCTCCCGCATTACGCCTATGCCGCCCCCAAAAAGTGCATCGGCACCAATACCGTGGAAAGCCTCCGCAGCGGCGGCATTCACGGAACGGCCGCCATGGTGGACGGCATGATCGGACGGATTGAGGAGGAGCTGGGCTATCCGGCTTCGTGCATCGCATCCGGCGAGGGCGCGGAGATCGTTCTTCCCCTATGCCGCCGCAAAATTCTCCGCGACGACACGCTCCTTCTGCGCGGACTCGGCGCGATCTGGGAGCGGAATCGGAAAAAAGCGAAAAAATCATAATCCGAAAATCCTGCAGGTGCTGATCTGCAGGATTTTTTTGGATTTTCATCAGTAAATATCCGTATTTTTATGCAGTATTCCGTTTGGCCGTATCCTCTTGTCTCCCCTCTGTGGATTGTGTCTATGATTTCAGCGATCGCTACGGCTTTGGCGTCGAAGTCAACTGGATGCCCAACAGCTTCTTCTATTCCAGCGCCATCTCGCTGGTCGAGCTGAACGAGGACGGCGACATGGAGCTGGCCTTCGGCGGCGAACGAACGGTACGCCTGCCGGAGATCTTCGCCAAGGCGGAAATCGATGCTTTCTCCCAAGCATTGCAGGTACTCGAATAAGCAGCACCCGGCAGGCCGCAAGGCCTGCTTTTTTTCGACTTCGGGCTTTTGTGCTTGACTTTTCACAATTTCGTGATATAATAGATCTGTAAAGCCAAATACATCAGGAGGTTTCTCATGAAAAAGCGTCTTCTCAGCACATGGCTCCTCATGGCCATGCTCGTATCCTGCGGCACCGCTGCCCCGTCCGGCAGCGACACTGAAAATCCTTCCCCCACTCCCGAAGATACTACAGCCGGCGAGGAACGTCCCACCCACGGCATTGATGTCTGCGATTACGAAGGCGAGCCCTTTCACATTCTCGCACCCGAATGGGGTCTTTACATCAACTACTTCTTTGCCGATGAGCAGACAGGCGAAACCATGAACGATGCCATCTATGAGCGCACAACGCGGGTGGAGGAGCATCTCGGAATCGATATCACCTATGCGTGCGAGGGAACCATCAACGATATCCCCGGCGCGGTCCGGACCGCGGTGACATCCGGCGACGATCCCTATCAGCTGGTGCTGACCCACTGCATCTACGGTCTGGGCGGCATGGTAACCGACAGCCTGCTGTATGACTGGAATCAGATCCCCTATGCGGATCTTGACCGGGAATACTGGAATCAGCAATGCAATGAAAATCTGTCGATCGACGGCAAGCAATATTATGCGGTTTCCGACTATATGCTGGCGGATCCCAATGCCATTCTCTTCAGCAAGGACATGATCACCGATTTCAGCCTGGAGAATCCTTACGAGCTCGTCCGTGACGGCAGCTGGACGCTGGAGAAAATGTTCACCATGGCATCCAAGGTTTCCTCGGATCTGAACGGCGACAGCGTCTACGATTACAGCGACCGCTATGGCTTCGGCGTGGAATCCAACTGGAAGCTGAACAGCTTCTTCTATTCCAGCGGCATTCATCTGGCCCAAAAGAACAGCGACGGCATTCCGGAGCTTACCGTCGGCGGCGAGCGCACCCTTCGCCTTGTGGAGCTCTTTGATAAGATCATCAACGGCTCCAACGATGCCGTTACCTGGGTCATGGGCGCCCCGGAAGAAGAGTCCGTCATGATTCCGACCGGCCGCGTACTCTTCCAGATGGAAGCGCTCAATGCCCTGCGCAACTACCGCGACTGTGATGTTGAATTCGGTATTCTCCCCTATCCGAAGCTGGATGAATCGCAGGAAACCTATGTAACCAATGACTGGAGCGGTCTGATGTGCGTACCGGTCACGGTCCAGAATCCGGAACTGATCGGCAAGGCCTGCGAGCTTCTGGCTTATCACAGCGGGGATACCACGATCCCCGCCTACTACGATCTGGTTCTGGGCGAAAAGCTTTCCCGTGATGAGGATTCCAAGGAAATGCTGAAGCTGATCTATAGCAATATTACCTACGATGCCGGTGTCAACTATGTCGGATTTGAGGCCAACATGATGGCTCTGTTCTATACCCTTCAGCGACTGGTTGTCCGGGACGGAAGTGCCAACTTCGCCTCCTGGTACGATACCTACGGTCCCGGCGCCGAATCCGAAATCGAAACCTTCATTAAATCCGTACAGGAATAAAAACGAAAGGATAATTGTTATGCGATATCAGTTTATGCGCTTCCCGGGAGGGAAAAGCAAAGTTGTCACCCTGAGCTACGATGACGGCATCCGTCAGGATCTCCGTTTTTCCGAGCTGCTGAACAAATACGGCATCAAATGCACGTTCAATCTCAACAACCGAAAAATGCGCGGTGCCAGCGGTCTGGAGCCGGAGGAGGTCAAGGAATACCTTCTGGACAAGGGCCATGAAATCGCTCTTCATACCGGCAATCACCGCGCGCCCGGTACTCTGCGCCCCATCGAAGCCATTCAGGATATTCTGGCAAACCGGAATGAGCTTGAGCAGACCTACGGTCGTATTGTACGCGGCATGGCTTATCCCGACAGCGGAATCCGCGTCATCACGACCGACACGGATTATGAAAGCATCCGGCATTATCTGAAGGATCTGGACATCGCTTACGCGCGCACGCTCGGCGGTGACAACGATTCCTTCCGCTTCCCGGAGGATTGGTATGCCTGGATGCCGACTGCCCACCACGGCAATCCGCAGATTTTCAATTATATCGAAAAATTCCTCGCGCTGAATCCGGACGATCCGGAAATGCGCGGAACCAGACGTCAGCCCGCCCTGTTCTATCTGTGGGGACACAGCTATGAGTTTGACCGCACCGATAACGGCTGGGAGCATATCGAAAAGATCTGCGAGCGTCTTGCCTTCAAGGACAACATCTGGTATGCGACCAACATGGAAATTTTTGAATATGTCACGGCATACCGCTCGCTCATTTACAGCGCAGACGAATCGAGAATCTACAATCCCACCCTCCACACGATCTGGTTTGATGCGGACGGAAAGTCCTATACCATCCAGCCGGGCGAAACCATCGTCCGTCCGGTCTGAGGCGGTCCGCCCTGTCTGAGGCGGCTCGATTTCAGGAAAACAGCACACCCCCGGTTGTAAAACCGGGGGTGTATTGGTCTGTCGGCTTTTATTCGGCCTTGAAGTGCCAGATCCGGCTCTCGCCATCCGTCCAGCTTCCGGTCAGATTCAGGCCGGCGTTCATCAGAAGCGCGCCCGAATATTTCCGGCCGCTTGCCGTATCGGTGTAGATCTTCTCCGGATCCAGACCGCGCAGGCGGATATAGCGGGATACATGAACCTGCGTGCGCATAACCACATAGGTCAGCAGAACCTCGTTCTTATCCAGCGATACCGATTCCCATGCGGCGGCAGATGTAATCTTCGCCTTATCCTCGGTCGGATTGATCAGGCGATAGTAATCACCGTTCTGGATCACATCGTAATACTTATGATAAGCGGCAACCTGCTCGCGGACCAGGGCACGCTCTTCATCGTTCATCTTCGTCAGATCCAGCTCGTAGCCGAAGGCACCGGCCAAAGCTACCTCGCCGCGGGTCTTGAAGCTGGTGACTCGTCCGGTCTGATGGTTCGGAACCGCCGAAACATGGGCGCTCATGGCCGAGGGCGGATAAACCATCGTTGTGCCGTACTGGATTTCCAGCCGCTCCATGGCATCCGTATCGTCCGATGTCCAGATCTGCGGGCTGTAATAGAGCATACCGGGATCAAAACGTCCGCCGCCGCCCGAGCATCCCTCCAGAAGCAGGTGCGGGAATTCGGTCAGCAGGCGCTCCAGAAGCTCATACACGCCGAGAATGTACCGGTGTGCAACCTCCTTCTGACGGCCCGCAGGGAGCAGATCGCTTCCCACCTCGGTCAGATTGCGGTTGAAGTCCCACTTCACATATTCGATATTGGCGCTCGAAAGGATCGCCTTCATCTGCTCAAAGATATTGTCGCGGACATCCTTTCTCGACATATCCAGCACATACTGCTGGCGGCCAATCGAGCGGTCACGGCCGTTGACATGGAGGCACCAGTCGGGATGCGCGCGGTAAAGATCGCTGTCAGGCGATACCATCTCCGGCTCAAACCAGATGCCGAACTTCACGCCCAGCGCGTTGACGCGCTCGACCAGCTTGCCAAGGCCTCCTTTGATCTTATCCTCGTTGACATACCAATCGCCCAGCGAGCAGTTGTCAATGTTGCGCACACCGAACCAGCCATCGTCCATGACCAGCATTTCGATGCCGAGATCGGCCGCATCCTTTGCAATCGCAACCAGCTTGTCATCGTCGAAATCGAAATAGGTGGCCTCCCAGTTATTGACGATAATCGGGCGCTTCTTTGTTTTCCATTCGCCGCGGCAGAGATTGTAGCGGTAGAGCTTATGGAAGGTGCGGCTCATGGTGCCTACACCGGCTCCCGAATAGACCATGACCGCCTCGGGTGCTGTGAAGCTTTCACCGGGCTCCAGATGCCAGCCGAAATCCTCGGGATTGATGCCCATCAGAAGACGGGTGGTGCGCATACAATCCACTTCGGTTTCCACCGCAAAATTGCTGGAATAGATCAGCGAGAAGCCGTAGACCTCACCGCTTTCCTCGGTATAACCGTCGCGTGCCAGCGCCGCAAAAGGATTGTTGTTGTGGCTGGAGGAACCGCGCTTGGAATGAATGCCCTGCAGACCGAATTCCAGATGACGGCTGACCAGCGTGCGTTCCTTGGCCCAGCGGCCCTGCAGATGGAGAAGCGTGAAATCGCTGTCGGTGAAATCAACAGCTGTGGAATGAATCCGCTCGATGTCGAAGGGCTTGTCGGAGGTGTTCGTCACGCGAACACTGCGGGTGATCGCATCCAGGGTCCTGAAGGCGGTGTAGACAAGAACCACCTCGGCGCCGGTCAGCGAATCGGTGCAGACGATCTCCAGCGTATCGGCCTCCTCGTCGGAGGCATAGGTTGCGGGCAGGCCTTCCAGCTTCGGCTTGCCTGCATAGATTTTGTGGGATTTGTAACGGATATCGGTTGCCGAGCTTCCGTTGGCGCCGCGGATCGACAGAGCCGACACGCGGAAATCACCGGCACCGTTGGCGGGATATTCCAGCGCCGCGGTATCCAGCGACAGACCGTTCTCCTCCGGCGCGGGGACACTGGCGCTGAAGGAAGCATTGTTCAGCCGCATCCGAAGATAATCAAGATCGGTATCCGGCACATAGGCACCGTAATAGAGATGCAAAAGGAATCCGGTCGGGCTGATCTCCATCACATAGCTGGAGGAGGGTGTATCCAGCTTGAAGACACGAAGCCCGGAATCGTACAGAATCGACATAATACATTCATCCTTTCCTGGAATCGGAATCATTTGACTCTTTCATTATAGCAGAAATTCCCTTTGCGGTCAAGATATTTGCAAAAAAACGCAGAATTCCAGTCTTTTTTCCGTCTGTACACAATCCGTTGGCCTCCCTGTCTTGATTTCGTCATAAAATACTGGTATAATAGTAGAAGAAATCAATTTCTGCGAATTTCATGAAAGAAACGGAGTCCGATATGAAAGCGCTCATCGCCTCCCTCCTCCTGCCGGCCCTTCTCTGCCCGCCGGCCGTCGTTAATGTGAATCATCCGAATCCCGTCGAGGTGATTGTCGAGGTCGAACCGTCCGGTGAAGCCTGTCTGCCCCTGCTGGCCGGACAGCTGCCCGATGCCGGAATCGGCTACTGCTACGACCTTCTGCTCGACGGCATTCAGCTGACCCTTCCCGCCTCCCAGCTCTGGAAGCTGGAAGCCCTCTCCTTTGTCAGAGAGGTCTATCCCTGCGCCGAATACGAAAGCACCGCTGTCCAATCGGAAGTCTTCGATGCCTCCGCTTATCAAAGCGCGGCCGGGATGCTCGGCATAGATAACACGGAGCTTGACGGCTCCGGCATCACCGTTGCCATTCTCGATACCGGCTTTGACATCACGCATCCGGCCTTTGCTGTGCCGGTCGGTCCGTTTTCGGAATCGCTCACCTTTGAGGGGCTGAAGGCTCATCTCGGAAGCCGGCTTCTGAAGGCATCCCATGCCGGCATTCTTTCGGCCGACGATCTTTATCACAGCGCGCAGATTCCGTTCTGCTTCGATTATCACGGACAGGATCCCGATCTGTCCGGGGCCTCCGTACACGGGACCCATGTGGCCGGCATCATCGGTGCCAATAAAACCGCCGACAGCGATTTTTCCGGCATCGCGCCGGGCTGTCAGCTTCTTCTGATGAAGGTCTTTGACGATGCCGGAAGCGCGGCCACCGACAGCGCCATCATCGCCGCCATCGAGGATGCCATCCGTCTGGGCGCCGACATCATCAATCTCAGCCTCGGTGACTATGCAGGCTCGGCCGATCCCGGTCAGAATATCAGCCTTTCCGCCGTAATCGAGCGTGCCCGCCAATCGGGCGTGCTGATCGTCTGCTCCGCCGGCAACGAAAGCACCTCCTCCGCCGCCAGCCGTCTGGCCGGCGAAGGAATCCCTCTCCCGCCTGCCGATTACACCGATTACGGCACGATCAGCTATCCCGCCTCCGCCGATTATACGGTTGCCGCCGCATCGGCCGACAATATTTTTTCCTATCAGCTCCATTTCTTCGCCGCCGATCCGTCCCGCCCGATTGCTTACACCGATACCAATAAGGCCTCCGGCGTGCTGGAAAGCTCCTTTGCCGATCATTTTCACGGACGTACACTTGAATATGCTGTGATTCCCGGCATCGGTGAGGACGGGGATTATAACGGAATCCAGGCTGACGGCAAGCTGGTTCTTGTAAACCGTGGAACGATTCCCTTCACCGAAAAAGCCGTCGCCGCCGCCGCGCACGGTGCCGTCGGCATGATTGTTTCTGACAACACCGACGATCCGCTCCTGAATATGGAGCTGACCGGCTCGCCCATCCCCGCAATCTTCATTTCCCGTGAGGACGGTCTGGCGCTTGCCGATGCCGCCTTGAGGCAGGTCACCTTCCGACGGGAATACAGCGTTCTTTCCAACACCGATACCGCCGGCCAGATTTCCGCCTTTTCTTCCTTTGGCCCGACTCCGTCCCTGACCCTGAAGCCGGACATCACCGCCATCGGCGGCCATGTCTGGAGTACGGTCAGCGGCGGATATGCAAGCGCTTCCGGAACCTCCATGGCCGCCCCGCAAATTTCGGCCGCCGCCGCGCTGCTTCTGCAGGATCTCAGCCTCCGGGGAGAGATCACCGATCCGTCCCTGCGTGCCGAACAGCTTCGCATCCGGCTCATGAATGCCGCCGTTCCGATCCTGCAGGACAACGGTATTGAATATTCTCCCCGCGCGCAGGGAGCCGGCCTTCTGAATCTTGCCTCGGCGCAAAAAGATCTCCCCCGGTTGATTCACACGCCTGACAAAAAGCCAAAGGCCGAGCTGTATGACCGGCTTGGTGACAGCTTTTCGCTGTCGGTCACACTCCAGAATCCCACCGGCGAGCCGATGGAAACCGCACTCGGCGTTTCCCTTCTCCATGATGGCTGGCAGATGCTTACGCTCGCCGACGGAAGCAAGCGTATCTTCGCTTCGCTGATCAGCGGAGCCGATAAGGGTGCCGTGATCCGTGCCGCCGGCTCCGGGCTGAATCTCAACCGGAACGCCGCTGATTATTCGCCGCTGTCCGTCACGCTGGCACCGGGCGAAGAAACGATTATTGAGCTGATCGTCACGCCGGATCCGGCCCTGACAAAGGAGCTGGAAGCGGTATTTCCGAACGGCTTTTATCGGGAGGGCTTTGTCTACTGCGAAACGGCCGGGCAAAGCGTGTCCCTGCCCTTTATGGGCTATGCGGGCAGATGGGATGCCGCGCCGATTCTGGACGGCAGCCTGTATGAGGATGAATTCACGCTGTTCGGAGGCATCAAGTGGGTCCTGCCGGTGAACGGTATGCTGACCCCGGCCGGTCAGACGGCTGACGGCGATCTGGATGCCGAGCTTATCGCCTTTTCTCCGAACGGGGACGGCAATGCCGATGAGCTGTATCTGATTCCCAATCTTCTGCGCAATGCGGAAAACGGAACGATCACCGTAACGGACAGCAGCGGCCGGATTGTCTGCCGGGAAGATATCGCCGCCGATTATCTGACCAAGAGCGCGGGCATGGATGCCGTTCTCCGGCTCCCCATCTTCTGGGGCGGAAGCGACGGCTTATACTGGCGCTATATTCTTCCCGACGGCCGGTATACGATCGCCGTCTCGCTGACACCGGATTATCCCGGAGCCGCTCCGCAGGTCCTCACCTTCCCCCTTCTTCTGGATACCGAAAAACCGGTCATCCGGGATATGGACTTTGATCCTGCCACCCGCCGTCTGACGCTCACGCTCCGGGATAATGCAGGCCTTTTGCAGGCGGTTCTGAAGGAAAATCAGCATCCGGACAGCTTCACAGCGACCGCTCTCTGCGATCCGTCCGATCCGGATACCGCCGTCACCTTCGATCTTTCCGGCTTTGAGGGAGATGTCCTCTACTGTGAACTGACCGATCTCGCCCGGAACACGCAGATTCTGCGGCTTGTACTGTCAAAGGAGGAATTCCGGTAATGAACGGCATCAAAAAGCTTCTCTGCTTTGCGCTGGCCCTTCTCATGCTCCCCATTCTGCCAAGCTATGCCGGCTTTGAGGGTTTCGCTCCCCCGGCAGACTATAACGGCGAAGGAATGTGCATCGCCATTCTGGATACGGGCTTTGATCTGACCCACGAAACCTTTGGCATGAGCGCCGATTCCGTCAAAATCACAAAGGAGCAGCTGCGCGCCGCCCTGCCGGAGCTGAATGCCCAGGCGGATGACGGTGCGTGGTTCAGCGAAAAAATCCCCTTTGCCTACAACTATGCCGCGATGAGCACCGATGTATCCGAAAACCCCGAGCGCGGCACCTACCTTTTGTCGGCGGCCGCCGGGAACACATCCGGCCGTGCCCCCGGCATCGCTCCCGGAGCGCAGGTTCTTGCCATGAAAATCTGTGATTCCTCGATGACGCTGGATGAGGAGATTCTGATTCTCGCCATGAAAGATGCCGCCCGCCTCGGCGCCGATGTCATCCTGCTCCCGGCTTATGAAGCCTGCGGTTTTGCCGCTGATCCGGCATCTGCTTTCTGCCGGACCGTGACCCGGCTTTGCGAGTCCGGCATCCTCGTGCTCTCCTCGGCCGGTGATACCGGCGATCCCGGTACCTCCACCGTTTATTCCCGGACGGTCGGCCTGACCGGCATGACCTCGGATCAACCGGACGGCGGCTCGATCTCTTATCCGGGCTCTTTTCCCGCTGTTTTCACAGCCGGAAGTACCGATACCAACCTTTACAGCACCAACTGCCTGCTTCTCGGCGATGCCATAATCCCATACAGCGATTCCAATGCGATGTTCGACATTCCCCCCGAGCCGCTTCCATTTGCGGATCGCTTTGAGGGGATGACCCTTTCCTATGAAGTCATCGACGGCATCGGAAAACCGGAGGATTTTCTCCGGGACGGCAAGGCTCCCGATCTTACGGGTAAGCTGGCGATGATCCCGCGCGGAGAACTGACCTTCACCGAAAAGGCATCGAATGCCGCCGCGCTCGGTGCCATCGGTGTGATTATTGTGGACAATCAGAAGAATCCCGAAGCCTCGCTCACGCTGTCCATGGATCTGACCGACTCGCCGATCCCGGCTATTCTGGTATCCGAGGCGGACGGTAAAAAGCTGACCGAAGCGGCCGTTAAGAGAATCACCGTTGACAGCTCGCTCCGGTATACCCTGCTTCTTCAGCCGACTCCGTCGCCGTCCGCCTTCACCTCTGTCGGACCCGCGCCCGATCTCACGCTGAAACCGGATGTATCCGTAATCGGAAGCAATGTGGAATGCGCCGCTCCTGATCAGTCCTATGCCGCTGTCACCTCCACCGATATAGCCGCGGCCCGTCTTGCCGGAATCGCCGCCTGTACAAAGCAGCGGCTTCTGGCGGAGGGCGATTCCTCCGACCCGGCCATTCTGGCCGGACGGGTGCGCGCACTGATTGCTTCCTCGGCACAGCTCATGCTGAACGCAGACGGGAAAATCCCCTATTCGCCCCGGATTCAGGGCGGCGGTGCGGCCGATCTGTCCCGGGCGCTGGATGCCGGTCTGCTGGTCACGCTGGACAAAACATCCCTCGGTGAAATCGACGGTTCGGATCTTACGCTGACCGTCACCGTCGAGAATCTGGAGCCTGTATCCAAGACCTGTACGCTCGATGCCATCCTCGGCTCGGATGGCTATGATACCTTCACCTACGAAATTCTCAGCGATATTGAGAGCGGCGATCAGACAATCGGTGAAATGCTCGGCAAGGCACCGTCCGATACCGTGCACTTTACTACCGGCTTCGAGCCCTTCAAAAAGGCCCGGATCATGGTCGGCGACTGCTTTTTGCAGCTGAATGCGATGGCCGACGATGCCGAGCCGTATACTTTCACGCTCAAGCCCTACAGCCGCAATACCGTCCGCATAAGTGTGGTTTTAGATTCCCAAACGCAGGCCGAATACCGGAAGGCATTCCCAAACGGCTTTTTCATCGAAGGCTTCGTCCGCGTGCGGACCGATGAGGCGGATGGCCCGGAGGAGGCCTCGGTCCCTTTCCTCGGCTTTGATGGCGATTGGAGCACCGCGCCCGCGCTGGAAACTGAGATTTATTCGGGACTTGCCCCGATCCGCGACAGCATCTACCTCTGGCGGAGCATTCTGGACCCGCGCTTTGGCGGAATACTTCTGCCCGGCCAGAATCCGTTTGCGGATCCCAGGGCGCCCGATTACCGGCCCGATGCTGCCCGCCTTACCTTCTCGCCGACCGCCGATGCAAAAAATGCATCCGTCTGGCTGAATCTCGGTCTTCTGCGCAGTTTGCGCGATCTGACGGTTTCCGTATATTCACCGGATGGAGAAGTGATTCTCCGCCGTGAAATCGGCCCGGCTATCCGGACCTATCCCGGAACCTACGGCTATGTCAGCCCGAGGATCGAATTATGGGACGGACGCTCCCCGGAACTCACATCCTACGTTTATCCCGACGGCAGTTATACCGTGGAGATCGCCTTTACCAAAGCCGCCGATCCGGAAGGCCTCCGCGAGTCAAGAAGCTGGGAGCTGATTCTTGATGGCACGCCGCCCGTTCTCGTCGCACATTCCTTCACCGATACCGGGGATAAGAAAATGCTCTCGCTGACCACATCGGACACGAACGGGACTGCGTATATCTTTTTAAGTGACAGCAATTACGATTCGCCCGAGGAAGCAGGCATCTTTGGAGAGGACGGCACCGTGCTCTTCGATGTCAGCACCCTGACCGGCGATTACATCTATGCGGAGATTTACGATGCCGCTATGAATTGCACGGTAGAACGGTTGGCTAATCCGTTTGCCCGCCCCGCCGGCTGATCGCCTCCTGCTCCCGCCTTACCGACAGCGCAAGAGAAAGGCAGACCGGCAGCAGAATCAGGCCGACCAGCCCGAACAGACGGCTTCCGATCACCATGGCCATCAGCGCCAGCAGGGGATGAAGCCCCATCTGCCGGCCGACAATCCGCGGCTCGAGGATATTGCGCACCACGCTGATAATCCCCCAGAGCACCAGAAGTCCGATTCCGAGCGGATAATCCGCATACAGAAACGAAAGAAGCGCCCAGGGGATCAGGATACCGCCGGTTCCGAGCACCGGAAGAAAATCGAACAGCGCAATGCCAAGCGCGGCCCAGAGCGGGGAACTGACACCGAGGATCACCAGTCCCAGCGCCAGCTCCCCGTAAGTGATCAGCGCCAGCAGGGCATAGGAGCGCAGACAGCGTGCCGCTGTGACAAATCCCATATTCCGAATCCGTTTCAGAAAAGCGACTGCCTTATCCGGCAGCCGCTTTTTGATGGCGGCCAGAATCTCCTCAAAATCCAGCGTGATGAAAAAGCTGGCCAGTACCGCAATCAGGCCCTCGATCAGAATCCGCGGGATACCGGCCGCAGCCGCCGAAAGTCGGGTCAGCACCTGCACGGACAGCTCCGACACCGCATTGCCAAGCGATGTCTTCAGCGAATCGATATAGCTCTGCAGGGCATCAAAGAATTCTCCCTCCGCGCCCATACCGAAAAAGCTCCGGACCCGATCAAGGAAGCGCTGAACCGTATCAATCAGCCATGTCAGCGTCGGCTCTACACCCGTCTGATAGATTTGGGGCAGATCCGCCATGAAATTCCCGACCAGTACGCCGAGCCGCACAACGGCAATACTCACCAGCATTCCGATGGTAGCGTAAAAAAGCAGCAAAAGGAGGATCGCCGTCGGCCGGCGGCGCAGACGGAATCGCCCCAGAAGCCAGCGCACAACCGGATTGATCAGCGATGCAGCCGCAAAGCCGATCAGAAAGGGCATCACCACAAAGATAGCATATTTGAAAAACAGATACACCATTCCGGCAATCAGAAGATACCAGACGGTGCTGACAATAAATCGAAGTTTTTTCTCCATGACAGCCTCCTTTTTCATAGTATGACCGGCCGGCTTTCCCGCTATAACAAAAATCACGTCCTCTTCACACAGCCTTCAATCAGCACCCACATACTTTTGATACTATATATATGTATCCATCGCATCAATCATCCCGGAACCGACGACCACGACGGAATTCCGGTCAGAAAGGAAAACGCATCATGTCCAAGGGATCACGAACCCGCGCAGATAACGCGGAAAAGAACCGCCTGAAAAAAGAAAAAGAGGCCTTTGAGGCCACCAAGAAAAAGGTCCGCCGCGTAACGGCGATCATCACCGGCTCCCTGCTCGCTCTTATGATTCTCATCACCCTCATCGGCACGATCGTCTATCAGATCCGGATGAACGGCGGCGAATATCTCCGCACCGAAATTGCGGCCTCCTCCGGCGATCTTGATGTCAACGGCTCGATGATGAATTATTACTTCAATGATGTTTATAACACCTTTGTGGATTATTACGGCAGTTATGTTTCCTATTACGGTCTGGATCCAACCCTCTCGCTGAAGCAGCAGCAGATTTCCGAGGGCCAGACCTGGTTCTCCTACTTCATGTCCGGCGCACAGGAAACCGTCAGCAGCATTCTCCTGCTCAACCGGATGGCGGAAGCGGATGGCATTTCGCTCACCGAAGCGGAAATTGCAGCCATCACCAACCGAGCAAAGGGAATGGATACCGGCTTATATGGCCGCGGTGTCAATACAAAGGATATCACCGATGCCAAGCTGCTGGAAGGGCTGGCCTACAAATATCAGTTCGCCAGACAGGCCGGCCTTCAGCCGACCCTCGCCGAGATGGAGGAGCATTACAAGGCCAACACCGATGCTTACCTTCTGGTGGATTATATCTGCTACGATATGACCTATTCCGATAAAGGTCCGACCCGCGAGGAAATCAGTGCCATCGCCGATACGCTGGCAAAAGCGCCGACCCCCGATGCCTTCCGCAAGGCCATTGAAGACAAGCTGCGTGCCGACGATCCGGTCATCAGTCGGGAGGATATCGATTATATCCTCGATTCGGTCACCTTTGAGGGCGCTTACTTTGCCGAAGAGGACGAATTCAGCGAATGGGCCTTCAAGGAGGCAAAGGTCGGCGATACAAAGATCATCGAGGATCCTGACAAATCCGTCTTCTATGTCTATATGATTACAAAAGCGCCCTACCGCGATGAGGCGAGCACCGTGAATGTGCGGCACATTCTCCTCACCCAAGCCTCTGCCGGAAGCGACAGCAAGGCTAAAAAGCTCGCCGAGAAGCTTCTGGCCGAATTTGAAGCCGGTGATAAGAGCGAGGAAGCCTTCGGACTTCTCGCGCTGGAATATTCGGATGATACCGGCTCCTATTACAACGGCGGTCTGTATGAAAATGTCGGCGAGGGCGATATGGTCACCGCCTTCAACGATTGGTGCTTCGATCCGTCCCGCAAGGAGGGCGATACCGGCATCGTGGAAACGGATTACGGCTATCATGTCATGCTCTTCTGCGGCGAGGGACAGAAGGTCTGGGAGTCGCTGGCCTCCTATGCGCTGATCAACGAGAAAATGGCCGAGCTGATGGAGGAGAACAGCCCCCTCTATCCTGTCACGTTCGATGATACGGTACTCAAAATGATTCCCGGCTGATAAAAACAAGGCCTCCGTTTTCCTGCATGGAAAACGGAGGCTTTTTGCGATTATACATTTGCTGGGGGGTATTCAGCCCAAAAGTCAGCCGATCGTCTTACCGATCAGCGGAAGCATTCCCTTGATCTTCGCCATCACGCCATCGAACTCATCGGGCGTCAGGGACTGCTTGCCGTCGGAAAGCGCCTTGGCGGGATTGTTGTGAACCTCGATCATGATGCCGTCAGCACCGGCCGCAACCGCTGCCATAGCCAGCGGCTCCACCAGCCAGCTGATGCCGCCTGCGTGACTGGGATCCGCTACAACCGGCAGATGGGACAGGCGCTTCAGCACCGGAATTGCCGATACATCAAAGGTATTGCGGGTCGCAGTTTCAAAGGTACGGATACCGCGCTCGCAGAGGATGACATTTTCATTGCCGCCGGCCATAATATATTCGGCGCTCATCAGCATTTCTTCAATGGTATTGGCCAAACCACGCTTTAAGAGAATCGGCTTTTGGGTATGACCAAGCTCCTTGAGCAATTCAAAATTCTGCATATTGCGGGCGCCGACCTGAATGACATCGACATTCTCAAACAGCGGGAGATGCGAAGCATCCATAATCTCGCTGACAATCGGAAGGCCGGTTTCTTTCTTGGCCTCCAACAGAAGCTCGATCCCCTCGGCCTTCAAACCCTGGAAGGCATACGGCGAGGTTCTCGGCTTGAAAGCGCCGCCGCGGAGCATCGTAGAGCCGGCTCCCTTTACACGGCGTGCGATCTCGCAGATCTGCTCCTCGCATTCAACCGAGCAGGGGCCGCTGATGACCTGAAAATGGCCGCCGCCGACCTTGATGCCGCCGATATCCACAACCGTATCGTCGGGATGGAATTTGCGGTTGGCATTCTTGAACGGCTCCTGAACGCGCTTGATATCCTCAACGATATCATCCGTGCGCAGGCGGTCGATGTCAACCTTGGAGGTATCGCCGACCAGACCGATAATCGTGGTGTGCAGACCTTCGACCAGATGGGCCTGAAGGCCGGGCGTTTTTTCCAGCTCGGTAACAAAGGCCGAAACCTTGGCTTTTTCCGTATAGGGTTTGACAATGATAATCATTTTTTATTCATTCCTCTCCAAGAGATAATCCTTAAAATAAAGAACCGCTTTTTATTATACCACATTCCGGCGGATTTTTCAACAGGAATCCGAAGAATTGCGAAAAAAATAACAATTTTCTCACAAATTCCCGCACTTTACGTCAGATCCTCTCCCAGATCCTCGGGGATCGGAAGCTCCGGCATCCGGCGCGGCACCCGCTTGAGCGGATCATAGAGAAACCGCCGGCAGGTGTATTCCTTCGGAACCACGCCTTTTTTATCGCAGAGCATATCCCCGGTTCCCGCAATGGGGCCGGCAAAGCGGCAGTATTCACAGATTTTTTCAATATTGTCCGAATCCTTCACAGGCTGTACCTCTCTGATTTTCAAACTGTTTTGCATTATTGTATCACACTACTGCCGAAAAGTCAAGTTGCTTTGATAATAAGAGTATTGTCCTTTTCCTCCAGCTTTGTCAGGCAGGGACGTTCCAGCGGCGTGGTATTGGGCTGATGGCAGATAAAATACAGCTCGCCGTCATAACTCTCAAAAATCATGCCGTGACCGCCATCCTTTGAAAAGAGAAGCCGCTCATCGTGGATCCAGCGGCCGTCAATCCGGCCGTTGTCGGAGTAGGCAAGTGCCTCGCAGTAACCTTCTCGCGCAAAGCTGGACCAGATCATCAGAAGCCGACCCGATTTTGTGCGGTACAGGAACGGGCCGTCGGTGATGTAAACCTTCTGACCCTTCCGGGCCCAATCCGGGACAATCGCCCAGGCAGGCTCCGATGCACAAAACAGCCGGATCGGATCGCCGATCGGACGCGCCAGATCCTCGGACAGCCGGAGGGCACACATCTCGCCATCCATCACCTGCGTCCATTCATGGCAGAATACGATGTAAGGCTGACCGTCCTCGTCGACATAGAGCGTACCATCCAGGCATTCCCAATCGCGCGGAGTAACCGGACCGTCGCTGTGCAGGCAAAAAGGGCCTTCGGGCGAATCGGCACACAGAATCTGGGTGCCGCGGCAGACCGCTGCGTTCTTGAAGCTGGCAAACATATAATATTTTCCGCGATAACAATGAACCTCGGGTGCCCAGAAATTCCGGTCTGCCCAGAAATCCTTCGGCGCTTCAAATACCGTTATCGGATCGCTCCATGCGGAAAGATCGGAGCTGACATACACATCAAAGCCCATGCACTTGCCCCAGCAGTCGGCACCGCGGGTTCCGTACATATAATATTTTCCATCCGCCTTCAGAACAAAGGGATCGCGGATGTGAATATCCTTCATTGTAAGCACGGTAATCCTCCAAAAAATGACAGGCGGCGTCCTTCTGACGCCGCCTGCCCGTTATTTTATCTCTTCGAAAGCACGTCGGCTTCGTATTTCTTGACCTCAGCAAGCCAGCCCTCGCGGACAGGAACATTCTCGCTTTCGCAGAAGTAATCCCAAACCGCGGCAAACGGATAGGATTTCAGCTCTTCAAGCATAGCCAGACGGGAGGTATAATCGCCGTCAAGTTCCAGCTTCTTCATCCGGTCTGTCGGCTCAAGCAGAGCATACAGCAGCGCCTTCTGCATATTACGGGTACCGATGACCCATGCAGCGATGCGGTTGATCGAGGCATCGAAGAAGTCAAGGCCGATATGGACACGCTTCTCGAAGCTGCCGCGGATGATTTCCTGCGCAATGGCCTTCAGCTCATCATCGAATATGACAACATGGTCCGAGTCCCAGCGTACCGGGCGGGATACATGAAGCAGAACATCGTTGAGGAAGAGCAGAGCCGAGGAGATCTTATCGGAAACCACTTCCGTCGGATGGAAATGACCGGTATCCAGTGTCAGAACCAGATCATTCTTAACAGCATAGCCCATGCACATTTCCAGTGAACCGATGGTGCAGGACTCGGCGCCGATGCCGAATACCTTGCTCTCGATCGCATTCAGGTTGTACTGCTTATTCTGGCCTGCGAAGATCTTATCATAGGAATCGACCAGACGCTCGCGGTAACCGTAGCGGTCAACCGGGATATCCTTGAAGCCATCGGGAATCCAATGGTTGGTGATCGCCGGCTCGCCCATTTCGCGGCCGATGTACTCCGCAATCTCGCGGGCGCGGATCGAATGCTCGATCCAGTACTCGCGGACCGCGTTGTCAGCGCTCGAAAGGGTAAATCCGCTTGCGCTCATCGGATGGGAGAAGCAGCTGGAGTTGAAGTCCACGCCGATCTTCTTTTCCTTGGCCCATTCCACCCAGGAGGTGAAGTGCTTCGGCTCAATTTTGTTGCGCTCGACCTTTTCGCCCAGTGTATCCAGATAGAAGGTGTGGAGGCTGATGCGTTTCTTGCCGGGAATCAGCGAGATCGCCTCGGAAAAATCGGCGCGGAGCTGGTCGATATTGGTGGCACGTCCGGGATAGTTGCCGGTCGTCTGAATACCGCCGGTCAGATCGCCGTTCGGATTTTCAAAGCCGCGGACATCGTCTCCCTGCCAGCAATGCATCGAAATCGGGATTGACTTCAGACGCTCGATGGCCTTATCGGTATCCACACCGAGGGATGCGTACAGCTCTTTGGCAATAGCGTAATTCTTTTCTGTGTTCATCATTCTTCTCCGATCAGCTTGCAGAAGCGGCCATAGGCATCATCCCACTGGTCATTGTGCTTCGGCTCATAGGACTTGATTTCGAAAGAGTTGCGTACAACCTCGCGGGCTTCGGCAACATTCTTGATTTCGCCGGCGGCAATCGCCTGAACCGACAGATTACCGATAGCGGTTGCCTCAACGGGGCCGGCATAAACCGGACGGTTGCAGGAATCGGCTGCCAGCTGGCAGAGAGGCGCTTCCTTGCATCCGCCTCCGACGATGTTGATGAAGGGAGTCTTGCGGCCCATCAGCTCGTCGATCTTCTCAACGGTCCAGCGGTAGCGGAGTGCCAGACTGTCGAATACGCAGCGGATGGTCTCGCCCGGATTCTCCGGAACGTGCTGACCGGTGGTACGGCAGTATTCGGCGATGCGGCCGGGCAGATTGCCGGGGCCGGAGAAAAGCGGATCATCGGGGTTGATGATCGACTGCAGGGGCTTGGAGGCCATCGCCATATCGGAGAGCTGGTCATAGGTGTACTTCGTGCCCTCGCGCTCCCACTGACGCTTGGATTCCTGCTCGAGCCACAGGCCCATGATATTCTTCAGGAAGCGGGTGGTACCCTCGGCGCCGCCCTCGTTGGTGAAGTCATACTTGCGGGAAGCATCGTTGATGATCGGAGCCTTCAGCTCGGTACCCATCAGCGACCAGGTGCCGGAGCTGATGAAGACAAAGTCCTCGCCCTTGGCCGGAACGGCAACAACGGCGCTGGCGGTATCGTGAGCGGCAACGTTGACAACGTTTGCCTTGATATCGCCGACCTCCTCCAGAACCTGAGGAAGCAGCGGGCCGACGGTGGTACCGGGGTTGGACAGCTCGGTGAAGATGTTCGACGGGATACCGAACTTCTCCAGCATATCGAAGGCATAATTGCGCTTCTTGGCATCGAGGATCGCACCGGTGGATGCGATGGTGTACTCGGTGTGCTTCACGCCTGTCAGGAAGTAGTTCAGCAGGTCGGGCGTAAAGAGGAGCTTATCCGCATTTTCAACATAGATCGGATTCTCGCGCAGAGAAGCGATCAGCTGAAAGAGCGTATTGAAGTTCATGAACTGCGTACCGGTCGTCTTGTAGATATCATCCTTGGAAACGATCGTATCCGCATAGTCGATGATGCCCTCGGTGCGGGTATCGCGGTAGTGAACGGGGTTAGCCATCAGCTTGCCGTTCTTATCGATCAGGCCGTAGTCAACGCCCCAGGTATCGATACCGATGGACTTGATATCCTTATCCTCGGAGAGGGCGCACTTGCGGATCGAATTCTTGATTTCATGGAAAATGCGCAGAGTATCCCAGGTGAAGGTACCGGCTACGGTAACCGGTTCATTCGGGAAACGGTGATTCTCTTCCAGCGTCAGTTTTTCGCCGTCGAAGCTGCCGACAATACCGCGGCCGCTGGAGGCACCGAGGTCAATGGCGAGCATTTTTAACTTTGCCATGGCGTTATTCTCCTGTTCCGATATTATTTTGCGATGTTTGCGATGATGTTCTTCAGTGCATCAACAGCAGCACCGAATGCTTCATAACTGGTAGCGTAGGTGTTGGGCATCTTGGTCTGCTCGGGGCGCTCCAGGGTTTCAAAGCCCTTGAAGACACGCAGGTGAGGCTCAACCGTCAGAATGAGCTTGCCGTCGATCTTCTTATCAAGATCCGCCAGAATCTGAGGAATACCGCCGATGCCCTTGCCGGCCGGTGCGATTACACGCTCTGCGGTCGCATCCTTGATGTGCATATACCAGATCTTGTCGCCCAGCATATTGTAGGCTTCGGGATAGGACTCATGCTTATCCATGATGAAGTTGGCGGGGTCAAATATCAGCTTGATTTCGCCGCCGAATTCCTTCTGGATGTCGAGGCAGCAGGGAGCGGATTCGCCGTAGATGCCCTTTTCGTTTTCGTGGCAGAGGTATACATCCTCTTTCTTTGCCAGTTCAAGCATAACGCCCAGACGGCGCATAACCTCGGGGCGTGCTTCCTCGAGAGTCATGCCTTCGGGAATGTAGAAGCTGAAGATACGGATATTCTTCGTGCCCAGAATCTTGGCAGCCTTGATGCAGTTGGCCAGCTTTTCCATGTGAGCATCGAAATCGTCGGTCACCTTGATCTTACCGATCGGGGAACCAATGGAGGAAACGCCGAGTCCGGCCGCATCCAGCTTCTCGCGGATGTTCTTCAGTTCATCCTCGGTCATGTCGGAAACATTCTTGCCGTCCACATTGCGGATTTCCATGTATTTTACGCCGTTCTTTACGAGGCCCTCAATCTGCTCATCCAGCTTGGGGGAGTATTCGTCTGCAAATGCGCTGAGTACAAATTCTGCCATGTTCGTATTCTCCTGACTGATTAGTGTTCAAAATATTCGCCGTAGCGAGCCATAACATTCTTGTAGCTGGTTTCGAGGCAGTCGAAGGGATTGGCACCTTCCGGAACGCTGTCCTGCTCAACCATATGATACTTGATACCGACCGTGCGGCAGGCATCCACAATACGGTCAAAGTTCATATTACCCTCGCCGACAGCGGCAAACTTCTGCTGGTCATCGATGATCGTCATATCCTTGAAGTGTGTAACGGCGATCTTGTCCTTCCAGCGGACGATGCGGTCAGCCGGATCCACACCGCCTGCCTGTGCCCAGTAGGTATCAAAGGTCAGCTTGAGATCGGGAGAGAGATTCATGATGAACTCAAACAGCAGTCTGCCGTCCGGAATCTTCTCGAATTCGAACTTGTGGTTGTGGTAGAGGAACTGCTTGCCGGCCTTCTTGATCTTCTCAATAGCCGGAGCATAATCGTCAACGAAGCGCTTCAGATTCTCCTGCGTGAAGGGCTTGTAGGAGAAGATGCCGCCGACACCGATGTTTTCGCAGCCGAACAGCTCATGCTCTTCGATAACGGCATCGGTTTCGTTGATGATGCGGTTGGGGTTGGTGTGGGTCAGGATAACCTTGACACCGGTGTCATCGAGAACCTTCTTGATGACCTTCGGCGTGACCTCTGCACCGACGCCGGACACCTGTACGCAGGTGTAGCCGATCTTTGCCACGCGCTCGATCGTGCGGGCGTAATCGTCAGCGGTCTGCGCATAGTCGCGCACCGTATAAAGCTGAGCACCGAGAACCATTTTTTCAGACATTGTTGTATACACTCCTTGTTTCAGTTTTCAAAATTTTTATTGGCACAGATTTTGTTTGATGTGATGGCCGAAACATACGGCATGAACGCCTTGTAAGCTTCCGGATCATCGATTGTCCACAATTCAAGCTCAATGCCGGGCGGCATCATCTCGCGGTATGCGATCACCTGCTCCACAGACAGCCTGGAATAGCAGGCATTGACGCTGACCTTGTTGACGGGCGTTTTCACGCTCTTTGCCAACTCAATGGCCCGGCTCAGATCCGCATTGCCCGTGCAGAGATTCAGCGCCGACGGCGGATACCAGGCCTGAATCCGAGCCAGAATCGTCGGATAACAAGTCAGCCACGCAACGCGATCGGTCATGCTGTACTTTTTCACCAGCGAAAAAACCGTATTCCAGCGCGCATCATCCCATTCGCCGAGATGATCGATGTACAGACCGAGGCCGTGCATCTTGCAGGTATACAGCACCTCCTCGAGTGTCGCCAGCGTTTCACCGAAATAGCCGGCCTGTTTCAGCTCGGCCAGCGTATGCTCGGCGATTGTCAGCTTTGCTATGCCGTCTGTTGTATCAAGGAAAGCCGCATCGTGGCTGCATACCGGAATTCCGTCTGCGGTGAACTGAATATCCGTTTCACCGTAATCAAAACCCATTTCGGCGGCTCCGATGTAGGACGAAAGCCGTGAATTGCCGTAATACTGTTCGGTCACCGAATAGCCCTGATGTGCCACACTGCGGAAGTTGGGATTATGCTTCATTCCATCCCTCCTGTTCCCAATTCCGGGAATTGATGTACATTCTAATTATAGCAGAAAATTGTTAAGAAAAAAAGCCTTTTTTGAATTTCATATCGCTTTTATTCAAATGCCCCCGGTTTTGAGTGAAATTTTATATTTTGTTCATTTGTGAACCGATATCCGTTCACAAAC
>JAZNKS010000074.1:0-13352 GCA_045578725.1 Candidatus Flemingiibacterium sp.
GGCCCATCGTGTTGCCGAGCGGTTCTCCGGCATGGCAGCCGTCCGGAAGCGCGCCCATCGTACGTCCGTAGGTGATGCCGCCGAGCAGGAGCGAGCAGGCACCGGTATACACACCGCCGCGGCCTGTTTCGTATTTGCCGATCTCGGTCCAGTAAAGATCGAGAATCCGGGCGGCAAGGGCATCAACCTCGGGATTGTCGTTGCCGAATTTGGGCGCACCGTTGAGAAGCATCTGGCGTTCGCGCTCATAGCCCTTAAAGTCGGCCTTCAGCATCGAAACCAGCTGTTCCCTCGTCAGCTTCTTTTCCTCATAGACATACTTCCGGATGGCCATCATCGAATTGGCGACGGCGGCAAGTCCGGCCGTTTCGATGACACCGTAGCCGTAGATCGGACCGCCCGCATCGTGGGGGATTCCTTTTTCCAGACAGCCGTCGGTAAAGAGGCCCTTGAGAAGCTTGGCGTGATTGGCGGCCCGGCATTCCTGCCCCTTGCGGCAGAGATAGAGGTGGATCCCGGTGAAATATTTCAGCTGCTCGATGTACCCATCAAAAAACGCCTCAAAGGTTTCGCATTCTTCAAAGGTCTTCGTGACGGGGCCGACCGGATACGCGGGATTGGCCGGCGACCGGCCGCCGAGCATCGCAATCTCGAAAACCTTTGCCAGATTGAACGAGCCGTCCTCACAGCCGGTATTGCATTTTCCGGGAATTTCAATCTCCTGACAGCCGAGCGTTGCGTAGTTTCTGGCATCCTCAAGCGTTACGCCGAGCCGGCAGAGGCCGGGAATGACCGTGGTGTCGCTGACGACCGTGGGGTCACACATCCCCTCCGACCAGATTTTGATCATAAGATCGGTCAGCTCGACGGGGGTATCCTTTGCTATGCGGACAACCATCCGGGGATGCGAATCGTGGATATTGCGGAGCACCTGCAAAAAGAGGTAGGAAAGCTCGTTTGTTGCATCCTTGCCGTCCTCGGGCCGGCATCCGCCGAGCGTGGAGTTGTGCGAGCCGCACTCCCAGATCTTGAACATGAAGGAGGTGATCGCCTCCTCCGGGGAAATCACATCGCCGTGCTCCTTGGAATATTCATAATAGGGCAGGAAAAACTGATCCACGCGGCCGATGCAGTCCACCCAATCCCAGAGCGAAAGAATCCAGGCAAGCTGTACGGCCTGATAGAGTGTCTTCGGCTTTTTGTGGGCGGTGAAGGCGCAGTTGGCGGCGATTTCCTCATAGTACCGCTTTTTGGTGGGATCCGTTTCCAAGGAGGCAAGCATGGCTGCGCAGGCCGCATACTTTTCAAGATGCGCGATCATACCGCGCGCCAGAATCCGGTTGGCTTCATAGAAATCCGCCGTTTCCGGATCCTTTGCGTTGATCGCCGCATAGTGATCGATGATTTCCAGCATTCCGTCAAGGCCGTTGGTCAGGAGCGTGACGTAGCTTGGAAGCGTGTGGCCCTGATAACCGCCCGCCCAGAACATTCCGAGCCGCGTGAGCTCCTCATAATGCTCCTTGCCGAGCAGTCGGATGCCGGCCTCGTCCATGTGGCGGAGCGAAAGGGGTGTCATACGCCCGCGGAGGGCGTCGATTCTGGCCTTCTCCGCCTTTACGGCTTCTTCGCTTTCAAAGCCGTGTGCCGCATCGACGGCGTTTTCATGGAACCGGATGCCCCAGCTGAAATGCTCCATAATCGGATAGGTGGGACGGGTAATACCGACAACGGCCTCATGGGGATAAATCACGCAGGGCATATCCAGCCAGGAGCGCACAATCGCATGGGCGAGTGCGATGATATACGGAGCATCCGGCATTTCCTCAAACACATCCGCAAACGGATTCTTTCCGTTTGTCGGGATGGGCTCGATCAGGGTTCCTTCGCGGGGATCCCGCGGCCGAAGCCGGGCACGCACCCCCGCCTCGACCTTCACAAAGCGGTCTGTAAACTGCAGTTTTTTATCGGTATATCGATACATGGCATCTCGGCTCCCTTTCATCCGTTTATTTTTACTGTTATTCGGTCTTTGCACAGCCTGCGCAGGGCGGCGGCAAATTCCTCGACCCATTCCCGGTCGGGAACCTCCGCCTCATAGGCCGGCTTCCTGCCAAGCTGTGCGGCTTTGGAAATGCCGAGGCGGTGATACGGTTCAAGATGAATCCCGAAAACCGAATCGGGATTTGACAGCGCGGCGGCCGCAATCCCTTCCCTGTGCTCCCGTGTCCCGTTGAGCGCCGGAATCAGCGGACAGCGAAGAATTACCGGCTTGCCGAGGCGGTTCAAATGTCCCAGATTCTGCAGAATCGGCGATGCGGGCACCCCGCAGTACGCCTTGTGCGCCGCATCCCCGGTCATCTTATAATCAAACAGAAACAGATCCGTGTATGCCGCCATCCTGCGCAGATCCTCCCACGAACCGAATCCGGACGTTTCCACGCAGGTATGAAGCCCCTGCTCCTTCGCGGCTTTCAGAAGCGCCGCCGAGAATTCCGCCTGCATCAGGGGCTCGCCGCCGGAAAGGGTCAGTCCGCCGCCGGTATCCCGGTAAACGGCGGCATCGCGCATGATAATTTCCATCACCGCATCAACCGTCATTTCCTCTCCCGCGGCCGTCAGCGAAAGGCTGAAGCAGGCCTTCGTGCATTCACCGCACGAAAGACAGCCTGTCCGGTCATACAGATGGATTCCGTCCCGGACGGTATGACAGCCGCGCTCGCAGACCCCGGCGCAGGCCGAGCATCCGATGCAGCGCTCGGCATTGTAGAGAATCTGCGTTCCTTTGGACAGGCCCTCGGGATTGTGGCACCAGACACACCGAAGCGGGCATCCCTTGAGAAAGACCACCGTCCGTACCCCCGGACCGTCAAACAGAGAAAACCGCTGAATATTGAAAATCATGCCCACCGTATCACCTCCTGCGGGCTTGGTGCTTTCAGTATATAACAAATGCGCGGAATTGTCAATAGCATCCTTTGCCGAAACATTCTCAAAAAGTGGGATTTACCTGACAGCCCCCAAAAAAGCGGGGCGCCGACCTTTGCGTGTCAGCGCCCTTTGAGCCTTTTGGCATCCGATATTTGTTATCCTGCCGGAACCCCTGCCCTATTCCACAATCGCATCAACGGTATTCCGGATGGCCGCATCAATCGCCATACGGGTGGACTCGATGGCGGACATGAATCCCTCGCCGCCGTCGGCACCGATCGTGTTCAGCGCCGACACAATACCGCCCCATTGATAGAAGCACATGGCATCAAAGCTCCGGGACTGCATGACGATATCCAGCATATCATAGGAACGCTCATCGCGCATCAGCTTCACACCGAGAGTCGTTTCATAATAGGCGGGCTTGACGGTTTCGGCCGATGCGGCGGCCAGCGCTTCCAGCACAAAGGAAATATCGTCGAAGTTTTCCGCTGTTTTGGGGATGCAGACACCGCTTCCCCAGTTCAGCTTAACGGTGTGGCTGTAGTTTTCCTGACTCTCATCATATTTCGGCATAGGGAGCACACCGAAATCAATCGAGTAATCGCGCATCTGAAAGAGCCGAAGCACACCGGACAAATAGAACAGCGCCCGGCCCTGCTGGAAGCAAGGGGTCTGGACCGACACGGTGTGTGCCTCCGGATACTTACCATTGAAACGGTTGGAGCAGAGCGTTGTATCCGTATCGGCAAAGAAGGAACCGATTTTTTCAAACACATCCGTTGCCCGCGTGGTACTGCCCAGCACCAGTACCGGCCATCCCTCCTCGTCATAATCGGTATACCGCTCGCCAAATCCCTGGTAGAACATCTGAACATCCCCGTTCTGCACCAGCAGACCGTACTGATCCAGATCATCCATGATCGTGTTGCCATCCAGATCCGCCGCTGTCCGCTTCGCCATGGCGAACATGGTATCTCCTGTCCATTTATTGCTGTCCACCAGATCGTAAGGATTGTCCAGCTGATACTTTTCGAGCAAATCCTTGTTGAAGTACATGATCCAGGTGCCCTGCCCGGTCATGGGTGTCAGATCACCGACCATGTAGGTCAGACGGTTCATGATGGCAAGGTCCTTTTTGGCGTTCTGATCCCAGTACGGACGGTCAAAATCAAGACTGGACGATTGCGTAAGATCATAAAACATCCCCTGATCGCTGTATTGGGAAAGATGCTGCAGCGCCATCATTCCGATATCGGCAATATGCTCATCGGCATAAACCGCGTTTTTCAGCGTATTCGCCGCGTTTGTATCGTTTGTGATCTCCAGCGTCAGATTGAACTGCTCTTCCACGAAGAGATTCCGCTTGTAGATGGCATCGTTGAGCAAATCGCCGTTTTCTTCGCCGCTTCCCATTTCGAGAAGCGCCTGCGACCATAAAGATGTCTGATCCCACGCCAGGATCCGGAAGACAGCACCCTCGAAGTCCCGCGCCTCCATCGAGTCGTACCAGTGTGCCTTGGCGGGCTCAGCGGGATCCGTTTTATCATCCGGCGCCGTTGTCACCGTATCGGCGGGCGCAGCATTGCCGCATCCGCTGAGCGTTAAGAGAAGTGCCGCAAGGAAAAAGGAAAAAATGCGTGTGCTTTTCATTTTGTCAGCCTCCGTTACATCATTTGACAGACAGAATGCCTGCCTTTACCTAATTGTATCACGGGCGGCTGACAGCTGTAAATGGAAAAAAAGCTGATAAATATAACAAAACGATTAAATTACCGGTATTCTCCGTTTTTTTCCCGGAATGCACGCGGCGTTTGGCCGGTACTTTCGCGGAACATCTTACAGAAATAGGCATCGTCACCAAATCCTGTCCGCTCTGCGATCACGCTGACCGGCAGATCGCTCTGGATCAGCAGGGACTTTGCCCGGTCGATGCGAAGCGCAAGGATATAATCCCGCGGTGACATTCGGAAATGATCGCGGAAAAGCTTGCGGAAATGGGAAGCGGAAAGTCCGCACAGTCCGGCGAGTGCGGTAATGTCATAGGGCTGATCGAAAATCTCCCGGATACGCTGGACGGCCGGCAGCAGGCGGTGCTCATTTCCGGTGACATTTTTGATAACGGATGCGCGCAGTGCCATGCCCAGGATACTGTACAGCTGTGCGCGAAGCTCCAGCCGGTAGCCGATGGGCATATAGAAATAGAGATCGTTCAGCCGTCCAAAGCGGTCCGCCATGGCCAGCTTATCCTGCGGAACAATGCGGCGTTCCAGCAGCTCCGCCAGCGAATATTCCCCATCAGACGGTTCTTCGATCTGAAAATTAACAATAATATACTCCGGCCGCTCATCGCTTTCGGAGGTAAGGATGTAGCTGGATCCCTTTTCAAGATAAAGCAGCTCGTCCACTTCGATGCGAACATTCTCATTGGCATCCCGGTAGCGGATGCATCCGTTCTGCAAATAAATAAAGCCGTGATAGGGACGGTTCTCCCGGGTGTGGTACCAGTCGGCTGTTATCTGCTTGTCTACAATATTGACAATTTCGGAAACGGTAAAATCGATTTCAATGGACAGCGGCATATTGACTCCTTTGGGATTCGGTAATTTGTCTGTATTCATCCATACCATTATGCCACAGGCATCCCGGTTTGTCAAGGCACGGATTGGAGAATAATCGTTTTCTTATATCAATAATCGCTGTACTACTTTACAAATGCGGGCTGACCCATTATAATGGAGATGCAAAATCAACAAGTAAGGAGAATTCACTATGAAAATCACATCCGTTGAAACGATCCGTGTCACCATTCCGCTGGAAGCGCCCATTCTCTGGTCGCAGGGCTATCGGTCTGCCACAACCCGCACGCTCGTCAGAGTTCACACAGACGAAGGCATCACCGGTATCGGTGAAACCCGCGGCGATGACGGTATCGAGGAGATGATCAAGTCCATTGCCGGCAAGCTTGTGGGAGAGGATCCGTTCCAGATTGAGCTGATTCTCGAACGCTTCCATATGCTCGGGTATTTTCACGGTTATTTCGGCCTGTCCGCCATTGCCGGCGTGGAAATCGCGCTTTGGGACATTGTGGGCAAGGCGACAAAGCAGCCGCTCTGCAATCTGCTCGGCGGCCGCTACCGGGATCCCGTCCCTTTTTCCGGCTACATCTTTTACCGTTCCCGGACACAGGATCAAAAAGGAGGCGAACAGACACCGGAGGAAATCGTCGCTTTCTGCGAGCGCGTGGTGGAGGAGCACGGCTTTGACTGCCTGAAGCTCAAGGGCGGTGCCTTCCCGCCGGAGCATGACATCGCCGTTCTGTCCGCCATCCGCAAGCGCTTCGGCGACAAATTCAAGCTGCGCATTGACCCCAACGGCTGCTGGTCGCCGCAGACTGCCATCAAGGTGGCACAAAAGCTGGATGCCATCGGCCTTGAGTATCTGGAGGATCCGTGCTGGGGCATCGAAGGTATGTCCCGCCTGCGCAAGGATATCCACATTCCGATCGCAACCAATATGTGCGTCGTGGATTTCGACACGCTGCCCACCGGCATCCGGGAAAATGCGGTGGACATCATTCTTGCCGATGCGCACAAATGGGGCGGCATTCTGGTAACCAAAAAGCTGGCGGCGGTATGCGATGCGTTCCGCGTAGGTATGTCCATGCACAGCGGTGCCGAGCTTGGTGTTTCCACAGCCGTCAATCTCCACCTTGCCGCATCCACACCGCAGATTTCCTACTCCATCGACGGTCACTACCACCACATTCTGGACGATATCATCGCCGGCGGCAAGCACAGGTATGTGAACGGCACAATCAAGGTGCCGGAGGGATACGGTCTTGGCGTGGAGCTGGATGAGGATAAGGTTGCCAGGTATCACGCGCTTTGGAAATCCGGCATCAAGGTAATGGAAAACGGTGTTTTGCCTGATGGTGAAAAGCGCCATATGTCCCGCAGCCAGTATTGAGGGCAGGAGGAAACGATCATGGATATGCAGAATTACCGCGAAACCTTTGCAGCCCTGCGTCCGCAGATCGATGCGGATACGGAAAAATACCGCAAGGCGGACACAGCCATCCGGGTTGTCGATGCCGGCGGAGCACCGGTTCCCGGTGCCCGGATCCGCCTTCGGCAGAATACGCACGAATTTGATTTCGGCTGTAATTGCGTGAATCTCGGCGCAATGGGGCCGGATAATGAACGGTATGAAACAGCGCTTGCCAAACTGTTCAATCTTGTTACCACCACCTTCTGTCATTCGGTGATTGAGCCCAATCCCGGCGAATGGCGGTTTGCCGAGGGATCAAAGGAAATCTTCCGCCGTCCGCCTCCCGACCGCGTGGTGAAATTTGCGCACAAGTACGGTCTGAAGCTGAAGGGACAGCCGCTGCTTGCAGGCTCATGGTTCCCGGAATGGGCAAAGAATTTCACTAATGATGAGGTGCGTGCGCTGTACAGCGATTATTTCAAGCGGGTTGCCGAACGGTACGGGCACGTGTTCGATATTTTCGATCTCGTAAACGAGGCGTTCTGTCACAAAAATTTCCCGCTTTACACCGAGGAGTGCGAATACGTGGATTGGGCGTTCCGGGAGGCGCAGGCGATGTTCCCCGCACACATCGACCTTGAGCTGAACGAGGCTACCGCGATCAACTGCGGCGCGCCGGCCGAACGGTACTATAATCTCGCAAGCCGCATCCTGCAGCAGAATATCCGTCTGAATTCCATCGGCTTCCAGTATCACCTGTTCAACGAAACCCAGGGCCGTGAGCACATCGCCGGCACCAGACTTCCGCTGGAAGAAATTTTCCGGACGTACCACCGCTTCTCCGAGCTCGGCGTCCCGCTGTATATCAGCGAGGTCACGATCCCGTCGAAATACGCCGACCACAGCCGCACCGAAGGCGAAGCCATCCAGGCGGAGCTTGCCGAAGCGCTGTACCGCCTGTGGTTCAGTATCCCGAAAATGCGCGGCATCATCTACTGGAACCTTGCGGACGGTGTGCATTGGAAGAAGGAAGGCGATTGCCTCGGCTGCCTGTGTGATGGGAATGTGTATGAAAAGCCTTCCTATCAGGCCCTCTATCAGCTCATCCACCGGGAATGGAAAACAACCGCCGCTCTCGAATCGGACCGTGACGGCAAGGCATCCCTGCGCGGCTTCAAGGGCGGTTATACGGGAAAAGTCACGGTAAACGATACGGATACGCCCTTTGCCTTTGATCTTTCCGACGGCTCCGAAGAGGTAACGGTAGTCATATGAAAACCGCGCTTGTAACCGCCGGTACCTCCGGCACCGGGCGTGCCATCGCGGAGCGCTTTGCAAGGGAAGGCCTCTGTGTTGCCATCACGTCCCGCGAGCCCTCGCTTGCCGCCAGGGCGGCCGATGAGATTGCGGCAGCATACGGCACAGTCTGCCGGGGGTATGCGATGGAACAGAATGAGGAAGGATCCATACTCGCGCTCTATGATGCGCTGGAAGCAGACGGTATGCTGCCGGATGCCATTGTGCTCAATGCGGCAGACCTCGGCATCGGGATGGATGCGCTGACCGTCACGGCACAGGATTTCACGCGGGTCATCACAACCAACCTTGTCGGTGAATTCCTGCTCATCCGGGAAGCGGCCGTACGGCATATGATCCGTCAGAAAAAAGGCGCGGCCGTCATCATCGGATCCAATACAAGCCGGCGCGCCATCCGGAACCGCAGTGCCTACTGTGCATCAAAGGGCGGGCTGGTATCGCTGGCCAAGGCGCTGGCCCTCGATTTCGGGTGCTATGGCATCCGCGTGAACGCTCTGCTGCCGGGCTCCATTCATTCGGAGCGATGGGACGGTTTCGACGGAGAAACGCTTGCGGCAAAGCGTGCGCGCGTACCGATCGGGCGTGAAGCATTCCCGCAGGACATCGCCGAGGCAGCGTATTTTCTCGCATCCGATGCAGCGGCAACTATCAGCGGCACCGAGCTGATCGTGGACGGCGGCGTGGATGCCCAGCTGTTCCCCGGTGTCTGATCGGGACCGATAACCCGGCTGCGGCCGTTCCGAAGCCTCCCCCGAAGCGAAAAACAAAACCACCCGGCCGGGTGGTTTTGTTTTTCTGATCGATCCGCCTGCAAAGAACCGCATCCTGCCATCAAATATTGACCGAATAATCCTTTTTGAATCCGTGTGCGCCGAAGATCTGCCAGTTTCCAACGCCAAGACGCTGCAGAATGGCTTTTCTTTCCTCCGCACAAAGCTTCGGATTCGTATCCACAGACGTCATCAGAATCGGTGCGTATTGGTTGTATTCCGCCTGTTCGGTGGTCAGGCCGTGCACGTTGATGTAAATATCGCCGGTAATCGCAATGTGATTGGAATAATCGATCAGTACAATCTCGCCCGGCAAATGCCCGCCCTTTCCTTCATAAACCTCAAAATGAAGCTCTTCAAAATCGAAAAATCCTATTTGCGTCAGAGGTTCCGTCAACGGCTCCGTATCTTTCCATGGCGTGATGATTTTTTCCGGGCTGACAGGCCGGTAGGAGGTAAGAATCTTACAAATATTGATATACGGCTTGTGAAGGGGATTTTTTTCGCGGTATCCGTCCTTTCCAAGATACTCGTTTTTCAGGCAGTCCGCTGTTTTGTGAGTGGCAATAATCCGATCAAATACAGGCAGAAGGCCGCAATGGTCCACATCCGCATGGGTGACAAGGACCGTTTTGCTGACTTTATCGAAATCCGGGACCACTCTGGCCAGAACCGCAAGCATTTCTTCCTTATAGCAGGCATACCCGCTGTCTACAAACAGAAGCTTTTCACGGCTCCTGATTATCATGGTATTACTGCCGCACGGCGGTTCAATCAGGATGATTTCCGTATGGTCCGTCACCTTATGGGTGCTGATTCTCGGTGAAAAAGCTTTGCCTCTCGATGCGCCGAGAAGCTCGGCAAATTTTCTGATGCTGTCAAACGTTCTGTACGGTGAAAGTCCTTGCTCATCCAGCGTTTGCATGGCAAGATTAACATGAACCAGCAGCTCGCGGCTGACAGCTTCGGAAAGTCCCATCGTCTGCGACAATCCCAAAACATAGGTATTGTAAAAGATACTGTTGTCATAAACTTTTTCCGAGCTGTTATAATCGATAACGCGGACCCTGCACAGCTTTTCCGCTTCCTTCAGAAATTCTGTGATTTTTCCGGTGTCATCAACGTAAAGACCCATCTTGAACAGCTGATAATCGGTTCCGTTTTCCTGCGAGCTGATATAGGATATATTAAAGTTGAAGTCATTGATCAAAACCAGAATATCCGTTACACTGCCCGGAACATCCCGCAGGCAGAACTCAAGCAGGACGATACTGGTTTTGTCAACATTGCTCTGCAGATAACCGATTTTTTCAAGTTCAATATCCGCCTTTTTCAGCTGTTCGGCGGTTCCCTCCGCATCAATAAACAGCGTGTGAGAATCGACAGCTTTGTTATAGCTGACGCGGGTAATGTTGATGCCTAACGATGAAAAGCATTTGCTTGCTTTCAAAAATGCACCGATATGATTCGGCATGGATGTTACATAGGTCTTTTTCATTTTTTCACCTTACCGTTCCTCTTCGTTCTGTGTTCTGCCGCAGGCGGTCTGTCCATCGCCCTGTTTGGCCAAAGTGCTTGCTTTCTCACACGGAATTTTCGGAACGGCCTGTAAGATAGCGAAAAACCACCGGATTCGGTGGTTTTTCTTACTTGTGCCGTTCCGTCACTTCCGATACCACGGCAGAAATGCAATAAAGCGATGTGTTACCACTCAATCAACAATACCGCGTTGTTATCCAGGCTGTTGAGATCACCGGCGGCTGCCCGCCTGCGTGCATCGGTTTGACAGGACGCACTTTATTCTGAAGATTTACAAAGATATCAGCCATTTTTTTCTCCTCCGATCGTAAATCGGATATACTATATTATACCCCTCCTGATAAAATATGTCAATCCCCTTCAGCCAAAAACTTTATGATTCCGAATCGTGTCATTCCCATCCGGTCAGAAAAAGCCATACGGTATTTCCGGAATCCATATCATCGTATACGATGTAATGAAGGACAAAGAAAACGCCTTTGCATCCCATTATGCTCGCTTCAAGACTCGCCGCTTCCGGGCGACACCGCTTGCAAAAAGGGGCTGTTGCATTTAGATGCAACAGCGCCCTGCGCTGCCGCAAGTTTCCAACTTGCAACAGCGCTTTCGTTTTCCGGCAAGTCAGGTCCAAAAAGATATCTTACCAGGCATACGGTTAATTGTCACTGCCGTGTATAGCTGTCATTTCTTTTTCTTCAGAGCCAATACCAGCACCGTGCTGCATACCGCAATGATTCCGCCAAAGCACGAAATAAGAAGTATGACCCAGCCCGGAGCACCGCCATTTGCCTGCGATGGATTCTCGCCGTTCTGTTCGTCGCCCGCCGACGTATCATCGCCGGATGAAGTCGTATCGTCAGGTTCGGAAGGCCCCGCGAGAATATATCCGCACGCATCACATCCGTTGTCCTCATCTGCATCCGTGTGATTGCCCTCGCCGCAGTCCATCCATACAGGCTCAATCTCAATATTTTCGGTGAGCTTATCACCTTTTTTGACTGCCTCACCCGTCGCTTTGTTTACCCAGCCCACGAAAATATTTCCGTCCTCCGTGGGGGCGAGGTTCGGAAGCGCAGGAACGCTGTTATCGCCGCCCTTTGTCAGGAGCTCCTTCGCCGCAGGGGTGCTTGTTGCCGGCTTTGAATCGCTATCGCCCGGATTCGCCGCCGGATCATCCGTACCTTCTTCCCCCGAAGTGCCGGAGGACGATTCTGTGTTCCCTGACGAAGGCTTCGACGTGACAAGCTTGTCATAACCCGGAATAACAACTACAAATTTGTCTGCGGGAACGCTCAGTACCGGAACAGCCTCCTTTAATGTATACCCGCATATTCTGCATTCGCGCTCTTTTTCACCCTCAAAGGTATAGCCTGCCTTCACAACCGTTGTCCAGTCACCGAGCTTATGTGCCGTTTTTTCGGTGGTGATGTGACAGTATTTACATTCCTGCCAATGCTCGGATTCGGTATATTTGTTAACATAAGAATGCTTTACTGCGGACGTTTGCGTATCCGTATACGTGTGTCCGCACTCGCAGGTGTGTGTTGTATATCCGCCCGTTTCGCAGGTCGGCTCCGTTACGGCAGCGGTGTATTCGTGAGTATGTCCGCCGGTAAGCTTCGGAATCGCTTCTTCCTTCGTAAAGCCGCAGAAAGTGCAAGTGAAACTCACCACACCCTCCGCCTTTTTCGTCGCTTCCCCGGTGATCCTTCCCTCGCCGAATGTGTGCAGTTCGGAATTCAGCCTGATGTCGCAGCCGCTTCCGCACAGCGTCCAATGCTCATCCTCATCGTGTTCAATTTTACTGGAATTGCCGGCGCAATGACCGCCCTCGGTGCAGTAATGGTTCTTCCACTCCGCGCTCTCCGGACAAACGGCATGATCGCATCCGAGCTCCTCTGCGCTTTCGGCACAGCACCCCTCGCACATCCCGCAGTCGGGGCAGATCCCAACGCAATTCTCACACTTGCCGCACGCATCACAAAAGCCTGTACAGTCCGCGCAGTATTCGCCGCAATCCGTGCAGATGTTGTCAGCACAGTCGCCGCAATAATGACAGTCGCGGCACATCGTGTCGGCACAGTCGATGCATATGCCGCAGTCAGGACAGAATTCGTCTATACAACTGGAGCACTTGCCGCAGTCTTCACAGACGTTTTCCGCGCAGTCCATGCAAACAATGCCGCAATCCTCGCAGATTTCCGTGCAGTCGCCGCACAGGTAACAGTCCTCGCAAAACAGATCGTCCGCACATTCGCGGCAGATATCGCAGGACGCGCAGAATTCATCCGAGCAGTTTGAGCAAACCTCTCCACAGTCCGGACAGAGATCCGCACAGTTTTCACAGCCCTCACCGCAGGGACATACCGTTCCGCAGTCCGAGCACAGTCCGCAGGTTACGCAAAAGCTGTCCGAGCCGGCACAGTCAACACAGGTGCCGCATTCCGCGCACACCTCGTCATCCGAGCACACGCTGCACTTTTCGGCGCATTCGGGACAGATCTCCGCACAGTTTGAACAGCCCTCTCCGCAAATGCAAACGTAATCAACGCAGTTTTTGCAGATCGAGCAGGTGTCGCAGAAGCTGCCATCACCGCCAACGCAGTCACGGCAGATGCCGCAGTCGGTGCAAAGCTCATCAATAGCACAATTCGAGCATTTTTCTCCGCATTCCTCGCACATCACATCGACGCAGTTTGAGCAGCCCTCACCGCAGCCCACGCAAATGTAATCCACGCAGTTTTTGCAGATCGAGCAGGTGTCGCAGAAGCTGCCATCACCGCCAACGCAGTCACGGCAGGTGCCGCA
>JAZNKS010000075.1:0-3115 GCA_045578725.1 Candidatus Flemingiibacterium sp.
AACTGAGAATTTCCGGAGAATCGGGAAGTCGCAAAATCAGCGATTATCTCGCGTTTTCGCCGTTTATCTCGCGTTTTCATCGATGAGGCATCCGAATGACCGACAACATTTCGAGTCAGCCCCGTTATGACCACTTCGATACCTCTCCGTGTAAAAAATATTCAGTTTTTGGAGAAAACAACATGATTTCGAGTGCGCCCCGTTATGACCACTTCGATATCTCTCCGTATGAAATTGTGTGGAATTTCGTTAGAAAAGCGTTAGAGGTGCGTACAAATCGCTGCGAACGAAATTCACGAAAAACGCAGGATTTGCGAGATAATCAACGGAAATACGAGCTTCCTACTCTCATCGAGGGACGAACCACTTTTGATTTCGAGTCAGCCCCGTTATGACCACTTCGATACCTCTCCGTATTCGGTTTTCGGATGCCGAGCGGCATTGACTTATATATTATAGCACAGGGGAATTCGTTTGTCAAGACCTTTTTGAAATTTTCCGGAGGCGGATTGGGATATTTCATAGCCAATCTGTAAACTCTTTGGAAACGCTCTTGCAAGATTTGCCGCTTTGTGCTATAATATAGTAACCAACCGATTCACTCTCTTTCTCTGAGGATAACCGCTATGAAAACTGTTTCGTTTCTCGGTGTCGGCAATATGGCCGCGGCCATGCTGCACGGCATTCTGGCAGGCGGGCTCGGACTTACCCCCGCCGACATCACCGTCTTCGATGTCAACCCGTCCCAATATGAAAAAATCGCCGGCATCGGGCTGAACATCGCCCCCACCGCCTCTGCTGCCATTATGGCAAGCGATGTCACCGTGCTGGCTATCAAGCCCCAGAATTACCGCGAGCTGCTCGGCAGCATCGGGGCCGCCGGTATTGATCTTTCCGGGAAAACCTTCATCTCCCTCGGCGCCGGCATCTCCACCGATTCCATCTGCCGGATGCTCGGCTGTGATGCCGCCATTGTACGGGTCATGCCCAACACCCCGCTCCAGATCGGCAAGGGCGTGACCGCACTCTGCCGCAATGCTTCGGTCAGCGATGAGGCCTTCTCCTTCGCCTGCGGGATTTTTGCCTGCGCAGGCTCGATTCTGCCCCTCGACGAATCCCAGATGAACACCGTCATCTGCGTCAACGGCAGCTCCCCTGCCTACATCTATCACATCATCGATGCGATGATCCAATCCGCCCGCGCACAGGGGCTGGACTGCGAGGGCATCAAGGAAGCCGTCTGCCAATCGGTGATCGGCGCGGCCGAGATGCTTCTTCGCTCCGAGCTTTCCGCCGGGGAACTGGTGCGGATTGTCACCTCGCCCAAGGGCACAACCGAGCGCGCCATGAATGTCCTGTACGAGGAAGACATCGCCGGAACCATCGACCGTGCCATGCGCGCCTGTACCGAACGCGCCGAGGAAATGGCCCGCGATTTCGGCTGATTGCTCCTGTCTGTCATCATTTTTCCTCCCCGCGCATAGAATAGAACAAAAAAATGCGGGATGTGATGATCGATGACAAACAAACCCTGGGACGAGCCTGCCCCCTTCCGCGCGGATCCTGCCGATCGGCGAACGCTGGCGCTGGCAGCAGCCTCCCTCTTCATTTTCGGATGCTTTCTCGGATGCGCGCTCTACCGGCTGCTCGGCCTTGGCGAGAGCGAGCTTTATGAGAACCTGATCGAGCGCTATTTCATCGCGCTCTTCTCAAAATGCACGGGCCCTCTGGACATTCTCCTTGTAGTGGCCGACTGCTTTCTCCATGAGGCGAGGCTCTTCTGGCCGGTATTTTTCGGCGGCTTCACCCTGTTCACGCTGCCCATAAGCGGAGCCATGCTTCTCTATCGCGGTCTGCTGTTCGGGTTCTCCGTCACAATGCTCCAGTTCTCGGCCAAATCCGGCCTGCTGCTGGATGCCATCGGCTATCTCGGAGGCTCGGCTGTGATCTCATGCCTGTTAATCTCGCTTTCGGTGCTGGCATATGAGCACTACCGGACCGGGCGGCCACGATTATCGGCTCCCCACACCCGGCTTTATCTTCTGGCGGGCCTCAAGACAGCCTTCTTACTGCTCTCGGATGTCTGCCTCACCCTCTTTTTTCTCTACGTTTATTTATAAGTCAAGCAGAAAGGATGTTTCAATACCTTGAAAATCTTCGGACGCGAATTCAAGCTCTTTGACTTCAACAAGGAAGGCAAGGGCGTAAAAAAGGAGCCGGAAGGCCCCAAGAATCTCAAAAACTTCTTCAAATATTTCGGCCGCCATTTTTCCCGGCTTGTGACGGTCAATATGTATTATATCTTCGGCAATTTCCCGATCCTGTTTGCGATTTTAGCGCTGAGCGGCAATCTCAACCGCCCCTCCTTCGCGCCGGCCTACAAGCTGTTCGCCCCGATCCACGGCATCCTGCTCCATCAGCAGTCCCCGCTGACTTCAGCCCTCTTTGGCGTGTTCGGCACGCAGTCGGAGATCGGCTTCACCACCACGGCCACCACGGTCTGCCTGGCCCTCTCAGCGCTGGTGCTCTTCACCTTCGGCTTTGTCAATGTCGGCACCACCTACTTAATCCGCAACATGATCAAGGGCGAACCGCTTTTCATGTGGGAGGATTTCTGGTATGCGATCCGCCGCAACTGGAAGCAGGGGCTGATTATGGGTATCCTGGACGTGCTCTTCTCCGCCCTGCTCTTCTATGATATCGTCTTCTTCTATTACAACACCGGTGTGACGATGGTGTTGGACATGATGTTCTACGGAAGCCTGCTGATCGCTCTTCTCTGGTTCTGGATGCGCTTCTACATCTACAATCTGATGATCACCTTCGATCTTTCCCTCTTCAAGATCTTCAAGAATGCGCTGATCTTCTCGATGGTCGGCCTCAAGCGCAATCTGATGGCAACCCTCGGCATCGCGCTGATGCTGCTCATCACCTACACGCTGATGCTTCTGGCCCTGCCGATCGGCATCATCATCCCCTTTGTCCTGCTGTTCGCGGACTGCAGCTACATCGCCTGCTACGCCGCCTTCCCGAAGATCAAGGAGATCATGATCGATCCCTACTACAAGGACGAGGAACCCGAATATTACGAAGAACCCATCTTCCACGATCTCGG
>JAZNKS010000076.1:0-3324 GCA_045578725.1 Candidatus Flemingiibacterium sp.
TCGAGACCTGCCGCAGCAACGCTGACGCGTGGCTGCACGAGGACGGCGTTCGTGCGAGATATACTCCCGTTTTGTGCGTCCTCGAATCGAGCTTCTCAATCTGTCAAACAGACCAAAACAAAACAGCACCCGTTTGGGTGCTGTTTTGTTTTGGCGCGCCTGGCAGGATTCGAACCTGCGACCTACCGGTTCGTAGCCGGGCACTCTATCCACTGAGCTACAAGCGCATCCGCCGTGCGGGTTCCCCCGACGACTTTACTATTATATCACATCCCGATGCGTTTGTCAAGCCTTTTTTGCAAAATATTTCCTTACCCGAGCAAAGTTTCTGCGTTCGTGCCGTAGAAGATATCGTCCCGGCCGGCCATGTATTCGCAGAAGCGTTCGATTACATCCCAGTTATCCATGCCCGCGAATTCATAGGTGTGGCCCCAGACATAGAAGAGCTGCGGCTCCTCGGGATCCATCTCGACAAAGGCTTTGGCAAGCTCCATCAGATTCTCCGCCTTGTGATGGCAGGTCGGATGGAAGCGAAGCAGATCGCTCTGCAGGGCAAAGGAATTGGTACTGCGCGTGGTGCGGGCGTATTTCAGCCCCTGCCCGGCCAGCACGTCAACAACCATATCGCTGTAGCTTCCGTAGGGATAGGCCATGCCGACGGGGGCTTTGCCGAAGATTTCGGTCAGCTTTTCGATATCCCTTGCAATCTCGGCTGTGCATTCCTCGCGGCTCAGCTGCTCCAGATGCGGGTGGGTATAGGCATGGACGGCGATTTCGTGATTCTTATAGGACTCCCGCATCTCTTCAATGGAGAGGCGGTTGATGATCGCTTCCGGATGCTTCCACGGATAGCGGGTTCCCAGCTCCCATCCCGGGCCGATCTCCGACTGATACAGAAGTTTGGCGCCATTGAGATTAAAGGTACACTTCATACCGTAACGGTCGAGAATTTCGGCGAGCCGCTTATCGGTATCGACACCGTCGTCGTAGCTGAAGGTGAGGGCTTTTTTCTTATTGTTCCACATAATATTTCTCTCCTTGTCGGATGTAAAGATTCGTCCCCGCCTTGCTGCAAGGGAAGGGGATCTCTTTTGCGCGCTTTGATCCGCTGTCAACCATTATAGCACATCCGGATAAATCTGTCAACATCCCCAAGACCGAAAGGCGGCAATACCTGAAAAATTCGCTTATACAGGGCGCTTTTCGCCGCTTTCCCGCTTTGTGACGGATTTGTGAATTTTAACGAAATTTGAATAGTCGGCAAAAAAAGTCCGCCAAACGCTTGCTTTTGTGCGGGATTTCGTGTATAATATATAGGATGCAGCCGTTCCGTGGAACGGCTGAAAATATGTTACAGGAACGGTATCTATCATGGAAGCATTGTATCAAAACCTATTTGCCATCACCTGGCAGCAGGTTGTCATGTGGGTCATCGGCGGCCTCTTGATCTTCCTGGCCATCAAGAAGGAAATGGAGCCGACCCTTCTTCTGCCGATGGGCTTTGGCGCCATCATGGTCAACATCCCCGGCTCGGGTGCCATTACCCAGCAGATCCTCGATTCGCTGGGCAACGTCATCGGCGAGGAACACGGTGCCCTGAGCGTTCTCTACAACGCCGGCATCGCCAATGAGCTCTTCCCGCTGATCCTCTTCATCGGTATCGGCGCGATGATCGACTTCGGTCCGATCCTCTCCAATCCGAAGCTGATGGTATTCGGCGCGGCGGCGCAGTTCGGTATCTTCTTCACCCTCTGCCTCGCATCGATCTTCTTCCCGCTCAACGATGCGGCCTCCATCGGCATCATCGGCGCGGCTGACGGCCCCACCGCCATCGTCGTTGCCCAGAAGCTGAATTCGCAGTATGTCGGTGCCATCATGGTCGCGGCGGATTCGTATATGGCGCTGGTTCCGATCATCCAGCCGCCGGTTATCAAGCTGCTGACCACCAAGCAGGAGCGCCTGATCCGGATGCCCTACAAGCCGGCAGCCGTATCCAAGACCACCCGCATTCTGTTCCCGATCATCATCACGGTTCTCACCGGTCTGATCGCGCCCTCCTCGGTATCGCTGGTCGGCTTCCTGATGTTCGGCAACCTTCTTCGCGAGTGCGGCGTTCTCAATTCGCTGTCCGAGACGGCGCAGAACGTTCTGGCCAACCTTGTCACCCTCTTCCTTGGCATCACCATTGCCTCGCAGATGCAGGCCGAGCAGTTCCTGCAGCCCGCAACCCTGCTGATTCTGGGTCTGGGTCTGTTTGCCTTCATCTTTGACACCGCAGGCGGCGTTATCTTTGCGAAGATTCTGAATCTCTTCCTGAAGGAAAAGATCAACCCGATGATCGGCGCGGCCGGCATCTCGGCCTTCCCGATGGCAGGCCGTATTGTTCACAAGATGGGCCTGAAGGAAGATCCGCAGAACTTCCTGCTCATGCAGTCGATCGGCGTAAACGTTTCCGGTCAGATCGCATCGGTAATCGCCGGCGGCCTGATTCTGAACTTCTTTATGTGATAGGAGGACAAAACAATGGAAAACACCACTGCCATCACCGATGTGACCGAAGCGATTGAAACCACCGCCGAGGCACTTTCCTCCGGCATCGCCTTTGAGCCGATGAATTTCGTAACGAATCTGCAGTACATGGGCATGGGAATGCTCGGTATCTTCATCGTCATCGCCGCCATCTGGGGCGTGACGGTCGCGCTCAACAAGATTTTTGCAAGCAAGCCCGAGAAGGACGGGGAATAATCCCCGCTATAGAATCCCGCCGCAAGGCGGGATTCTTTTTCGTGAAGCCGTCTGCAAAAAGATTTCAATCTTTTTGCAAAAAAGGCTTGACAAACGCATCGGGATGTGATATAATAGTGAAGTCGTCGGGGGAACCCGCACGGCGGATGCGCTTGTAGCTCAGTGGATAGAGTGCCCGGCTACGAACCGGTAGGTCGCAGGTTCGAATCCTGCCAGGCGCGCCAAAACAGAAAGCCACCCATCGGGTGGCTTTTCTGTTTTGGAACGTTTGGTGGGTGAAAAGCTCGAAGCAAGGACGCGGCGAACGATGAAGTCTGCAGGCAGAATATCGTCCTTGCAGGCGCAGCCGCGGAGCGGATGCGCCTGCAGGTAATCGAATCCTGCCAGGCGCGCCAGCAAAAAGCACCTGCGCAAGCAGGTGCTTTTTGCAACTAAATCCGCCGTCGGCGGAAGAAATCCACCTGCGGTGGATGAAATCGCTTCGCGATGAAATCTGCCTTACGGCAGGAGATGGAGGCGGATTTAATTTCATCTGAGGCGGAACGCCGAAGATTTCATCAGCGTTAGCTGATTTCACCC
>JAZNKS010000077.1:0-44795 GCA_045578725.1 Candidatus Flemingiibacterium sp.
GGCGTTGAAGGCCGCGTCCCCTACAAGGGCCCGCTGTCCGAAACCGTATTCCAGCTCATCGGCGGTCTTCGCTCCGGTATGGGCTACTGCGGTACGCCCACTGTTGCCGAGCTTCAGGAGCGCGGTCAGTTCGTCCGCATCACCGGTGCCGGTCTGCGCGAATCCCATCCGCACGACATCAACATCACCAAGGAAGCTCCCAACTACTCGGTTCAGACCGGACTTTAATCTTCATCTGCACAACGGAGAGAACCCGCATTTTGCGGATTCTCTCCGTTTTTTCCGAAGCGAAAGGAGAATTTCATCATGAAAACCAACACCACTCCCGCTGTCCGTCTTACGATCGACGATCCGATTCCCCTGGTACACGGAACGCCCGGCGATCAGGTATGGGGACACTATCAGTTTCCAAACCTTTCCCGGATGGCTGATGGCCGGATCCTCGCCGCCTGGGAAGTCGGATCCGACGATTATTCCTACTCAGCCGCCATCCAGCGCGCCGTTTCTGCCGATAACGGCCGGACATGGCAGAGTATCACGCCCAGGGCGGACGAGCTCCCCGGCTATCCGATGAAAAACGGCAAAATCTTCTGCGGCTTCACGAAAAAGGGCGCGCATCCCATCGCAGATCCGGATCGGTATACGCCTGCAAGAATCTGCCGGGATTCCCGTCTGTATTTTGCCGAGGATCTTGATGAGCCGGAGGACACCCGCGTTTTTGCCAGCCAGCGGGATCCCGTAACCGGAATAACCGAGCAGTTTGAAGTCACCGTAAACTGGCCGTATCAGCCCATCTCCATCCGAAGCGACGGAAAATGGAATGGCTGCATCTATCCGGCCACGATGGTCTTTGCGCTCTGCAACAGCTCCGGCTTTATCGAGCTGGACGGCGATTTGTATTATGTCCTTTACACGCGCGGCTTTGATTCCACCGCCAAAACGCGCAAGGAGGCCGTCTATCCCTATTGCGGTTGGAGCGGGTGTTATGTCTTTCGCTCGGCGGACTGCGGACGCACCTGGGATTTTCTCTCCCAGATCCTGCCGGATGCCGACACCTTCCGTGAGGATCCTTCCTTTGAAGGCTTTGACGAGCCGAAGATGGCCCGGCTGCCCGATGGCAGCATCGGAATGCTGTTCCGCACCGGATCCGCAAATCCCAGTTATTTTGTGCGTTCCACCGACCGATGCCGCACCTGGTCAAAGCCGGTCAAGTTCGATGATATCGGCGTATTTCCCCAGCTTCTGACCCTGAAGAACGGCGTGACCCTGGCAAGCTATGGCCGGCCTTCGCTGAAGGTTCGCGCCACGTTGGATCCCTCCGGTCTTGTCTGGGATGAGCCGGTGGTTCTGATGGAACGAAAAACGGTGGCCGAGGCGGATTCCTGCTGCTACACCGGCCTTCTGGCGCTGGACGACTGCACCGCGCTGATGATCCATTCGGATTTTCATTTCCCGCATCCGGACGGCGGCAAGGCGCGTGCCGTTGTTGTAAGAACGATCCGTACCGAACGGCTGTAACCAAGGAGGGTTCATTATGTGGAACGGCAAAAAGAAGGCCATCACCTTCAGCTACGATGACGGTGTCACACAGGATATCCGTCTGATCGAAATTTTCAACAAATACGGACTCAAAGGCACCTTCAATCTGAATTCCGGCCTGCTCGGACGGGAGGGTGCGCTCGTACGCGACGGCGTGAATATCAGCCACACCAAGGTAAAGCCGGAGGATATCCGGCATATCTACGCGGGGCATGAGGTCGCCGCTCATACGCTGACCCATCCGCTGCTTCCGGCGATCGAAGACGATGCCGAAATCATCCGTCAGATCGAGCAGGATCGAATCCATCTCTCGGAGCTTTGCGGCTATGAGGTGCTTGGCATGGCCTATCCCTGCGGCGGCGTGAACTGCGATAACCGGGTGGCATCCCTGATCCGGCAAAACACCCCCATCCGCTATGCACGCACGATTGCCACCACCGGCCGCTTCGATCCGTATCCGGATCTCTATCAATACAAGGGCACGGTTTACCACCATCAGCAGTTTGATGAAATGCTGTCCCTCGGCCGCCGGTTTCTCGCGCTTGACACCGATACCCCCGCCGTCTTCTATATCTGGGGGCACGCTTACGAGTTCGACATTTTCCCCGAGCGCTGGGCCAAAATGGAGGAATTCTGCCGCCTGATGAGCGGACGCGACGATATCTTCTACGGCACCAATCTTGAGGTCCTCGCCCCGTAACCGTTAAAAAAGGGCAGTTCATCGTGAACTGCCCTTTTTTCGTTTATTTCTTCCCGGATCGCGTTTTCTGCTGCTCGGCGCGCTTGCGCTTGGCGGTGGATTTTTTCATCACCGAGAAGCCGAAGCTGCCAAGCTTCGGGCCAAGACCAAAATATTCCCCATGCGCATAGCAGATCAGCCCCGCCCGATCAAGCCGCAGACCGCCTTTTTCATCCATCAGCGATCCGGATACCGCCGCCGATACGATGTCGGCGATAAACATATCGTGGGTGCCGAGCGGGACGATGTCACTTACCGCGCATTCGATGGAAACCGGGCTTTCGGCGATCATCGGCGTGTCGGGATGGGCAAGGCCGGGAATCAGATGAAGGGAGCAGGCCTCGGCCTTATTGACATCCTTTCCGGAGCGCACGCCGCAGAAATCCGCCGCCCGCACCAGATCCCGGCTGACCAGATTGATCGTAAAGCGGCGGGTTTTCTTCAGAAGCTCATAGGAATACCGCTCCGGCCGCACCGAGATGTAGGTCTTGGGCGGATGGGTGTTGAGAATGCCCGTCCAGCCGATGGTGATCAGATTCGGCTTTTCCATATCGCCGCAGCTGACGATGACCGCCGGAAGCGGTGCCAGCAGCGTGCCGCCCTTCAGGGCAATCTTTTCTTCGGGTGCGGGATTCTTATCCGCCGCCATTCCGTGAGCGGATGTTTTTTTGATCGGTTTCTTATCCATGATTATTCCATTACCTCAATCTGTTCGTAATGCACCACCTCTACCTCGGTGTATGCAAAGTATTTGCGCAAATCGGTGTCCCCAAAATAGGCGGGCGTGATGTACTTGCGGAGCGCGGCCTCGTATTCCTCGCTCCGGCCGATGGCATCCAGCCGGAAATTCTCATACTGCCGGAAGCGGAGCTCCGCCTCGGCGATCACCCGCTCAGGATCGTTTTTGTCATAGCAGGTGATAAAGAGCGTGGATTCCTTGGCATACCGCCAGGCATTCCGAAGCTCATGGGGCAGACCGGCGATATGTTCGGTCAGCATCTCGTTGAAATAGCGGTGCCGATCCCGCTCCTCGCGCGGGATCGCCGGCGTGACGAGCACCCGCGCCCCCGGCGGATGATAGCCCGGCGCATAGGACAGCCGGCAGTCAATCCGGAGCGCCAGCTCATCCATCACGCGGTTGGTCGGGATGGATACCGCCCGGAAGCCGTCGGTGCGCATCTCGCCCTTGGTCACGCGCATTCCGTACCATTCAAGCTCGATGGTTCCGTCGCATTCCAGCGACAGAATCGGATGCTGTCCCTCATAATAGCCGTACCGGCTCCCGATCGGCCAGCCGTCCGCATCCTTTCGGAAGGTCCGCGAGGTGCCAAGATAATAGGTATAGCCCGGCTCGATCTCGCGCATGGCGACCGTTTCCGAGGGCACGCCGTCCGCATTTTCCTTCAGCGTGCTCACATTGGCCCGGATACAAAGCAGGCGTTTTGGCTCGGCGGCCCGCCCCAGATTCTGCTCGTCACCCTTCAGCCTCCGCTGTATTTCACCCGTGAAATGAATCCCGCCGATGAGCGCCGCAAAGGCAAGGATGCCGAGAAAGATCCGACCGTACAGCTTCTTCATTTCGGCCCGTGTCATGAAAACGCTCCTTAATCCCAGATTTCAATCTGCGCGTAATGCACCATTTCAATTTCGGTGTGCGCGTAATATTTTGTCAAATCCACACTTTGGAAATTGTACGAGCCAAGATGCTGCCGGAGAGCCGCGTCATATTCTTTCAGAACCCCGCGGGCATCCAGCCGGAAATTCTCATAGCACCGGACCCGGATCTCCGCCTCGGCAATCACCCGCTCCGGATCGGTCCTGTCATAGCAGGTCACAAAGAGCGTGGTTTCCTTGACATACCGCCAGGCATCCCGCAGCTCATAGGGTACACCGGGGATGAATTCCGTCAGCATCTGGCTGGAATAGCTGTGATATTTTCTGTCATCGTGCGCAATCGTCGGGATCCGGATCCGTCGTTCCAAATGATTGCCGCTGCCGGGACCCGAGCCGTATCTGATCTGTCCGTCCACCGAAAGCCCCAGTCTGTTGTCGATCCGGTTGTTTGGAAGAGCAAGCTCCTCGAAGTTTCCGTCCGCCCTGATTCTTCCGGTGGCAACACCCAGGCCTTTTGATTCGATCTCGATGATGCCGTCGCATTCCAGCTCAAGCAGGAAGGTGCCCTTCTGCGCGTAGCTTGCAACATTGTCCCAATGAACCGGCCAGCCGCCGCCCGTCAGCTGATCGCTCGGCACCATGCCGAAATAGTGGGACTTGCCCTCGCGGATTTCCCGCATGGCCAGTACCTGGCCCTCCTCCCCATCCTCTGCGGACGCGGGGACGCTCACGTTGGCTTTGACGGTGAGCAGGCGCGGCGGCTCCGCTTCCTTGATTAAGTACTGTTCGCCTGTATCCAGCCGTCTGCGCACCTCGCCCGCGATAAAGATCGCGGCAACAAACAGCGCAAAGATGAGGATTCCGAGAAAGACCTTTGCGTAGATTTTCTTCATTTCGGCCCGTGTCATGGCAATACCTCCTTAATCCCAGATATCAATCTGCTCGTAGCGGACCAGCTCGGCCTCCAGATAGGGGAAATAGCGCTGCAGATCCACATTGGTAAAACCGCCCGTAGGGAGATTCTCCCGGAGCGCCTTATAGTACTCGGCAGAGATTCCGGACGAATCCAGCCGGAACTCCTCATACTTCCGGATACGGATTTCGGCCTCGGCCAGAATCCGCTCGGGATTGGTCCGGTCATGGCAGGTGACGATAACCGTCCCCTCCTTCACATAACGGAAGGCGCCGCGAATATAGTGATTGAGTCCCGGAATCAAATCGCTCAGCATTTCCTCATAGATCCGGTGATACGGCGCTTCCTCCTCCGGAATGTCCGGCCACGCCAGTCTTTTTGTCGGATATCGCGGATCCCGGCCTCTTATGTAGCCAACTCCCGTATCCACCCTGACATCCGCCCGCTGGCATATTTGGGTGAGAAGCCGGTCATCGGGGGCGAAGCTGCCATCAATCCGGATTTCGCCGGCCGAAGCACCGGCTCCGTAGGTCTTGACCTTCAGAAAGCCGTCCTGCGTGCATTTCAGCGACAGCATCAGACAGGAATCTCCTTTGCTTCTGCAGTCCGGAATCCCTTTTTGGGGAATAAAGGTGCGGTTGCCCCCGACAAAATAGGGCGTATCATCCTTCATTGTCTGCATGGAGGTCACCTCGGCGGAATACCCCATCTCATCCAGGGTGAGCACGCTCACATTAGCTTTGACGGTGAGCAGGCGCGGCGGCTCCGCTTCCTTGATTAAGTACTGTTCGCCTGTATCCAGCCGTCTGCGCACCTCGCCCGCGATAAAGATCGCGGCAATAAACAGCGCAAAGATGAGGATTCCGAGAAAGACCTTTGCGTAGATTTTCTTCATTTCAGCCCGTGTCATGGCAATACCTCCTTTGGGGTAATGTCAATCCACCGCCGTCACGATCAGCCGATCCCCCTCAATGCGAAAATGCAGCTCATGTCCGGCAAAGGGTGCGCCGTAAACATAATCCGGGTCGTTCTGATAGGTCGGACGGGGATTCTGTGCAAGCAGTTCAACGGCCGCCTCCCGCTTATCGGCGGGAAGCCGCTTCAATAAATCTTCGGGGAATTCCACCTCCAGCCGGTCGGCAAACACCGTGTCGGCAAAGCCGCCGAGGGCATCGGGATGGGAATCGGTGAAGGCAAGATAGGGCTTGATATCGTAGATCGGCGTGCCATCCATCAAATCCGCCCCGCTGACGATCAGCACCCGGCCAAATCCCGGCCGTTCTTCAATGCCTTCCAGCCTGACCGAGGACAGCCCGATCGGATTCGGGCGGAAGGGGGATCGGGTCGCAAATACGCCCATCCGCTTGTTGCCGCCAAGGCGCGGCGGGCGCACGGTCGGCGACCATTCCTTTCCCATCGCCTCGCTGAAGCACCAGAGAAGCCACAGATGCGAATATCCCTCGATGCCGCGCAGGGCATTGGGATCGCGGAATTCCTTTTCAAATACGATCTCTCCCCGCAGGGATGCGATCAGTCCGCTCTGGCGCGGGATCCCGAATTTCGTCGGAAAATCCGTCCGGATTCTCGCGATCACGCGCATTTCGTGTGAGTCCAAAGCCGCCGCCTCCTTTTTTGTATTTCTACTAATATTATACAGGAAAACCGCACCGAGTTCAAGGATTTTTTGTAAATTCTCTTGTTTTCGGGGGCGGTATATGATATAATGATAGCAACGATTATCACCGAAAGGAATGCCGCCATGCCGATCACGCTCAAGCCGGACCTGCTCCCCGTCATCAATTTCGCCCTCACGCAGAACCGTGTACCCTTTCTGCGAAGACTCGGCATTACCAGCACCGAGCCGCGCTCCCATCTCCGCCTCGGAATCACCTGCGAGCCGGCCTTCTTCGAGCCGCTTGAAATATGGCTGGACGAGCTTCCCGAAAACCGGGAGTTCCGGCTGACGGAATTCGATTTTCATCTGAATACCGAGCTTCTGGCCGGGCTGACCGAACGGCTCCGGGGGCGGATTTTTTTCACGCTCACCGATGAAGCGGGTGCGGAGCTGGCCGCCGAAAGCGCCGAGCTGGATGCTCTGGCCTTCGATGAATGGCACGGAAGTGATACCCTGCCCGAGCTTCTGGCCGCCTTTGTCACGCCCAATCATCCGGCGATCCCGCCGATTCTGGCCCGCGCCTCCTCCCTGCTGGAATTGTGGAGCAAGGACGGCTCCTTCGATGCCTATCAGACAAAAAATCCCAACCGCGTGCTGGTGCAGGCGGCGGCGATCTACGGCGCTCTGCAGGAGCAGAATATCGTCTATGTGGTTTCGCCGGCCTCCTTTGAAGCCGTCGGCCAGCGGATCCGCCTTTCGGATACGGTTCTGTCAACCAAAATGGGCAACTGTCTGGACCTTTCGGTCCTCTTTGCCTCCTGCCTTGAAGCGGTGGGCCTGCGCCCGCTGATCTGCCTCTTTGAAACCCATGCCTTCTGCGGCGTATGGCTGGAGGAGCTGAGCTTCCCGGATCCTGTGTCCGCCGATCCGGCGCTGATCACCAAGCGGCTGGCCGACGGTGTCAGCGAGATCGCTGTCTTTGAATGCACCTCGCTGGTCGCCGGATCCGATGTATCCTTCGATGCCGCCCGCCGCTCAGCCGAAAACCGGCTGGCCGGTGAGGGATTCGATATGACCCTCGATATCCACCGCGCACGGCTTGGCCATATCCGGCCCCTGCCCCATCGGATTCAAACCGGAGAGGGCTGGCATATCGAGATCGAAAAACGCGCAGAGGACCGCATCACCGGAGCGCCCGATCGTCTGAAGGAGCGGGTCGAGGTACGCGAGGGGGAGATCAGCCCGCTTTCCCGGCTGGAGCTGTGGGAGCGCAAGCTGCTGGATCTGGGTCTTCGCAACACCCTCATCAATCTCCGTCTGACCAAAAATATCGTGCCGATCCTCGCCGCCAGCCTCGATGAATTGGAAGATTCCCTGTCAAAGGGCGGTGATTACGGCATTGCGCCCTGTCCCGCCGGCATGGAATTCCCGACCGGCCCCCAGCTTTTTGAGTCCTGCTCGCATCTGGGTCACAAGGCCGATCTGATCCGCTCGGAATTCCAGAACAAGCGGCTCCGCTCTACCCTTGAGGAGGCTGCGCTGAACCGTGCCGTCATTGAATGCTACCGCGCCGCCAAGGCCTCCATCGAGGAAAACGGTGCCAATACGCTCTATCTTGCTTTTGGTCTGCTCCGCTGGTACGAAACGCGCGCCAGCCAGCGCCCCCGCTATGCGCCGCTGGTGCTGGTGCCGGTGGATATCGTCCGCCGTTCGGCCCTGAAGGGCTATGTCATCCGCCTGCGCGATGAGGAGCCGCAGATGAACATCACCCTGCTGGAAATGCTCCGGCAGGATTTCGGGATCTCGATCGGAGGCCTCACCGAGGACGGCAAGGATACTCTCATCCGGGACGGAAACGGTCTGGATCTGCGCACGATTTTCACCACCGTCCGCCGGGCGGTGATGGAGCAGCCCCGCTGGGACGTGCTCGAATCGGCCTATCTTGGCATCTTCTCCTTCTCCCAGTTCGTCATGTGGAACGATCTGACCAACCGGCTGGAGGATATCCGGCAGAATAAAATCGTCGCCAGCCTTCTGGAGGGCCGCCTGACGTGGGAAACCGGCGAGATGGAAATGCCAAAGCGGATCAGCGAGGACGGTGTTCTCCTTCCGATGGCCGCCGATGCCTCCCAGCTCTACGCCATCCGTGAGGCCGGTCAGGGGCGAAGCTTTGTGCTCCACGGCCCGCCCGGCACCGGCAAATCCCAAACCATCACGGTTCTGATTGCCAACGCGCTGGCCCAGGGCAAGACAATCCTATTCGTGGCCGAAAAGCTGGCCGCTCTGCAGGTTGTCGAAAAGCGGCTGGATAAGCTTGGCCTCGGCGCTTATTGTCTGGAGCTTCATTCCAACAAATCCAAGAAGCGGGATGTGCTCGATCAGCTGAAGGCCGCCTCGGAAGCGGCAGCATCCGCTTCCGACGGCCGGCATGAAAAGCGGGCCGTCCAGCTCGCCGCCCGCCGGAAGGAGCTGGATGAATACGCCGATGCGCTTCATAAAATCCAGCCCTGCGGCCGCACGCTCTACTCGCTGATCGGCGATTATCTTGCCCTGCCGGCAGGTTCCCGGATCGTGAAATTCCCCGATTCTTTCGCCCTTTCCTGCGATGAGGACCGGTTAGCCGGCCTTGATTCCGTCATGGGCAGTCTGATGGCCGCCGGCCGCGCCGTCCGCCATCCCGCCGGGCATTCGCTGACCCCCATCACCCGCACCGATTGGAGCAGCCGGCTCCGCGAGGAGGCACCGGCCGCCGCCGAGGCCTGCCTTGCGGCCCTGCGTGAATTCGAATCGGCCGCCGAAGCCTTCCTTTCACAGGCAGGCGAAAGCCGTCCCGCCGATCGGGAGGGCTGGCAGCGAATCTGTGATGCCGCCGATCTTCTGCCCTTCTGGCAGAGCGTTCCCGCCGCCTGGGCCCGCGAATCCGATTTTGAATCTCTGTCTGCCCGGCTCCGCGCTCTCTGCGCCCATGCCGAAGAAGCCGGAGTTCTGCGCGGCGAGCTGAATGTGGTCTTCCATCCCGGCGTGACCTCGCTGGATCCCGATGCCCTGATGGCATCCTGGAACGAAGCCGCCGGCCAATGGTTTGCCGCCCGGATTCTCACCCAGAACCGGATCCGCAAAACGCTGGCTTCGTATGCCAAAGGCCCGATCGAAAACGAGGCCGTCCCGATTCTGCTGGACAAGCTCTGCCGCTATCGCACCGAAAGCACCGATATGCGGCTCCGGCTGGAATCGCTGATCGGCAGTCTTGGCCATCTGTATGACGAAAAAGCCACCGATTGGTGCCGCATCCGCACCCTTTCGGAGGCGGCCTCCGAAAATTCCCGCCGGCTTCTGGCGCTCGGAAGCGATTCCATCCGTACCCGCGGTGTGACCTCGGCGCTGTCCGATGCCGCCGGCGCGCTCGCCGATAGCTGGCAGAAACTGACCGGGGCGCTTGACACAGCCACGGATCTGCTTGCTCTGGAGCTTGTGTCTGACGGTGATTGGCTGGCCTCCTCCATCCGGCAGATGGAAGACATTCTGGCCCATATCGGCAGCCTGAAGGAATGGATCCTTTGGCGGCGAACAGCGGCCGAAGCCATCGAGGCCGGCTTCACTCCGTTTGTCATCGAATGCCAGCTTTCGGGCGATCCCCTGCCGATCGAAGATTGGGCCGTGATCGCCAGGCGCTCGGTTCTGACCACGCTGATCCATCACGCCATCGACAACGATCCCGCGCTCTATACCTTCTCGGGACAGCTGTTCGATGAAAAAATCGCCCGCTTTGCCGCCCTTGACAAGGAGCTGCTCACCCTTGCCGCCGAGGAGGTCATCGCCCGCATCGGCTCGAAGGTCCCAAACCTCACCCGCGAGGCCTCGCAGTCCAGCGAGGTCGGCATCCTCCAGCGTGCCATCCGGAGCGGCGGCCGCGGCCTCTCCATCCGCCGCCTCTTTGAGCAGATCCCCAATCTGCTCCCCCGTCTCGCGCCCTGTATGCTGATGAGCCCGCTTTCGGCCGCCCAGTATCTGGATCCGAAGCGGCCCCCCTTTGATCTGGTGGTCTTCGACGAGGCCTCCCAGCTTCCGACCTGTAAGGCCGTCGGTGCCATCGCGCGCGGACGGGAAGCCGTCATTGTCGGCGACCCCCGCCAGATGCCCCCGACCACCTTCTTCATGGGAAGCTCCTCCGATGAGGAGAATCCGCAGGGCGACGATCTGGAGAGCATTCTCGACGATTGCCTGGCACTGGGAATGCCCGAAACTCATCTGACCTGGCATTACCGGAGCCGCCATGAAAGCCTGATCGCCTTCTCCAATCACCGCTTCTACGAGAATAAGCTCTATACCTTCCCCTCGGTCAATGACCGGGAGCAGAAGGTGCGGCTGGTGCCTGTTGACGGCCGCTTCGACCGTGGCGGATCCCGCACCAATCCGGCGGAGGCCGATGCGATTGTCGCCGAGCTTTCCCGCCGCGCCCATACCAAGGCGCTCCGGAGCGAGAGTGTCGGTGTCGTCACCTTCAATATTTCCCAGCAGATGCTGATTGAGGATAAACTGGAAGCCGCCTGCGCAAGGGACAGCGTTCTGGAGGCTTGGGCCTATGGCTCGGAGGAGCCGGTCTTCATCAAGAATCTCGAAAACGTGCAGGGCGATGAGCGGGATGTCATCCTCTTTTCCATCGCCTTCGCCCCCGACGAAGGCGGCCGGATGCCGATGAATTTCGGCCCGCTGAACCGTGAGGGAGGCTGGCGGCGGCTGAACGTCGCCGTGACCCGCGCCCGCCGGGAGATGATCGTCTTCGCCGCGCTCCGCCCCGAACAGATTGATCTGTCGCGGACCGCATCCGAGGGCGTGGCCGCGCTGAAGGATTTCCTCGCCTATGCCGCCGGCTCGCCGCTGGCCGTGAATGCATCCTCGATGGTGCGAAGCGATCCGGCCGGTCTGGCCGAAGCCATTGCCGCCGCTCTCCGAGCAAACGGATGGGAGGCAAGGACCGGAATCGGTCATTCCGCCTACAAAATCGATGTTGCCGTGTCCGATAAGCAGGATGAGAACCGCTATCTGCTCGGCATCCTGTGCGACGGCCCCTCCTATGCCGGTGCCAGAACCACCCGCGATCGGGAACTGGCGCAAATTTCGGTGCTGGAGGGACTCGGATGGACGATTCACCGGGTATGGTCGCCGGATTGGTGGGAGAATCCCGGGCGGGAAACCGAGCGGATTCTCGAAGCTCTGAAGGAGGCCTGCGAGCGCCGTGCCGCCGAGCGGGCGGATGCCGCGGCGGCGGATGAGCCGTTCATCCCGGATGAAAGCCATCCCGAGCCATCGGCCGATGCTTCCGCCGCCGACAGCCCGATCGTGGGTGCGGAGGAATCCGCGCCGGAAAAAGAGCCAGCCGCGATGCCCGTCTACACGGTCTGGGCGTTTGATACCGAGCCGATGAGCTCCGAGGTTTTCCTCGATGACGGCTCCGAATTTGAAATCCGCCGGGCGATCCGCGCGATTCTTTCAGCGGAGGCGCCGATCACCGAATCGCTTCTGGAGCGGCGGGTTCTGCAGGCCTTCTCGCTTACCCGCGCGGGTACGCGTGTCCGCGAAAAGCTGGCTCAGATCCTGACCGATCCCGAATTTGCCGTTTCGGACTGCCGCGGAACGCGCCTTTTCTGGGCCGATGGGCAGGATCCCCTGCTCTATGCCTCCTTCCGCACGGCCGGTGAGGGGGAAGCCCGCCGCGAGGCTTCGCACTTGCCGCTTCCCGAGATTGCGGCGGCCGCCCTTGCCGTTCTGCGGGAGCAGATCGGCCTGCCCTTTGAGGATCTCGTCCGGGAGGCCGGCGAGCTTATGGGATACGCGCGGCTCGGCAATGCCCTGCTTTCCGTCCTGTGCGAGGGCGTGGAATATGCCATCGATGCCGGAATTGTCCGGTGCGATGCTTCCGGCTACTGCACGCTTGGGTGAAGAATCCGGATGCAAAAATTGGACAGTTTGCCCTATTCAGGCAAACATCGGTGAATTTGTTTTTGTAATATTCGCGCATTGACATAAATGTAAATATTTGCTATAATTAAATTGGGAATAGTAATCTGTTTGCGGAGAATTTTCGAAGCTGCCATCCAGTAATCAAACCAAAGAACGGTATGCCGGATGGCATACCGTTCTTTACCTTATGAGGTATTAAGAATGAAACACTATCTTTCGCTTTTCCTTCTGACGGTGCTGTTGTTTACCTCCTGCCAGTCCGGTTTGCGCGAAATCGAAACCGAGCCGGTTGTGGATACTCTCCCGATCGCGTCCGATGATGGGACCGTTCCGGCAAAGCCCGGCTACAGCTATCTTCCCAGCGATGACCGGGCCGTTCCCCGCCCGCGGTATACACAGTTCAATAACAACCTGCAGTATGACAACGGTCTGATCTACATCATTTCCGGCACGCTTCCCTACCGATTCAATCCGGAAACCGGCTATATAACCCTCCTTTGCTCGGATCCGCTCTGCAAGCATTTTAATTATGATTGCTGTCAGATCATAGATAACGAAAATGCAATGGTCATCCGGGATAACAAGTGTTACTTCCGGCAGCGCTTTCATACGCTGACCTTTGACGAGATTACCGGCGATCGGAAGGTTACAAGTGAAGAGTGCTACGCAATCTTTGATATGGAAACCACGAATACCGGCAGGCTTTGCTTTGACTGCTACGAAAACGCAATCATGGCCTTGATCAGCGGTAATTCGAAGTTTCATGTCGGTTATGTTGATCCGGACAACCGGGAAACGTCTCCCAAGGGAATCTTCATGGTCGATCTGGCAACCGACAAGCACACGTTGGTAAAAGAGTTTGAGTTTGGTAAAAACGGCAGTCTGATGTTCGCCGACAACGAGTATCTCTATTACCGGAAGGGTCTGGAGATCTGGCGGATGTCGCTCTCCGACCCGAAAGAGGATCATAAGATCGCATACAGCGGTTCGTATGATGCCTATTGTGATGACGAGTACATCTATCTCATTACCAACCGTTCCGAGGGCGAGGGCATTGTACGCTTCAAAAAGGACGGTACCGGTGAAATTGAGGAGCTGGTGCTCGGCGAGTTTGACAGTTCCCATACTTTCTGCATGACCGAAGATTACATCTACTACCGTACCGGTGAAACCAAGGTATATGCTCCGCAGGGCACACCCCCTTGTGTCGGCGACTTCTACCGCATCCCGAAGGAAGGCGGCGAGCCGGAGCTGGTTTTCGATGTAACCGAGGAATTCTCCGAAACAACCGCCATCATGAATTACATCGTTGACGGAAATTACATTTATGCCACTTTCATGCGCTTTGATCCCGCAGCCGGAACACGGACCTTCTCCTACCAGAACCGTGACGGTGCTGAAATTCTGCGTATCAACATGGTCACAAAGGAAGTTGACTATATTTCAAGCCAAAACTGACATTAAATTCAAGGAGCTGCTGCAGGTTCAAGCTTGCAGCAGCTCCTTTTTTGTTTTTCCCGAACAGACTTGTGCTATCGCCGTTTTCCCTTCGCCCCCTGCTATGCCTCCCGGCGATCCGCGGCAAGATTGATAATTTCCCGCTTCTGCTTTTCGGCATACTTCATGGCTGTGAAGGCACCGCCCTGCCCCCGCTCCACGTTGACGATCACAAGATCGGCCTCCCCGATCATCCACCGGTTCCGCCGTGTGATGGCGGCCTTCGGATGCACACCCGCCAGACAGTCCGGAACCAGAACGCCGTCATAATACATTTCGCAATAGGCAAGATCGGCCACTGTGTACGGCAGCACAAGCGTCACAGCCCCCCGCTCCCGCCCCTCTTGCTTCAGCACGCCAAAGATGACCGATGCGGCATATTCATCAAACTCCCCGCTCCGCCCGATCAGGAACTCGGTATACGGCTTCGTGCGAAGAAGCTCCCGGATAATCCATGTCAGCCGCTCCCCGACCCGCTGCAGATCGTTTTGATCCCGATGGCCAAATAAGCAGACCCTGTATGTCTCCATTTTCTCCTATCCTTTCCGGATGCTGCATTCTGATGCAAGCATTTATATACAATATTATACCATTGCTCACTATTTTAGTCAAGTGCTTACTGCTGGATGCAGAAAAATTGTTGTATGCGGGGTATAATAGAAGTATGGAACTGCGGCGGAAAGGAATGATTCGAATGAGCAAGGAAGTATCTTTCAAGAACCGGGATCGGTTTATACAGTTGGGGGTAGCGATTTCCGCTCTGCGGAAGCTGAAGGGAATGTCACAGGAAAAGTTAGCCGATAAGGCGGGCATCAGCCGCTCGCTTGTCAGCACCATTGAGGCTCCGGGAATTGCCAACAGCTTTTCGCTGGAAGTGTTTTTCGACATTGCGGATGCCCTGGAAATTGATCCTGCCGATCTGATTAACGCTTCGCTGTTTCCCGATTCGGTCCTGAACCGGAAAAACGGATAACATCACGGATATGGCAGAAAAGAGTCCCCCGGCTTACCGGTTTTCATACCGGCGGGCCGGGGATTTTTGTCTGCGCTTTAATCGAATTTCCACATCCCGTAGGTTTCATCGTGATAATTCGGGAAGGTTTCATATACAATACGCCGCTCCCTCTGCTCCGTAAGATCAAGGAAGCTCCGATCGGAGGTCAGGATGCAGAAGCCAATCCCCGCCTCACGGCAGAGCACCGCCGTGCCGGGTGTCAATTCCCCAAAGCGGGCGGCATCCTCCATGACAACCATGACCTTTTTCTTTGCATAGTCTTCGGTCGAAACAAAGAAGGTTGTATTCCCCACGCGGCATTTTTGACGAATCTGCTCCTCCATGGCACGGTGCCTGGCTGCCCATTCCAGGATGGCACGGGAAGCGATATCGATGCCTGCAGCGTCTTCGATGCCTTCAGCGGCAGAAAGATACAGCCAGTCGGAAATCCCGGATTCATCCCGCAGGGAATCGACCGTCTTCCAGATCTCATGCAGATACGCATCAAAGGGCGTGCCGCGATGCCGATTCCCCCGCGAATCAGCAGAATCGTACCGGAAGGAGAATCCCTCCGGCAGTTTTCCCTCGCCCGCCAGAAATTCCCGGTATTCGGCTGTGATCGCCTCGCGGGCGGCCTTGATTTTTTCTTCTTTGGATTGAAACAGCATACGCTTCCTCCGCTTTTATGTTATTCCGGCTTTTGGGTTTCACGCCCGTTTGGCCCCCTCCCCGCGTGCACGGGTTTGGGTGGGCGACTCGCCGGTGACTTTTTTGTAGACCTGCGAGAAATAATAGGCATTGTCAAAGCCGCTGAGTTCACCGATTGCCTTGATGGACAGATCGCAGGAGCCGCGCCCCTCCAGCAGGGTGCGCGCCCGCTCAATCCGCAGCTCCGTGAGATATTCCAGCGGCGTTTTTCCCTTTCGGGCGGCAAAGCTTCGGCGGATGTGATCGGCGCAGTAATTGATGTCCTTCACGGCATCGGAAAGCCGGAAGGCGGGATCGGTGTAGCCGGCCAGAATTGCGGCCTCCAGTTCATCGACAAAATCGGCGTTCGGCGTATTCATCCAAAGAGCCAGCAGCTGATAGAGAATCTCCACCGTGCTCTGCAGAATCCGTCCGCTCTCGGGCCGGCTGCTGTTGAAATTCTTCAGCCCCAGCCGCATCAGCTGTTCAAAATCGTGATCGGAATTGTCGCGCAGGATGCTCACCCCATCCCTGTCCGGCGGAAAGAAGGAGGGATCGTGGAAAAACAGATTGCGGAAGCCGGCCTCGGAAACCTCCCGATGGGGGATATCCGGCGGCTGGCAGACGATCATCCCGGGACAGAAGGGGATGGCCTGCTCGCCGACATAGAGCGTGCCGCTTCCCTCGATGTAGCAGAGAATCTCCCAGCTTGTGTGGCTGTGGGGAAAAATATTGGTCGCGCTGAAGGGAGTTGTCCCGAAATGCATGGCCGTATCCTCCTCAAAAAATTCTATATTTATTATAGCGAAAAGACCATCCTTTGTCAAGTGGCAGAATAGTTTGCCTCCGGATGGGAACAATAATCCCGCTACTTTGAAAACGAAAGGATGCAGTTCCCATGAAAGAAAAGATTTTCGGCGTTCTGCAGCGGGTCGGGCGCTCCTTCATGCTCCCCATCGCCCTGCTGCCCGTCGCCGGCCTGCTGCTGGGCATCGGCAGCTCCTTCACCAATCCGACGATGCTGGAAGCCTACCGTCTGGAATCCGTCATATACGAAGGCGGGCTTCTTTATACCATCCTTGACATCATGGCCAAGACCGGAAGCGCGGTCTTTGACAATCTTGCCCTTCTCTTTGCTGTCGGTGTCGCCATCGGTATGGCCAAAAAGGAAAAGGAGGTCGCCGCCCTCTCCGGCGTGATCGCCTATCTCGTCATGAACACCGCCGTCAGCGCGCTGATTCACGCCCATGGCGGCCCCGGATCAATGGCTGAGAATTCCACCGCCTCGGTGCTCGGCATTACAACCCTGCAGATGGGTGTATTCGGCGGTATCATCGTCGGTCTCGGTGTAGCCGCCCTCCACAACCGCTTCTATCAGATCCGCCTGCCGCAGGTGCTGGCCTTCTTCGGCGGCACCCGCTTCGTGCCGATCATCTCAAGCCTTGTCTATCTGCTGGTCGGCGTTCTGATGTACTTCGTCTGGCCGATTGTGCAGGGCTGGATCGCCTCGCTCGGCAATCTCGTCCTCGCCTCCGGCTATGCGGGCACCTGGATCTACGGCATCATCGAGCGTGCGCTGATCCCCTTCGGCCTCCATCATGTCTTCTATATGCCCTTCTGGCAGACCGAGGTCGGCGGCTCGATGATGATTGACGGCACGCTGGTACAGGGCGCGCAGAATATCTTCTTTGCCGAGCTGGCTGCAGGCGGCACCGAGCCGTTCACCGTGGCGGCCACCCGCTTCATGTCGGGAAAATTCCCCTTCATGATCTTCGGTCTGCCCGGTGCAGCCTTTGCTATGTACCGTGCGGCGCGGCCCGAAAAGCGGAAGCTGGTCGGCGGTCTGCTTCTCTCGGCCGCTCTGACGGCGGCGCTGACCGGCATCACCGAGCCGATTGAATTCACCTTCCTCTTTGTATCCCCCCTGCTCTACGGCATCCACTGTGTGCTGGCCGGTCTGTCCTATATGCTGATGCACATTCTGAAGGTCGGTGTCGGCATGACCTTCTCCGGCGGCCTGATTGACCTGACCTTATTCGGCATCCTGCAGGGCAATGCCCGGACGGGATGGATACGGATCGTGCTCGTCGGCCTTGTTTATGCGGTGGTCTATTATTTCGTCTTCTCCTTCATGATCCGCCGCTTCAACTATAAAACACCCGGCCGCGAGAGCGATGAGGAGGAAACAAAGCTCTACACCCGCGCCGATTACAATGCAAAGAAAGAGGGCGGCGGCGACCGTCAGTCCGCGCTGATTTTAGAGGGGCTTGGCGGACGGGAGAATCTGTCCGATCTTGACTGCTGTGCCACCCGACTGCGCGTCACCGTGCGGGACGGCGCGCGGGTCGATCGCGCAAAGCTGGAAGCAAGCGGTGCTTCCGGCGTGATTATCAAGGGAAACGGCGTGCAGATCATCTACGGTCCGCAGGTTTCCGTCGTCAAATCCGCGCTGGAGGCGTATCTTGATACCGCCATCGAAACCGTGCAGGCCGAGGAAATCCTGCTCTCCCCCCTGTCCGGCCGGATTGTGAAGCTGGAGGACGTCCCCGATCCTGCCTTTGCCGGGCGGATGCTGGGCGACGGTATCGCCATTCTGCCGGAGCGCGGCGAGCTGTATGCCCCCTGCGGCGGCCGGGTGGAATCGGTCGCCAAAACCGGCCATGCGATCAATCTCATATCCGATTCCGGGGCGGAGATCCTTCTCCATGTCGGCATTGATACCGTGAAGCTGGCCGGAAAGCCCTTCACCCCTGCGGTAAAGGCCGGGCAGACGGTGAAAGCAGGCGAGCTTCTGCTTCGCTTTGATCTGACGGCAATCCGCAACGCGGGATGCGATCTGTCCACCCCGATGATCGTTGCCAATGCCGGGGATTACGGCGGCATCACGCCGATGGCCGAAGCCGGACAGAGCCTTGCCCCCGGCGCGCCGCTTCTGCGGCTGAAGAAATAACCATCCCGAAAGGAGCACCTATGACAACCTTCACTTATATCATCCGGGACGAGGCCGGCATCCATGCCCGCCCGGCCGGTCTGCTTGCCGCACGATGCCGGGAGCTGATCGGTACCGGCCCGGCCGTCATCACCCTCACAAAGGGGGATAAATCCGCCGGCGGCACCCGTCTGTTCGCACTGATGGGCCTCGGGATCAAAAAGGGTGATCCTGTGACCGTCACCGTGGAGGGCGGAGATGAAGCCGCCATCGCGGGCGCGCTGAAGCAGTTCTTTGAGGAGAATCTCTGATGCAGTGTTTTCAGGGCCGTGGCGTATCGGGCGGCATCGCCATCGGCAAGGCAAGAGCGCTTGCCGCACCGCAGCGCTGTGTCACCCGCAGCCGGATCGATGATCCCGCCTCCGAGCTTCTCCGCTTTGAAGCGGCGCGGGAGGCGGCGATGGCATCCCTTGACACCCTCTATCAAAAAGCACTCGTCGAGGTCGGCGAGTCCGGTGCACAGATTTTCGCCATCCACCGCATGATGCTGGAAGACGAGGATTATCTCGACTGCGTAAAGGGGATCATCACCGCGCAGACCGTCAACGCCGAATATGCGGTAGCCGTCGCATCCGACCGGTTCGCGGCCATGCTTGCAGGGATGGAGGACGGCTATATCGAGGCGCGGGCATCGGATGTCCGGGATATCTCCGAGCGCCTGCTGGCGGCCCTTTCGGGAGGCTCCTCCGATCCGGATCCTGCAGACGGGATGGCTGTCATCTGTGCCGAGGATCTGACGCCCAGCCAGACGGTCGCCCTTGATAAAAGCCGGGTGCTGGCCTTCGTCACGGCATCCGGCTCCCCCAATTCGCATACCGCCATCCTGGCGAGAGCGATGAATATCCCGGCCGTCATCGGGGTCGGCAGCGGTTTTCTGGATGCCGCAAAGGACGGGGTTCAGCTGATCGTGGACGGATCAGGCGGCGAGGTGCTCCTTGCCCCGAGCGCCGATGCGCTGGAGGATGCCCGGAGCCGGCAGGCGGAGCTTTCCGAGCGTGCGCGGCTTCTGTCCGAGCTTCGCGGCAAGGAGAATGTCACCCGCGACGGGCATCGGATCGAAATTTTCGCCAACATCGGAAGCGCGGATGAAATCGGCGAGGTGTTTGCCTCGGATGCGGGCGGCATCGGTCTGTTCCGGAGCGAATTTCTCTATCTGGAAGCCCCCGATCCCCCCGACGAGGAGCGCCAGTTTGGGATCTATCGCCGGGTGCTGGAATCCATGTCCCCCAAGAAGGTGGTCATCCGCACCGTGGATATCGGCGCGGACAAAAAGGCTCCCTGCTTCGATCTTGAAAAAGAGGAGAATCCGGCGCTCGGCCTTCGCGGGATCCGGCTCTGCCTTGCAAGGCCCGAAATCCTGCATACCCAGCTCCGCGCCCTTTTCCGTGCCTCCGCCTTCGGACGGCTGGCGATCCTCTTTCCGATGATCGCCTCCGAATGGGAGGTGCTGGAGCTCCGCCACATGGCCGTCGGGGTGCAGGAGGAGCTGCGGCGGGAGGGGATCGACATCTCCCCGTGTGTCGAGCTGGGCATCATGATCGAAACACCGGCCGCCGCGCTGATCGGCGACCGCCTCGCGCCGCTGGTGGATTTCTTCAGCGTCGGAACCAACGATCTGACCCAGTATACGCTGGCCTGCGACCGCCAGAATCCGGCCCTGGAGCGATACGCCGATCCCCGCCATGAGGCTGTTCTCCGGCTGATCGGGCAATCGGCCGATGCCATCCACCGCACCGGCGGCTGGATCGGGATCTGCGGCGAGCTGGCCGCCGACACGGCGCTGACCGAGCGCTTTCTCCGGATGGGAATCGATGAGCTGTCGGTTTCCCCGCCCTTTGTCCTCCCCCTGCGCGAAACGGTACGCGGGCTGGATCTGGGGGGGGAATAAACGATTCCCGCCTTACCGGATAATCCGACAGGGCGGGAATGCTGTTTTATTGATAATTCATCGAAAGCCGTGCGATGCGGGCGGCACCGAGCGCGGCGGCATTTTCGGCCGCCTCATCGGCAATCACCTCACATTGGCCGCCGAGCAGGCAGGCAAGCGCCCCCCGGATCGGCTCCGAGCCGGCGATGAGAATCCGGCCGCTCCGTTTGCGGATGCGCATAACATCGCCATAGAGAACACAGCCCATGAGGAAGCTGTAAAGCTCCTCCTTTGTGGTTCCGGTAAGGAAATTCCCCGCTACGCGCACCTTGAAGAGCGCTTCATTGATGCCAAGCTCGCCGGCCAGCTCAAAGCCGCGCATCAGCCAGGCACTGTCGGCACGCCTTGGGTATCCGCCCGCCACCGTCTGCGACAGAATGGTATGCTCCGCCGCGGCGCGCATCAGCTCGCCCGAGAGGGAGGTCGAAAAGTCGGTAATCCGGCCGGTTTCATCGACGGATACTATCTTCATGTGGGAGCCGGGAAGCACGGCCGTCCATTCGCCCTGCACCCCGGTGAGGGCCTGCAGGCCGAGAATTTCCGTTTCCTCGCCGCGCATGATATCCATCGATCCGAGCCTTCCGGAATCGGGGGAGGCGGGAATTGACTTCACGCCGGGAATAAAAAGGATCGGCCGGTCGGAAATCTCCGGCACAGCCATCCGCACGGCACCGCGGCAGAGCTCGGACTCGCCGGCGGGAGAAGCGACGTGCGAAACCTCGCAAAGACCGCTTGCCGAGGTAATCATGCCCGAGGCTGCCATCGCACACAGCGAGGATTCATCAATCCCCGCCCCACAAAGAAGCGCATCAAGACCTTTTCGGATGGCAAGCGCATAGCCATCCCGCCCGATGCCTGCGGTATCCCGCACACCGACGGAAAGCTTCGTCCGCCCGAGGATCCGCCCGTCCCGTACGAGCGTCAGACGGGTATTGGTGGTTCCGCCGTCAATGGCCAGAAGGATGTTTTTTTCCATGGCTTACCGACGGCACACCTGTGCATAGGCCGCCGCATTCCGGCCGATGATGTCGAGCCTGCCCCCGGCGCAGAGGCCGGCGTTTACAATGCCGGAGCCGATACCGAAGCCCACGCATCCGGCATCCAGATATTCGGGAATGTTGGCCGTGCTCACGCCGCCGACCGCCAGCAGCCTTGCATTGCGCAGAGGAGCCAGCAGATCCTTGACAAAGCGGGGACCGAGCACCGATGCCGGAAAGAGCTTGACATAATCCGCGCCGGCACGGACCGCTGTGCAGACCTCTGTAACGGTCATCGCGCCCGGCATGGATACCAGACCGAGCGACTTCGTTTTTTCAATGACGGCGGGATCGGTATTCGGGGAGATGATGAAGCGGCCGCCGACCGCCTGGGTCATCTCAACCTGCCGCTCGGTAAGGACGGTGCCCGCGCCGATCAGCATCCGGCCCTCGGTGTGCATGACCGCGCGGCCGATATCGGAGGCGGTGCCCTCATCGGGGATCGCATCGGTGGCATCGTAGGTGATTTCGGCCATCCGGATTCCGTTTTCGTAAAGCACATCCAGCACGTCGGTGAGCATATGGCCCGGCACGCCGCGAAGAATGGCAATCAGCCGGGTTTCGGCCAGCTGTGTGTATACCTGATTCATAGTATGATCCTTTCTCTGTTCCGCCGCCCGTTCGATATTCCGATCGCGCGGCCGATTTCTTTTTGCAGATATTATAGCACCAAAGTGCATCCTTGTCAAGTGGAATTGCCCCGATTGTGTTGACATCGGAAGAATTCTGTGGTATAGTAGTAGCAGAAAATTCCGAAAGGAGCAAAGCCGTGGAAAAGCTGTACAACAATATTCTTCTGGATCCCGAAACGATGAAGGCGCCCTCCGATCCCGATGCCGTTCCCTATCTGCAGAATCCCCCTGCGGTGATCGATGTGAGTGTCGGCCGCCAGCTTTTTGTCGATGATTTCCTGATTGAAAAAACCGATCTTACCCCCACCTTTCACAAGGCGGTGAAATATACGGGCAATCCGATTCTGAAGCCCGAAACCGACCTCGAATGCCACCCCTCTCCCGTGGCCGCCCCCAAGAGCGGCGGTGTCTGGTACGATGAGGAGGCCGGCATCTTCCGGATGTGGTATGAGGCTGGCTGGCTGACCAATATGTGCTATGCCGAGTCATCGGACGGCATAAACTGGGTACGTCCCGATCTTGGGGACGGCACCAACCGGATCCTCGGCTATGACGGCTACGAAATCGAAAAATGTGCCGGCGATCTTACTTATCTCCGTCCCGATTCGACCGCGGTGATTTGGGATCCCACCTCAAAGGATCAGCGCTGGAAGCTCTTTCTGCGAAATCCCGGCGGCCAATACCCCGGCATTGCGGCCACCTCCGCAGACGGCATTCATTTTGAAAACTTCCGCTTCACCACACCGCTGTTCGACCGATCAACGATCTTCTACAATCCCTTCCGGAAAAAGTGGGTCTATTCGATCCGCGAGGGCTGGCCGACCCGATGCCGCCGCTATCGGGAATGCGACGATTATCTGGCCGGTGCCGCGTGGAGCGAGGAGGAAGCCCCGCTCTGGCTGGCGGCCGATGACCGGGATCTGCCAAATCCCTATATCGGATTCAAGCCCCAGCTCTACAATGTGGATGCCATCGGCTATGAAAGCCTCATGCTCGGAATGTTCCAGATCATGCTGGGCCCGGAGAATCCCGTCTGCGAGGCGGCCGGCGTTCCCAAAATCACCGAGCTCCAGCTGATGTTCAGCCGGGACGGCTATCACTTCTCCCGCCCCTTCCGCCAGCCGATTATCAACGCCTCCCTGCACGCGGGAAGCTGGGATCGCGGCTATGTGCAGTCCACGGCCGGCGGCGTGGTCATTCACGGCGATGAATTATGGATCTACTACATCGGCTTTGCGGCCGATGAATCCCATGCCGGCGAGAGCTGGTTCACCAACGGCATCTACCGAAACGGCGCAACCGGCCTTGCCAAGCTTCGCCGCGACGGCTTTGTTTCGATGAACGGCAGGGGAACGCTTCTCACCCGTCCGCTCACCTTTGACGGGAAGGCCTCCTTCCATATCAATGCCAAAGGCAATGTCCGCGCCGCCATGATTGATATGGACGGCCGGCTTCTGGGAGTCGGCGGCCTGCGCGGCGACTCCACCAATGCCCGCCTGTTCGATGTTGCCGCCTTCAACGGCCGGACGGTCCGCATCCACTTCTCGGTGGACGGCGAGCTTTATTCCTTCGGTCTTGCCGATGAAAACGGCGATTTCGGCGGTGCCCATGCCGCCGGTATCGTCCCTGCTGTCAACAACTGAAAGGAGTCTGTTATGACAAACGCACAGAAAATCCCCTGCGCCCTGATTAAAAATCCCACCGATCCCGCCTTCCGGGATGTCAGCATCCGCCATTTTCAGGGATGTCCCACAATCGCCGTCACGCCCGGCGGCCGGATCTGGCTTGGCTGGTATTCCGGCGGCACCCGCGAGCCGCATATAGATAACTTCAATCTTCTCGTCAAAAGCGATGACGGCGGAAAAACCTGGTCCGATCCCGTCCTCATCATCCCCAGCTCCCGCGAGCATGGGATTCACGCGCTGGATATCCAGCTCTGGACGGCGCCCGACGGCTCGCTTCATGTCTATTGGGTGCAGAACAATACCCATCCTCTCACCGATGCCGACAAAAATCCCGGAATCCCCGGCCAGCCGTGGGTCACGGTGGACGGCTGGGTCTTCGATGATTTTGCGCACAACGAATGGCGGTCGATCTGCAAAAACCCCGATGCCGACGATCCGATTTTCGGCGAGCCGGAGCGACTGGATCAGGGCTTCCTTCGGTGCAAGCCGCTGATGACGGATGCCGGCCGGCAGATCAATTTCAACTACGATCAGATCTCGAAGAACTACTGTTACAGCATCAGCGATGACGGCGGAAAGACCTTCACCCGCCTGGAGGGCGCACGGAAGCTGGCCACTTATTTTGATGAGGGCATGGCCTATCAGAAGGCGGACGGCACGATCCGGATGCTGGCCCGCACCGGACTTGGCTGTCTTGCCCAGAGCCTGTCAAACGATAACGGCGACACCTGGAGCGAGGCCGTCCCGAGCGGCATTGTCAGCGCCGATACCCGCTTCTATATAAACCGCACGCCGAGCGGACGGGTCCTGCTGATCCGCAACAACCATCCCACCGTGCGCACGAATCTGACCATCTGCCTGTCCGAGGATGACGGGGCCAGCTGGAAGTGGCAGCGGTGCATCGACACGAGGCGCGATCTGTCCTATCCCGATGCCGATTTTTATGGCGATCGGATTTTCCTCACCTATGACCGGGAGCGGACCGGCGCAAAGGAGATTCTCTTCGCCTCCTTTACCGAGGAGGACATCATCACCGGCGCACCGATTGCGATCCGGACTGTCAGCAAGCCGTAAGAATTGCGGGGCAGCTGCACTTATGTGCGGCTGCCCCTGCGTTTATTTATCCCCGGTTCTCTGCCTGCCGGATGAAGGAATCCTGCTCGACACGGCTTAAATTGACAAAGCGCGCGTTCCAGCCGCAGACACGCACCTGCAGGCCGGCATAATCCTCCGGCTTCTCCTGCGCGCGCCGCAGAAGCTCCGCGTCGAAGACATTGCCGTGCATCGCATAGCCGCCGCGCCTGCGATAGGTTTCCCAGGCGGCATAAAAGGCTTCCAGCCCATCCTCGCCCGCCACCGCCGAGGGATGCAGAACCACATCCAGCACCGAGCCGTTGGGGAAGGCGGCGTGATCCATCTTCGTCACCGAGGTAATCAGCGCGGTCAGCCCGTTTTTATCCATGCCGACGGATGCACAGAGATTCTTCGACAGCGGCTCGCCCGCAAGCCGTCCGTCCGGCGTGGCCATCGTCACCTTTCCCAAGCTGAAGCACCGGTCGATCGAGAAGCAGGCCGCCTTGAAGACACCGCCCCGCCCGTTGGGACGGTTGTTGACCAGCGCGGCACAGAACTCAGCCAGATCGGTAAAGACCGCATCGGCCGTTTCGTTGTTGTTTCCGTATTTTTCCGGGAGCTTCCGGGCGATCCGGCGAAGGATCTCCTGCCCTTCCCAGTTTGCCTTCAGAATCTCTCCGAGCGCATGAAAGCCGATCCGCTTCTCCTCGAAAACCAGCCGCTTCACAGCCGCCATCGAATCAACCAGCGTGGCGATGCACCAGAAATAGAAGGAGCTGTTGTTGTAGCGCGCGCCGCCTTCATAGACATCCCGTCCCGCCCCGACGGCCTCCTCATACTGGACGGACAGAATCGGATCCGGGCCGATTTCGCCGTAATACGCCTCAATAGCCGTGATATAAGCCATCGCCTTTTCGCTCATATGGCGGATCTGCGCCTTAACGGCCGACACGAATGCCTCCCAGCTGTCAATTTCGCCCGGATCCGGGCCGAGCATCCGTCCCGTGGCATGATCCCGGCCGCCGGTGAAGACCAGCTCCACAGCCTTGGCAAGATTCACGCCGCCGTTGCCGGTGCATCCGATCTCACGTCCCCAGACCGCCGGCTCATAACAGCCGATCGGGACATAATCGAGCGCATCCTCCCGTGTTATGCCGACCCGCATCAGCGACTGGACAGCAATGTTGTCGCTGATCAGCACAAAGCTGCTGCTTCCGCCGCGGATGGCCGCCAGCACCCGTTTGATGAAGTCCTTCGGCGTATCGTCCGACACGCGGATGTGAAGCTTCGGGCTGTGGATGTTCATCGAATCGAAGATTTCCACAATCCGCAGGGAAAGCGCGTTTGTGACCTCGCCCCCCTCCGGCGACCGCCCGCCAAGGCAGAACGGCAGACCGAAGGGCACATCGGCCGCATAGAATTTGTGCAGGAAGAAGCGGAGCATCTCGTCGATTTCCGCCTCGGTATACCGGCCCGATTCCAGATCCCGCTGATAATAGGGCCAGAGCAGGACATCCAGCCGTCCCAGCGTGCGCACCCGCGTTCCGGCCACATATTCATGAAGGAAGAAATAGACGATAATCAGCTGCATCGCCTCGTAAAGATCGCGCGGTGCGCCCTTGACAAGCTGATCCAGTGCCGCGGCGTTCTCGGGATTTACCGGCCGCACGCCATCGGCAAGCCGCCGCATGACCGTCAGCATCGCCTCCAGAACCATTTCGCCGGCTGCATAAAAATCCTTCTGCTCCGGACTCAGCCCTTCACGGCTTGCCGCTTCCCGCAGACGGGCCAGCAGACCGGGAATTCCCAGCTTCAGAAGCGCCCTTGAATCGGGTGAGGTATGCCCGAAATCCGAGTCGCTCCGATACGCGCCCAGCCGGAAGGCCTCGGCCATCGCCTCCGCCTCCGGAAAATGCGCATCCGTCACCGCCCTCTGCCAGCGCCGCCGCTGACGTTCCATAATTCCGCCGCCGAAAAGCTTATCCTGAAAAATATCCTCGCTGTCCACAGCAATTCTGGATTTTTCGGCAATCAGCGCGAAGGTTTTGGCCTTTATGAGCGCCTTTGCCTGCCCGGCCAGATCGGCCTCCAGCGACCGGCAGGCCGCCTCCAGCTCCTCCGGTGAGAGTCCGTCCCGCCACACCGGCTCCCGGAATTGCCCCGTCAGCCGGGAATTGTTCCAATCAAACGCTTTCATATACGATCCTCCAATCCTGTATTCTGACTCCATTTTACACCGTGCGCGGCCGCTTGTCAATGAAGCATCCGGCACATTTGTCTTTTTCGGCACAAATCAAAGCAAAAAACGCTTGACTTTTTTCCGCCGGCGGGCTATAATAACAGCAGCAGCAAACAGACAGGAGGCTTCAAAATGAATGCGTTTATGGAGTACGATTTCGATGTCAGCCGAATTTTGCTGGCGGTACTGGTAAAGGCGGGTACGGGAGCCCCCGTCCACAAAAACCGCGCCGGTCACGGGCTGGCCTATCACATCGAAGGCGACCGGATCTACGATTTCGGCGACACCAGAATCCGCGCCCGTCCCGGCGATCTTCTCTATCTGCCCAAGGGCTCCGACTACACGGTGACAAATATCACGCCCGGCGACTGTCTGGCCATCAATTTCCTGCTGGCCGGACCGGCTGTCTTCCCGCCCTTCGGCATCCGCATCAAAAAGGAAGGCGGGATTCCCGCCGGCTTCCGGGCGGCAGAGAACGCCTGGCGCACCCGGACACCGGGCTTCTCCCTCAAATGCAAGGCCGAGCTCTACCAAATTCTCTATGCCATGCGCCGGGAATACGAGCAGAGCTACATTCCAAAAAGCCGTTCGGCGATCCTCACCCCCGCGCTGGAGGAGATCCACCGGAGCTACACGTCCGGGGTACCGGATATCGAAGCGCTGGCAGCCCTCTGCGGCATCAGCCAGACCTATTTCCGACGGATTTTTGCCGGAACCGTGGGAATGCCGCCCTCCCGCTACATCCGGGAGCTGAGGCTGACACGCGCCCGCGAGCTGCTGGCCTCCGGCCTGTATTCGGTCCACGAGGCGGCGCTGGCCTCCGGCTTTGCCGATGAGGCCTATTTCAGCCGGGAATTCCGCAAGGCGGCAGGCGTGCCGCCGTCCCAATACCGGAAAGAGCGGACAAACGAATAAACAAATGAGGTGCTGCACGTTGGTGCAGCACCTCTTTTGTTTATTTCAGAAGCAGGCTGTTGTTGACAATCCGGTCGCTGTAGAGAATCAGCACATCCGCATCGCCGATGCGTGCGTACTGCGGGATCAGATTGCTCATCATATAGCGCAGGTCGATCAGCGTGATCTTGCTGTAGCCCTCCAAAAGCAGAGGGGTCAGGCTGGACGAGAAGCTGTCGCAGAAGATGACCAGACTCTTTTCGGCATCGGGATTGGCGGTGATCGTGATCACCGGCGAAGCGCCGCCGAGGAAGAAATCATAGGCCGTTGACGGCTTTGCAAGCAGCGCGGGATCGTAGATGCCCGTAAAATCCTTGCGCTGGAAGTGATTGGACTTCGCGCTATCGATATACTTGCTCATCAGGTAAGAGAACGGCTCGGGGGACAGATCCTTGGCCGTGTAGCCGTAGGCGCCGATGAAATCGTCCATTTTGATTTCCTCGAAGGCTTCCTTTGTCACAGTAAAGCCCATCGCCTGTGCCAGCGTGTCCACGATCGGCAGAATCTTCTCCTGCCGCCAATGGTTGTCGGTGGCGTAGTAATCGTTCAGCGAGAGGATGCCGCCAAGCTCGATATACTGCCATTCCTGCGGAATCGAAGCCTGCAGAGCCTCGCGGATCACCTCATGATCCAGAGCCTGGGAGGTCTGATCCTTGATATAGTCGGTCTTGTCCGGAACGGTGGCAAGATAAACCTTGTTGTTCTTGAAATGCTGATTCTGCAGCGCGATGAACTTGTCGGCAAAGCGCTTGACCATCGCTTCATCGGCAGGATCGACCGGCTCGATATAAATGCCGTCCACGCAGAAATAGCCGTTGGCATCGGCGGTAAGCTCCCCGGCGGCTCCGGTATCGCCGCTTGCTGGGCTGTCCGTTGTATCGGCGGAGCCGGTATCCTCGGGAGCTTCGGTGCCGCAGGCGATCAGGGACAGGCCGAGAGCGAGGGCAAGAAGAAGGGCTGTCAGTTTTTTCATAATAATCACCATGGCTTTCGCGTCAGCGAAAACTTCCTTATTTGGGAATTGTGGCTGGTTTTGCGAAGCAAAATCATGGCTCAAAGAGACATGAAAGCCACAAAACCATGCGTGAAAAAGTATTTTTCACGCTATTCTCCTGATTACTTCAGTTTTTTGAAGGCGTTGACCAGCTCATCGGCACAGCCGTTGTCCATGACAAGCAGGATCAGATTGCCGATGCTCTCCACGCGGACATTCTCCTCATCAACGCCGACACAGATCCACTTGCGGGGATCAACCTTGGCGCGGATCTCCTTCTTGGCAGCCTCGACATCCACACCGGCCTTCACGCGGATCAGACCGACGGAATGAGCCTGCGCCAGCATCATCGGCTCGGCACAGACAGCTTCAATGAAGTCGAGCTTTTCGATGCCGAAGAAGTAAGACAGGGTGTCATTGGTGACCTCATTGGCCATCAGGCGTGCGGTGGGAATTTCATCGGCGACGGCCGCATAGAGCGAACCGAGGATATCGATCAGCGCGCTGTCGGTATGTACCTTTGCGCCGCTCAGGGACTTGACGGTTGCAAGCGAAAGCGGGCTTACCATCCAGTTTTCAACCAGCAGATCGGTCAGCGACTGCTTGCCGCCGGCAAGCTTTGCATCCAGAGCCGCATAGGAGAGGACAACCGCATCGCCCAGAAGGAAGCTGTCGGAGCTTACGCCGTCCAGCTTCAGACCGGCCTTCGCGGCGGCGTTCTTCCAGTCGCTCCAGACATCGGAGCCGGTATAGCCCAGCGCGCGGAGCAGGAAGGTGACGAACATCTGCGCATCGGCCTTTTCATTCGGCTCAAAGGTGGTGGCCGAGGTACCGTTGGTCAGACCGGTTTCATAGGCATAGCCGACAATGCTGACAGCATCGCCGCTCTTGGGCAGATCGGTGAAGGGATGCTTTGTCTTCTCGCCCCAAAGCGCCTCGTTCTCGCGGCCGACCAGACGAAGGGCCAGCGTCAGAGCCTCCAGACGGGTCAGGGACTTTGAGAGGGTATCGGGCTGATAGAGATTAAGTGTTGCCAGCGCATCGGCTTTTGTCTGGGCATCGGCCTGCGAATAGGCCGCGGCGGCGGTGGTCATGCCGGCCGTCATGGCAGCGGCAAGAAGCAGGGAGAGAATTCTGTTCTTCCAGTTTTTCATTTGTTGTTTACCTCATTTGTATTGATTCAAAATTTCACACGGAGAATTAGACGGCATCCCGACAAAAAAGTTCCGATGTTTTGCCGATTTTCTTCACTTTGTAGAACCTTCCGTTTTCCTCTGCCGCTTTAGCACGGTTTTTTCGCAGAATTCATAGAATCCCTGCCCGCCCGGCGAGGCATCCGATCGGGAAAATTTGCAAAACCCCTTGTATTTTCCGCACAAACGCGGTATAATATACTGTGTATGATTATAAACGGAGGTATCCAATGAACATCGGAATCATCGGCTTCGGATCCATGGGCCGCACGCACGCGTTCGCGCTTGAAAATCTGAAGTATTTCTACCGGGATCTCCCCTTCACCGTTTCGCTCGGCGGCATCTTCACCCGCACAAAGGAAACACGCGAGCAGGCTGCCCGCGAGTTCGGCTTTGCGAAGGTTTATGCCAGCGAGGACGAAATGATCGCCGATCCCGCCATCGATATCATCGACATCACCTCACCCAATATCGCCCACTTTGAAACCATCCGCAAGGCGGCCGCCGCCGGCAAGCATATCTACTGCGAAAAGCCGCTCTGCATCTCCGCTTCCCAGGCCGATGAGGCCGCAAGGCTGGCAAAGGAGGCCGGCATCACGGCGCAGATCGTCTTCAATACCCGCTTTCTTTCTCCCATTATGCGGGCAAAGCAGCTGATCGACGAAGGGCGGCTCGGACGGATCATCACCTTCCGCTCGGCTTATCTCCACGCCTCCTGCACCGATCTTGCCAAAAACGCCGGCTGGAAGCAGGATAAAACGGTCTGCGGCGGCGGTGTGCTCTTTGATCTCGGCTCCCACGCCATCGATCTTGTCTGCCATCTCTGCGGCGATTTCAAAAGCATTGTCGGCCGCTCCCAGATCGCCCATCCCATCCGCCGCGGCATGGACGGAAGTGAGTGGGAAACCAACGCCGACGAGGCCTTCTATATGATCGCCGAGCTTGAGGGCGGTGCGGCGGGAACCATTGAAGCAAGCAAGCTGGCCATCGGCACCAACGATAATTTCACGCTGGAAATCTACGGCGAGCGCGGCGCCCTCCGCTTTGATCTGATGGAGCCGAACTGGCTCTGGTTCTACGATTCATCAAAGCCCGCAGGCGAGCTTGGCGGCGAGAGCGGCTTTGTCAAAATCGAATGCTGCGGCCGTTATCCCGCACCCGGCGGCATCTTCCCCGGCGTCAAAGCGCCGATCGGATGGTTACGCGGCCACATCGGCTCGATGTATGCCTTCCTCGATGCCGTCCACAACGGCAAAAAGCCCGATCCCGATTTTGAGCACGGTGCCTATGTCCAGAAGATCATGGAGGCCGCCTACCGCTCCGACGAGCTTGGCCGGGCCGTTGAAATCACCCGCTGATCCCACCACACCTACATAAAGGAGAACAATATGAGAAGCAATCTGAAGGTTATCGGCATCACCGGCGGAAGCGGAGCCGGCAAGGGGGAGGTTTCCCTCTGCTTCCTCTCCCGCGGCATCAAATGTCTGGATACCGATAAGGTTTCCCGCTCGGTCTGCAAGCCCGGCAAGCCCTGTCTTGCGGAGCTGGTGGACTATTTCGGCGAGGGCATCCTCAATGAGGACGGAACCCTCAACCGCCGCGGCCTTGCCGCTCTTGTCTTCGGCGAGCCGGATGAATATCAGAAAAACCAGAAGCTGTCGGCCCTCAACCGCATCACCCACCATTATATCATCGAAGCCATCAACGACTGGCTGATGGAGCGCGCAAAGGACGGCGAGCGGGCGGCGGTTATCGATGCCCCCCAGCTCTTTGAATCGGGCTTCGACCGCCACTGCGATTACACCGTGGGCGTCATCGCCGACCGTGAGGTCCGCCTGCGCCGGATCATCGCCCGCGACGGCATCACCCGCGAATCCGCCGAGAAGCGTCTGGCCGCCCAGAAGACCGACGATTTCTTCCGCGACCACTGCGATTTCACCGTCATCAACAACAGCGGCCTCGATACGCTGGAGGGGCAGGTAACCAATATCCTGCGCAAGATCAACCTTGCGTAAGAGAGGAAAGCGCCTCTTCACCTTCCTGCTGATTCTGGCGCTTGCCCTCCTGTTCTGGCAGCTCTTCTTCCGGGAGCAGGCCGAGCTGCGGATGCATCCGCTGGCCTACACCGAATTGATCGAGCAGGCGGCCGCCGAAAACGGTCTGGATCCGGCGCTGGTCTTCGCGCTGATTCTTACCGAGAGCAGCTTTGTTCCCGATGCCGTATCCCATGCCGGTGCCAAGGGGCTGATGCAGCTGACCGACGATACCTTTCTCTGGGTCGCCTTTCTGGCGGATTATCCCGAGGGCGAGGATGTCTTCGATCCGGCAGTCAACATCCGCTACGGCTGTCATCTGCTGGCTTATCTGCTGAAGGAATTCGGCACGCTTTCCGAGGCGCTCGCCGCCTATAATGCGGGAATGGCCCGCGTGAAGGGCTGGCTGGCCGATCCCGCCATCAGCGAGGACGGCATCACGCTGATTCACGAAAAAATCCCCTTCCCCGAAACCAAAACCTACATTGAGCGGATCCTTCGGCGAACCGAAGCCTACCGCCGCCTGTATTACGAATCCGAATCCTGACAAAAATTCCAACCCGACGGAGGTATTCACCATGGACGAAAAGACCAAAGGCCAGGAGCTGGCCGAAGCACTCACCTACAAGACAAACAACACCCACAAGACCGCCGATGCCGACGAAAAGGCGGCCGTTCAGGCTTACTGCGAGGGCTACAAGGCCTTCCTCGATGCGGCCAAGACCGAGCGCGAGGCTGTCAAGGCATCGATCGCGCTGATCGAAGCCAGGGGCTACAAGCCCTATGCCATCGGCGACAAGCTGGAGCGCGGCGGCAAGTATTATCTGAACAACCGCGGCAAGAGCCTCTTCATGTTCCGTCTGGGAAATGAGCCGATCGAAAACGGCATCCGCATTGCCGCTTCCCACATCGACTCCCCCCGCGTTGACTTCAAGCCCCGCCCCCTCTATGAGGACAGCGAAATGTGCTTCTTCAAGACCCACTACTACGGCGGCATCAAGAAGTATCAGTGGACAACCATCCCGCTGGCTATCCACGGCGTGGTATCATCAGGGGACGGCATGAAGGATGTGTGCCTTGGCGAGGATGAATCCGAGCCGGTCTTCTACATCAACGATCTGCTGCCGCATCTGGCCGGCGGTCAGATGGGAAAGCCCGCCCATGATGTGATTTCCGGCGAGCAGCTGAATGTGCTGGCCGCTACCCAGCCCTATGATGACGAGAAGGTTTCCGATCCCATCAAGCTGGCGGTTCTGGCTGCGCTGAACGAAAAGTACGGCTGTACCGAGGCCGATCTGATCCGCTCCGAGCTCTGCGCCGTTCCGGCCATCAAGGCCCGCGATGTCGGCTTCGACCGCTCGATGATCGGCTCTTATGGCCACGATGACCGCGTCTGCGCCTATCCGTCCGTCACCGCGATGCTGGAATCGGATGAGGGCGACTGTGTCCACACGGTTCTGAACATTCTGGCCGACAAGGAAGAGGTCGGCTCCGACGGCGTTTCCGGTATGCAGTGCCGGATTCTTGCCGACGTAATCGAGGAGATCGCGCTGGCGCTGGGCGGCAATCCCCGCACGGTCCGCGCCAACTCCAAATGCCTCTCTGCCGATGTCAACGCGGCCTTTGATCCCAACTTCCCCGAGGTTTACGAGAAGCGCAATACCGCCATGCTGAACCGCGGCGTGGTGCTCTCCAAGTATACCGGCGCCCGCGGCAAGAGCGGCACCTCCGATGCCTCCGCCGAATTCGTCGCGTTTGTCACCGATATCTTCGATAAAGCCTCCGTCAACTGGCAGATGGCCGAGCTTGGCAAGGTCGATCAGGGCGGCGGCGGAACCGTTGCCAAGTTCATCGCCCAGAACAACATCGACGTCATCGACCTCGGCGTGCCGGTCATCTCGATGCACGCACCGTGGGAGCTGGTCGCCAAGAACGATGTCTACATGACTCATAAGGCCATCCTCGCCTTCTACAACTGAAACAAAATATCAATCAAATAAAAGGAGATTTCCACCATGCATGAGATTCTGAAAAAAATCGGCCTTTACGGCATCGTTCCGGTCATCAAGATTGATGACGTTGACAAGGCAGTACCGCTGGCACGCGCCCTCTGCGAGGGCGGTCTGCCGGTCGCCGAGGTTACCTTCCGCACCGCCTGTGCAGCAGAAGCCATCAAGCGCATCACCGAGCAGTTCCCGAATATGCTGGTCGGTGCCGGTACCGTACTTACGCCCGAGCAGGCCGATCAGGCCGTTGCCGCCGGCGCAAAGTTCATCGTCAGCCCCGGTCTGAATCCGAGAGTGGTCAAACACTGCGTCGAAATCGGCGTGCCGATCACCCCCGGCTGCGCCAATCCGAGTGACATCGAGGCCGCGCTGGAGCTGGGCCTTGACGTTGTCAAGTTCTTCCCTGCCGAAGCCGCCGGCGGTCTTCCCATGATCAAGGCCATGTCCGCGCCCTACGGCAATCTGAAGTTCATGCCCACCGGCGGTCTGAACGAGTCCAACATCCTGTCCTATCTGAAGTTCAACAAGATCCTCGCCTGCGGCGGAAGCTACATGGTATCGGGCGATCTGATTGAGGCCGGCGATTTTGCAAAGATCACCGAGCTTACCAAAAATGCCGTCACCCAGATGCTCGGCTTTGAGCTGGCACATATCGGCATCAACTGCGAAAAGCGCGAGCAGGCTCTTGCCGCCGCCAAGATGCTGGAAACGCTGTTTGGCTTCGCCGCAAAGCCCGGCAACTCCTCCGTCTTCGCCGGCACCGGCATTGAGCTGATGAACGAGCCGTATCTCGGTACCAACGGCCACATCGCCATCGCCACCAACTTCATCGACCGTGCGATCTTCTACTTCGAGAACATGGGTCTGAAATTCAATGAGGCTTCCCGCAAGGTCAACGATAAGGGTGCAACCGCCGCCATCTACTTTGCCGATGAGATCGCCGGCTTCGCCTTCCATCTCGTTCAGAAGAAATAACTGATGCAAAAGGAGGATTTTCCCCCTTGCCGTTTCTGATTACCTTTTTGGAGGGCATCATCGCCTTCCTGTCGCCCTGCACGCTTCCCATGCTGCCGCTTTATATCACCTATTTTGCCGGCGGCGGGGAGACCCCGGGCAAAAGCAGCACCGCGCGCACGCTGATCCGGGCCTGTGCCTTCGTAGCCGGCTTTACCGTGATCTTCACCGCGATGGGGCTGTTTGCCGGCGTAATCAGCACGTTTCTCATCCGCTGGCGCACACCGCTTCAGATCATCACCGGCGCGATTGTCATCCTGTTCGGTCTGTCCTATCTCGGTCTCTTCCGCCTTCCCTTTCTGTCGGGAAGTCAGCGGGCAGGGCGTGCCGACAGCCTTCTGTCCGCCTTCCTCTTCGGCATCGTCTATTCTGTCAGCCTCTCGCCCTGCACGGGAGCCTTTCTCGGCTCGGCGCTGATGATGGCCTCCAATTCCGGAACGGCGGGGATGGGCGCGCTTCTGCTGATCACCTATTCGCTGGGACTGGGCCTTCCCTTTCTCCTCTCCGCGATCCTCATCGATCAGCTGAAAGGAGCCTTCGCCGTTATCAAGCGGCACTATAACCTCATCAATGCCGTCAGCGGCGGCTTTCTCATCCTGCTCGGCCTTCTCATGGCCACGGGATTGATGAACCGCCTGCTCAATGCCCTCATGTAAGGAGGTACCCGTTTTGCGAAATGTCCGCATCATCCTCATCCTCGGCGCCCTTCTTTTGCTGATGGTGCTGGCCGGCGCCGCCTATAAAACGCTGGCACCGAAATTTGAGGCTCCCGACCCCGTCCAAACCGATTCGGGGGATGAAAGTGCCGTCGCCGCGCCCGACTTCACCGTCTATGATGCACAAGGCAAAGAAGTCCGGCTCTCCGATTTCAAAGGGAAACCGGTGATCGTCAATTTCTGGGCCACCTGGTGCGGCCCCTGCCAAAGCGAAATGCCGGCCTTTGAGGATGCCTGGAAAGAATACGGGGACGAGGTCGTCTTCTTAATGGTGAATCTGACCGACGGTCAGCAGGAAACCGTGGAGGGCGTAAAGAAATTCATCGCCGATGCCGGCTATGAATTCCCCGTTTATTTCGACTCCGCCATGGATGCCGCCATGACCTACGGGGTCTATTCGATTCCGGCCACCGTGGCTGTGAAGCCGGACGGCAATGTTCTGACCGCCCGCATCGGCGCGCTCAGCGAGTCGGTGCTGACGTCGATTCTCAAAGATCTGTTAAAATGAAAGGAGTATGATTATGGAAATTACCGTAACCAAAGACAATTTCGAGTCGGAGATTCTGAAATCCGAGCTTCCGGTTCTTCTGGATTTCTGGGCTGCCTGGTGCGGCCCCTGCCGGATGCTGGCTCCGGTTTTGGAGGAGCTGGCCGCCGAATATGACGGCAAGGCCCTCATCGGCAAGGTCAATGTGGACGAGGAGGGAGAGCTTGCCGCCAAGTTCGGTGTCATGAGTATCCCCACCGTTGTCCTGATCCGCGACGGTAAGGAAATCACCCGCTCGGTCGGCTTCAAGCCCAAGAGCGCGCTGATCAAGCTGCTGGAGGAATAAAAGCTGAGGTGCCGTCATTTGCGGCACCTCTCTCTTTGTCGAAATTTACAAAAGCACTTGACTAATACACCATTTTGGTATATAATAGAAGTATCAATCAACCGAAAGGATTCATCATGCAGCAATATACTGTCACGGGCATGAGCTGCGCCGCCTGCTCCGCACGGGTCGAAAAAGCCGTATCGGCCGTCCCGGGTGTGGAAAGCTGTGCGGTCAGCCTGCTCACGAATTCCATGGGTGTTGAAGGAAGTGCCTCCGCCGATGCCGTCATAGCCGCCGTCGAAGCGGCCGGATACGGAGCTGCCGTCAAGGGGGAAGCCTCCGCACCGGATGCCGCTCCATCCCCCGAAAGCGATCCCCTTGCCGACCGCGAAACGCCGGTTCTTGTCAAGCGGCTGATCGCATCCGTCGGCTTCCTCGTTCTGCTGATGTATGTATCCATGGGACACGGAATGTGGGGCTGGCCGCTTCCGGAAGCGCTCGCATCCAATCCCGCGGCACAGGGCCTCCTGCAGCTGCTTCTTTCCGGAGCCGTGATGGTCATCAACCAGAAGTTCTTCACAAGCGGCTTCAAGGGCCTGCTCCATGGCGCACCGAACATGGATACGCTGGTCGGACTCGGCTCGGCCGCCGCCTTCGGCTACAGCACGGCCATGCTGTTTGCCATGACAGGCACACCGGCCGGTGAGGCGCACACCTATCTGCACGAATTCTACTTTGAATCGGCGGCGATGATTCTCACGCTGATCACTGTCGGCAAGCTTCTGGAGGCCCGCTCCAAGGGCAAGACCACCGATGCGCTGAAATCGCTGATGAAGCTGGCGCCGGCCACCGCCTGTGTGATCCGTGATGGAGAAGAAACCGTCATTCCCGCCGCGCAGGTGAAAAAGGGCGATCTTTTCGCTGTCCGTCCGGGCGAGAGCATTCCCGTTGACGGAATCGTCATGGAGGGTGAAAGCGCCGTCAACGAAGCGGCCCTCACCGGCGAGAGCATCCCGGTCGATAAGAGGCCGGGCGATCCCGTGTCTGCGGCCACCATCAATCAATCCGGCTATCTGAAGTGCGAGGCCACCCGCGTCGGCGAGGATACCACCCTCTCCCAGATCATCAAAATGGTCAGCGATGCGGCCGCTACCAAGGCTCCCATCGCCAAAATCGCCGATACCGTATCCGGCATCTTCGTGCCGGTGGTCATCGCCATCGCCATAATCACAATCACCGTCTGGCTGCTTCTCGGCCAGAGCATCGGCTTCGCGCTGGCACGCGGCATCTCGGTGCTGGTCATCAGCTGTCCCTGCGCGCTTGGCCTTGCCACCCCCGTCGCCATCATGGTCGGAACCGGTGTCGGTGCCAGAAACGGCATCCTGTTCAAAACCGCGCTCTCCCTGGAAACCACCGGCCGCACCGAAATCGTCGCGCTGGATAAAACCGGCACCATTACGGTCGGCGAGCCGCGTGTCACCGATTTTGTCATCCTCTTCTCGCAGGATTTCCGTCCCGACGAGGAGATGCTGTTCACCTGGGCCGCCTCGCTGGAGGCTCCCAGCGAGCATCCGCTGGCCAAGGCGATCCTCGCCGCGGCAAAGGAGCGGGGCTTCGAACCTCTCCCCGTCACGGGTTTCTCTGCCCTTCCCGGCATCGGCGTTGTGGCCACACTCGACGGCCATTTGCTGCGCGGCGGCTCCCGTGCCTATATGTCGAACTTATTCGAGATTTCCGGAAAGCTCGCCGAGCGTGCCGATGAGGCCGCATCCAAAGGTCAGACACCGATCTTCTTCGCCCGTGACCGTGATCTGCTCGGCTTCATCGCCGTGGCCGATGTCATCCGGGAGGACAGCACTCGCGCCATCGCCGAGCTGAAGGAGATGGGCATCACGGTCGTCATGCTGACCGGCGATAATGCCCGCACCGCTGAAGCCATCGCCCGATCGGCCGGCGTGGATCGGTTCATCGCCGATGTCAGGCCCGACGGCAAGGAGGACGTTATCCGCCGTCTGAGCGAGGCGACCGGCGGTCATGCAGCTATGGTCGGCGACGGCATCAACGATGCCCCGGCGCTTACCCGCGCGGATGTGGGAATCGCCATCGGTGCCGGCGCGGATGTAGCGCTGGATGCCGCCGATGTGGTGCTGATGAAGAGCACGCTCGCGGATGTTCCCGCCGCGATCCGCCTCTCCCGTGCAACCCTTCGCAATATCCGTCAGAATCTCTTCTGGGCCTTCTGCTACAATGTAATCGGAATCCCGCTGGCCGCCGGTGTCTTCATCGCGGCGCTGGGCTGGGAGATGAATCCGATGTTCGGCGCTGCGGCGATGAGCCTGTCCAGCTTCTCGGTGGTCACGAACGCCCTGCGGCTGAATCTGATTGATATTTACAATCCCAAGCATCACAAAAAAAATAAAAATCACCACAAAAAGGAGAACAAACCCATGAAGTACACGATGAAAATTGAAGGCATGATGTGCGGCCACTGCGAGGCTCGCGTTAAGAAGGTTCTGGAAGCCATCGACGGCGTTGCATCGGCTGAAGTCAGCCACAAGGACGGCACCGCCATCGTCACCCTGAATAAAGAAATTCCCGCCGACGTGCTCAAAGCGGCCGTCGAAGCGCAGGATTATCCCGTCACCGACATCCGCTGAGGAGGAATCCGTCCGATGCCATCGACCGATTCCGTGCGTCCGTCTCTGCCCAAGCGGCTTCTGGCGCTCTTCACCACTTTTTTCCGGATCGGCGCCTTCACCTTCGGCGGCGGTCTTGCCATGCTTCCGCTGATTCAGCGTGAGGCTGTGGAAAAACATCATTGGATCAGCGATGACGATATTCTTGAGATCGTCGCCATCGCCGAATCCACCCCCGGCCCGATCGCCGTCAATTCCGCCACCTTCATCGGCTGGCGGGTCGCCGGTGTCCTCGGCTCAGCCTGTGCTACGCTGGGCGTTATCCTCCCCTCGTTTCTCATCATCTCCGTTATCGCCCGGGTTCTCGCCGAATTTTCGTCGCTGAAGCCGGTGCAGTACGCCTTCTACGGCATCCGTGCCGGCGTGCTGGCGCTGATTCTCAAATCCTTCGTGACGATGTTCAAAAAGTGCCCCCGCCGTGCCATCGCCTATAGCATCGCGGCTGCTGCCTTCGTCGCGGCGGCTCTCTTTGATGTGAATGTGCTGATTATCATCCCCGCCTGCGCAGTTGTCGGGCTGATTTCATCGCTTGTCGGGAAGGAGGCATCCGAAAAATGATTCTTCTCGAGCTTTTCTGGGAGTTTTTCAAAATCGGCGCCTTCACCTTCGGCGGCGGTTACGCCATGATGCCGATGATCGAGGATGCGGTTCATGCCAAGGCCTGGATCACCGATGCCGAGCTGATCAACTTCATCGCCGTCAGCGAATCCACCCCTGGCCCCTTCGCCATCAATATGGCGACCTACATCGGCACCTCACAGGCCGGATGGCTCGGTGCAATCGCGGCCACTCTCGGTGTGGTACTTCCATCGTTCATCATCATCCTGATCGTTGCCCGGTGCTACGAGGCCTTCAAAAAGAACCGCATCGTCAAGGGCTGCATGAGCGGTCTCAAGCCGGCGGTCATTGGTCTGATCGGCGCGACGGTTATCTCGATCGGCATGACGGTCTTCTTTGCCGGCGGCTTTGATCCGGCAGTCTTCACCTCGACCGCCTTCTATGGTTCGCTCGTTATCTTCGCGCTGGGAACCGTCCTCGCCTTCAAAAAGGTGCACCCGATTCTCATCATCTGTCTGGCCGCCGTGCTCGGCATTGTCGCCGGCTACGCGCTGAATCTGCCGATTGCCGGATAAGCGGGCTGCCCGAAAAGAAAGGAACACGGCCATGAAAATCCTTTTTCAGTACGATCCCTGCTTCGGTGAATACGGCCATGCCGATCCCGATGCGCTGGTAAGCGCCCTTTTCTACGCCGTCGATCAAGGTGCAAAGCCCGATGTGATCGCATGGGAAACGCACCGTTTCCTGCCCTCGGAATGCGAATGCAACGACCTCACGGTTTACCGGTCTTTCAAGGAACGCGGTATCGACATGATGGCCCGGCTGATTGACGAAACTCACCGCCGGGGCATCAAGGCATACTGGCACCACCGATTTTCCGAGGTAGATCTTTTCCAGAACACCGATCGCCGCGTGAATCCGATCAAGGAGGCTCATCCCGACTGGACCGTCGGCAGCTGGCGGCCCGAGGGCAATATGTGGAACCTTGCCGCCGAGGGTCTGCGCGACTTCAAGGTCGGGTATATCACGCAGATGGCCGGTCAATATGCCTTCGACGGCTTAACGGTTGATTTTCTCCGGCACCTTCCCTGCCTGCCGGTCGGGGCACAATGGGAGATGCGGGACTGCGTCACCGATTTTCTCCGCCGTCTGTGCAAAGGCATTCCCCACGGCATGAAGCTTGGCGTGAAGATTCCCGAAAACCCCGCCGCCTGTCATGCGGATGGCTTTGATGTTGAAGCGTGGCTGGCCGAAGATCTTGTCCAGTATCTTGTAGTCGGCTCGCGGAGTATTTCCGCCGATGTCGCCTCTTTCCGAAGGATGGCCGCGGGAACCGATACGGAAATCTATCCGTGTTGGGACACCTGGCATTCTTCGGATGCCTGCCATTGGCAGGACGATGACTTCTACCGAGGCGTGTTCGCCGAGTGGATCGCCGAGGGCGCCGACGGCATTGTCGGCTTCAATTACCTCAGCGCGCCCGATGAAATCATTCGTCCTCTTGTGCCCGCCGGGACAAAGCCATGGGGAACCCGCGAATTTTCCGATTTCACCCGGCAGGTCGCCGGAGCACTTGGGGGAATACTCCCCATGACCTTTGCCGTCGAGCGCCGCGGCGGCTATCCGTACGGCGAAGGGGCAGGCGGAACCAACTGCTTTGCACCGCTCCCGTTGTCGCTGATGCCGGGGATTTCTGCCGAAATTCCTCTGAGCATCTGCCGCACGGAGGCCGGTGTTCTGCAGCTTGTGCTCTCCGGTGCCAATCCTTCCCTTCCGCTTGAAATCTCGCTGAACGGCACACCGCTTGCTGTCATTACCAGAGATCCGGCTTATATTGACCGGCAGATTTTTTGGCCCGCGCCCCAGCAGCCCTCCGGTGCCGGCTACTGTTATACCGATCATCCCACGCCGCTTCTGAAAATCACCGCCCAGGTCGGCGCCGGTCTGCTGAAACCCGGCAAAAACCGGATCACCGTCCGTGCTGACGGAGCAGCAAACATCGAGCGCGCCTTTCTTACCGTCACATAACAAGAATAGCCCTGCAGGAGCTTTTCCCGCAGGGTCATTCTTTACTTATGGTTTTCCTTCAGCTTCTCACAGCAGAGAATCTTTTCGGCCAGACTCATCCGCGTGAAGAAATAATGATTCGATGATTCATAGCCGATGGTCGGATCCTCGCCGCAGAGAAGCATCAATTCCCGCGCCAGCCGGATCTCGTCATCGATAATCGGCGAAAGATCGCCGCCCGCCTCCCGCGCCATCACGAATCGGCACTGGTTGACCATCGATCCGAACTGACAGTCGGCGGCCTTCGTCCAGCGCACCAGCGAATGGAGTGTTGGATCCGCGCTTTTGGCGGCCGCCGCTTCCAGCAGCGCAAGCCCCTGATGCCAGCCCGATGCCAGCTTCTCCAGCTGGGAGAGATAGACCTCGCGGGGATAAACCGATCGCCAGCCGTCCAGATCGTCATACGGATAGCAGACCATCGTGGATTTCCACCCGGTCGGCTCGCCCCAGAGAAGATTGGCGCACCCCATCTGCTGGGGGCCGTTGTAGGCGCTCATAATGTGGAACGGGTATTCATCAAAGGCTTCGCTCAGCGCCGTGAAAGCTATGGCAAGCGTGTCCGGATCGGCATCCGGGAACATCCGGGCATACAGCTTCTCCTTTTCCGGAATCCCGCCGGATTCGTAAAAGCCCTGCGCAAGGCGGAGGGTCGGTGATGGGAATCCTCCCAGCGTCCAGCCGAGCATAATGCCATTCACGCCGGCCTCGCAGACCCCCGAAAGGTGGCGATAAATCTTGTCAAAGGCGGGAATGCAGGGGATACAGGCCATCTCCCATGTGACTCCCAGCTGCAATTTGGCATAGGTGGGATGTCCCAGACGGTGTGCTTCCCGCCAGGCGTTCTTTGCCAGCTCGCCCGGCCCCTCCACCGAGATCGAATAATCGCGCACGGAGGTTTCGACTCCGCCGACAATCTTGGTGACCGCCTCCTCGGATACGCACATCAGCGCGACTCCCTCGGGCATTTTTTTCACCGTATCGGCGATCATATTCTCCTGCCTCCCGTTCCAGGCCCAGTTCCAGGCCAGCATCCGGAAGTCGGGATTCACCGCCGCCGCGCCCTCATACAGCGCCCGGTTGACATCGGCAATGACATCACTCGGCCGCCGCTCACGGCAGCGGGGACAGGTGCAGTTTCCTTCGATGGCATGGCTGTAGCAGTTGGTCTGATTTTCGCTGGCGGTGATTGTCAGATAGCCGCCGAGTCCCGGCACCGCGCGGCAGAGATATTCGGACGAGGCACGCAGATACTCCCGCACCTCGGGCACGGATACGCAGAGGCTTCCGTAGCCGGTCTGCGCATGGACGGTGCCGCGAAGCTGCTCCCGGCCCTCAAAGAATTCCGGCGGCATGGCACGCGGCTCGTTGAGATACAGAAAAAGCTTGATTCCGTAGCGTGCAAGCCGCTCCACCAGAGCGCGCATCCCGGCAAGTCTGGATTCATAGCCCTCGGAAAGCGACGGCTCAAAGGGATTCGGCGTGAGCGTATAGAGCACCGCCTGTGTCCAGATGCCGTTGATGCCGAGGGATTGATAGGCGGCCAGAAGTTCCTCGGGGAAGGAAGCCTCCAGCAGCGCCGGATCGGCAAAGGTATCCCCGTACAGCGCACAGTAGGAATAGATGATGCGGTATTCAAAGCGATCTGTCTTGCCGGGCATCGGATCCCGGACAGCCTCCGAAAACATCGGCACAAAATCGAGCGGCTTGGCCGTCGGTGCGGGAAGCGAGGCATACAGCGCCCGAATCCTCTCCCTTAAGCGGGCGGTTTCGGCGATCGATGCGGCATCCAATTTTTCATAAGCCACCGGCTCGACGGCCGGCTTAAAATGGCCCAGCTTGTGGCTCAGGAAATCGTCCTCGCGCAGGATGAAGGCCAGCTTTTCCTCGCTCCAGCCGAGCAGACCGGCAATCTGGGAGTAGGTGCAAAGATGCCAGTTGGCGCGGATGATCGTGATGTAGCCCTTCGTGCGCCAGGCCTCATAATCGCCGCACGGATCGGCGGGCAGACCCATATTGACGGCCAGCTCCCGGACGGAATCGGTACTGCAGCCGAGAATTGATGCCAGCACAGACGGCTCAACCATGCCCCAGTTCCGGAACACAAAAGCCTGCATCCGGGTCGGGAAATGTTCGAGCGGCAGAGGCCCTCTTTCTTCAATGGGCGGAAACGGATGAATCATGATGCTTCTCCTTTCAAAGTCTAAAAAAGTCGGCCGTCCCGAAGCTGAAGCCGTTTGTCGGCGCATCCGGCCACACGCTCGTCATGCGTTGCCAGAATGACCGTTGTTCCCTTCTTTTTCAGCGCTTCAAGCAGGGACAGAAAGCGTGCGGTATTTTCGCTGTCGAGATGGCTGGTCGGCTCATCGGCGATGAGGATTTCCGGATCGTTTGCCAGCGCCCGCAGAATCGCCGCACGCTGACATTGGCCGCCCGACAGCTCATGCGGGAATTTGTCAAAGCAATCGGCAATGCCCAGCACATCCTCCCGCTTTTCGAACAGACTTGCCTCCTCGGGCCGGCCGGCAATCAGCCGGGGAAGGCGGATGTTTTCCCGGACGGTGAGAATCGGAAGCAGCCCCAGCTCCTGCGGCAGATAGCCGATCTTCT
>JAZNKS010000078.1:0-10807 GCA_045578725.1 Candidatus Flemingiibacterium sp.
CGGATACGGGACTTGGGTTTACTCCGCTCGTGTTCGGCATTTGCAACTTTACGTTTCTGGTGTATGACCTTGCCGTGACACAGCTTATAACGCTGTATATCATCAAGCTTCGCAAAACGCTCGGGCTTAAAAATTACTTTAAGTGATCCGAAAATATAACCAGGCTGTAAATTTGCGAAAACCTATTGCAAAATTTAAAATAATCTGTTATAATATATTGTCGTCGGGAATACCGACAAGATTTTTAACAAGCTATAAAATAAGGCCATACCAGCCGGGGAATTAGCGGTGCCTTGTACCTGCAATCCGCTGCAGCAGGGGTGGATTCCTTTCGTGAGGGCTGATTCTGTGTGGTCTGCGCGGCAGATTTTATGTGATGACGGATGGGTCTTGCGCAATCGGAGGCTGTGAACCATGTCAGGTGGGGAACCAAGCAGCATTAAGCGGTTACTCCGATGTGCCGCGAGGCAGCCTGTCCCGAGCATATGCTGACGTTTCCGCGCATAGGAGCCGTTCGAGCGATCGGTGTGTGGCCTTATTTTATAGCTTGTCTGTTTTGATTTTGGAGGTGAGATCTTGCATCAGGCACTTTACCGGAAATGGCGTCCCGGAAGCTTTTCGGATGTCTGCGGCCAGGATCACATTACCTCCATCCTCCGCTATGAGGTGGAGAATCACAAGACATCCCATGCCTATCTGTTCTGCGGAACCCGCGGAACCGGCAAGACAACCTGCGCAAAGATCCTTGCCAGGGCGGTCAACTGCGAGCATCCCGTCGGAGGCGATCCCTGCGGCGAGTGCCCGGCCTGCAAAAGCGCCGAATCGGGCGCCTGCATCGATATCATTGAAATGGATGCGGCCAGCAACAACGGCGTAGACGATATCCGGACCATCCGCGACGAGGTCGGCTATATGCCGGCTGAGCTGTCAAAGAAGGTCTATATCATCGACGAGGTTCATATGCTGTCGGCCAGCGCCTTCAACGCTCTGCTGAAAACGCTGGAGGAGCCGCCGGCTCATGTCATGTTCATTCTGGCCACAACCGAGCTGCAGAAGATCCCCGCAACGATTCTGTCCCGCTGCCAGCGCTTCGATTTCCGCCGTATTTCCGGCGATGTGATCGCCTCGCGGTTGGAATATATCGCAGCCGAAGAGGGCATTACGCTGGATCATGAGGCCGCCTTTATGCTGGCCCATCTGGCACAGGGCGGTATGCGCGATGCGATTTCCCTTCTGGAGCTGTGCGCTGGCGAGAACCGTCCGGTAACGGCAGCGGTTGTTGAAGATATCGCAGGCACAGGCGGACGGGACATCCTTCTCGCTCTGCTGAATGCGGTCTGCGACAAGGATTATGATACCATTTTCTCGCTGGTTGGCGAGCTTTATCGCTCCAGCCGCGATCTGGCTGTCTTCTGGCAGGAGCTGATCGCCTTTTACCGGGATATGCTGGTTGTCAAAACCACAAAGAATGCCAGAGATTATCTGGATCTGTCCGAAAAGCAGTATGCCGAGCTGGTCGGCATCGCCGGCCGTTTTGCTGTCGAAACGCTGATCTATCATACCAAATTGCTGGACGGCGCCATGGCTGCTATGCGGGCCTCCGGCTCTTCCCGCCGCCTGACAGCGGAAATGACGCTGGTGCGGCTCAGCGATGAGCGTTTTTCTGCCAGCGCCGAATCCCTGCTCTCACGGGTTTCGCTTTTGGAGGACAAGATCAAATCCGGTGCCCTCCGGATGAACAGTGCACCCGTCGCCCCACCCGTCACCGTAACAGTGGATACAGAGGCGGAGAAAGCCGAAGCGGCCGCCGAGGAAGCGGTATCTCCGGATCCCGAAGCACCGCCCCCCCGCAAACGGGAATACCGCCAGCTTCCGTACTGGGCGGATTTTGTGCAGAAATGCTGTGACCGCGATGCCATGCTTGGCAGTCTGCTGCGGGAATCGGCCAAGGGCTTTACCGTCAGCAGCGATGATTTCGTGCACATCCGCACCGGAAATCAGATGGCGCAGACGATTATTACCAATATGTTTCCCACGCTCCTCGAGGTGCTCAACACCTTTGAGGAGGGACGGCTGGACTCCAATACCGTCCGGCTGGAATATGCACCCGAAAAAAAGGAAAACGGCAGGGATATGGACGAGCTGATGGACAGCTTCGCTCCGTAACGGCCAAAGTAACAGGAAGGAAGGTTTACTACTATGAAAGCACGTTTGCCGAAGGGAATGGGCGGCGGCCCGCAGAATATGAATGCTATGATCCGTCAGGCACAGAAGATGCAGGCGGATATGGAGGCACTCCAGGAGGATCTGGATTCCCGCGAGTACGAGGTTTCGGCCGGAGGCGGTGTCATCGGCGTGAAGATCAGCGGCAAGAAAGAGATTCTGTCCATCGATCTTAAGCCGGAGATTGTGGACCCCGACGATATCGAAACGCTGTCGGATCTGCTGGTTGCGGCTGTTAATGAGGCCATCAAGAAGGTTGAAGAGACCAATGCCTCCGAAATGCAGAAGATCACCGGCGAAATGAACGTTCCCGGCCTGTTCTGAAGAAAATGTCGGAATATATTCTTCCGCTGGAGAAGCTGATCGAACAGTTCCGTCATCTGCCGGGAATCGGCCGCAAGACGGCGGTCCGGCTGGCTTTTGCGGTGCTGGACTTCACGGAGGAAGAGGCTGCAGCCTTCGCGGATGCGGTGAGGGAGGCCAAAACCGGGGTGAAGAGCTGTCCTGTCTGCCAGAATATCTCCGATGGGGATCTGTGCCCGGTCTGCCGCGACGAAAAGCGCGACCGGTCGGTGATCTGCGTTGTGGAGGATGCCAAGGCGGTCATGTCTCTTGAAAAGGTCAAGGAATTCGGCGGCGTTTATCATGTGCTCCACGGTTCGATTTCCCCGATGGCCGGAATCGGTCCGGACAAGCTCCGGATCAAGGAGCTGCTGGCAAGACTTGACGGTTCGGTCCGGGAAATCATCATTGCCACCAATCCGACGGTGGAGGGCGAGGCAACGGCCATGTATCTGACCAAGCTGATCAAGCCCTTCGGAATTCAGGTTTCACGGCTGGCATACGGAATCCCGGTGGGCGGCGAACTTGAATATGCTGACGAGGTTACGCTTATGCGTGCCATTGAGGGGCGGAGAGTTCTGTAGGTTTACCGTATCGCAGAGTTGTTATGCCAAGGGAGAAAAATGAAAAAAGTACCGATTAGTTTGATTATCGATGATCCTGCGCCGGTGCTTTCCGTATATTATACCCACTCAAAAAGCAACACCACGGCGGATGGACGCGAAGGCGAAATTATCCGCGTGCTGGATACGAACGGCTGGCCGATCCTCATCACACACTGGCAAAGTCTGATTTCTAACGGACTGGGCACCGGTCTGCGGGCTCTGGACGAAGTGGGACGACGGATTGGCGCGCATCTTTCTGATCGCGTGGAGTGGATGAATTTTGAGGAAATCATGCATTATACGATCCGCCTTTACGAAGAGGATGTAAAGTAAGCACCGGAAAAAACGGCGCAATTGCAGAATTTTTCGTAATATTTCCCCGGAACTCTTGACAAATTCAAAAAAATAGTTTATAATAAATAAGTTAGCTGCAAAGGAAGGACGAATATATGCTGATTGATATACGTCAGCTTCTGAGCGGTGATACCGATAAGATTGCGTTTGACTACACTTTTTCGCTGACGGAAGGTGATTTTCCCTTCGATACGGCGATCGACGATGTGGTCTACACATCGCCGGTTCAGGTAAAGGGCGGCATTGTCAATATGGGCGGCTATATGCGGCTGGATGCCGGAGCGGTACTCACATACGATACCTGCTGCGCCAGATGCCTGAAGCCGCTGTCACGCAGTTTTGAGATCTCGCTCAGCCGGACGGCCATTGAGCAGGGCAAACTGGAAAATACCTCCGAGGAGGAGGCCGATGATTACATTGAAATTGTCGGCGGTATGCTGGATCTCGATTCGGTCATTGCGGAAGAGCTTCTGATGAGCTTCCCGGTAAGGGAGATCTGCTCGGAGGAATGCAAGGGACTCTGCCCCAAGTGCGGCAGGAATCTCAATGAGGGTGAATGCTCCTGCGAAAAGAAGGAGATTGACCCGCGGCTGGCCGTTCTGGCACAGCTGCTTGAAGACAAGTAGATTATAGTATAATTTTGTTATACGGTTAAGGAGGTGTCGTGAAATGGCAGTACCGAAGAAGAAAGTCTCCAGCGCGAGACGTGACAAGAGACGTTCCAACGTCTGGAAGCTCGATATGCCGGGTATGGTTAAGTGCCCGAAGTGCGGTGAGTACAACCTCGCTCACAGAGTTTGCAGAGCTTGCGGTTCCTATAACGGAAAGCAGGTCATCAGCAAGGAAGCGTAAAATCGAATCCGAACCGAAGGGATACCGCGCTGTGCGATATTGGCAGAGCGTGGTATCTCTGTTTTCTTTATCGGAAAAATTGTTCCAAAGCGCTTGCCAAAAATCAAAGCGTGTGGTATAATGAAAAAAGAAATTTCGATTTTGATACTGTGAGGTGCTGCGGATGTTTGCTTTGTCAGAATACGGACAAAAGGTGCTGAAACGGGCGCTGATTCTGGTCGCAGTGTCGGTTCTGGCAGCGGCTGTTCTGATTTTTGTATTTACGGATCTCGGAATGGGGCTTGTCTTCCGGCTCGGTGTCTATCTGACAAGCGAAGAGGTGGATACCGGGGATACGGTCTATCTGGAATATTATGATGCCAAGGCGCGGGCCGCAGAATCCCACGGCGTCCGGTTTTATATGCGGCGTGACGATCCCGACGGATGGACGGCCGCGCTGGATTTTCTGAAATTCATCAAGCAGAACACGGAGATTACCGTGCTCTATATGCCGATTGTTACCGCCGATGCCGAGTCGGTGGCTGCCTATCTTGCCGACGGGGACAGCTCGTATCTCAGTGAAACGATCCTTTCCGAAACGGAAAAGACCTTTATCAAGGCGCTGTATGCCTATAACGGCAAGCTTCCGCCGCAGAAGCGGATGCAGGTGATGTCCGTCAACGGCGCCGAGGCGCAGGACGGAGGCTATTGGATCTGCTACGATGCCTATACACCGGCTCAGCATACCGAGGGGTGGATGGATGTGAGCGTGGTCTATGCCGGCGAGGCGTCGGCAGATCCCCTGTTTGATCTTCCGCTTTCCGCAGGAGCCTGCCGGTTCGGTTCGCTTCATGAGCTGGAGCCGTATACCGGCCGGCTGCAGGCTGTGTCCGGCAACTGCGGACGCGATCCCTTTGTGAAGTTAGAGCAGGCGGAATTCTATTTTCTGATCTCACACAGGGAGGCAGCCGAATGAAGCGGACGGTTTCCATTCTCACAGATGAAGAGGGGGAGGAGCTGCTCCGGGACGGCTTCCATATGGCGATGCCTCTGACGGCGGTTCTGACAGAAGACGGCGTGAAGATTGCGGTTTTTCCGTCATTTAAGGAGCTTGGGCATGAATGGGCAGAGCGTTTTGGCGACCGCCTCGGATCGCCTGAAGCGGCGGAATGGGCCAAAGCGCGTGTCGGCGAATTTCTGGCGAAATTCGGCTTTTCACCTGAGGATTGCCGTGTCTCGCGCACGGATGTCTATTCCGTTTCGCCGGATCCTTCGGACATTCTGGATTCCACGCAGGAGATTACGGATGCCGACGGGTTCACGGATCGGACGGATACGGATTTTGCCATGCTCCATGCCTGCGGCCATGCGGCTTTCGGGACGGTGATCGACGGGCAGATTGTCTCCGCGGCGGCATCCGGCTGTCCGCTGGAGGACGGCGGCGAGATCGATATCGGTGTGGAAACGGCGGTAGAATTCCGGGGACACGGTTTTGCACGCTCCAATGCGGCGGCGCTGGCGCTGGCCATCCGGGCAGCGGGCGGATCTCCGCTTTATGAGGTGGAGGATGACAACCCGGCATCCATTGCGCTGGCCGGGCGCCTCGGCGGACAGCTGCTGGAAAGCCGTGTGTATGTCATCGGTGAAAAATAATGTTTCTGGCAGTCGGAATCCGGATTTTCCGGCTGCTTTTCTTTCATAACGGTGCGTGATGCCGAAGATCACGGGAAAGGTAGGTCAGAGCGATGGCTTTTGATGCGGGAATGGTTTCCGCCATTGTACACGAACTGAACGAACGGATTCTGGATGCGCGGGTGGAAAAGGTGACCCAGCCCGAGAGGGATGAGCTGGTGCTCCTGCTTCATGCGGGGCGGGAAAATCTGCGGCTGGTGCTGTCGGCCGGATCCAACAATCCCCGGTTTCATATTACATCGGCGGTCAAGGAGAATCCGCCGGCGGCTCCGATGTTCTGTATGCTGCTGCGCAAGCATCTGACCGGTGCCAGACTGATCGGCGTGACCCAGCTCGGCTTTGAGCGGGCGGTGGAATTCGCCTTCGACGGCTTTGATGAGATGGGCTATAAGTCCAAAAAGTATCTCATTGCCGAAACGATGGGCAAATACAGCAATATCATCTTCCTGAACGAGGAGAAAAAGGTGGTCAGCGCTCTGCGGATCATTGACCTTGCCTCCTCCTTCCGGCAGATTTTGCCCGGCTTTCCTTACGAATTGCCGCCGGAGCAGAAAAAGCGGAATCCGCTGATGACGGATGCGGAGGGCTTCCGGGCAGCGCTGGCCGAAGCGGGAGATGTCACGGCAGAGAAATTCCTGCTCGGCGGCTTTTACGGCTTTTCCTCGCTGACGATCCGCGAGATTGTCTGCCGCGCGGGTGCCGGGAGCCGATCGGTGCGTGACTGCGATGCCAAAGCGCTGGAAACGGCCTTTTTTACGGTCACAGGCTTGATCCGGGAAGGAAAATTTGAACCATGGCTTGTCTGCGATCTGAGCGGCAAGGCGATTGAATACAGCTTTTTTGAACCGCTGGAATACGGTGCGCAGTATGAAATCCGGAGGGTTGAGAGCTTCGGCATTCTGCTGGACGAGTATTTCGGCCGGCGCGACCGCGCGGAGCGGATCAAGCAGCGGACCTCCGATCTGTTCCGGATCCTGTCCAATGCCGAAACCCGTCTGCGGCGCAAGATCGAAATGCAGACCCGCGATCTGGAGGCCTGCGCGGATAAGGAGCAGTACAAGCTGTGGGGGGATCTGATCACGGCGAACATCTACCGCCTGCAGAGAGGGATGGAAAGCGCGGTCCTTGAGAACTATTACAGCGAGGAATGCGAGGCGGTCGAGATCCCGCTGGACAAGCGGCTGGCACCTCAGCAGAATGCCCAGCGTTACTATAAAAAATACGCCAAGGCCAAGACGGCTGAGGTGGAGCTGGCCCGGCAGATCAAGCTGGCGGAGGCGGAGCTGGAGTATATTTACACCGTATTCGATTCGCTGACGCGCGCCGAGGCCGAGAGCGATATCGCGGAGATCCGCGACGAACTGTACCGGTCCGGCTACGCTTCAAAGATGAAAAATTACACCGCCAAAAAGCTGTCCGCGCCCAAGCTGATGGAATTCCGTTCCACCGACGGCGCGCGGATTCTCTGCGGCAAGAATAACCATCAGAACGATTATCTGACAACCAAGGCCGCCGACAAGACCGATTACTGGTTCCATGTCAAGAATCAGCCCGGCTCCCATTGCGTGCTGATTACGGACGGCAAGGAGCCGACCGACCGGGATTTCACGGAGGCGGCGATGATTGCAGCCTATTATTCCAAGGCCTCGGAGGGAGTTCAGGTTCCGGTTGATTACACGCAGATCAAAAACGTCCGCAAGCCGGGCGGAGCCAAGCCGGGATTCGTGATCTACAACACCAACTATACCGCCTATGTTACGCCCGATGAGCGTCATGTCCTGTCGCTCAAGGTCAAATAATATACAATATAGGAACAAAAACAAAAGCTTTCTATATTAAAAAGAAAATTTTTTTCAAATAGTAATCCAAAACTCTTGCAATTTCTTTCCGTAAGAGGTATACTATTCTGTAAGATGATAAAATTAAGCCAAGGAAAGGATCGAATTCCGGTATGACAGCAAAAAACAGCGGGATGAAAAATGCCCTCTACTGGATCTGGCTTGCCGCGATCTGCGGTGCGGGAAGCAATGAGCCGGCCTGTCTGCTGCGCGTCTTTGAAGACGCCAAAGCGATTTACGAGGCGGATAAGGAAGCCCTGATGCAGGTGCCCGACTGCAGCCAGACCGTTCTGAAAAAACTGCAGAATAAGGATCTCTCCCATGCCGAAGCGGTGTTGGAGCAATGCTTTATGGAGGGAATCCGGGTGATTCCCTGCGACAGCCCGATGTATCCGGAGCGCCTCCACGGCCTCTTCAATAAGCCGCTGGTTCTGTATGCACGCGGAAGTATCGAGAATCTGAACAGCCGGTTCTGCACCGGCGTGGTCGGAACCCGCAATATGACGCAATACGGCAAGATGGCCGCCTTCCGCATCGTACGCGAGCTTTGCGGATACGGTGCGATTATTATCAGCGGTGCGGCTTACGGCATCGACTCGGTGGCCAACAATACCGCGCTCTTCTTTGATACACCGACTGTTGCCGTTCTCGGCTCCGGTGTCAATGTGCCCTACCCGCACGATCATGCACCGATGCTCGATCAGATCGCACAGAACGGTATGGTCATCAGCGAATTTGAGCCGAATACCGCTCCCTACGGGCGGAATTTCCCGATCCGCAACCGCATCATCAGCGGTCTTTCCGATGCCCTGCTGGTTGTCGAAGCCGATGAAACCAGCGGTGCGCTGATCACCGCCCGCAAGGCGGCCGATCAGAACCGGATGGTGTACGCCGTTCCCGGCAATATCGATCAGAAAGCCAGCGCCGGCACCAACCGGCTGCTCCGCGACGGTGCCCGTGTCTGCTGCGGTGCGAAGGATATCGTGGAGGATTTCGCGGATCTGTATAAGCTGGAGCCTCTGGATCATATTATCAAGAGCGAGAAATATATCCACTATGAGATGAACTACCGTATGCGGGAACGGCTCGGAAAGACGGTTGCACCCAACGGCCAGCCTGCCAATCCCATCGTCCGTCCCATTTCCTATGAGCGCAAAAAGGAGAACCGTCCGCCAAGGACGGAGGCTGTCAAAAAGGAAGCGCCCGCACCCGGAAAAGCGGATGTGAAACCGGTTGAGAGCAATCCGGTTTTAGAGCAGAAGAAGCGGGAACGGATCAATATGCTGGACGAGCTTCAGCGGCGTGTTCTGGATGCCATGCCATCCACCGAGGCCATCAGCCCCGATCTGATCGCGCGGACCGGAATTCCTGCCGGCGAGGTGCTGTCCAGCCTGACCATTCTTGAGATGTATTCGCTGGCAGAAGCCCTTCCGGGCGGTCTGTACCGCAAGTTAGTATAATTTTCTATTCAGTAAGGAGAACTACCCACAGATGTCAAATCTTGTTATCATGGAGTCCCCGCACAAGGCCGGTACGGTCAAGGGACATCTCGGATCCGGCTATAAGGTTGTTGCCTGCAACGGTCACATCCGCGATCTCCCCAAGAGCACGCTCGGCATTGATATCGAAAACGATTTTCAGGCAAAGTATATCAATATCCGCGGCAAGGGACAGCTGATCAAGGATCTGAAAAAAGAAGCAAAAAAAGCCGATAAAGTCTATTTCGCAACGGACCCTGACCGCGAGGGAGAGGCTATCGCATGGCATCTCAGCGCTGCGCTGGAGGTACCGCCCGAAAAGAGCCGCCGTGTTACCTTCAACGATATGACCAAGAAGACCGTCAAGGCCGGCATGAAGGCTCCGCGCGATATCGATATGGGCCTGGTCAATTCCCAGCAGGCGCGCCGGATTCTTGACCGGATTGTCGGCTACAAGCTGAGTCCGTTCCTCTGGAAGACGATCAAGAGCGGTCTGTCCGCCGGCCGTGTACAGTCGGTGGCCACCCGCATCATCGTTGAGCGCGAGGAGGAAATCCGCGCCTTCCTGCCGGTGGAATACTGGACCATCGATGTCCTGTTGGAAAACAAGAATCACGGCAAAGTAAAGGCAAAATTCTGGGGCGATGCATCCGGAAAGATCGAGCTTCATAACGAATCCGATGCCATGAAGGTGGTTGCGGCTGTAGACGGCAGGGAATTCCTCGTCCGCTCGGTCAGGAAGGCCATCCGTGTCAAGAGCCCCGCTCCGCCCTTCACCACCTCGACCATGCAGCAGGAGGCATCCCGCCGGCTGGGCTTCCAGGCCCAGCGCACCATGCGTGTGGCGCAGGAGCTGTACGAAGGTATCAATCTGGGCAGCGCCATGGGCGGTGTACAGGGTCTGATTACCTATATGCGTACCGACTCGCTCCGCATTGCCGATGAGGCAGCCGATGCGGCGAAGGCATATATTGTTGAAAAATACGGCGAGAATTTCTACCCGCCACAGCGCCGCATCTTCAAGACGAAGGCCGGTGCGCAGGATGCGCACGAGGCGATCCGTCCCGCCAATCCCGCCATCGAGCCGGATAAGGTGAAGAAGCTGCTCACCAGCGATCAGTACCGTCTGTACAAGCTGGTATGGGAGCGCTTTATGGCCAGCCAGATGGCATCGGCCGAGCTGGATACTGTCACCGCCGATCTGGAGGCCGGAGGCTATATCTTCCGTTCCAGCGGCTATACGATCAAGTTCCACGGCTATATGTCCCTGTATGAGGAAACCGAGGAGTATGTTGCTCCCAATGCGGCCGATGCGGATACGCCGGAAAAGAGCCTCAAGCTGCCGCGCCTTGAGGAGGGCGATCGTCTGAAGCACGATCTGACCGAGCCGAGCCAGCATTTCACCGAGCCGCCTCCGCGCTATAACGAGGCATCGCTTGTCAAA
>JAZNKS010000079.1:0-20092 GCA_045578725.1 Candidatus Flemingiibacterium sp.
GATGCAACAGCCCCTACGCGCTTACGCGCCTGCGCTGCTGCAAGTTTTCAACTTGCAGCAGCGCCTTTTTTTGTAATGGTCCTTCCCACCGGGGCCGGTCTGTGATATAATGATTGCAGAAATTTTCGATTTTCTGTAAGATCGGCGCGGCGATTCGGTACATACAGAGTGAAAGGACAAAAAAGGAGGTATTCAACATGAGCGATGCCGATATCATCGGCCTGTTCTGGGCCCGATCCGAGAAAGCCATTCCGGAGCTGGAAAGCAAATACGACCGTCTTGCCCGCTCGGTGGCTATGAACATTCTGCATGACCGGCTGGATACCGAGGAGTGCATGAATGACAGCTATCTCGGTATGTGGAAGAGTCTGCCGCCCGAGCGACCGCAGGTTCTGCCCGCCTTTTTCGTTGCCGTCACCCGGAATCTGGCGCTGAAGCTCTTCCGAACCAAATCCGCAGCCAAGCGGAGCGCGATCTTCGAGGAGCTCACCGATCTTGCCGGCAGCTCCCCGTCCCCCGAGGAGGAGCTGTCGCTGACCGCCTCGGTGCTGTCCGACTATCTTTCCACCCTTGATAAATCCTCCCGCATTCTGTTCATGCGGCGGTATTATCTGGGCGATAGCGTAGCAGGGGCGGCCGCGGCGGTGGGAATCACCGAAAATCACGCATCCGTCAAGCTCTCGCGGATGCGCGCCAAACTGAAGAAGCTGCTGGAAAAGGAGGGAATCACCGTATGAGAGAGATCGATTTTCTGGATGCCGTCGGCCGGGTGGATCCGTGGTACATAGATGAATGCATCACCTGCAAGCCGCCGAAGAAGCCGCTTCTCATCCTCCGGCGAGCCGCGGGAACGGCGGCCTGCCTGCTTCTTGTGTTTGCCGCCGTTCTGTTTGCCCGCCTTATGACCCGTCCGGTGATTATCGACGAGAACGGCTTCTACATCCAGGACGGCGTTCTTCTCCGCTACACAGGCACGGAAACGGATATCACCGTCCCGGATTCGGTGGAAGCCATCGCGGATTTCAGCTTCCTTGAAAATGCAAACCGGCAAAAGATTGAGATCATCCGCCTCGGTACCAATGTACAGACAGTGGAAGCCAATGCCTTTGCCGGCCTTGAAAATCTGGTGGATCTGATCATCGCCGAGAACAATCTCTCCTTCGTCCGCAAGGATGGCCTGCTCCTGACCTCGGACGGCTCGATTCTGCTCCGCTATGAGCGGCAGGGCGAAACCTCGTTCCGCGTCCCCGATTCCGTCCGCTTCGTGGCGGCCCATGCCGTGCAGGGAACGGAGCTGGAGACAATCGATTTCGGCGATTCGCTTGAATACATCGGCTATTATGCCTTTGCCGGGAACGGTAACCTTGCGGCGATTCATCTGCCGGATTCTGTCCGTGCGATCGGCGAGGGAGCCTTTGAAGGCTGTGTCAGCGCCGTTGACGGATCGGTACCCGAAAATGCGCTGATCGGCGCATCCGCCTTTGCTTATGTTCCCTTTTATCATTCCAGGCTGGCCGGCCGGATGTGTCCCGGCGAGGAAATCGTGCGCGGGCTGGTCACGCCCTCCGAAGCGGTGCAAAAAAGCGATACCGGCGCGCTCACCGATCAGCTGGAATATGTTCTGGCGCTTCTTCGCGGCGATGAGGATTTCATCCCCACCGAAGCGGCTCTGTTTGCAGGCGGTGCGGCCGCGAATATCCCGGCCCTGCCGCCGGACATCGTCCTGCCCCGCGAGGTTTCCTTTGAGGAGCTTTCCTTCGCCGACAATGGCTGGGGCTCAACGGGAATCTACGATCTGCAGATTTTCCTGCCCGTCGACGGGCACACGCTTGTCTTCGAAGCCTATGGCTACAGCCTGTTCTCGGAGCTGTACTGGGAGGACTGCCGCTTCCGGGTTGTGAAGGTCTATTATCTGCAGGATCCGGAGCAGCTGCCGCCGGAGGATACCGCTTCCGCCTTCGGATGGACGGCGGTCTTCACAAAGAAGGGCGAGCTCTATGAGGGCATCACCTTCCATCACGAGGACGGGCGGATGATCCGCGCCTTTCTTCCGCTGACTGCCTCCAGGCCGTACGTACTGATCTTCTCGCCGGACGGAAGCCGCGCGGCGGTGGAATATGAGCTTGATGGGCAGACCGGCTTTTATATCCAGTCCCTGAACGGAGATCCGCTGATGGAGCCGAATTACGATTACAACGAATACATGGGCCGGTATTGGGGCCATTACAAGCCCGGAACGCTTGTATGGATCGGCAACGACACCGTCGAAGGGGAGAATGAATTCGGCCGCTTTAGGTGGAATATCCGTGAATTTGAGATCACCCAGCTGGATGAGGATCCTTCTCTGTCCGATCCGCAGAACACGCAGAAAAAGGCCGTAACCCATGAGCTGGAATGGTACACAGCCCATCTGGAGGTACCCGAAACCTGGCGGGATCAGACCATCTACCGCGATCTGGTCCGCCGCGGACAGGGGCTGGTCGATTCCCGGATGCAGCTGTGCGATGTGAAGGGCTCCGTGCCCCGTTATGTCATGGACGGTATCCGCGCCGGTGAGGTAATTGCCAATCCCCATGGGGTTCAGTACCGCACCTTTTTTGAAGAAACACCGCAGATGACGCTTCTTGAAGGAACGCTTCACTGTGTTCTCTCCTGCGACCGGAACGAGGTTCTGTATCTGTATATCAACATCTACCGGGATGATCCCGAAAACTACCATGAAACCGTGATCCAGCCGCTCCTTGACAGCATTCGCCTTGAGCGCCGCATCACCGGTTTCACGGTGGAGCGGAACTCCCTTGCCGCATGGATGACAGCACAGTCCGATTCGGGCACTCTTCCGCCCTATCCTTACACTCTGGAGATCACCGGCTTCGATGTACCCGTGAGCATTCGGATGCACGAATACAACCGCCCGCGAAGCATCACCGCCTTTCATCAGACACTTCCCCTCTCCGATAATTTCCGCCTCCACACAAGCTTCGGCATCCGGCTTTTTGAAGCAGGCGGCGCCGTGCTCCTCTGTGCCGAAAATGCGGGACTTGGATACAATTATCTCCTCGGCGACAGCTTCTCGCAGGTGATCGAGCCGGGATACCGGAATTCGCTCACCTTCCATGAGGATGGCGATGGCGGGCTTCGCTTCCGCCGGAGCAACAACTACAGCTCCTGGTTTGAATCGATGGGTGCGCTGACAGCTGCATTGGGGTATGACGATTTTCTGTACGAATCCGGACCGGCCTCTGTTTCGGGCAGCCGTCTCATGCTGGGTGAGCCGGATGAATCCCGCACCGTCGGCGAGGTCTACGATCTGGAGGCGGAGTTCACCGAAAAAGGATACGATAAGGAGTGTGAATCCATCGATGTCATCTTCCGCCGCAACCGGGATCTGCCCGGCTTTATGCAGGATTACCGGTATTTCCATCAGCTGCTGACCATGGATACCGCCGGTCTCCGCCTGCTCTACGGTGATCTGCGTACGGAATATTCCGAGCACGGCTCCGGTCAGCCGGTCTGCTCGCTGGAATACTTCCCGGGTGTGCTGGCCGTCTTCCACGGCCATCCCATGGAGGAGCCGCTTCCCGATGACCGGATCCCCGACGAGCTGATTCTGACGGCTGATTGGGAAAAGGGATTTTTCGGTGCGCGTGTCGGCAGCCGCGTCGAGCATCTTATGCAGGCGGATCCGCTTTACGGCAGCTGGGAGAGCGTTTCCCTCTCCGCCATGGACGGCACCGTCACGCTGTCCCTGAAGTTGGAACTCGGCTTTATCCTCACGCTGAAGGTTCTTGACGGTGAATGGAACCTGCCCGCCGCTTCGGCATCCGAAGAAGAGATCCGCCAATGGGAGGAAATCTTCAAAAAGAATCCCACCGGCGAAATTCTCGAAATCCGGCTTTCGCTGACACCGGCTGAATAAAAAAGAGAGGCTTTCAAAGCCTCTCTTTTTTGGTTTTGCATTCAGTCGGCAACAACGCCGTTGTCCAGAATGAACTGCGGGAGCAGCGTCTGGAACAGAATATACTGCTTGACATAGGGCTCGCCGTACTCGGCGATTGCCGATGCGAAGTCCTCAGCCGGTTCAAGATCCGCCGCTGTTACGGCAATGCCCTCTGCCTCGGCGATAGCCTGTGCCGCCAGATAGTAGCGGGCCATCTGCTCATGGTTGGACTTATTGGCTTCCAGATAATCCTTCAGCGTTTTATAGCCGACCTGACGCTCCATATATTCATCAACGGATACGCCGAACATATCGGCATAGTACTTGTAAACCGAGGTGTCGTATGCGATGACATAGTCCATCGCTGCCTGCGGAATCTCGGAGCAGGTCGCCTGTTCCAGCAGACCGTAGAAGATTTCGGCCTTCTGATTCTCGATGACAAACTTTTCGACATCGGCAACCAGCTCGTCAACCGTTTCAAAGCCGTAAGCCTTTGCAATATCCACGGTCAGCTCGGGCTCCAGCGGATCGCCGACGATATGGTTGATCGTGGTGACAAAGACAGCATCCTTGCCGTTCAGCTCGGCCTTGCCGTAGTTATCCGGGAAGGTGACATTGACATCGAAGGTTTCGCCCGGCTTGTGGCCGATCAGCTGCTCGAGGAAATCGTCGATGTAGTTGGTCACGCCGATCGTTACCTCGGTGCCCGCACCGCCGGTGCTGCCGCCTTCAAATTCAACGCCGCCGACCGAGCCGACATAGTCGATGTTGACGGTATCGCCGTCCTCGACCGCACGGTCGGTGATCTTTTCGTAGCTGGCCATGCCGTCCAGAATACCGTCGATCTGTTCCTGAACCGCATCGGGATCCGCCTCAAAGACGGCGGGATCGATCTCGATTCCCTTATACTGGGGGAGCGTTACGATCTCGGAGGCCTTGACGCCCTTGATGTGACCGTTTTCGTCGAGGTACTTGCTGTAGTTCATGTAGTCATCGTCTTTCTTGCCGCAGGAGAAGAGCTGACAGCCGATCAGGGCCGCCGTCAGAAGGGTGGTGATGAGTTTCGTGGGTTTCATTGGGTTTACTCCTATTCTAAAAATTTTTTATTCCTTGCATGGGTGGCAGACAAAGGCTTCGATTCCCCGCTCTGCCAATCGGGTGCGCACGGTCTCCGCTTTGGCATCCGACTCAAAAAGTCCGAATACCGCCGGGCCGCTTCCGCTCATCAGCGCATTGAGGGCACCGCCCCCGATCATTTCGTCCTTCAGCGCCTGTGCGCGGGCACGCTGAGGGAGAACCGCCGATTCAAAGATATTCGTCATTCCCGCGGCGATGGCGGAAAGCTCGCCCTGACACAGAAGCGAGGCAAAGGCGGAGGCATCCACCCGACGGGAAGCGAAATCGTACATTTCATCCAGCCGCTTGTAGGCCCACGGTGTGGATACGCCCGGCCCATCTACGGCAATCAGAATCGTGCAGGGCGGAAGCCCAGCGCAGGGGGAGAAAATCTCACCGATGCCGCGTGCGATCCGGATGCCTTTCCGGATGCAGAAAGGGACATCCGCACCGATCCGTGCGCCCAGCGCACAGAGATGCTCGACGGTGAATTCCGTCCCATAGAGCCGGTTCAGCCCGATCAGCGTGGAGGCTGCATCGGTGCTTCCGCCGGCCAGGCCGGCCGCAACGGGAATCCGCTTTTCAATGGAAATGTTGACGCTGTAATGCTGAAGCCCCGCCGCATCGAAGAAGAGCTGGGCTGCGCGGTAGCAGAGATTGCTTTCATCGCAGGCCAGCGACTGCACGGAGCAGTCAATGGCAATCTGCCGCTTTTTGCCAGACGGAAGGCGCTCCAGCGTGATCTCGTCGCAGAGATCGACCGTCTGCATAATACTTTCGATATCGTGGTAGCCATCCGGCCTTTTGGATACAATCTCCAGCCAGAGATTGATTTTGGCAGGAGCCTTTTGCGTAATGGTACTCATAAAAATGCTCTCCTGTATTCTTCAGCCGCCCAGAAGCTTCAGCAGCGGATTCTTTTTGATCCGCACCGCCCGGTACGGGCAGAGCTCCTGACAGCAATAGCATTTTATACAGTTGTCCGGGGAAATAATCGCTTTCTTTCTGCTGTTTCCCGATTTTTCAAGGGTAATCACCGAGCGCGGACAGCTTCTGACACATTCGCCGCAGCCGACACATTTGGCTCCGTCGATCACAGGCCGCGGCTGGAGCCAGGCATACAGCCGGCCGCCGAACAGCTTTGGCAGGATCTTGAAGACCGACCGACTGCCGCCGCTCACCGTATCCGGCTTTTCAAAATCGGGGATGACAAACGCATCGAGCGGCTCCGGGGAATCCAGGCTGACTTCCCCGGCAGACGGCGGACAGAAGCCGCGCCGTGTCCCTTCCTCCAGCATCACAACCCCATCGGCACCGATGATGGCCGAGCCGATCCGATCGGCATTGAAGGGATTCCGGCTTCCGATCAGGCATCCGACCTTGCGCGGGGATCCGCCGGTCGGGCCGTTGCCCTCCATGGCCAGGATACCGTCGATCAGATTGAAGGTCGGCTTGCCTGAAACCAGATGGGAGGCCAGATCGCAGAGCATCGATCCGAAATCACCGTAATCGGGGAAGCGCGCATGGGTTTCGAATTTCTGCACGCCGGGAACCGTTCCGAAATAGTTCTTCACCGCCCCGCTGTAGCCGGTCAGCGAATGGCTCTTCAGCTTGCAGAGATTGACAATCACATCCGCTTCCAGAATCGGCGTGATCAGATTCATGATTTTGGAGGTTTTTCCTTCGGGAAGGATCTCCTCACGGAAGGAGGTATCGAGATTGCAGACAACGCCGCAGGCATCGGCCGCCTCCTGAATCCCGCAGCCCTTATAGGTCGCCCGGAGAAGTGCTTCGGTATACGGTCCGCCGGGGCTTTCGGCTATCGTCACCGATTCTGCGCTTTCACACAGGATCCGGAGCATCGCACCGAGAAGGACGGGATGGGTGGTCGCCGCGGCCTCCGGTGCCTTTTTCATCACCAGATTCGGCTTGACCACAACCTTCTTTCCGGTAAACATATCGGAAATGCCAAGACTCTCCAGCATATCGCGCAGGCAGGCCTCGACGGCCTCCGGCTCGTATTCGACGCATCGGCGCAGAGCCACGCGCTCGGCGGGATCCAGTCCCGCTTCGAAAATCCGGCTCATGGCTCGACATAATGGGCGCCGACCGACTCACGCCGTGCGAGCGCACCGTCAAGAATGTAGGCGGCATTCTGTGCCATGGCATACAGCTCCCAATCGGCGCGGCCCGGCAGAGCAGCTGTATCAAGGGCAGCGAGGATCGCATCGATCTCGGCCTTGCCGTGCGCCATGCCTGCCTGCGTGCGGACCGCATTGGCATCGGATGTCATGACATCCCGTAAATGGGCGCGGGTCTTTGCTGTCCAGCCGCGTGCCATCGGCTCACCGGCCGGCATCGGATCCTTCGGCAGGCAAAGACGGGGCCGCCCGTCCTTTTGCCCGGCCGCATTGATATACTGCGCCGCCCGCCGCCCGAAGACCAGACATTCCAGCATGGAATTGCTGGCCAGACGGTTGCCGCCGTGGATGCCGGTCCATGCGCATTCGCCGCAGGCATATAAGCCCTCGATATTTGTCCGGCCGTCAAGATCGGTATGGATTCCGCCCATGAGATAATGCTGGGCGGGGCGCACCGGGATGAAGGCGCGCGGAACGGCGATTCCGCTTTTGATGCATTCCCCGTAAATGGTCGGGAAGCGCTTCGAGAAGAAGGCTTCATCCATCGCGGATACATCCAGCCAGACGTGCTCCCGTCCGGTTCTGCGCATCTCCTGCAGGATGCACCGGGTCACGATATCGCGCGGTGCGAGATCCGCCAGCGGATGCTTGCCCTGCATGAACGGCTCGTTTTCATGATTTTTCAGGATTCCGCCCTCGCCGCGCACCGCTTCGGAGATGAGGAAGCGCCGCTCCGAGCCGATATCGGACTGGGGAACCATGGTTGTGGGATGGAACTGCACCAGCTCCATATTGACAACCCGTGCGCCGGCCCGCCCGGCCGCCGCAATGCCGTCGCCCACCGCTCCCATCGGATTGGTGGTGTGATTGTAAAGCGCGCCGATGCCGCCGGTTGCCAGAATAATGTGGGAACAGCGGATAATCCGGGCCACGCCGCCCTCCGAGAGTACCGCGCCGCAGACAGCACCGTCCTCGGTCAGGATATCGACAAGGCAGGTATTGAAGCAGATTTCCAGATGCTTGCGCTCCAGCGCCAGCTCGGCCAGCCGCCGGGTGGTTTCCCGGCCGGTCGCATCGCCGCCGCAGTGAACGATCCGGCGGCAGGAATGACCGCCCTCGCGGGTGATCTGAAGCTCGCCCTCCGGATTGGTATCAAAGGGAACGCTCCATTCCACCAGCTCGCGGATGTTTTCGGGGCCCTCCCGCACCAGAAGCTCCACCGCTTCGACGTCGCAAAGTCCTGCGCCCGCCTTCAGCGTGTCCTCCACATGGGATTCAAAATGATCGCCGGGATCAATAACCGCCGCGATGCCTCCCTGGGCCAGCCACGAATTGGATTTATCGAAATCCGCCTTGGTGATGATAACCGTGCGGAGCGCGGAATCGATGTGCAGACCGGCATACAGGCCGGCAATGCCGCTTCCTACGATCAGCACATCGGTTTCGGTTACGGGAAGGCTGTCAAAAGCTCCGCTGTAAAGATACCGTCTCATTCTGTTTTCCCTCCCTGCAGGCTTTCAAAATCCCGCACAAAAGCAGGATAGGATTTGTTGATGCATTTCATATCGTCCACCGTGACCGGGCCGGTGCATCCGACCGATGCCGCGGCCGCCGCCATCGCGATCCGATGGTCATTGCAGGCAGCCACCCGTCCGCCGGGAAGCGACGGCTTTCCGACAATCCTTAAACCGTCCGCCGTTTCGTACACCTCAGCACCGATGGCTTCCAGCATGGCTTTGGTGGAGGCAATCCGGTCGCTCTCCTTGATCCGCAGGCGGCCGGCATTGTAAATGACCGTGGTTCCCTCTGAAAAGGCCGCCATCACGGACAGCGCGGGAACCAGATCGGGGATATCCGCGGCATCGATATCCGATGCCGTAAGATTCTCCGCCCTCCTTACGGTCACACCGTTTTCATCCTTTATAACCGAAGCACCGAAGCGCTTCGCAATCGCCAGCACAGCGGCATCGCCCTGCTTTGTGGCGGGATTCAGCCCCTGCATACAGACCTCGCCGCCAATGGCCGCCGCCACGGTAAAGAAAGCCGCCTGTGAGCAGCAGCCCTCCACCGAATAATCGCGCGGCTCATACCGGCCGCCGGATACGGTATAAGTATCCGCCGTTTCCCGCACGGGAATTCCGAAGGTACGCATCACATCCACCGTCATATCGGCATACGGACGGCTTTCCAGACAGGTGGTCAGCTTCACGGTGCTTGTCCCCTCCACGGTGGAGAAGGCTAAAAGAAGTCCGGTCACAAACTGCGAGGAGATATCGCCGCGAAGAGCACATTCGCCGGCCTTCAGCTGTCCCTCCACCCGAAGCGGCAGGAAATCGCCGTTATCGGGATAGGTGAGCTTGGCACCGAGCGGCTCAAGCAGCGGCTTGTACAGCTCGGTGGTGCGCTTTGGCAGTCTTCCCTCTCCGGTAAAGACCACCGTGTCGCCGAGGGCGGCGGCCAGCGGAATCAGAAACCGCAGGGCCGAGGCCGATTCGCCGCAGCTGACCTCACCGATGTCACAGCCCCGCTTCAGCGGTGCGCCGATCACAAAGGTTTTCGCTTCTTCCTCATATTCAATCTCCGCGCCCATCGCCCGCATGGCGTTGGCGGTGACGGTGATATCGTTGGACAGATCCACATCCCGCACCCGGCTGTTTCCGGCCAGCGCGGCACAGATCAGCGCCCGGTGCGCCTGACTTTTGGATGCCGGGATCCGCACACTTCCCATAAGGGGCGCCGGATAAAACTGCATATCGGTCATGACATCAACCCGGCAAGCGCCGACAGCTCAACCTTGTGCAGAGCGGCCTTGCCCATCCTTTCCAGCATCACAAACGTAATCGAATCGCCGACCCGCTTTTTGTCCGAACCGACTACCGAAAGAAGCTCTCCGGCGGGATAATCCATCACCGTCGGAAGCCCCCAGGCCTCCAGCGCCGAAAGAATCCGGTCATATACATCGGCACCGCCCAGCGCGGCACCGATTCTGGCCGCATACAGCATACCGATTCCCACCGATTCGCCGTGGGAGAAGCGCTCAAAGCCGCCCAGCTTTTCGACAGCGTGGCCGAGCGTGTGTCCGAAATTGAGAATCGCACGGAGTCCGCCCTCGAATTCGTCGGCCTCGACCACCTCGGCTTTGATTCTCATACAGCCGGCGATCATATCCGCGCGGCTGATTGTCTTGTCTGCGATGGCTTCAAAAAGCGCCTCATCGTAAATACAGCCGTACTTGATCGCCTCGCCCATGCCGTCATCCAGATAACGCGCCGGCAGAGTATCGAGAAAATCGCTGTCGGCGATCACCGCCGACGGCTGCTTGAAGGCACCGACCAGATTCTTGCCGACGGCCAGATCCACGCCGGTCTTGCCGCCGATCGAGGAATCGATCTGCGACAGCAGGGTGGTGGGAATCTGCAGAACATCCACGCCGCGCAGATAGGTTGCCGCCGCAAAGCCGGTCATATCGCCGGTCACGCCGCCGCCCAGCGCCGCAATCAGCGACTTCCGGGTCAGCGAAGCCCCCGAAAAGGCTTCGTACATATCCGAAACGGTGGACAGCGTCTTGCTTGTTTCGCCGGCCGGAAAGGTGAAGCTTCCGGCAAGCGGGCGGCCGGCTTCTTCAAACAGAGCCGAAACCTTATCAAGATACAGCGCGCCGACATTCGAATCGGTGACGAGAAAGACACGGTCATATTTTCTGCCCTCAAAGAAAGCGGAAAGCGCCTCCCCGAGGATGCCGGATCCAACGTAAATGTTATAGGCTCCGGCAGAATGCTTAACAGGGATAATGGTCATGGTGCCTCACTCGATCACAAACTTCAGGCTGATATCCAGCGAGCGCACGGAATGCGTCAGCGCACCGATGCTGATCAGATCCACGCCGGCAGCGGCCACCTCTGCAAGATCGCGCTCGCCCATGTTGCCCGATGCCTCGGTCACAGCACGGCCTCCGACTATCTTTACAGCCTTTGCCATATCCTCGCAGGACATATTGTCCAGCATGATGATATCCGCGCCGGCCTCCAGCGCCTCCTCCAGCTGGTCAAAGCTCTCCACCTCGACCTCAATCTTCAGCGTGTGAGGCGCATTGGCTCTGGCCGCCTTCACAGCGGCTGTGATGGAGCCGGCGGCGACAATATGGTTGTCCTTAATTAAGATGCCATCCGCCAGATTGAACCGGTGATTGGTTCCGCCGCCGACCCGGACGGCGTATTTTTCGATGACACGCAGGCCGGGCGTTGTCTTGCGGGTATCGCAGATCTTCGCTCCGGTGCCCTCCACCTGCTTTACGGCTTCGGCGGTGCGGGTGGCAATGCCGGACATCCGCTGCATCAGATTCAGGCCGACACGCTCGCCCGTCAGGACGTCAGCCGCCTCACCGCGGACCTCGGCGATGATTTCACCCTTTTCGATCCGGTCACCGTCCTTTTTGAAGGCTGTGAAGGTGATCACCGGGTTGATCAGCTCAAAAACCCGCTTGGCGGCTCCGATGCCGCAGAGCACGCCCGATTCCTTGGCACGGTATTTGCCAAGGGCAATCCGGCCGGCCGGAATCGTCGATTCTGTTGTAATATCGCCGGTGCCGATATCCTCGCGAAGAGCCGCAAGGAGCATCTCGTCCAGCATATTGGTGTTCAGACGCATAGATAATCTCGCTTTCTTAATCAGACGGCCATCATCCGCGCAAGGGGAGCGCGGGCCGCCTCTATCTGTTCGGGTGTCAGAAGGATTTCGTTGGTTTCATCCCGCAGGACAGCCAGCACATCCGACAGCTCCGTTTTCTTCATATCGGCGCAGACAAGGCCCGTATCCAGTAAATAAAATTTCTTCTCGGGATGATAATGTGTCAGCCGATCCACCACGCCCACCTCGGTGCCGATGATGAATTCGGATGCATCCGACCGGATGCAGTAGTCGATAATCTGGGAGGTGCTTCCCGCAAAATCGGCCAGAGCGGTGACCTCCGGCTCGCATTCGGGATGAACCGCGAATTTTGCGCCGGGATGCTCCGCACGCGCCGCATATACCGCCTCCGGCCGGATATTCCGGTGGACCGGGCAGCAGCCGCTGTGCAGAATGAATTCCTTTTCGGGAACCTGCGCGGCCGTATAGGCGCCGAGATTTTTGTCCGGCACGAAAATAATTCTTGTCTGGGGAAGGCTTTTGACCACCTTCAGGGCATTGGAGGAGGTACAGCAGATATCGCTCACCGCCTTGACCTCGGCCGACGAATTGACATAGCAGACGACGGCGGCATCGGGATTCTTTTCCTTCAGCGCCCGCACATCCTGCGCCGTAACCGTATCCGCCATCCGGCAGCCGGCATCCGGTCTCGGCAGCAGCACCGTCTTGCCGGGATTCAGAATTTTCGCGCTTTCGGCCATAAACCGGACGCCGCAGAAGACGATCAGCCGGTTTTCGGCCAGCCGTGCCTTTTTCGACAGCTCAAAGGAATCGCCGATAATGTCGGCAATCTGCTGGATTTCCAGATTCTCATAATAGTGGGCAAGGATCAGCGCGTCCTTTTCTTTCTTCAGACGCAGAATTTCCTCGGTAATTGCCCGATTGTTGTCCGTGTTGGGCATTGGGGGTCAGCTCCGTTTTTTGCAGTTTTGGATTTACCGCGTATTTTCCCGCCCTGCCGGCGGGTATAAATACACATACTAATACTATATCACAAATCCCGTTTTTTTTCAATATAACATCTTATAAATTTATTGAAAATTCAAATTCACAAATTATCACTTCAAAACAAAAACGATCTTTTGCCAATATGTTAAATCTTTTCCGTTTCTTCGGAAAGCTCTTGACAGCGGCCGGTTTTTGCGCTACAATTACTTTATATCAATCAATGGAGGGCCTTCGTTTGAAAATCGACTGGAATCAGAAATACACCACCGTCGCCGTATATGTTTTTCTGACGGCACTGGCCATCATCCTGCTTCTCTTCTCTTTTTTGAATCTGGACGGGATCCAGAGCTTCCTCACCTCCCTCAACAACATCCTCGCACCGGTCTACATCGGCCTCGCGCTGGCCTATATCGCCAATCCGATCATGAAGATGTGCGAGAAGCGGATCTTCCGCTTCAAGGCCAACAACAAGCGCAAGCTGAATCTCAAGCGCGGACTTTCCATCCTTCTCACCTATATGATCCTGCTGATCATCCTCACCGTTATCTTCCTTCTGATCATCCCGCAGGCCATTCTCTCGCTCACTGACCTTGCCTCCAAGATGGAGGGCTACATCGCCGATACCGTCGCCTGGCTTGACAAATTCCTGGCCGAATCCACCTTTATCGGCGAGGAGATCAACAATGTTCAGGACATCCTCGGCAAATTCATCGAATTCTTCGATCTGGAAAGCCTGACCTCCGAGCTGCAGAAGCTGATTTCCGGCTCCTTTGAGATGCTCAAAAACTATGTCCCGCAGCTTATCAGCGCCATCTCCGGCATCGCGGGAATGTTCTTCGATATTGTGCTGGGCATCTTCTTCTCCATCTACTTCCTTGCCTCCAAGGAAAAGCTGATCGCCCAGTTCAAGAAGGTCTTCCGCGCTTTTTCAAGCAGCAAGATCTATTCCAGTACGCTGGAGCTCTGCCGCTTCACCGACAAGACCTTCGGCAACTATCTGGTCGGTAAGATTATCGACTCGCTGATTGTCGGCGTGCTCTGCTACATTGCCTGCGCCGCCTGCCGAATCCCCTATGCGATTCTGGTCAGCATGCTGGTCGCCGTCACCAATGTCATCCCGGTTATCGGTCCGTTCATCGGTGCGGTTCCCGGCGTGTTCATCATCTTCATCGTCGATCCGATGAAGGCCTTCTGGTTCATCGTCATCAACATTGTCCTGCAGCAGGTGGACGGCAACATCATTGTTCCCAAGCTGCTCGGCGAAACCACCGGCCTGTCCTCGCTCTGGGTGCTCTTCTCGATCACGGTCATGGGCGGACTCTGGGGGCTGTTCGGTATGTTCATCAGCGTGCCGATCTTCGCGGTGTTCTATGCGCTCATCAAGCTCTTCATCGAAAAGCGCCTGCAGAAGCGTGAGCTTCCCGTTGAAACCGTCAACTATTACGATGAAGGCTCCGAACAGGCACTGGCATCTGAAGAGGGTGACTCGCCTCACTCCTTTGCCTCCAACATGAAAAATCTCACCTCAGAGCTGACCCACAATCACCTGGGCGCCAAAATCAAACGCAAAATCAAGCAGAAATCCGACAGCAAATCCGACGAAGACACGTCTGCAGATGACGATCATCCTCAGAAATAAAATTCCAAGCCCCCGCTTGCGGGGGCTTCTTTGCGCTCCTGCTCTTGACATCCCCTGCCGGAAATGTTATAATAGAGAAAATCCAAATTCACATGAGGTGCTTTATGAAATCCTTTCTTCTGATGGGGCAGTCCAACATGGCCGGCCGCGGCTATCCGGCCGATGTCCCTCCGATTACCGATAAGCGCTGCTTCATGCTCCGCAATGGCCGCTGGCAGCCGCTCCGCGATCCCGTTGTATTCGACCGCCCCATGTTCGGCGCGGACAAAATGGGAACCTGCAGCGGTGTCGGTCCCGGCTCCGGCTTTGCCGCCGCCTATGCGGAAGCCTATGATGAAAAGATCGGTCTGATTCCCTGCGCCGACGGCGGAACCTCGCTGGAGGACTGGCGGATCGACGGCCAGCTTTTCCTGCACGCCTTCTATCAGGCAAAGCTCGCCATGAACGTCAGCGAGATTGCCGGCATTCTCTGGCATCAGGGCGAGGGGGACAGCGGCACCGTCGAAAAGGCCTCCTCCTATAAGGATCGCTTCCTCACGATGATCGATGAATTCCGGGGCCGCCTCGGTCTGCAGATCCCGGTTGTGGTCGGCGAGCTCGGCGATTTCCTCGATCGCCGTCCGATCGCCCATTGGCGGATTGTGAACGAACAGCTCCGCGCGATTGCCGATGAGCGCGCGGATATGGCGCTGGTATCGTCTGCGGGACTTCGCGACCGCGGCGACAATCTGCATTTCGATGCCGCCTCCCAGCGGGAATTCGGCCGCCGCTATTTTGATGCCTACCAGACATTGGTGAAAGGGAAAAATGCATGAATCTGTTTGAAAAGAATCCCGGCCTGCGCCCGTTTGCATCCGATCCGCGCCGCCGGTTCTATCTGCGCCCGACCCGCATTGTGCTCACAACGGGCGATGTTTCGGATGCCGGGTTTCTGCTCGGGGATGCGCCCGATCAGATCTCCTTTGATGCTTCCTCCTGCACCGTTCTGAAGAATCACGGCGGTGAGCACGCATCGATTGTTCTCGATATCGGCCGCGAAATCCACGGCAGCCTCCGTCTGCTGGTGCAGAGCGCATCGGATAACGGTGTCAATGTCAATCTCCGCTTCGGCGAATCGGTGTCGGAGGCCGTCACGCCGCTCGGCGAAAAGGGCTCCACCAACGATCATGCCCGCCGCGATTATCCAGTTAAGCTGAGCAATTGGAGCGGTACGGATACCAATGAAACCGGCTACCGCTTTGTCTGCATCGAGCTGCTGGATGAGGAAGCCGAGCTGTCGCTGAAGGCGGTCGAGGGTGTGCTGATCGTCCGCGATCTTGACTATATCGGCAGCTTTGAATGCTCCGATCCGCTCCTCAACCGGATTTACGATACCGCCGCCTACACCGCGCATCTGAATATGCAGGAATATATGTGGGACGGCATCAAGCGCGACCGTCTGGTCTGGATCGGCGATATGCATCCCGAGGTCATGACCATCTGCTCTGTCTTCGGTGACAGCGATGTGATTCCGAAAAGTCTGGATTCCGTCCGCGACGTCACGCCGATCGGTCAATGGATGAACGGCATCCCCTCCTATTCGCTCTGGTGGATTCTCTGCCATATCGAATATTACCGGCAGAACGGCGATCTGGCCTATCTGCGTGAGCAGAAGGAATACCTGTCGGCGCTGCTCCCCGTGCTCTGCACGCTCATCGATGAAAACGGATCGGAAATCATGCCCGACTGGCGCTTTGTGGACTGGCCGACCAATGCCGATCCCGAGGCCAAGCACGCCGGTCTGCAGGGACTTCTCTGCTATACGCTCGGCGAGGCCGCCGGTCTCTGCCGCGTGCTGGAGCTGCCCGCGCTCGCCGATGCCTGTGAAGCGGCCGCCGGGCGCATGAAGGCACATTGCCCCCCGACCTCGGCCAAGCAGGCCGCCGCGCTCCTCACGCTGTCCGGCATCGCCGATCCCGAGACGATCGACCGCGACGTGATCGCGCCCGGCGGAGCGAGAGGCTATTCGACCTTCTATTCGTATTACATCCTCACCGCCAAAGCCATGGCCGGTCATACCGCCGAGGCGCTGGACGATCTGCGCACCTATTACGGCGCGATGCTGGATCTCGGTGCGACCACCTTCTGGGAGGATTTCAGCCTCGATTGGACGGAAAATGCCGCCGGCATCGATGCGCCCGTTCCCGAAGGAAAGAAGGATATCCACGGCGATTTCGGCGCTTACTGCTATCTCGGCCTGCGCCACAGCCTCTGCCACGGCTGGTCCTCCGGCCCGGTTCCCTTCCTCGCCCGCCGTGTGCTCGGCGTTGAGGTTCTGGAGCCCGGATGCAAAAAGCTCCGGATCCGCCCCGATCTCTGCGGCCTTGAATGGGTGCGCGGAAGCTATCCGACCCCGTATGGCAAGGTGGAAATCTTCTCCGACGGCAAGGATATCGTCATCCATGCGCCCGACGGCGTTGAAATCCTGCGGTAAACGAAAACGATCCCCCGGCTGTGCCGGGGGATCGTTTTTTTAGCCGGGCGGTGCGGGGATAAATACGGTCGATTGGCACAGTTCTTTGGTGATTGTGCACAAAAATGGATGCCGGAATTTATGCATATCGCCGAAATTTTGGTTGGTGCCTCATTTTATCTTGAAACCAGATCGCAAATATGCTATAATGGAAGTGTAAAAACAAATTCAGGAGGTAATCCGTATGAAAAAGCTGCAAAACCGTCACCGTCTCACGCCGGCGCTGATTCTGCTGGCGGCTGTCCTTATCCTTGCGGCCTGCGATTCCGGGATGCGTGAGATTGAAACGGAGCCTGTGGTTGATACCTCCCCCGACAACACAACCGGTGATAGCATTGCTGTTCGACCCGGTTACGAATACACGCCCAGTAGTGATCGGGCACATGATATTTTTAAGCCTACTGCATTTAACAACATCCTGCAATATGATGACGGATTTATTTACGCCATTGTAACAGATGGGATTCCCTATCGTTTCAATCCGGAAACCGGCTATATGACTGCTGTGTGCCCCGATCCGCTTTGCGATCATATAGCACCAACTGCTTGCGGTATTATAGATCATATGTCAAGTATGGATTTCCATAATGGCATATGTTACTACGATGATCATCGGATTCAAAAGGTAACCAATCCTGCAACAGGACAAAGTGAATCCGTTCTATATCGATATGCAAGCAGTTACGATATGAAGAGCGCAAAATTCACTGAATACTGTGAGCAATGTTATTTTCTGAAAGATTCCTTTTATTATGGAGATTACCGATATTACACCCAATATCTGGATCCCGACGATCCAGAGAACTCCCCTTTCGGTCTCTTCCGGATCCATCTTCCTACCGACACACATGAGCTGATCAAAGAGTTTGAACTCGGTGAAGTTGTCGGAGTATGGTATGCGGATGATACCTATTTGTACTACTGTATAGGCCTTGATAATTACCGGATTCCGCTGGATGCGCCGGATAAAGCCGAGAAGCTGTTCCGCGGGGGCTGGTACACCGGCGATCTTCGTGATGACGACTACATCTACGCCAACGCTACCAGCAAAAACGGCGAATGCATCATCCGGATTTCATGGGAGGATTTCACCATCGAAACATTGGTGGACGGTTGGCTGTTTGACGACTTGAAAGTCATCCGCTGTACCGATGATTATATCTACTATCGTTCCGGTGAAGCAATAGAACGCCCCGAGTATTATAAACCGATGCCTATCGGTGACTTCTACCGCCTCCCCAAAGCCGGCGGCGAACCGGAGCTGGTGTTCGAGCTGACGGATGAATTCATCGCAAAGTACATTCCCTACTACTTCATCGTCGATGGCAACTATATCTACTGCATCTGCTTCAAATATGACGAAGAAGGTCAGCAATATGTCCCGCTCTTCGATTCCCGCGGCAGCGAAAACGGCCCGGAGCTGCTTCGCATCAACATCCTCACCAAGGAATACGACATCATCACACCCTACAATCAGTAAAAACAAGCGGAGCCGCACTTCGGTGCGGCTCCTTTTGTTCTATTTTCCGATCCAGCCCTCATCCTCCGCCCGCCGGTGTGCGGTGCGGGCACGGTCGCGCAGGATCCGGTAATCGGGAAATTTCTCGGCCACCCGCGCCCAGAAGGCTTTGCTGTGCGAGAATTCAAGAATGTGGCAGAGCTCATGCCAGATGACATAATCCACCGTGCGCTCATCCGCCATCAGGATCGCCCAGACAAAGCGGATGTTGCCCTGCCGGTCGCAGTTTCCAAGATACGAGCAGGCATCGGTGACGGTGATGCGCCCGACTTCAACGCCCCGCTGACGGGCGAGCGATGCCGTCCGGTCGGTAAGATAGGCCGCGGCACGGTTTGCGCAGGCCTCAATCACCGCCCGCCGGAGCGCCCGGCCCGAAAGACCCGGCCCGACATCCAGAAGCCCCTCGCCGCCGTGATCGCTCACGGTCAGGGTTCCGCCGAGCCACGGCAGAACCGTCCCGTAATCCGGGCCGCCATGATCGGCCGCGGCCAGCTCCTTCATCCGGCGAAGATGATGGGTGCGGATCCAATCGGCATGGGAATCCGCTGCCTTCATCGCTTCCGAAAGCGGCATACGGCGCGGAAGCCGCAGCTCGCACACACCGTCCGATGCGATCACGAAGGCCGCTGTTTTCCGATCCGAGCGGATCACGCGGTAAGGAACCCCGCAGGGAAGAAGATTACTGTCCATGCTTCACCCTTCTTGAATATTCACAGCCGCAAAAATCCTGCCGGTAAAGATCAAATTCGCGCGAGAGCTCGATGGAGCGCTTGTATCCCTCCCGCTTTTTGAAGTCGGAGGGCAGATAGGGCGTGCCGTATGCACCGGCCAGCGCCTCGCCGATTTCGTTGAGCTTTGCGGCATTCTTGTGGGGGCTGACCGTCAGCGTGGTGGCAAAATAATCGTAATCCGCCCGGTGCGCGGCCATATAGGATGCCGTCGCCTCCAGCCGCAGACGGTAGCAGTCAAAGCATCGCGCACCGCCCTCGGGGAGTTCCTCCCGTCCTTCGGCCAGCGAAAGAAAGGCCGCCGGATCGTGGGGACCCTCGGCAAGCCGGATCGGATGCTCCCGCTCCATCAGGGGAATCAGCCGCTTCAGCTCCTCCAGCCGCTTTCGGTATTCGGCCGGATCGGTGATATTGGGATTGCAGAAAAAGACGGTGATATCAAATACACCGCGCAGATATTCCAGCACATAGCTGGCGCACGGAGCACAGCAGGCATGAAGCAGGAGGCGCGGCCGGACTTTTTCGGCTCCCCATTCCTGCATCCGCTTCTCCAGCGCATCGGAAACATTCATTTTTTTCAACATTTTTTCCTCAGACCGTTGCCATTGCGCACGGTTTGTGATATAATAGATAGTAACGGATACCAATCATACGGAGGCATACCTTGAACAGAAATCCCCAGAAGCCCATCCGCCCCATGCCCCCTGCCGGTTCGCCCTATTCCCCCCGCGAGGAGGAAGAGGAAGCCGACACTCCCATCATTCTGATAATCAAAGCCATTCTGTGCCTGGCCGCCATCATCGCCGCAGCGCTCTTCCTGTCTTTTATTCCGCACAGTGTCTTTTTTGAATACGCCTGGGCCG
>JAZNKS010000080.1:0-15202 GCA_045578725.1 Candidatus Flemingiibacterium sp.
TTGTTGGAAAGTCCAACAGCTAAAATGCCTGCGGCAGCTAAATTAAATCCGCAAAAACTGACGAAAGTCAATTTAACGCACTTGTGCATTTAGTTGCTTTATGCAATTCAGCTCGCGACAGCGAATTTAACTGTTAAAACAAAAAAGCAAGCCTTTCGACCTGCTTTTTGTTTTAACTTGGCTGGGGATCAAGGATTTGAACCCTGACAAACAGAATCAGAATCTGTCGTGCTACCATTACACAAATCCCCAATGATTTGCTGTTCACTCAACAGATAATATTATATCACAACCTCATGCGTTTGTCAAGAGGTTTTTGAAAAATATTTCAGAAAAAACGAAAGTCCCCGCCGTCTGTTCGCCGGCGGGGACTGTGTGCTTATGCTTTGGCTCCGGTTTCAAAGAAATCGGGATTTTCCTCATCAAAGAGGGCATCATCCCAGAACAGCTCCTCATCGGAGAACAAATCGGGATCCGCTTCGGCATCGCAGCAGGCATCGCGTGCTGCATTGATCTTGCGCCGCTTCTTTTCATCCCGGGCATCCAGCGCCAGAAGGCAGATGCCGGTGATGCCGCCGGCCAGCGCAACGGCCAGCACAGCGCGGGAAAGACTCTTCTTTTTCCGGCAGAGCATGACGAACATGGCGAGGAAGGAGAAGGCCTGCACGATCAGGGTAATGCCTACATAGAATTTGGTTTTGTTCAGCATAATGATTCCTCCGAAGGAACGGTTACTGTGCTTTGTTTCCGGCCATGAGCTTCAGGTAGGCGTTGATGAAGCCGTCCAGATCGCCGTCCATGACAGCCGAAATGTTGCCGTCCTCATAGCCGGTGCGGTTATCCTTGGCCAGCGTATAGGGCATGAATACATACGAACGGATCTGCGAACCCCACTCAATGTTGTTCTTGACGCCCTGGATATCCTCGATGCGGGCCAGATTCTCGCGCTCCTTGATTTCCATCAGCTTGGATTTCAGCATCTTGAGGGCGGTTTCCTTGTTCTGCAGCTGGCTGCGCTCGGTCTGGCATCCGACAACGATACCGGTCGGCAGATGGGTGATGCGGATGGCCGAGTCGGTCTTGTTGATATGCTGGCCGCCGGCACCGCTGGAACGGTGCGCGGTGATTTCCAGATCCTCCTCGCGGATCTCGATCTTGCCGTCATCCTCGAATTCGGGCATGACCTCAACAGAGGCAAAGGAGGTGTGACGGCGTCCCGACGAGTCAAACGGCGATACGCGGACCAGACGGTGAACGCCGTTCTCACTCTTTAAGTAGCCATAGGCATTGGTGCCCTGAACCATGATCGTTGCACTCTTGATGCCGGCTTCTTCGCCGTCGAGCCAATCCACCAGCTTTACGGTAAAGCCGTGCTTTTCACCCCAGCGGGTGTACATCCGGTAGAGCATGAGCGCCCAGTCCTGGGCTTCGGTTCCGCCGGCACCGGGATGGAAGGAAACGATGGCATTGTTGCGGTCATATTCGCCGGAAAGAAGAACCTCAATACGCTGGCGCTCCTCCTCGGCCTCGACTCCGGCCAGCTCCTCCTCGACCTCGGCGATGATGCTTTCGTCATTTTCCTCGATGCCCATCTCGGCCAGCGTGATGGCATCCTCAAGCTTGTTCTTCAGCGCATCAAAGGCGCCGATCTTATCCTTCTTCTGCTTGATCTTCTGCAGAACGCGGCTGGAATTGTCCGCGTCATTCCAGAAGTTGGGGTCCAGCGTAACCTTTTCGTCTTCTTCGACTTCGGCTCTGAGCTTGTCGATCTGAAGTGCCGAAGCCAGCTCGTCGATATCGGCACGCATATTCTGAAGCTTGTATTTTGCTTCCTCAAGTTGAATAATCAAGGGTATCCTCCTAATGATGACAGTCTTAATAAAATATCTCCAATATAATTATACCATACCCGGCCCCTGTTTTTCAATAGCTTCGAGAATTTTACAGTTTATTTATAATTTGGGGGGCAAAAGCAATCCCTCCGGGCAAAACCGGAGGGATTCTTGTACGGGACAGGCTCAGAAGCGTCCGCCGCGGCCGCCGTGTGAACGGCCGGAGGAGCTCCGGTGTGAGCTGCTTCCGCCGCCTCCGTTGTCGCGGGGACGTTCCCGGCGGCTGACGGTGCGGTAGAGGAAGGTATCGCGTGAATCGGTGAGATGCAGGCTGCTGCCTTTCACATAGGAATTGGCATTGCTCTGCTGACGGACGGTTTTGAGCTGGGCCTTCATCGAGCTTGTGCCGATCAGGGCACAGACCAGACCGATGCCGAGCGAGGGAAGGATCAGATGCGTGGGGAATCCGTCCGGACGGCTGTCTGAACCAATATCGAGCGGCGATCCGTCGCGGGCCATATTCATCAGCGTGTCGCATTCCTCGGCGAAGGTGACAAAGGCATCGTAATAATAGCCGTTGCTCAGATCGTCAAGGAACCGATCCTCAAGATAGGAAAGACCGAAATCGGTAAAGGCGGTGAGTGCCCAGCCGTGGGTTGTGATATGCCATTGACGGTCGCCCATATCAACCAGAAGCAGAAGACCGTCATCGCCGGCCCCCTGTCCGTAGCCGTTGTAATCGTAGTAATCGTCGGCATAATCCATGGCGGAGGCGCCGCCGAGGGAATTGACCGTGACAATCACAATATCACAGGCCTGACGCAGGCTGATTTCATCCAGCATCCGGTTCAGCTGGCCGAATTCAGAATCGTCGAGCAGACCGGCATTGTCAACCAGCCGAGGGGGCTGGGTTTCAAACGGATTCTCATCGGCCGACACCGGCAGAAGCAGAGCGGTGAGGCAGAAAAGAAGCAGAAAACAAGTGTAAATACGTTTCATCCCGCCACCTCACATTCCAAGGAAGAGGCTCATCACGACCATGGCAACCGCGCCGAAGATCAGCGTCAGAAGCATGAACCAGCGCCAGTAGGCACCCTTGTCAACCGGAAGATCGCCGACCATCTTTCCGGTCTGTCCGTTCATGGCGAACAGATAGTTATTGCCGTTCCAGTTGGTGGACAGCAGCCAGATCGGAAGAAGGGCATAACGGATTTTTCCGCCGCCGAGGGCGATGGACGTGTGCTCGGGCGAAACGGTTGTGTAGCCGGATACCGTGGAAGCAAAGGCATTTTCCGTGCTCTGACGGATCCGCTGATTGGCGCGGTCCTTGCTTTCCTCAGAGGTTACATCGTACTTGTCGGCAAGATAACCGGAGAGATAGGCGGTCTGAAAATCCACCGCCTCCGAGAAATCGAACGGTTCGACCGATTCGCTCAGATCGTTGGCGATTTTTGTGGAGCCGTCCACGGGGACATTCAGAAAGGAGAGCGAACCGCTCCGGACTGCCGAGAAGAAATTGGTTTCGGTATAAATGAAGCGGCTGTCGCTCCAGGTCCGCACGCGGGTAGCGCGGTAACGGATATTGGCATCGGCATCGGCATCGTAGAGCCAGAACGGGACATAAACGCCCTTGATTTCGTCGATGTGATTCTGGGATGCAAAGACCTTGGGAAGGAGGCGCTTGCCTTTCATGTGGTTGGTGAGCGCTCTCTTTGCCGCTTCCTTATCCAGCTTGAACGGGATAACGCAGTCGGGACGGAGATCGCCGGCGAGCTGTCCGGTCATAACGATCGGATTGCCGCAGAAGGGGCAATGGGTGGCGGCTGTGGTTTCGTCTGTCACGACCTCGCCGCCGCAGGAATGGCAGCTGTAGACACGAAGATTGTCGGCTTCGCCCGCTTCCCATTCGCCGGCGGGATTCTCTTCCCATTCCATGCGGTCGGCCGTTTCGGTTTTCAGGTCCTGATCGTAGCTTTTCAGCGTTTCCGTTTCGAATTCGGTGTCGCAGTAGGGACACTTCATCTTCTGCAGAGTGCTGTCAAACTCGATTGCGCCGCCGCAGCATGGGCATTTATAGGTAAGAAGATCGGCCATTCCGATATTCTCCGGGGATTACTTTACGTCGGCGTCGCCGAAGGGATCACCGCATTCGGGGCAGAACTTCGGAGGCTTGGTAGGATCTGCAGGCTCCCAGCCGCACTTGTCGCACTTGTACTGGGGAACGCCGGCCGGCTTCTTCGCACCGCATTCGGGGCAGAACTTACCCTTGTTCACCGCACCGCAGGAGCAGGTCCAGCCGTCTTCTGCCGGCTTCTTTGCACCGCACTCGGGGCAGAAGTTGCCGGTCGCGGTTGCGCCGCAGGCACAGGTCCAGCCATTTGCCGGCTTGGGCTCCGGCTTCTTTGCACCGCATTCGGGACAGAATTTACCGGTTGCCGTTGCACCGCACGCGCACTTCCAGCTATTCTGCGAGGATGTCTGCGGAGCAGACTCCATGGCAGGCTGCGCAGCAGCCTGCTGCTGACCCATAGCGAACAGATTCTGTGCATTGATGCCGCCCTGGTTCATGGTCATGCCCATGCCCATGAAGCCGGTCATGGCACCGGCGGAGTTTCCAGCCGCCGTCTTCATTGCTTCGGCCTGTGCGCCGACCAGCGTTGCACCGGCCATGGTAGGATCGCGGTACATAGCGGTCTTCTGCGCATCCTTGAGCATCTGCGCATCTTCCGGGGTGAGAGTGGGCGGATTGATGGCAACCTTGACATCGCCAATACCGCGGGCACCCCATTCCGTCGAAAGCTCCTGATTGAGGTATACCTCCAGCTCTTCGGTATGAGCGGGAATCTGATTCGGGCGGATTTCCAGAGCGGACAGCTTGGCTACGGCTGGGCCGAGAGCACTGAGGAATTCGAACTTCATCGATTCCCTCAGACTTTCCTTGTTATAGGAATCGGTCACATTGCCGGCAACATTGGTATAGAATTTCAGCGGGTCGGTCAGACGGAAGGTATAGATACCGTTCATCCGCAGATCCACGTCAACGTCAAAGTTGATGCGGGAATCCACTACGCGGAAGGTGATGGGGTTCTTCGTGCCGAACTTGTTGTCGAGGATTTCCTTGGTGTTGAAGTAGTAGACTCTCTGATCCTTGGCCGTGTCGCCGCCGTATGTAAAACGCTTGCCGATGGCCTTGAAGGTGGCGATGATGCTCTCGCCGAGGCTTCCTGCGAAGATGGTCGGCTCGGTGGAGGAGTCGTAGGTGAACTCACCCGGCTCGGCGCAGACCTCAACAACCTTGCCCTGCTCGACGATGATCATGCACTGACCGTCGGCAACGGCGATGCCGGGGCCGTTCGAGATAATGTTGTCCTCTCCTCTGGTGTTGGAGGATCGGCTGCCGATCTTCTTCTGACCCTTGGTCATCAGAATGTCATTCGGAATCGATTCGCAGTAGAAAAATTCTTTCCACTGATCGGCGAGTACGCCGCCGGCCGCGCCGGTGATTGCTTTGATAAGTCCCATGGTGGTGCTCCTTTCGGTGATTGAAGATTTTTCTGAAAGTTAAAGATTACGATTCGGTTCTGTATTCATTATACCACACGCGAAGCGAGGATGCAAGTGCTTTTTGCCGGAAATTCGCTTATTTCAGAGAGATTTCCATGCAGCGCTTCTGGGTGGTGAAGCCGAAGCGCTCATAGAAGCGGCGGGCGCCGTCGTTGAACTCCCAGACATTGAGATCCACGCGGTCAAAGCCGTTTCCCTTTGCCCATGCCAGCACAAATTCCATCAGCGCGCTTCCGATACCGCTTCCGCGGCAGGATGCATCGACACAGACATCATCCAGATGAATGGCTCGGGAATCAAGGAGCATGGTGCTGTCCTTTGTGATGCGGATGATGCAGAAGGTGTAGCCGACCACGCATCCGTCAAGCTCGGCGACAAAAATCGGGCGGCTGTCATCGGCAATGATGGCGTTCAGCTCATTTCGTGTATATTTGGTGCCGTGAACGCGGAAGAGATCCGGGCGGGCATCGCAGTGGACAGCTTCGACCTGATCAAGCAGGTTGAGAATGGCATCGGAATCCTCCGGGCGGGCGCGGCGTATGGTTGGGGTCATGACAGGAGATCCTTTCTGAAATCAGTTGTTTTTTCGCAGGGTGAATCCGAGGAATACAACGGCCAGAAGATAGCCGATCAGCGAATAGATCAGCGCGGCCGCATAGGGGAAGATCAGATAGACCAGCTCGCTGCTGTTCTGCGGAGAGCCGTAGGTCATGAGCAGAGAAACCGTTTCCGGGATATGGACGAGGATCAGGCTTGCGGCGGTGAGAAGCGTGATGGCTGCCGCACAGCGCGAGGAGGGGACGGCAAGCGAGAAGAATTCCGGTGCTTCGTCGATCCGTGAATCGCCGGATGCGCGTGCGAGCTTTCCGATCCGGCGGCAGCAGAGGACAACCAGCAGCATCCGGAGAAGCTCGAAGGCGATATTCAGCGCGCTGTAGAGAAGCGATGCGGGACTGCCGGCGGCATTTCCCCAGAGGATGAGATTGGTGATGATACCGGTGATGCCGCAGAGCAGGATGCCGCCGCCGATCAGCAGGGGGACCCATCGGTAGAGGCTTTTGCCGCGCTGCAGACAGGTATGGGCAATGCAGGAGAAGCCGGCGAATGCGCAGGCAACGGCCAGCAGCTCGGACAGATAACCGAGAATCTGGGGAAGGACGGCCGGGACCGTGATGTCGCTGGAAAGGACGGTCTGCAGGGAGCCGAGTGCGGCTTTGCTGGCAATCGGAACAAGGACGGCGATCAGCAGAAGACCGGTAAATCGCCGATTGGCGGAGATGGCGGACATAGAATAACCTGCCTTTCAATAGGATCATAAAAAGTATACCACAGGTCTGGGAAGGGGGTGTGACGATATTGTTTAAGAACTGTTAAAATATTATAAACAAAAAATTAAAGAATATTTCGAACAATCGTTTGCAATTGGGGCCAAAGTGTGGTATAATTGTTTTAGAGAAATAATCTTCGAAAGGAAGGCACTCTTATGGAAACAAAACTGACTCAGCGGGAACGGGAAATTTACGATTTTATCCTGAATGCAATCCGCAATGAGGGCTATTCGCCCAGCGTACGGGATATCTGCAGCGCGCTCAACATGAAGAGCACCTCGACCGTGCATACTTATCTGGAGCGTCTGGAGAGCAAGGGCATGATTCAGAAGGAATCGGGCAAGAGCCGTACCCTTCGTGTTGACAACGATAAGGGCCAGCTTTCATCGACCGTCCGCGTGCCGATTCTCGGCAAGGTGGCGGCCGGCATTCCGATTCTTGCCGTGGAAAATTATGAAGGCTATATCGACATTCCCCGCCCCAGCCACCGCATGGGTGCCAATGAGCTGTTTGCCCTTCATGTACAGGGTGAGAGCATGATCGAGGCCGGCATTATGGACGGCGATCTGATCATTGCTCAGAAACGCACCACCGCCGAAGACGGTGACATCATCATCGCGCTGGTCGGCGAGGAGGCAACGGTCAAGACCTTCTACAACGAAGGTGACCGCATCCGCCTGCAGCCGGAAAACTCGTCGATGGAGCCGATTTATACGGACAGCCTGCTGGTGCTCGGCAAGGTTGTGGCCAGTATGCGCTTCTATAAGTAACAGCGGCCGCAGATAAGAGAGTCCCGTCTGATTTCGAGCAGAAGTCAGACGGGAGCTCTTTTTTATTGCGTGAATGGCATGGATTTACTGTCGGTTCCAATCTCTCGGGAAGTTTGCTAAATTAAGCTTCGAGGGATCGCTGATATCATAGCCTGACTCTTGAACAGTTGTAATACCAAAATCCACCAGATTAGCCCGTAATGCTTCGTTGAACGCCACATCCGAATCAAGAATCTGTTTTTCAGCGAAGGCAAGGATTTCGTTGGTAATTGTATTCTGTTCCTCACTTGTAAACATATCCGTGTGGCTGGTGAAGTATCCCTTCAGAATCAGATAAAGTCCCATGGTGCCGACGAGGTTCCGCCGCTGATATCTGTAGTCCGATTCCGCGGCATCCACCTGCAGGGAGGCTTTTTCGAGGCGGGCCTTCTGTTCGTCGGTTTCGGCAGCCTGGATGGCATTATCGAAATACTCCCGGCCGGTTTCCAGATAGGTTGTCTTGGGAATATCCTCGAACCAGAACCAGTATTTCGACCAATCGACATCCTCATAGTTACGGATCATCTCTTCCGTCAGATCGTCGGGGAGGGTATTCCAGGATTTGAGATGAACAGTGGAGCGGCTGAAGTAGGGGGAGAATTCTGCTTCCGTACCGTAGGTGGAGAAACAGAATTCATCGGAGCATTCTTCGGCCATATCAATATATTCGCGGATATAGGTCCAGCCTGGGCCGTAGAAAGCTTCCAGAAATTCATCGACATGTCCCCAGTATTCCTCCTCTGTCATGTAAGGATCCCAGAGTATCTTCGACGTGATATACGCGCGGAGCTCGGTAAAATCGGCCAATACGCGGCTTCCGTTGCCTTGCTCGTATACGCCCTTTACATTATTCTCTGCAAACCATCTCACATTTTCCAGCAGGACAGTAAGGTTGGGGTAATAGGAGTTGGCATTGTGGAAGTTGGTGGTATAATCCCAGATGATGACGGAATCATTGATGGCAGCCCAGGCGGGAAGATCGTCGGAGATGGTAGGAATAAATCCACCTGCGGGGTATGATTCGCATCCGAGGGAAACGTTTTCACTCAGCGGATGGGAAAAACAGGATTCGATGCTGCAGAGAACGGTGGTCACGTTGTCGGCGGGCTTGGTAACCGAGGGGGCCGTTCTGGTATACTGATAGGCAAAGGTGTTGAACGTGACATTCGGGAATTCATCCTTCAGCTCCGTGGCAACCGCATTGACAAAGCGTAAAAGCACACCGGCCTGCGAACCATTTTCCTCTTCAAGAACACGGGTGCAGTTGTCACAGGTGCAGTAGTTCTGATTGTCGCTCTGGCTGATCGGGAACAGCGTGCATCTCGGGTAATCCTGCAGGTAATCACGGACGGATTCCGTTACGATTTTAAGAACCTCCGGATTGGTAAGACAGGGCTGGCAAGGCCATTCGCCGCTGAAATATTCCGGATGCTCGTCGTAATAATCGGATACCGGGATCAGGTAGTTCAGAGAATGGTTGATGCTTCCGTATATTCTTCCGCCATAGTCTGAATCGGACTTATTGTACATACCGTTGATTTTGCGCTTTGTCTGGAAAGTCGACTGGGGCGAGGGAACCCAGTCCATATCGCGGTAGAAAAATACCGGAATCTGCTTGTCTTCCGCGATGTCGGAAAGCACAAGCGTATTGACTTCGGGGATTTTCTCAAAATCTGCCATGTAGAACCGGCATCCGAGATAGTCTTCCAGGAAGGTATAGACCGAATACAGGGTTCCGCGCGTTTGGCCGCCTACAAGCCACAGCTTTTTTTCGACGGTTTTAATGACGAAGCCGTCATCGCCGAGCTCTTCACGGTCAAACTCGCCGTCGGCTTCCCGGTTGGTTTTGCCGACTATGATCTCATACTTGGTAGGGGCTGTGCTGTCCGTAACGATGGGCAGCTCTGCACCGGTAATTTTTTTCAGATAGCTCTGCAGCTCGGAGGCTGCTGTGATTTCGGAGGCAGCTGCATTTTCGCCGTGGACGATGACATAGTGGGAAGCTCCGTTGTCGGCAAGCAGAAGGCCGTCAATGTTGTCGAGTTCCGCATCGCTGTTGTCGATATCCGTATTTTCGGATGTGGAGCAGGATATCATGGCGATACCGAGCACAGCAGCGAGGAGAATGAGAAGAATACGCTTTTTCATCATAATGTCTTCGATGTCCTTTCTTGTGAATCAATGTCTGTGTCCATTTTTGCGATTCGAAAACCAAAAATGAAATAAGAGCGGCGAATCACATACCGACTGCAAATTTCATGTGTCGAATGGGGGAGGAAGCCCCACATTTGGCGGCTGTTATCCGTCAAATGGCATCGTTATCCCATAGAAAACTCCTTCCGTTATATAATAAAATAGCGGCAGATGCTGTAAACAAGATTGGTTAATCCATTTTTCACGAATCTCGTTTCTGACATTTTACCATAGTATACAACACAAATTATTTATATAATTTGTACACAATCACGCGGCGATATTTTGTGGCTGGTACGATCATGCTGTTGGATTTTTTATAGGTTTCCTTTATCATTTCTGTCTGCAGTATACTGTATCCACGAAAAAAAGTCAAGGATTTGCGGGGACAATAGCAATTTTTTCGCATGATAAGCAATATTATTCCGAAAGCTGGAGGGCGAAAGCAAATATTTTTGCTTGAAGTGAAGCGTGAATAGGAGCGGATAGATTCGCAGACTTCGGCAGATAGCTGGCGCAATCTGCCGGAAAATTTCTCACACGCTGCCCCTTCGTAACCGTACATGACCAATACAAAAGGACAGCCTATATATATATTATAAACCTGTTTATGCGGCGGAGCTGACAGCGGCCGCCCCGCCGTAAGAAAAATATCGGCCCGATGACGGCGATTCTTCGCAAAAAGCCCGTTTTCATTTGACATACGGGCTTTTTTGTGTTATACTGATAGTATCAGTTATTTTGGGAGAACAGTTACAGAATGATAGCAATCAGTTTCAGCGATGTAACCCTTGAATTCGGGACCGATGTGATACTGGAAAATATCTCGTTCAGTCTGAACGAAGGAGATAAGCTGGGAATCGTCGGTGTCAACGGCGCGGGAAAATCCACGCTTTTCAAGATCATCCGCGGCGATTACACGGCCACATCCGGCTCTTTTTATATATCAAAGGACAAGACAATCGGAATGCTGGAGCAGAATACCGGCCTCGAGGGCGAGAGCACGATTCTGGAGGAAATGCTCCGCTCCTTCGGCTCGCTGATCGAGGACGAGCGGCGGCTGGAGGAGCTGCAGAAGCAGCTGGAGGCAACACCGGCCGACAGCCTGCTGATATCGCAGTACACTTCTCTTGCCGACCGGTTCCGGCAGGCGGGCGGCTATGAATTCCGATCCCGCTGCAAGGGAATTCTCAAAAATCTCGGCTTTGATGAGGCATTTCACGATCTGAAAATTTCCAGCCTTTCCGGCGGTCAGAAGACAAGACTTGCGCTGGCAAGGCTTCTGATCACCTCTCCGGATATTCTGATGCTCGACGAGCCGACCAACCATCTGGATATCGAAACGCTGGCCTGGCTGGAGGATTTTCTCTCCTCCTACCGCGGAACGCTGCTGGTGATTTCGCATGACCGTTATTTCCTCGACAAGGTGTCGGACAAAACGCTCGAGATCGAAAATACCCATGCGGAGCTTTACAACGGGAATTATTCCCGTTATGTGGAATTGAAGCGGGAAAACCGGGAGATCCGCGAGCGGCAGTATAAGAATCAGCAGAAGGAAATCGCCCGGATTGAGGCCTATATCGAGCAGCAGCGCCGATGGAACCGTGAGCGCAATATCATCGCGGCGGAAAGCCGGCAGAAGGCGCTCGACCGGATGGTCAAAATCGACCGGCCCGATGCGCTTCCGGACAAGATCCGTCTGCAGTTCACCAAATCCGGTGAAAGCGGAAACGATGTGCTGACGGTGAAGAATCTGGCTAAAAGCTATCCCGGCAAGCCGCTCTTTTCCGATGTTTCCTTCCTGCTTAAAAAGCGGGAGCATCTCTTCATTGCCGGGCCGAACGGCTGCGGCAAATCCACGCTGATCAAGATTCTGGCCGAGCGGCTGGCGCCCGATGCGGGAAGCTATGAATACGGCTACAATGTAATCATGGGCTACTACGATCAGGAGAATCAGAATCTGGATCCGGACAATACCGTGCTGGATGAGCTGTGGGACTGCTACGAAACCCGCACCCAGACCGAGATCCGTTCCGCGCTGGCACTGTTCCTGTTCAAGGGCGACGATATCGAAAAGAAGGTTTCGGTGCTGTCCGGCGGCGAAAAGGCACGGCTGACACTCTGCAAGCTGATTCTGTCCAAGATGAATCTGCTGATTCTCGACGAGCCGACCAACCATCTGGATATCAATTCCCGTGAGGCGCTGGAAAATGCGCTGGCGGAGTTTGACGGCACAATCATCGCAGTTTCCCATGACCGGTACTTCATTCAGAAGCTTGCCACCCGCGTGCTGGATCTTGGATCAAAGCCGGCTCTTGATTATATCGGCAGCTACGATGAATACCGAAGCTGGAGGGCAAGAAGCACCGCCGCCGCCGAGGAAAAGGCGGAGGAGTCCATGACCGAGGCCAAGGAGCAGTATCTGAAGGCCAAGAACAAGGCATCGGAGGAGCGCCGCCTGAAGGCGCGAATCCGAAAAAATGCCGAGGAAACCAAAAAGCTTGAGGCGGAGCTGGAAACGGTTCTGGCCGACCTTGAAAACGGGGACGGAAGCGATTATGTCCGGGTCAACGAGCTGTACGAGCGCCAGCAGCAGCTGGAGGAACGTTTGATGGAATTATACGAGGAGGCGGAGGAGCTTGGAGAAGGTTAAGCTTCTGGTGGTGGGTATCACCATGAACTGTGCGGGAACGGAGAAATCCTTTCTGTCATTTTTGTCGTGTCTGGATTTTGATCGGTTTGATATAACCCTTCTGCTGGCGAAGAGAGAAGGCCTGCTGTTGGATCAGCTGCCGGCGCAGGTGAAAATTGTCACGATGGAAAAATACGGTGAGCTGTTCCTGCTCTCGGGCAAGAATGCCGCCAAAACGCTGGCATCCTGCTTTGTGAAGGAAAATCCGCTGACCCTGTTTGAGATTTTTCCCTATTTTGTGCGGATCCTCTTCTCAAAGGGCCTGAAGCGTTCGTCCGCCGCCACCCGGATGTGGATTCATTTTATGCATAAGATGCCGGCCCTGCAGGAGGAATACGATGCCGCCGTCGCGTATTGGGGCGACCGCACGATGTTCTATATGTGCGACAAGGTGAAGGCAAAGAAAAAGATCACCTGGCTCCATTTCGATTACGCCAATCCGCCGCGCGACGATTCGGTCTATCTGGAATACTTTGAAAAATGCGACAAAATCGTCACCGTATCCGATCTGGTGGACCGATCGCTGAGAGAGAAGCTGCCGCAGATCGCTGACCGATGTGTCATGATGGAGAACATCATGAATCCAAAGCAGATCTGGGATCAGGCGCTCCGCGGTGAAACCTTCCCCGATCAGCATTTTCGCGGAAAGCGGATTCTGACCATCGGCCGGATTGCCGAGCAGAAGGGTTACGATCTGGCTATTCCCGCGCTGAAGCGCCTGCGGGATGAGGGCTATGATGTACGCTGGTATATCCTCGGAGACGGGGATCCCGAATATAAAACCATGCTGTCCCAGATGCTTCTGGATGCCGGAGTGGCCGATCAGATGCTGTTTCTGGGCACAACCACCAATCCGTACGCCTATATGCGCGACTGCGATATTTACGCCCAGCCCTCCCGCCATGAGGGCAAGCCGATCGCGGTAGAGGAGGCGAAGATCCTGTATAAGCCGATCCTCGCCGCCCGCTACCTGTCGGCTCCCGAGCAGCTGGAGGACGGTGTCCTCGGCCTGCTCTGTGAGATTGATTCCGACAGCATTTACGAAGGACTCAGGCGGCTGCTGGACAGCGATGCGCTGTGCGGGCAGTATTCCAAAGCCCTCGCTGCCCGTTCCTTCGGAAACGCCGGTGAAATCGAAAAGTTTTACCGGATGCTGGACTGATCAGCGCTCGATCATGGAGGCCAGATCCTGCATGGCTTCGCCGACAGTCCGAAGCGTCCTGCCGACGGCGGCCCGCTTTTTGTTCTTCTTGGGGCGGGCCGGAAGGACGGTTCCGACAACACTGCCGAGAACTGCGCCGACAGCGGCGGCTCTGGCAATTCCGGCCGTCCGGTTCTGCTGTTCACCTGACATTTGATTCACCTGCCATTTGGGAAGATTGAGATCCTGTGTCCCGTTCTTATCATGAACAGAAACGGCGCGCTTATTGCCGGTAATTTCTGAAACGGCAAAAAAATATTTCAATCTGCTAAAAAATTAACGCATTGGCTATTGACTTCAGAAAACAAATCGTATATAATAGTAAGTAATCAAAATTTTCGTTCCGTCCAAGACGGAATTATGGAGGTATTATCATGAACAGAGTTTATAACTTTTCTGCCGGTCCTTCCATGCTGCCCCTTCCCGTGCTGGAAAAAGCAGCTGCCGAGCTGGTAAATTACGGCGATGCCGGTATGTCCGTTATGGAAATGTCCCACCGTTCTCCCGCATACGAAGCTATCATCAAGAAGGCCGAGGCGGATCTGCGCAAGGTCATGAACATTCCGGACAACTACAAGGTCCTCTTCCTGCAGGGCGGTGCTTCCACCCAGTTTGCCGCTGTTCCGCTGAACCTGATGAAGACCGGCAAGGCTGACTACATCGTTTCCGGTCAGTTCTCCGGCAAGGCACAGAAGGAAGGCGAGAAGTACGGCGAGGCGAAGATTGTCGCTTCCTCCAAGGCTGACAACTTCACCTACATCCCCGAAACCACCCGTGAGTCCTTCTCTCCCGATGCAGACTACGTTCACATCTGCTTCAACAACACCATCTACGGCACCAAGTTCAACTATATCCCCGATACCGGTGATATCCCGCTGGTTGCCGATTTGTCCTCCTGCATCATCTCCGAGCCGGTCGATGTGACCAAGTTCGGCGTAATTTACGCAGGCGCACAGAAGAATATGGCTCCCGCCGGCCTGACACTTGTCATCGTCCGCGAGGATCTGCTGGGCAATGCCCGCCCCGAAACCCCCTCCATGCTCGACTGGAAGCTGATGGCTGACAACGATTCCATGTACAATACGCCTCCCTGCTACGCTATCTACATGGCAGGTCTCGTATATGAGTGGATTCTTTCCATCGGCGGTCTGGAGAAGATGAAGGAAATGAATGAGAAGAAGGCCAACCTTCTCTACGATTACCTCGATTCGCAGGATTACTACATCGCTCCTGTAAAGAAGGAATCCCGTTCCATGATGAACGTTACCTTCGTAACCGGTGTTGAGGAGCTCGATAAGAAGTTCCCGAAGGAAGCTGAAAAGGCCGGCCTCATGAACCTGAAGGGCCACCGCTCCGTCGGCGGTATGCGCGCTTCGATCTACAACGCTATGCCTTACGAGGGCGTGGAAGCGCTGGTTGCCTTCATGAAGAAGTTCGCTGCCGAGAATCCGAAGGGCTAAGAAAGGGACAGAAAAAATGAAGAATATTCAGCTTCTCAATAAAATCGCAAAGTGCGGCACGGATATTTTCGATGAGAATTATGCTGTTGCCGATACCGTGGAAAATCCCGATGCCATCATGGT
>JAZNKS010000081.1:0-21780 GCA_045578725.1 Candidatus Flemingiibacterium sp.
GTCTTCCTAAGACCGCTTGGCCTCCGACTTCTGGGAGAGGATGCCGTCCAGCGAGCGGCCGACCTTTTTCTCGGAGGGGGTGTAGCCGGGGCGCTCCACGTTGGTGGATTCGCAGAGCAGGAGCTTTACGCCCTGATTGCCGATTTCGCCGATCCGGGTCAGATCCATGATCTTGCCTTCAACCGGGGTCAGATCCAGCTTGAAGTCGCCCGAGGCGAAGACGATGCCCACCGGCGTTTTGATGGAGATGGCACAGGCATCGGCGATCGAGTGGTTCACGCGGATGAATTCGGCGGTGAAGACACCGAGCTTGACCGTGTCGCCGGCCTCAATGGCGTGAAGCTGGGGCTTCTCGGGGAAGGTATGCTCGGACAGCTTGTTGGCCACGATGCCGACGGTCAGCCGTGTGCCGTAGACCGGTGCATTGACCGTCTTGAGTACATAGGGCAGGGCGCCGATGTGGTCCTCATGGCCATGGGTCAGCACAAAGCCGCGCACCTTGTCGATGTTCTTTTCCAGATAAGTGATGTCCGGGATCACGAGATCCACGCCCAGCATATCGTCATCCGGGAATCCGAGTCCGCAGTCGATGACGAGAATGTCGTTTTCGTATTCAAGCAGGGTCATGTTCTTGCCGATCTCGCCCAGACCGCCCAGGGAAATGACCTTCAGCTTGGAGGTTTTTGCTTTTGCCAAAACGTTCACGTTCCTTTCTGTGGTAAATTTCAGTTAGAATACAAAATTATGTTAATGTGTTTGACATATTATACCGATCCTGCGCCGGGCCTTGACGGCGCGCGCGAAAAAATCCGTTTCAAGCACGGAAAAAACGTGTATGGGGAAGACATCGGGCACGGCCTTCGGCGATCCGCCGCGCGTTATGACTTCCAGATATCGGAACGGTCAGATAATAACATTACTATTATATCACGGGATTATGAAATATATCAGCCCCGGTATATGAATATATTGTTAATTATTTTTGGAATGAATCATTGATCCGGGGCAAACACTAATCCCGATCCGGCATCCGGCCGGAAATAAAGCAAGGAGAAGCACAGATGCCAGACAACACCAAAAACAGACCGGATCCCGTAAGAGAGGCGATTGAAGCCTACCGCTCGGCGGGCGACACAACCGATCCGCTGGGCAGCTGGACCGGTGCCGCCAATTACAATCTGACGGGCGTGGATGCCGGTTGTGTAGTCCGTCCCCGGATTGCCGATTGGCCGGCCTCGAAGCCGCCCGTTCCCCGGATGGAGAAAAAAGAAATTCCGGTACAGGATGCCGACGATCTCTGATTAAAAGCAGAAATTGGCGGCCAGCGCAATCGCTCCGCCGATCAGCGTGACCGTGGCCGCGCCGGATAGATAGGCGATGATGGCTTCCCCGCGGCGGCGGGCGGGTCGGCGCGGCTCATACACGGCCGTCGGCGCTGCAGCCGAATCGGCCAGCTGGCGGGCGGCGCGGAGCATTTCCCCCTCACCGACCGTGGGCGGGAGTCCGTGCCGGACGATAAAGTAGGCCGAATCGAAATATTTACCGGGATTTTTGATGAAGATCACCTTTTTCTGACAGCCTTTGAGCATGATGAATCCGTCCTTTTTCTGAGATGATAGGATTATTGCCGCCTTATCGACCGCTTAATCAGGCCGCAGGGTTGACGGCGGGCGGAATTTGTGTTATAATGGAGGCGGAAAGGGGTGAGGCTGGTGCTGCTGTTCCGGAGTCCGGCCAGGCGTGAGCTGGATACTCTGATTGAGAATATGAAGATCAATCTGGCCAACAATTACAAGGAGCCGGCCCATGACTGCCGCCGCCGGCTTGGCGAGCGGTGCGAGGCGCTCTATCACGAGGGCAAGCTGCGCGAGAAGGAATACCGCGCCTATCGGCAGGTGTACGAGGAATACACCGAAAAACTGAAGGATTACCATCATTGATAAACGAAAAGAAGGCTTACGTCTGCGGGCGCAAGCCTTCTTTATTGGGATCGGACCGGCCGGCCCCGGTGAAGACATACCTCAATCCGATGCCGGGGGTGGGAGCCCGCGGCGGCCTTCCCGGAGCTCATCGACAAAGGGCACGAAGCGGGCCATGACATCCCTCTCCAGCGGACTTGAAAAAAAGCGGCCCCGTTCCTCAAGCAGCGCCATCCGCCGGGCACGGGCCGAAGCGGCATTCCTTGGAATGCCGCAGAGAGCGGCGATTCCCGCCGGATCGAGAACGCCCAGCTCATGGAGGACGCAGGCGGGCGCCAATAAGCGGACGGCGAACATATCCGCCTCCCGCTCGCTTTTGTACTTCGCACCGGTATGCGCAAACCGGCGCGCCGCATATTTGTATTCATGACCGAGGAAGATGTGGCCCAGCTCGTGGGCCGTGACAAGCCGGCAGTCCGGGAGCGGGAGCGTGTCGTCATAGACGATGATCCAGCGCTCGCCGTCAAAGATGCTGACACCGGATTCACCGGGGCGAAGCTCACCTACCAGCGAATTTTTGATGACGCGGATGCCGGCCCGTCGGGTCAGCTGCAGCACCTTGATCGGGAGCCGGTCCACGCCGAAATCCAGCATACATTGCCACGCCGCATCCCGGCAGGCGGCATAGACACCGTAATAATCGTACCGGGGCGGAGTGGTGGGGGGAAGCGGCATCAAAGATCCTCGTCGGTGTCCGGAGCTTGGCGCAGGATCTCCAGACGGTCGCCTTCCAGCCGCTTCAGAGAGGGAGGATCGCCGGCATCGGATTTGGCGGCGCGGAAGACCAGCGCATCCCCATCGCTATAGCCCCTCATGAGGCCGCGGATCGCTTCCCGCAGAGAAGGATCGGCGCGCCGGGCCAGAATCAGCTCCCGTTCCTCGTCCGAAAGGTTCAGCGGCTCGTCGAAGCCGATCAGCCAGGCGGGGCTGACACCGAGTGTTTCGGCCAGCAGACGGGTGCGCTTCTGCTTGGGACGGATGATGCCGCTGCAGTATTGGCTCATGGCGGATTTCGGGATACCGGTGCGGGCGCAGAGCTCCTTCTGGGACAGACGGCGCTCCTCCATGGCCCGCTTCAGCCTTGCGGCAAATGCTTCCATAATGACCTTACCTCGCTTTTTTGCTCGTTCTTTATATATTATAGCGTGAAGCGGACGAAAAATCAAGAACCTGCCCGAATTTTTCCGAAAACTGACAGATTAAATCTTGACAGGATGAGAGGTGCGTGGTATAATGGAGTTCGGAAATTCAGAACTGACAGCGAGGATGACAGCATGACAACCAATTTCACCGCGCTTCTTGAGCGCATCGGGCGGCTCGGAGGGGTCAGGCCCTTCTGCCGCGCGCTCGGCATCACGCCGGGGCGGTGGGAGCGGCTCCTTTGCGGGCGGTCTGAATTTACACAGGCCGAGATTATCCGCGCCGCGTACTATCTTTCGTTGGCGGGAGAATCAATGGCCGAGGTCGCAGACCGTTATTTTTTTGGGCAAACGGTTCAGAAAAACTAAACTAAAGGAGAATCGATATGAATCTGTTTTCATCGGGACATTATCAGCTGACGGAAATCCGCGCCAGCGGGAAAAAGCGGACCGGCGGGATCCTCTGCTTCAAGGGGATTCCCTCCGTATTCGGCTCGGGGCGGGAGGTGCTGGCCATCGAGGACGGTGTTGTGCTGGCGGCGGGACGGAGCACCGATCCCTGCTCACGCGAATACCGGATCGGCACCTATGTCCGGATCGCCGGGCGAAACGGGGTAGCCATCACCTACGGCCGGCTTTCCTGCCGCTTTGTGAAAGCGGGCACCTATGTGAAGGCCGGTACCTGTATCGGCATCACAGGCTCCACGGGAAGCGGGAGCGGGGAATATCTCACCCTCGAATTCCGGCGCAACGGGAGGCGGGTGGACGGCTGCAGCTATCTTGGGATCCCGCACGAGCCGGCGGAATTCACGCCGCCCATACGCTCCAAGGCCGAGCTTGTCAGCCTCGCCTGCGGATTGGATGACGAGATGCGTGCGGCGATTGACAGCGCGCCCCGCGCGGACAAGATCTGGGGGCTTCTGGCGGCCCATCTGAAGACGGTGGAACCCGGCGAGCGGGATTCGTCCTGCCGACTGTGGGATTAAGCGGCACAACTTTTCATCCGGGCGCATACTATGATAGTGCGAACCCGCCGCACATGACAGCGTGCGGGCGCAATCATCTATGAAAGGATGGAATCATATGTCAGACAACAGAAACGGCTGCGGCGGCGGTGTGGGAGGCGTGATTCTCGATGCCATGCAGGTCTTTGACAGCTGCCGGGATCGGGACTGCTTTGAGGATGTCCGGGTCTTCCTCGATGAGATTGGCCAGAGCCTGATTGAGCGTACCTGCCAGATCCGTACCCGAGCGGCTGAAATCTGCTCCTCTGCGATCAGTATCGAACCGGTTGGCCTCAGCCGTGGGTTCTTTCGTGTTACGGTCCGCTATTATGTCCGGCTGGAATTCGAGGCCTGCCTCTGCCCGGGCAAGGCCCAGAGCTTTGCGGGCCTCGCGGCGGTTGAAAAATCGGTAGTATTGTACGGAGGAGAGAGCTCGGTGAAGATCTTCCGCTCCTCGGCTGTCAGCGACAGCTTCTGCTCCCGCCCCTGCACAGGCGAAATGACCGGAGGGATGCCCGAAGCGGTGGCAGAGGCGGTGGATCCCGTAATCCTCGGCACCCGCGTGATCGATCCCGCTGTCTGCCCCTGCCGGTGCTTCTGCAGCTGTGAGGATATCCCCGAATCGCTCAGCTGTCTGATCGGCAGCGGTCTTGTGGACAGCCGGAGCAAGTATCTGGCCGTATCGCTGGGATTCTTCTCGGTGATCCGCCTGGAGCGTCCGGCACAGTTTGTTGTGGACGGCCTCGCCTTCCATGTCCCGGATAAGGAATGCGCGCCGGTCGAGAACGGCAATCCCTGCGATGCCTTCCGACGGATGGCCTTCCCGATCGGTGAATTCTCGGCCGGGAATGCCGCGCCCTTTGCCGATAGCGGATGCGGATGCGGCAGTCGGTCGGGCGATCCGGACTCCCACGGTGACGGAGATTCCCGCGGCGGCTCCGGTTCCGGCAGCGGATGCGGATGCCGGTCGCGGGCAAGATAAGCGTTAAGGTGAATACAAACAGAAAAGCGTCCCGGATGGGGCGCTTTTCTTCATTCGTCTGTATTTTTTGCAGCTTCGGCGGCTTTTTTGCGGAGCAGGATCACCAGGAAGACCAGCTGGGTGAGGGCAGTAAGAATCCAGCTGATCGGGAAGGCCAGATACACAAACCAGATCACCGGATTCATCGGTACGGCCGCGGTGATCCATAACAGCCGCAGGCCGCAGGAGCCGATCAGCGTGACGATGGTCGGAAGCACCGAATAGCCGATGCCGCGCAGACCGCCCGAGAAGATTTCCATCGCGCCGCAGAGAAAATAGGTCGCCGCGATGATCCGCAGACGGGTCAGCCCCTCGGCAATCACCGCATCGGTCTGGGAATAGATCCTCAGCAGCGGTACGCCGAAGATGTTCAGAAACAGTCCCAGCATGGCGCCGACCGCCACCACCAGGACGAAGGACAGGATCAGGATTTTCACGATCCGCCGGTAATTTTTCCGGGCGTAATTCTGGCTGACAAAGGAGATCGAGGCCTGATAGAAGGCGTGCATCGCCGCGTAGACAAAGCCCTCCAGATTGTGGGCCGCACCGCTTCCCGACATAACCGTGTCGCCGAAGGAATTGACCGTGCCCTGAATGACCGTGTTGGCCAGCGAAAAGAGGATGCTCTGGATGCCGGCGGGCAGGCCGATCCGGAAGATCTGCATCAGCGTTTCGCCGTCGATCCGGATACGGCGGGGATGGAGCTTCATCGCCCCCTCCTCACGGAGCAGACAGAGGATCATCAGCACGCCGGAATTGGTCTGGGCGATGATCGACGCCAGCGCAACACCGGCCACATCCATATGAAAGACGGTGACGAAGATCAGATTCAGAAGGACATTGAGAACGCCGGAGAGGGTGAGAATCAGCATCGGGCGGCGGGTATCGCCGACAGCACGCAGGAGCGCCGCACCGAAATTGTAGATAAGATTCGGGATCGTGCCGCAGAAGAAGATCCGAAGATAAAGGGTGGCCAGCGGCAGAACATTTTCCGGGGTGTTCATCAGCCGCAGGAAGGTGGGCGACAGACTCACGCCGAGGGTCATGACGATCACACCGGAGAAGAAGCCGACGAGGATCGCCGTGTGCACCGTTTTTTCCAGCGCCGTGTCATTTTTGGCACCGAAGGCCCGCGCGGCCAGCACATTCACGCCGACCGACAGGCCGATGAACAGATTGACCAGCAGGGCGGCTAACGAGCCGTTGGAGGTCACGGCAGCCAGTGACAGATCGCCGCAGAATTTGCCGACCACGATGACATCGGCGGCATTGAAGAAGAGCTGGAGGATGCCGGAGAGCATCAGCGGCAGGGAGAAGGCTAACAGCTTCGGCAGAATCGGGCCGGAGCACATATCCATGGAATGCGTTTTGCGGGCGGCGGCGTGTGACATGATGAAATCCTTTCTTTACACGGTATCCGGATCGGGATACTTCCGCATCAGCTTTTTAAGGAGGAAGATCAGGCAGATAAGATGCACCGCCGCCGTTACGGCCCAGGTGACAGGATAGGCGATGAAGATCATCTCCAGCGAATGGAAGGCCGGGAGCTTGAAGAAGGTGGACAGCCATACAAGCCGCAGACCGCAGGAGCCGACCAGCGATACGATCATCGGGACAAAGGAATAGCCGATGCCGCGCAGGGTGCCGACCAGACAATCCATCGATCCGGCAAGGAAGTAGAAGATGCCGATCACGCGGAATCGGACCATGCCGGCCTCGATGACCGCCGGGGTGTCGGAATAGATGCCGAGCAGCGGCTCGCCGAAGAAGATCAGCAGAAGGCCGAGAAGCGCACCGGTCAGCATGGCCAGAGCCTGTCCCGTCAGCTGGATTTTGATGATCCGGCGATACTTGTGGAGACCGCTGTTCTGGCCGGTGAAGGAGAGGACCGCCTGATAGAAGGCGTTCATGCCCGCATAGCAGAAGGCATCGATGTTGGCACCGGCCGCACAGCCGGACATGGCCACATCGCCGAAGGAATTGATCGAGGACTGGATGACCACATTGGAGAGGGAGAACAAAATGCTCTGAATACCGGCCGGCAGACCGATCCGCACAATCTGTACGATCGGCTCACGGTGGAAGGCAAGACGCCGCCAGTCAAGACGGATCGCGCCCTCCTCCCGCATCAGGCAGACAAGCACCAGAATCGCCGATACCGCCTGCGAAAGAATGGTCGCCAGCGCAACGCCGGCCACATCCATATGGAAAACCAGCACGAAGACGAGATTCAGCACAACATTGATCGCGCCGGCGAGGATCAGAATCAGCATCGGGCGGCGGGTGTCGCCGACCGCACGCAGGAGCGCCGCACCGAAATTGTAGATCAGCGGGAAGGTCACGCCGGCAAAGACGATCCGCAGGTAGACGGTCGCAAGCGGGAGCACGTTGTCCGGAGTATCCATCCAGCGCAGAAAATCGTCGGCAAACAGAAGGCCGATCAGCGTGACCGCCGCGCCCGAAACAAGGCTCAGTGCAACGGAGGTGTGAACGGCGCGGGAAAGCTCCTCATCATTTTTCGTACCGAACAGACGGGCCGCAAGCACGTTGGCACCGACCGAGAGGCCGATGAACAGATTGGTGGTCAGATTGAAGATCGAGCCATTGGAGCCGACGGCGGCCAGCGATACATCGCCGCAGAATTTGCCGACCACCACCACGTCCGCCGCGTTGAAGAGAAGCTGAACCATGCTGGCCAGCATAATCGGCAGCGAGAAGCGGAGCATTTTGGATAAAATCGGGCCGGAGCACATATCCATGGAATGGGAGGCGGTACGGCTTGACATGAAAAGAACCTTCTTTCTTGATTGACAGCTGGAATCAGAGGGACTCCTCTGCCTGCGGATATTTTTTCATCAGGCGGCGCAGAACGATCACAAGGCAGACAAGATGCGCCAGCGCGGTCACAATCCAGGAAATCGGGAAGGCCGCATAGACGGTGCCGACGGTGTGATAAGCGGGGATCTGAAAAACGGTGGCGACCCAGGCAAGGCGCAGACCGCAGGCACCGATCAGGGATACAATCATCGGCACAAAGGAGGCGCCGACGCCGCGCAGGGTGCCGACCAGGCAGTCCATGATGCCGCAGAGGAAATAGAGCCGACCCACATAAGCAAGGCGGACAAGCCCGGCTTCGACGACCTCGGCGGTGTCGGAATAGATCCAGAGAAGCTTATCGCCGAGCAGGTACAGGAGGGTGCCCATCACAAGACCGACCGTGATGACGCAGGCCTGGCCGACCAGCTGGATTTTTATGATCCGCTTCCAGTTCCGGCACCCCATATTCTGCCCGGTGAAGGAGATGATGGCCTGATAGACGGCATTCATGGCCATGTAGACAAAGCTCTCCAGATTGGAGGCGGCCGCGTTACCGGACATCGTGACATCGCCGAAGGAATTGATGGAGGACTGGATGACCACATTGGCCACCGAGAAAAGCGCACTCTGCAGACCGGCCGGCAGACCGATCCGGATGAGCTGAATCAGCATGGATTTGTCGAGTGACAGCTTCTTCGGGATGAAGCGGATCGCCCCCTCCTCCCGCATCAGGCAGATAAGTACCAGCACGGCCGAAAGAATCTGCGAGAGGATGGTCGCCAGCGCAACGCCGGCCACATCCATATGAAAGACGAGCACGAAGATGAGATTCAGCACGAAGTTGACGGCACCGGCCGCGATCAGGATAATCATCGGGCGGCGGGTATCGCCGATGGCCCGCAGGATCGCCGAGCCGAAATTGTAAACGATGCTTCCGCTCACGCCGGCGAAGATGATCCGCAGATAGAGGGTCGCCAGCGGGAGGACATTTTCCGGGGTATCCATCCAGCGCAGGAAATCATCCGAAAGCGGCACGCCGATGACGGTGATGATGATGCCGGAAATCAGCGAAAGAAGCAGGGAAGTGTGAACGGCCCGCGAAAGCTCGGTATCGCTTTTTGCACCGAAAAAGCGGGCCGCCAGGACATTGGCACCGACCGACATTCCGAGGAAGAGGCTGACAACCAGATTGAAGATCGAGCCGTTGGAGCCGACGGCGGCCAGGGATACGTCGCCGCAGAATTTGCCGACCACGATAACATCGGCGGCATTGAAGAGCAGCTGAAGCATACTGGAGAGCATCAGCGGCAGGGAGAAGCGGATCAGCTTTGGCAGGATCGGGCCGGAGCAGAGATCCATGGTGTGCGAAACGTGTTTTTTGACAACGGAATTCAAGGCGTTGTTACCTCCGGTTGACGGATAGCGGGCGGGAAGCGTTTTTTCATCCGCCGCAGGATGAGGGAGAAGGCGATGCCTTCCGCGGCGGCGGTGATGACCCATGTGATGGGATAAACAAAATAGACGGTTGTGACCCGATGCAGAGCGGGAATGTTGAAGATCACCGTCAGCCAGAAGAGGCGGATGCCGCAGACACCGATCAGCGAGATAACGGTCGGGGTCGCCGATACGCCGAGTCCCCGCAGACCGCCGACAAAGACCTCCATGATGCCGCAGACGAAATAGAGCACCAATACGATGCGCAGCCGCTCCACACCGGCCGCAAGGACAGCGGGGCTGTCCGAGAAGATGCGAAGAAGCCGCGGCGCGGCGATATAGAAGAAGCCGGAGAGGGAGATCCCGGCGGCGATAACGCAGAGAAGGGCGGTGTTTCGCACGGCGGCAATCCGCTCCCAGCTGCGCCGCCCGGCATTCTGGCCGGTGAAGGCGGTGGTCGCCTGCTGAAGGGCGTTCATCGCAAAATAAACCATGTCCTCCAAATTCACCGCGGCGGTATTGGCGGCGATGACGGTCCGGCCGAAGAGATTGATCGAGGACTGCACCACCACATTGGAGATCGAATACATCGAGGCCTGCAGGCCGGCCGGAAGGCCCACCCGCAGAATCTGGGTCAGCTTCTCCCGATCAAAGCCCAGCTTTTTCGGAACCAGCCGGATGCCGCCTTCTTCACGGGAAAGGCAGAACAGAATCAGCGAGGCGGAGAGGGTCTGGGTGATGACAGTCGAGATGGCAACGCCGACCACGCCGAGCTTCAGCGCGATGACAAAAATCAGATTGAGCAGGATGTTGAGAAGGCCGGATACCGACAGAAAGAGGAGCGGCCGCTTCGTGTCGCCGACGGCGCGCAGGAGTGCGGAGCCGTAATTGTAGACGGTCATCGCGGTCATGCCGAGAAAATAGATCCGCAGATAGAGCGCGGCCAGCGGCAGGATTTCATCCGGGGTCTTCATCAGCCGCAGAAAGGCTTCGGCGCCGAACAGGCCGATTCCGGTGAGCAGGATGCCGACAACCAGCGAGAGGGAGAGGGAAGTGTGGACGGTTTTATGAAGCCCCTCCTCATCGTCAAGGCCGAAGGCGCGTGCCGCGGCCACATTGGAACCGACGGAAAGCCCGAGAAAGAGATTGGTGATCAGATTGATGAGCGATACCGTCGAGCCGACGGCGGCCAGCGAGGCCTCCCCCGCGAATTTGCCGACTACGATCGAATCGGCGGCGGCAAAGAGCAGCTGGAGGATGTTGGAGGCCATCAGCGGGAGGGCAAAGGCCAGCAGCTTTGGTAAAATCGGGCCGCTGCACATATCGATCTGATAGCGCCCTGCCGTGCGCTCGCGTTTCATTCTCATCCCTCCGCTTTACAGAATTTATCAATATATAATTATACTCCCGTCGCCCTGTAAAGTCAAGTAGCCTGTGCGAGTTTTGGCTTTCTGCTGTAATCTATTGACAGATCGGCAGATTTGCGGTATAATATTATGGTAAACAACCATATCAGGCACGATCGTGCCATTGAAAGGATGCAAGCCTTGAAACGAACCGTCCCGCGGCTGCTTCTTGCCGCTCTTCTGATAATCCTGCCGCTCTCTGCCTGCGGTGCCCCCGGACTGCCCCACAAAACCGATGAGCCGATCCGGGTCGAAGCCCCTGATTTCACCGCCGAGAGCGAATCGAATCTGATCCCCCCCGAAACCACGCCCCCCGAGCCGAAGGAAACGCGGATCACCTTCCTCGCCGCCGGCGACAACATCATCCACGAAAATGTCTTCACCGATGCAAAGAACCGGGCAAAGAACGGGGAAAAGTACAATTTCACCGATATGTATGAGGGCGTTGCCGCGATGATTGCCGATGCGGATTTTGCGCTCATCAATCAGGAAACGCCGATTGCGGGCGCGGAGCTTGGCATCACCGGCTACCCGAACTTCAATTCCCCAAAGGAAGCGGGAGAAGCGCTGGTCGAGGTCGGCTTTGATATCATCAACGTCGCCAATAACCATATGCTGGACAAGCTGGAGCGCGGCTACCGCAATCTGCTGGATTTCTGGCATTCCCAGCCCGTCACCCTCATCGGCGGCCACTACGATAAGGCCGATTACGAGAATATCCGCATTGTCGAAAAGGACGGCATCAAAATCGCCCTCCTGTCCTATACCTACGGCACCAACGATCACGTCCTCCCATCCTCCAGCCCGCTCTATATCCCCTACATCCAATCCGCGGAGATTGTGCGGATGATCGACCGGGCCGAAACGATGGCCGATCTGGTCTTCGTTGTCATGCACTGGGGCGTTGACGGCGGCGTAAATGTGAACAATGAGCAGAAAACGCTGGCCGCCGCCATCACCAATGCCGGCGCGGATGTCATCATCGGTATGCATTCCCATACCGTCCAGCCCATCGAATGGCTGGCCCGCCCCGACGGAGGGAAGACCCTCTGCATCTATTCGCTCGGCAATTTCCTGTCCACCCAGCTGGATAACCTCAATCTGGTGGCCGGCATGGTGACCTTCGATATCGTCAAAAACGAGGATGGCGTCAAAATCGAAAAGCCGGTCTGGCATACCACCGTCACCCATTACAATCAGAAGCGGCTCGGATTGCAGATTTATCGTTTTGAGGATTACACCGAAGCTCTCGCCGCCGCCCACGGCACCAGAATCGTCGGCAACACCGCCGCCAAGCGGGAATTCTCGCTGGACTGGATCAAAAATTACGTCACCAAAAACATTGCACCGGAATTTCTGCCGGAATCTATGAAATAGGAGATGGCCCCTTTGCTGGAGAGCTTACTGTACAGCCTCAATATCATTGCCCCGATTTTTCTGATCGCCCTGCTGGGTGCTCTGCTCAAAAGCAGAGGCTTCTTAACCGAGAGCTTTCTGTCGGTCTGCGACTGGATGGTCTTCAAGGTCTGCCTGCCGTGTCTGCTCTTTGCGGATATCGCCGCCGCCGATACGGGCGAGGCCTTCGATCCCGGCTTTATTCTGTTCTGCGTGCTGGCGGTCACGGTGAGCTTTCTTCTGCCGTGCCTGCTGGTGCCCATCTTCGTGAAGGATAATGCCAGGCGCGGCGCCTTCATCCAGGGCGTTTACCGCTCCAATTCGGCCATCCTCGGCGTGACGCTGGCCGAGGGAATGTTCGGAAGCGCGGGCGTTGCCTCCATCGCCTCGGTCCTGCCGTTCACCGTCACGCTGTTCAATGTTTTTGCCGTTATCCTGCTCAGCGGCTTCGCACCCGCCGAGGCAAAGCTCACAAAGCGGCAGCTGGCTGCCCGGATCGGAAAAAGCATCGTAACCAATCCGCTGATTATCGCCATCGTCCTTGCGCTGATCTGGAAGCTGATCGGCCTTCCCATGCCGGTGCTGATGGATAAGAGCCTCGGCTATCTCGCCGATATGGCGATGCCGCTGGCGCTGATCTCGCTCGGTGCCTCCTTCAGCCTGCCGTCGCTGAAGGGAAGAGTAGGCCTTGCGCTGATGTCCTCCCTCTGCAAGACGGTGATTGTCCCCATCGGTGCCGTCGGCGCGGCGATGCTGGCCGGATACCGGGGCGTGGAGCTCGGCGTGGTCTTCATCCTGTTCGGCGGTCCTGCGGCGGTGTCGAGCTACATCATGGCCAAGCAGATGAAGAGCGACCATGAATTGGCCGCCCAGATTCTGCTGATTTCCACGCTGATGAGCGTTGTGACCCTGTTTGCCGGCATCTTCTTTCTGAAAGCCGGCGGACTGATCGGGTAAATTCGGAAAGGGGATTGCATTATGATAATCGAATCCGTTGTCATCGGAGCGGGGATGTGCTTCCCGCTGAAGGGAATCTTGACGCTGCCGGATAAGGCCGATGGGCCGCTGCCGGCGGTGGTGCTTGTACACGGCTCCGGCTCCTCCGATATGGATGAAAGAGTCGGCCGGCTGACACCGTTCAAGGATCTGGCCGAAGGGCTGGCTGCGCACGGAATCGCCGTGCTTCGCTACAATAAGCGAAGCTATTCGTACGGTTTCCGGATGCTTTTCGATAAAAAAACCACCATTACCGCCCGCGAGGAAACGATCGAGGACGCGATCCTCGCCGCCGAGCTGCTGCGCGCCGATTCCCGTATCGATCCGGAACGGATCTTTGTCCTCGGTCACAGTATGGGCGGGATGCTGGCTCCGCGAATTGATGCGGAGGGCGGCAAATTCCGCGGGCTGATTCTGATGGCCGGCTCGCCGCGCCGTCTGGAGGAGATTCTGATTGCCCAGCTGGAGGAAATGGCGGCCGCGAGCCGATCGCTGACACGGCGGATCATGGAAAGCCAGACGAAAAAAATGCGAAAGACCTTCGACGGGTTGTATGCGATGAGCGACGAGGATGCCAAAAAGAAAAAATTCGGAGGCGGCACCACGCTGTATTATTTCAAGGAGATGGGCGAGCATCCCGCTTCGTCCTATCTGGAAGCCTCCGACAAGCCGATGCTGATTCTGCAGGGAGGGAAGGACGCTCAAGCGAAGGCCGATACGGATTTCCGGCTGTACCGGGAGATGCTCGGCGATCGGGAAAACGTGACCTTCCGGCTGTATGAGGAACTGAATCACGCCTTCGTGCCGGCGCTGAGCGATTCCATCGCCAAGGCCCGGCAGGAATACGCCGTGGAACGTCATATCGGCGAGGATGTCATTGGCGATATCGCCGCATGGATCGGCGGAATCGACGGCGGATCTAACAGATAAGAACAGACGGTATAAAGAAAATGCCCGGGCGGTGCTGCAGACAAAAGCAGCACCGCCTGTTGTTGTCCGGGATCAGGGTATAAAAAAAGAAGGGCGCATTTTCAGCAATACAATTATACAAAATGCAAATTTTGTATAATACAGGGAAGCGAAATCAGGGGGAACAAGGCCTATAGACCGCCGGTACGGGTCCTGCGCCGGAATCCGCGTTCCGGATCTGAAAGCTGTATACATATCTATATAGATGCCAATCGCTCGCAGCCGATGGCGCTTGTTCAGCTGCATCTACATTCAATCCGCTGTGCGCTAATCGCTCACAGCCGATGGCGCTAGTTCGGCCGTGCCAATGTCCGATCCGCCGTATACCAATCGCTCACAGCCGATGGCGGTTGTTCGGCCGTGCCAATGTCCGATCCGCCGTATGCCATCGCTCACAGCCGATGGCGCTTGTTCAGCCGTGCCGATGTCCGATCCGCCGTATGCCAATCGCTCGCAGCCGATGGTCGGATTGGCGTGAGGCAATACCGGATGATCGGCCAGCACATACCGGGGGCTGGCCGCGAGTCCACGGACGAAACGAATCGACCCGCATCCGCAGTCGCCCGGCATCTGACAATCGACTGCATCGTACCTCGATCTCCCCCACGGCAACGGCGGCGATTTTTCAATATAATTATACAAAATCATTACAATTATACAAAATCAATTCCGCATTTCCCGCTTGCCGGTTCGGCAAAAAATTGCCGGCCTTCCTGCCAATTGGCGGAAAAGCCGGCGTTATTTCTTTATTTCTCCAGCTCGCGGACGAACTCGCCCATCCGCTCCAGCGCCTGGGTGATGTGCTCGACCGAATACGCATAGGAAATCCGCGCAAACCCCTCGCCGCAGTCGCCGAAAGCATTGCCGGGGACGATTGCCACGCCCTTCTCATCCAGAAGCCGCTGGCAGAATTCGTCCGATGACATCCCGAATTTGCCGATCTGCGGGAAGACGTAGAACGCGCCCTCCGCCTCAAAGCAGTCGATGCCGATCTTGCGCAGACCCGACAGGATGTATTTGCGCCGGCGATTGTATTCCGCCGTCATTTCGGCCACATCCTCATCGCCGTTGTTCATCGCCTCAATCGCCGCAAACTGGCTGACCGTCGGTGCGCACATGATCGCATACTGGTGGATTTTGTGCATCTGCTCCACCAGCTCGCGGGGCGCGGCCAGATAGCCAAGCCGCCATCCGGTCATCGCAAAGGCCTTGGAGAAGCCGGAAATCACCACCGTACGCTCCCGCATTCCCTCAATCGAGGCGAAGGAGGTATGACGGAAGCCGTAGGTCAGCTCGCCGTAAATCTCATCGGTCATGACCATGATATCGGTGCCGCGGAGCACATCGGCGATCGCCTCCAGCTCGGATTTTGTCAGCACCGCGCCGGTCGGATTGTTGGGAAACGGCAGGATCAGCAGCTTGGTTTTATCGGTGATCGCCGCACGCAGAGCCTCGGGCGTGAGCTTGAATTTCTCCTCGGCTTTGGTTTCAATATAAACCGGAACGCCGTGGGCCAGCTCCACAATCGGGCCGTAGCAGACAAATGCCGGGATCGGGATGATGACCTCGTCGCCCGGCTCCACCAGCGCGCGTACGCCAAGATCGATGGCCTCGCTTCCGCCGACCGTGACGATGATCTCGTCCTTTGCCGCGTAGGAAAGATCAAAGCGGCGCTCCAGATACCCGGCAATCGCCCGGCGAAGATCGATCATGCCGTCGTTGGAGGTGTAATGGGTTCTTCCCTTTTCAAGGCTCTCGATGCCGGCCTCGCGGATGTGCCACGGGGTCGGAAAATCCGGCTCGCCGACGGTCAGCGAGATTACATCCTTCTTATCGTTGAGAAGATCAAAGAATTTGCGGATTCCAGACGGCTTGATCTCCTGCACCGTGCGGGAAAGAATTTTGCTGTAATCAATCATGGGATCGGTATTCCTCGCTTATCAGAGAGTTCCGCGCTCGTCGATCTCGCAGGGGCCGTAGACCACGCCCTTGTCCTTGTATTTGCGCAGGACGAAATGGGTGGAGGTGGAGATGATCGAATCGATGGGGGCCAGCTTTTCGGCCACGAAGAAGGCGACCTCGCGCATGGTGCGGCCCTCGATGAAGACGGCCAGATCGAAGCTGCCGCTCATCAGATAAAGCGACTGCACCTCGGGATAGTTGTAGATCTTCTCGGCGACCTTGTCAAAGCCGCGGTCCCGCTGGGGCGCGACCTTCAGTTCGATCAGCGCGGTCACATATTCGCGGTCGGTCTTATCCCAGTCCACGAGGGTCTTGTAGCCGAGAATCACGCCGTCCTTTTCGTAGGCGGTGATCATGTCGCGGATCTCGCCGACCTCCTTGTCGAGCATCACGGCGAGCTGTTCAGGCGTCAGGCGGCTGTCATTTTCGAGAAGCTTCAGAAATTGCTGTTCGTTTTTCATGGTTGTATTCCTTTCATGAGGGGATTTTGCAATCGATTTTTATTCGGGGCGGCCGTTGACTTTGGCCACATGGGCGACGGGTGAGAAGTCGGTGATGGGATTTCCACCGATCTGCAGCTTCTCCAGCGCGGTAAGATTCGCCAGCGGCGCAAGATCGGTGATCTTATTGGTGTGGGCGGACAGGAATTCAAGTCCGGCGAGAGAAGCCAGCGGCGCAAGATCCGTGACCTGGTTGTCGCTGATATCCAGATACACAAGCGCCTTCAGATTGGCCAGCGGCTTAAGATCGGTAATCGCATTCGTATACAGAAGAAGCTCGGTGAGCGCGCTCATGCCATCCAGCGGGGAGAGATCGGAAATCCGGTTGTTGTGAAGCTGCAGACTTTCAAGCTTTGTCAACCCGCGAAGCGCAGAGAGATCCGTGATCCGGTTTTCCTGCAGCGTCAGCCAGGTGAGATTGGTCAGATTCTTCAGCGGCGAGATGTCCGAAATCTGATTGGAATCAGCGTACAGCATTTCAAGTCCGATAAGGGAAGCCAGCGGCGAAAGATCCGTGATGGAATTGTTGGAAATCTCCAGCCAGACAAGCCCTGTCAGCGCTTCGATGCCGGACAGGTCCGTCACACCGCAGTCGTAGAGATCCAGTTCCTGAATGCCGGCCGCCTCGGATGCGAGGATTTCCCCCGCGGGCTTGCCGAGCGCCTCGCGCACGGCCGCCTCCAGCGCAGGATCCTTGAAGGTCAGCGCACCGCCATCCAATACCGTCCCGCCCGATGGCGCGTCGCCGGGGATGATGATGTAGGGCGGCGTGTCATCGGTATCGGCATCCGTATCGGGCACATCCGTATCGGATGCTTCCCCGCCCTCGCCGGTCGGCTCCAGCTCGCCGAGCATGGCCGCCAGCCGCGCATCGCCCGTGGCTTCATAGCCCTCGGCTAAAATCTGCACGGCCTCCCCGGTGCGTCCCAGCGCCAGAAGCGCCTTCGCCATACCGAGATAGGCATCGGCCGATTTCGGATCGATCTCAATCGCCTTTTCGTACGCAAGAATCGCGGATTCATAATCAAATTCGGCAAGATACCGCTCGCCGAGGGAAAGCTGTTTTGTCAGCGGATCGGTTTGATTGCCGGCGTGCAGAACACCGATCAGCACGGCGGCAAGGATCACGATCACGGCAATCCCGGCCGCTAAAAGCGGAATGTGGTTCTTTTTCAAGGCAAATTCTCCTTACTGCGGCAGGCCCGTGACATTTTTGACATGGGCGACGGGTGAAAAGTCGGTGATCGCCTCGCTCCAGGAAACGTCAAGCTCTTCCAGCGCGGTAAGATTCGCCAGCGGCGAAAGATCGGTGATCCTGTCGCAGCTGGAAATCTCCAGCACCTGAAGAGATGTCAAACCCGCCAGCGGCGAGAGATCGGCGAAATCGTTTGAGGACAGCTGCAGACGGGTCAGCCCGGTCAACCCGGCTAAAGGTGAAATATCGGTGATCTTGTTCCCGAAGAGTTCCAGCGAAGTAAGCGGCAGTCCCTTCAGCGGCGAGATGTCGGTGATCTCATTGCCGGCCATCTGAAGATAGATCAGCTTCTTCATGCCCGCCAGAACGGAGATGTCGGTGATGTCATTGCTGTGCAGATTCAGGTATTCCAGATTGACAAGCCCCTTCAGCGGCGAGAGGTCGGAAATCTTATTGCCATAGGCCGAGAAGGAGGTGAGATTGGTAAGGCCCGCCAGCGGCGAGAGGTCGGTGATCTCGTTGTCATCCAACCGCATATCGGTAAGCTTTGTCAGGCCGGCCAGCGGCGTGAGGTCGGTGATCTCGTTGACATAGAGATCCAGCTCGGTCAGGTTGGTAAGCCCGGCCAGCGGGGACAGATCGGAGATTTTGTTGCCCCATGCCCGGATGGAAGTCAGCTGTTTCAGGGAAGCCAGCGGCGAAAGATCGGTGATTGCATTGTCGGCAAGATAAAGCTCCTGCAGATTGACCATCGCCTCCATGCCGGTCAGATCGGTAAGGTTGGCGCTTTTAACCGAGAAGGAGCGAACCTCGGCTAAATCCTTGACTTTGAGGATTCCCTCCGGCTTACGGATCATCTCGCGCATCGCGGCTTCCAGCGCGGGATCGGGGATGATGACCTCCGCCTCCGGATCCAGCGCCGGCTCGGGGGGAGCCGTCAGCTCGGCGATCATCGCGGCGATGCGCTCGTCGCCTGTGGCATCAAAGCCCTTCTGCAGGATGGCAAGCGCTTCCTCCCTGCGCTCCAGCGCAAGATAAGCCTTCGCCATACCAAGATAGGCATCCACAGACATGGGATCGATCTCAATCGCCTTGCCGTAAGCAAGAATCGCGGATTCGTAGTCAAATTCGGCGAGATACCGCTCGCCGAGGGAAAGCTGCTCGGCCAGCGGATCGGTTTGATTGCCGGCGTGCAGAACGCCGATCAGCACGGCGGCGAGGATCACGAGGATCGCCGCGGCAAAAGTGATGAGAATGGGTTTGGTTTTGGTCATGATAAGCCTTTCTGTGGGATTAGCGAACTTCAGAAACTTGAATATAGACGTTTTCTGTAGGCGCGCCGTCCGGGAGTGTGACATTGGCTCCTCCTGCTGAAACAAACACTTTGGCCCCGGTCACCTCTTCAAAATGACCGATACCGCCTTTGGGGATTGTTTTTAGGTACAGCCTTTCCAGCCATGTCAGTGCTTCCAGCCCGGAGAGATCTTCAATATTCGCATTGCTGAGATTCAGCAATGTGATCTGACTGAAATCCTCCGCATAAAGCGTGCCGCTCCTTTTGTTGATTGTGCTCCGGAGCGCCTCCTCCAGCGCGGGATCCTTGATGTTCAGCGGCGTGCCGTCGCCCGGACGGCCATCCACATGGATCGTCACATGATCGATCGGCGACCAGTCTTCAATCGGATTGCCGGAGAGATTCAGCTCGACAAGCTTCGTCATGCCCGCAAGCGGCGAGATGTCGGTGATCGCGTTGTCCTGTAAATAGAGCTTTTCCATGGCCGTCATATCGGCAAGCGCGGAAATGTCCGAAATATTGGTGTTGTACAGCCGCAGGGTGGTAAGTCCGGTGAGCGGCTTCAGCGCGGAAATATCGTCGATTTCGGCGTTCCAGATGCTGATGTAGATCAGCTTGGTGAGCCCCTTCAGCGGGGAAACATCCGTGATCGGATTCTCGCCGGCGATGATCCAGGTCATCTTCGTCGAGCCGGCAATCGGCGAAAGATCGGTGATCCGGTTGTAGCTGCAGGAGAAGCCGGTGAGGCTCAGTCCGCGGAGCGGCTCCAGCGTGGTGATCTTGTTTTCGTAGATGTACAGCTCGCCCATGCGCGGCATCCCGGCGATGACGGAAATGTCGGAAATCTGGTTCTCGTCAATGCGGAAATAGGTCAGCCGCTTCAGCGGCGCAAGCGGCGAAATGTCGGTGATCTCGTTGCGGGTAAGCTCCAGCCGGGTCAGATGGGTCAAAGCGCCGAGGCCCGATACGTCGGTGATGCCCTTACCGTTAAGCAGCAGCTCGGTGCTGTCCTTGAAATCGCCGACGGTGAGGGTGCCGGAGGGCTTATTGACAGCCGCACGGAGCGCCGCTTCCAGCGCCTCATCCTTGATTTCCAGCGCGGCCGACCAATCGGGATCGGGAATTTCCAGCATCGCCAGCAGCTCGGAAAGCCGGGCATCGCCGGCGGCATCGATGCCCTGCTTCAGAATTGCGATGGCCTCATCGTAGCGGCGCTGGGCCATGTAAGCATTGGCAAGACCGATATAAGCATCGGCGGACTTGGGATCGATTTCAATCGCCTTCTGGTAGGCAAGAATCGCGGATTCATAGTCAAATTCGGCTAAATACCGCTCGCCGAGGGTCAGCTGACCTGCGAGGGATCCCGATCCGGATCCGGTGCTGACGGCAATCAGTACGGCGATGAGAATCACGAGGATCGCCGCGCCTCCGGCGATCAGCGGGATTTTGTTTTTTGTGATGTTCATAAAAGTGTCCTCCGGTTGAAATTTAAGGTCGGCCGTTGACGGTCGGTACATGGGCGACCGGCGACCAGTCGGTGATTTTGTTGTTGCCGAGATTGCATTTTGTCAGTTTGGACAGCCCTTTCAGCGGGGAGATGTCGGTAATCTGGCAGCCGAAGAGGTCCAGATCCGTCAGCTCGGTAAGGCCCGCCAGCGGGGTTATATCGGTTATGGGATTATAGGTAATCTGCAGCGATTTCAGCATTGTCAGCCCGGCGAGCGGCGAAAGATCGCTGATCTGTCCGTAAGAACGATAATCATCACCGGATAAATAAAGCTGCTCCAGCTTAGTCAGGCCCTTGATCCAGGACAGATTGCCGGTTTTTACTCTGTTCATAACCAGCTGATTCAGGTTGACAAGACCGGTCAGCGGTGACAAGTCCGTTGCCTTAACGGTGTCGATGTTCAGAAAGGTCAGCGATGTCAAATTGGCAAGCGGCGAGAGATCGGTCACCTGTGTTCCGCTAAGCGAAAGGCTCGCAAGCTGTGTCATGCCCTTGAGCGGCGAGAGATCGGCAACAGGCGTCCAGTTAAGGCGCAGCTGCCGCAGCTTCGGAAGGCCGGACAGCGGGGAGAGATCGGTGATTCCGGTGCCGTCAAGATCCAGACGTTCCAGCTGCTTCAGTTCTGCCAGCGGCGTGAGGTCGGTGACCGGAGCATTATCAAGACGGATCTGCTTCGGACAAGCCAGCGGCGCAAGGGCCTCCAAGCCGGACAGATCGGTGATGCTCCAATTAGCAAGATTCAGTACGGCGACATCCTTGAAATCGCTGATCATCAGCGCGCCTTCCGGCTTGCCGATGGCTTCCCGGAGCGCGGCCTCCAGCTCCGGATCCTTGATATTCAGCTGTGCATCCGTGAAGACCGGCTCGGTTTCGGGAGGCATCGCCTCCTGCGGCTCCGTTTCAGCAGGCATCTCCTCCTGCGGCGCGTTCATTTCATCCAGCATCGCGCGGATCCGCGCATCCCCGGTCACCGCAAGGCCTTCCTCGAGGATAGCGCGCGCTTCCCCATCCCGCCCCAGCGCAAGATACGCCTTCGCAAGACCGATGTAAGCTTCAGCCGACTTGGGATCAATTTCAATCGCCTTCTGGTAGGCAAGAATCGCGGATTCGTAGTCGAATTCGGCGAGATACCGCTCACCGAGGGTCAGCTGACCTGCGAGGG
>JAZNKS010000082.1:0-24625 GCA_045578725.1 Candidatus Flemingiibacterium sp.
GACATCGCAGACCTTATTTGCCTGCGGCGGTACGCCGGGCACGGCCGATACCACCCTGTCCACCGACAGTCCCGGAGATGAGGACACCGTCGGGGATACCACCGAGGGCCCCATCGCCGATCCCAAGACCGGTATTGCGACCTATCTGCCCGATAAAAAATACGATTTCGATCTGCGGATCGCCACCCCCGATGACCTTGACTACAAGGCTTATTTCTGGACCGATGAGCAGACCGGCGAGGTCGTCAACGATGCGGTTTACAAAACGCTTCTGGATGTCGAGGATACCTTTGGCATCACCGTTTCCTATTCGACCTACGGCCACAACTGCGACGTTCCCAAGATTGTCCGCGCCGCCGTCCAGTCCGATTCCGATGATTTCGATCTGGTCAACGGCCATGACTGCTCGATGTTCGCCCTCTCGCTGGAGGACTGCTTCGTGGATCTGCGGACCATGCCGTATCAGGATTTCGATCAGCCCTGGTATCCGGCCTTCGCCAACGATGTCTACTGCATCAACGGCAAGCAGTATATGTATACCTCCTATATGAGCTACAACAATCTGGCGCAGGCCAATGTCATCCTCATCAATAAGGGTGTCGCCGCCGATTTCCAGCTTGATGTCCCCTACGATAAGGTCTATGACGGCACCTGGACGCTGGATGCCTTCGCCGAGATGGCCAAAACCGTCTACCGCGATCTGGACGGAAGCAATTCCAAAAATGACAAGGACCTTTACGGCTTCCTCGGCTACACCAATCTTTACGGCTTCCAGACCGCCTATGCCGAGTGCTACGCGGAGGAGGATGACGGCACCATCACCACCGACTTCAATGAAGAGCGGCTGATCGGTGTCACCGAAACCATGCGAAGCCTGCTCTATAACGGTGAGGGCGGCTTCCTCTGCGGCGAGATGCCCGATCCCTCCGTCGATTATTTCGTCAAGGGGCAGGGACTCTTCGGCTATTTCCAGCTCTACTTCCTCGCTTCCCATCTGCGCGAGAGCGATATCGACTACGGCATTCTCCCGCTCCCCAAGTATGACGAGAAGCAGGAGAACTACATCACCCCCGCCTTCGACAAGCAGTTCGGTGTGCCGGTGACGGTGAAGAATCCCGAGGCGGTCAGCGTGGCCATCGAGGCCCTCAGCTCGGCCGGCTACAAGAACATCCGCCCCGCCTACTTTGAATCGGCCCTCTCCGCCAAATTCACCCGCGACGAGGAATCCATGGATATGCTGCAGATTATCGCCGACACCCTCTGCGTGGATCTGGCTTACCTCAATTCCTACCAGCGCGGACAGCTCGGCCGCGTGCTGATGTACGGCCTGACCTACCCCTCGCAGGGTCTGTCCTCCTACATCGCCTCTATCAAGGTCACCGAGAAGCCGTTTGTCGATCAGATCAACGATTTCTATCAGAAATAAAACAACAAATATCCCCCGGCAAAGCCGGGGGATATTTGCTTACTGTGCTATTTTCAGAAGAATCAGCGCCAGCACGCCGATGAGGGCGCTGATCAGCTGGCGGCGGGTGAATTTCTCTTTGTAGAGAAAGACCGAAAGCGCAAAGTTTGTCACAATACCGAGGCCCGAGCGCAGGGGCGTGGCCAGCGAGATTGGCAGGAAGAGGTAGGTGGCAAGATTGGCAAGATTCGCCGCGCCGTTGGCAAGACCGGCCGCGCCGCCGTAGAGGATGCCGTACCGGAGCACCGATTTCAGCCGGCCGCGCTCCGTGATAAAGCCGATGAGCATCAGCGCCGCGAAGGATCCGCCCAGCGACAGCACCATGAATTCGTTGTCGCAGGCATTGTCGAAACGGATCTGCTGCATCCGGGAGAGGATGGCAATCGCGCCGTTGGAAAAGAGCGAAATCAGCGCGCAGATCAGCCACTTGACGGAGAAGCTCTTCTTTTCATTGGAATCGCCGCCCGGCTTGTAGTTCATCAGAAACATTGAGGCAAAGACCAGCGCCAGCGCGATATAAGTAAGTACCCCCGCCGGCTCCTTCAGAATAATCAATCCGTAGCCGATGGCAAACACGCCCGAGAAGGAAACGATCAGCCGGCTGAGGGCGTAGGAGCCGATCTGAAGCGCCAGATACATGGAATAAAAGCCGGCGGCAAACGCAAGCGCGCTGATGCCTCCGTACAAAAACAGCTCGCTCGGGAACGTAAAGCCGTTCCGGTCGCTCAATATAAAGAAAAGCATGGCGAACAGGCAGAGGATGGCGTTGAAAAAGAGGCCTCCCGATCCGTGCTTTTTACCGTAGCGCCGGACGAGAACGCCCTCGATCTGATGCGCGACCTGATTGATGCAAATAAGAAGTATACCCATAATCCCGTTCCTTTCTGTTGGGAAATCAGCCAAATAAAAATCTGGTACTATTTTACCACAATCTGGCGGAAATGTAAATGGAAAATGGCCGCATTTTTATAGAAAAATTCCGTTTTTTTCCGAATAAAAAATGGCGGTGCCGCAAGGGACGCTTACAGCACCGCAGGGGGATATGATCTTCGGAATCAGGGTTCGTTTTCTTCAAAATATTCGTTGATGAGCTGAAGTCGATTTTTGGCGGAAGACTCCTTGCTCGCATAGTAGGAGGCGAAGTCGTTGGTGGGGCTGTTCTGCGAGAACAGATTTTCCAGCATATGACCGTAGCCTTCCCAGTTGTCGTAGCAGTAGGCAAAGCTGATGGTGAGCGAATCGTTGATGATGTCCAACGCCTGACCGGATTCGGAGTCAAAGGTGAATTTTTCTTTAAGAGCCGTGGAGAAGTAGGCGGGGACAACCGTTTTCCATGTTTCGGCGGCGATTGCCTCCAGAATGATGCCCGTGCGCTCCGGATCACTGTTCGTTACCGGTACGCCCATCAGATTGCCGCTGGCGAAGGTGATGTAATCCTCCTGGTTTTCATCGTACTTCGGAAAAGGAATGATGCCGTATTCCACGGTGGAGCTGCGGAACAGGTCGGAAGCGGCCGAGCTGAGCCACGAGAAGCCGACCAGCGCATGGCCCTCCGCGAACAACCGGGCCTGCAGGGTGGTTTCGGCCTCACCGGTATTGGGATCCTTGCCTTCGAAGATCAGCGTGCCGGTGGATTCGTAATAAAACGAGGTGAGCTTTTCTACCAGATTGACGGTCTTTTCGGTGTAAGCGCTGATAATGAGCGTGCCGTCATCATCCTTGGCCAGCACCGGTGTGTTGCAGGAGGTGAGCCAGCCGTTCTGATTGCAGTGGGAAATATAGCCGTAGAAGTCCTCCTGATCGGCCTCGGAGTTACCGTTCACATCGTTGTATACATCGCGCGTGAGGGCGATCAGCTTATCCAGCGTCCAGGTTCCGTCAAAGACCTGCTGGTAGGGAAGCTCCAGATTGTAGTCTTCAAATTTCTGCTTGTTGATGTAATGAACCTTGGCGGACTGGAGCATACCCAGGCTTATGACATCGCCGCAGATATACATCTGGCCCCGGACCGTCATTTCCTCGACCATCTGCTCCGACCACCAGGGCTTGGAAAAATCGACATATTCCAGCTCATGAAGATTCAGATAGACCCCTTCAAGGGTATTGTTGGGGCCGCCCAGGCAATGCTCGACGGTCAGATCGGCAAAATCATCGCCGGCGAACACGTTTTTATTGATGGTCTGCGTGTGATCTCTCCATGCGGTAACCGGATTGTCGATGGCGACGATGTTGATGTTGAAGCGCTCCTCGATGTGAAGATTCCGCTCGTAGATGGCATCGTTCACGATGTCACCGTTCGCGGTTTCCGGCGCATAGGGATCCGCCGCGGAATTCTGGCCGTAGCTGCAGTACATCACGCGGAATTCATAGCCGCCGAAATTTTTGGCGGGGAGATTGTCGTCTTCGGCAAGACGGCTGTCTTCTGCTTCTTCCGGTGTGGTTGTATCACCGGTGGGGGCAGAGGTATCGCCGGATGGGGCGGATTCCCCGCAGGCGCTCAGCATGGCACAGAGCAGCAAAAGGGCGAGCGGACGTTTGAGTGGCATAACAATCACCGTAGCTTTCGTTTGCGAAAGCCTTCCTTGTTGGATTTTTTGCGAATTTCGCATTGGCCTTGATTTTTTGTCATGGCTGTGATATACTATAAGTATACCACGCAGATTTGCTTTGGTCAACAGCGAAAAGGAGTGAAAATCATGCGAATACCGTTGTCATCGCTGGTTTCCCGGTACTATCATGTCGAAAATCAACATCCGTTTCACTGGAATCGCGCGGAGAAGCCGCTGCCGTCCTCGGAAATTGAATTCCTTCATTTTCACAACAGCGTGGAGATCGGCTACTGCGAGTCGGGGAACGGCCTGTTTGTCATCGGCGAACAGTTTGAATCCATCCGTCCCGGCGATGCGGTTTTTGTCGCGCCCGGGGTACGGCATTATTCCAAATCCCTCGACTGCTGTATGTGCCATTTCATCTTTCTCTATCCCGACGCTCTGCCCGATACCTTTATCCGCACCGATGCGCTGAACCGGCGGCTTTGCTCAGCCTATTCGCAGGTGCTGCGCGGCGAGGCGGCCCGGCTGTGTGAGCGCACGACGCGGGCCTTTCAGATCCGGGCTGAAGATACCAAGGGCATGGAGCGGGCGACGGTGCTGCTCTGCGAGCTGGCGATGATGCTTCGGGATGCCTCGCCGGATGCCGCGGAATCGGCGGCGTGGGAGGGCGGGGTGCCGGACGGAATTGTCCGCGATCCCGTGGCGTACGATGCGGCCGCCTATATGAAGCTTCACTATGCCGAGCCGCTGAAGATTCATAAACTGGCGGAGATCCATCACCTGAGCGAGAGCCGGTTCCGCAAGCGATTTACGGCGGCATACGGATTCACGCCCTATGCCTATCTTCTGCGTCTGCGGGCCAATATCGGAGCCGAGCTGCTCCGGCGCAGCCAGCTGACGGTATCGGAGGTGGCGGAGGCGGTCGGCTTCGGATGCGATTCGGAATTCTATCGCTGCTTTTTGGATGTATACGGTCTGCCGCCGTCGGTCTGGCGCAGGGAGATACAGGGTGAGAAGGCGGAATAAACATAAATAAAGCCTGCCGCAGGGATTCGACCTTGCGGCAGGCTTGCTGCGTTTAGATTTTCAGCGACAGACCGATTTTTGCATATTGCTCGGCGGAAAGACGGGAGCGCTCGTCGGCTGCCATCGGCGCGATTTCATAAATCGCCATGGCGCGGGTGCGGTAGTCTTCCCGGATCCGCTCCCGATCGGGCGAGTCGCCCAGCATTTCAAGAAAATTGCGGGCGTGCCAGAGAAGCGATTCCTTATATTCGGCCGCATCCGGGAAGATCGGAAGAACACAGCGGTCGGTGGGAGCCTTCAGCAGGCGCTCCTCAAGCTCGGTGAACATGGCAATCAGCTCCGCTCTTGTATAGGGCGTTTCCTCGTAGCCCCAGCCGGGGACGATTTCGAAGGCCTTCATCAGCGGGCCGATGGCACGGTCGCCGAAGACCTTTTCGGTGAAATCCGCTGCCAGCGAATCCGGATCGGAATCGGGGTTGATCATCAGCCGGGCGGCGCAGTAGAGCATCAGCAGATTCAGCTTCGGGCTCATCGTGTAGCAGAGCGCGCCGGTATAGGGAGCCGCCGCCGTTTCCAGATGCCGCTTGCGGGCAAATTTCGCCGCGCGGAAATGCGGATAGCAGACAAGCTCACCCTCCGAGGCGGAATAATCCCAGGATGTGATGGAATGGGTCTGCGCGATTTTTGCGGCCCAGGGACGGGCATCGTACTCGCCGTCCGGCTCGCAGTCGGGATTGAAGCCGGCATTGATGGAAACCATCGTATCTTCGGGGAAGGAGGGAAGCGCCGCCAGCAGATCCCTCATGCAGGGGGCGACCCGCTCCGGACTTCCGTTCCAGATGTGGCAGGGAACCTCCGGCGCGGCATGGGCGGGATCGACCAGCATCTGCCAGCTTCCGTCCCAGTTATCGACATGGCGCATATCCTCACCCCATCCGGTAAACGGGGTGCCCCAGGTACCGATCACGACCGTGCGGCCGGGATTGTCGGCTTTCAGAAGATCGGTGATCTCCCGCGCCAGTTCGATGAAGGTCTTGTGGGTACAGCCGTTCCGATTGCACCCGCCGGGATCGCCGGGGAAAATTGTAAAATAGTCGGCATCCTTCATTTCGCGTGACCAGAAGGACCAGAATTCGAGAATCCCTGCCCGGTCATCGGGATCATTTGGACAGGCAAAATACCATTCGCCGCCGATCGTGTTGACGGCCAGCATCGGATGGAAGGTAAGCCCGACCTCATGGGCGAGCGCGAGAACGCGGCGAAGCTTTTCGGCAGCCGGCTCGCGGTGCGGCCCGGCCTTGGCAAGCGTCGGCGGGATCCAGATCTGGAAATCCGTGAAGCCAAAGGCTTCAAGCTCGCGGAAAAAAGCTGTCCAATCTGCCTCGCTCCATTGACAGGGCGCATCCTCATAGAGGAAATTCACATTCCATGCGTTCTGCAGATGCTCGGCAAAATTGACGTAGCAGGAACGCATGGCGTAAGCGGGATTTTTGCCGGCGGCGAGGCTCATTTCTGGGCTTCTTCGATGGCGGTAATCATGTCAACCCGCTTCTGATGGCGGCCGCCCTCAAATTCGGTGTTGATGAAGAGATCGGCCAGCTCCAGCGCCACGCCGACACCGATGACACGGCCGCCGAGGCAGAGCACGTTGGTATCGTTGTGCATACGGGTGTATTTTACGCTGAAATGATCGGATGCGCAGGCGGCACGGATGCCCTTGTGCTTGTTGGCGGCGATGGACATTCCGATGCCGGTGCCGCAGCAGAGGATGCCGCGGTAGCATTTGCCCTGCTGGATGGATTCGCAGAGGCGGGCCGCATAGGTGGGATAATCCACGCTGGCGGTGCCGTCACAGCCGTAATCGATGTAGGCGATGCCGCGCTCATTCAGATGCTTCTTGATTTCTTCCTTCAGTTCGTATCCGCCGTGATCGGCGGCAAGAGCAAGAATTTTTTCCATTTTCGAATATCCTTTCCGATAGTTTTGCTTGTACTCGCTGTTATTTTCTCCAGAAAAGGTACATACCCGGATCGCGGTTCGCGGTGTCATCGAGAATCACCTGCATATCGCAGAGGCAGAACACTTCATTTCGAAGTTCGATTTTTCCCTGTCGACCCTCTTCGTCAAATTTGCCGGGCTTGTATGACGGATCGAGAATGACGATCCGCCCGTCTGCCTCCTCGGAAATTGCCGTCACATAGTGTCCGCCGTGAGTGAAAACGCCGATATGACCCTCGCGGTCGCCGCCGGAGTGGAGAACCGCCGCACCGCCGGTTCTAAGGCAGCAGCGAAGCCGTTCGGGATCGTTCGTCATTTCAAGCGTAAGTCCGTAACGCTCGGCAAACACAGGCGCAAAAATTTTATAGGTGGTTCCTTTTTTGGTGTTTGCACCGATCTCATAGGAAAGATGAATAAGCTTTTCAAGATCAATGTCCGGATCAACCAACAGACGGTCGGCGACCATGATTGCCGCACAAAGACCGCACCCGCTGCTTTTGATCGTGGTTTGTTTTCCTTTTTCGCGATCCGCTTCGTCCGCAACGGAGGTTCTTGTAATATAGCTGATTTCCGGATATTCAAGCTGATTTACATACTTCATTTGCTGCTTTTCTCCATATCTTTTGTATTATCATTATCGAGCCGCTCAAGCCGCTCCCGCTCGGCCTGCGAGGGACGCAGATAACCGGCCGAAAGGGCGGAATCGGTGAAGGCGGCCCGTTCAGAGGCGGAGGCCGCGGTGAACGTTTCCCACGCCAGAAGGGCGGCGGGGAAGGCCTTGTGCGGAATCAGCGATGCCGGTGTCGGGCGGATGCAGAGCCCATCCTCATCTTCAAAGAAACGGTGGGCCAGGGAATAACCGTCGCCGACAAAGAAGATCGGCCGTCCGTGCGCCGTGTCAAGAAGCCGCTTGCGAAGCTCGGCCAGCGGCAGGATCAGATCCTCACAAAGCCGCTTTGGCTGCTCCCAGGTATCGGTTTCCGTTCCGTCGAAAATGGCCGTATAGACCTGACTCCGGCGGGCATCCATGACGGGAACGATCAGACCCTCAAAGCCGCGCAGATTGGCGGCAAGGCTGTCCATGGCGGACACGCCGATGCAGGGCTTATCGGAACCGAAGGCCAGCCCCTTGATCAGCGAAACGCCGATTCTTACGCCGGTGAAGGAGCCCGGCCCGCGCACGCAGGCAAAAAGATCCACATCCGCCGCTGCCTTGTTCGATGTCTTCAGCATATGCTCGATCATCGGCAGCAGGGTTTCACTGTGGGTCAGCAGGCCGTCGGCCGTGTATTCGGCGAGGAGCCGTCCGTCCAGCGCCAGCGCGCAGGCGGCGGTATTGGCGGTGGAATCAAGGGCAAGGGTAAGCATATCCGTTCTCCGTTTGTGTGAAATCAGCTGATTTTCGAAACCGTCACCGTGCGGGACGATTCGCCCGTTTTGCGAAGCTCCGCCTTCAGATATTCGTCCGGCAGGGCCCAGAGGATATTTTCCGACCACTCGGTGACGATCACGCCCCGTCCGAAATAGTCCCAGAAGCCGATGGAATCCAGCGAATCCTCATCCTCGATCCGGTACATATCGAAATGGAAGACGGACGGATTTCCGGGGTATTCGTTGACGATGGCGTAGGTCGGGCTCGATACGCGGGCATCCGGCGCAAAATACGAGGCGATTCCGCGGGTCATTGCCGTTTTGCCGGCACCGAGATCACCGAAAAGCGCGATGAAGGGAAGCTTCAGCTCGTCGGACAGACAGGCGATTTCAAGCCCAACCGCCTCGGTCTCATCGGCCGAGGCGGTGGTTTTTGTGAAAAGATGGGTTTCGTTCATATCAGAACAGGCCGGTGATGGTGCCCTCATCGTCAACGTCGATGTTGTTGGCGGCGGGAACCTTCGGCAGACCCGGCATGGTGAGGATGGTGCCGGTCAGGACGACGACGAATTCGGCGCCGGCGGAGAGGCGGACCTCACGGACGGTCAGCGTATAACCGGTCGGACGGCCGAGCTTGGCGGGATCGTCGGACAGGGAATACTGGGTCTTGGCCATGCAGACCGGGAATTTTGCGATTTCCGGATTCAGCGCCGTGAAGTCGGCGATGGCCTTTTCGGCGGTCGGCTCATAAACAACATTGGCCGCACCGTAGATTTCGCGTGCGATGGTTTCGATCTTTTCCTTGATGGAAAGCTCGTCGGCATAGAGAAGCTTGAATTCGGAAGGACGCTCGCAGGCGGCGGCAACCTTCTCGGCAAGCTCGATTCCGCCGGCACCGCCCTTGGCAAAGACCTCGGAGAGGGCCATCTCGGCACCGCGGGAGGCGCAGAGCTCACGGACATAGGCAAGCTCGGCATCGGTATCGGTGTCGAAGCGGTTGAGCGCGACGATGACCGGCACGCCGTACTTGGTCAGGTTGTCGATGTGCGCCTCGAGGTTGACGGCACCCTTCTTCAGGGCCTCCAGATTCTCGGCCTTCAGCTCGGTCTTGGGAACGCCGCCGTTGTACTTCAGTGCGCGGACGGTGGCAACCAGAACGATGGCGGAGGGAGCAAGGCCGGCCTTGCGGCACTTGATGTCAAGGAACTTCTCGGCACCCAGATCCGCTCCGAAGCCTGCCTCGGTGATGGCGTAATCGCCGAGCTTGAGCGCAAGCTTGGTGGCACGGATGGAATTGCAGCCGTGTGCGATGTTGGCGAAGGGACCGCCGTGGATGATGGCGGGAGTATTTTCGAGGGTCTGGACGAGGTTGGGCTTGAGGGCATCCTTGAGAAGAGCCGCCATGGCGCCCTCGGCATGGAGATCGCGGGCGTAGACGGGGGAGCCGTCATACTTGTAAGCAACGAGGATGCTGCCGAGTCTGCGCTTGCAGTCGGCGATGGATTCGGACAGGCAGAGGATGGCCATGACCTCGGTGGCAACGGTGATCTGGAAGTGATCCTCGCGGACAACGCCGGAGAGCTTGCCGCCCATGCCGATGACACAGTTGCGCAGGGCACGGTCATTGGTGTCGGTGCAGCGCAGGGTCAGGATCCGGCGGGGATCGATGCCCAGCTCATTGCCCTGCTGGAGATGGTTGTCAAGCATGGCGCAGAGGAGATTGTTTGCCGCGGTGATGGCGTGGAAGTCGCCGGTGAAGTGGAGATTGATGTCCTCCATGGGAACGACCTGCGCGTATCCGCCGCCGGCCGCACCGCCCTTGACGCCGAATACCGGACCAAGGGAAGGCTCGCGGAGCGCGATGACGGCATTCTTGCCGATCTGCTGCATGGCCATGCCAAGACCGATGGTCGTGGTGGTCTTTCCTTCACCCGCAGGGGTGGGATTGATGGCGGTGACGAGAATCAGCTTGCCGTCGGGCTTGTCGGCCATACGCTTGATGAATTCGTCGCCGATCTTGGCCTTGTAGCGGCCGTAGGGCTCGAGCTCTTCGTCGGTGACACCGAGCTTTTTTGCGATCTCGGTGATGGGGAGCATTTTCGCCTGCTGGGCGATTTCGATGTCTGTAAGCATTTTGTTTGTACCTCGTGGGTTAAGAATTATTTGTATCTATTATAACATAATTTCCCGCCGCGGTCAATAGGATAAGCAGATTTTTTTTGCCGGGCTGTGCGGGATGCTTTTGTCAGGATTCTTTTCCGCCGCTCTTGACAAAAACGGCGGTATGTTGTATAATAGTAAGTAATATCTTCGCGGACGGCAGTCCCGGATGAAAGAAAGAGGTGAAACGGCAGAATATGGACAGCGGCACAAAGCCCCCTTTATGTCCCGATATGCGAATCGGACAGTATGCGGGGCCCGGACTTCTGCGCCGGAATCTTCCGCTCCGTGAATGACGGAAGACGGCACAGAAAAGCAATCCACCCACATATTACATAAGGAGGCATTTTTGCTCAACCGATAAAGAGCAAAGAACAATCATGATTGAAGGCAATATATGGCTCATGCTGATCCTGCAGGTGGTACTGATCGCCCTGAACGCGCTCTTTGCCTGTGCAGAGATCGCGGTGATCAGCCTGAGCGAATCCAAACTTGACAAGCTTGCCCAGGATGGCAGCAAAAAGGCAAAACGGCTCAAGAAGCTGACCGCACAGCCCGCCCGGTTCCTTGCGACCATTCAGGTCGCCATCACGCTGGCCGGCTTCCTCGGCTCGGCTTTCGCCGCCGACAGCTTCTCCGATCCGCTCGTCGCATGGCTGATCGGGCTCGGCGTGAAGCTCCCCGAGAAGACCCTCGATACCGCGGCGGTCATTCTGATCACGCTGGTTCTGTCCTACTTCACGCTGGTCTTCGGCGAGCTGGTTCCCAAGCGTCTGGCACAGCGCCGCTCCGAGAGCATCGCACTTGGCATCTCGGGGCTTGTGAGCGCGGTTGCGCACCTGTTTGCTCCGCTGGTCAGCTTACTGACCGCTTCGACCAACGGCGTGCTGCGGCTGATGGGCGTCGATCCCGATGCCGGGGAAAGCGATGTCAGCGAGGAGGATATCCGCGTGATGGTCGATTCGGGCGCAAAGTCCGGTTCGATCGACAGCGAGGAGCGTGAATTCATTCAGAATGTCTTTGAATTCGACGATCTGACCGCCGGCGAAATCTGCACCCACCGTACCGATGTCCATCTTCTCTGGATGGACGAAACGGATGAGGAGTGGAGCGCCGCCATCCATGACAGCTGCCACAATTTCTATCCCGTCTGCGACGAAACGGTGGATAATGTGGTCGGCGTGCTCTATCTCAAGGATTACTTCCGCCAGAGCGACCGCTCGCGGGAGAACATCATGAAAACCGCCGTCAAGACTCCCTATTTCATTCCCGAAAGCGCCAAGGCGGACGTCCTGTTCCGCAATATGAAGGCCCAGAACAAGACCTTCGGCGTGGTGCTCGATGAATACGGCGGCCTGCGCGGCATCCTCACGCTCTATGATCTGGTCGGCCGTCTGGTCGGCGATCTCGGCGGCGAGGAGAATCCCGAAAAGGCCGAGCCGACCGTCGAGGCTGTCGATGAGATGAGCTGGACGGTGAAGGGAAATGCGGAATTCGATGATGTCGCCGCCGCCATCGGTCTTGTGCCGGAGGAGGAGAGCGGGTTCGATACCTTCAGCGGCTTTGTGTTCAGCGAGCTGGGAAGCATCCCGGATGACGGCACGAGCTTTGAGGTCGAAATCGCCGGCTTCCGCATCGAGGTTCTGGAGGTCCGCGACCACCAGATCGAATGCGCGCGCATCACCCGTCTTGAGCCGCCCGAGCCCGATGAGGATGAGGACGAAAAAGACGACGACTGATCGCAAAACCTGTGCGAACGTCAACGGACGGCGCTGGCGCGCCGTCCGTTTTTTTAAGGGAAACCATGCAGAATACAAGTAAAACCTATCTCTTTGAGGAGATGCCGGTCTCCCGCGCGGTGATGAGCCTGAGCATTCCCACCGTGCTCGGATCGATGGTCATGATCCTCTATAATTTAGCCGACACCTATTTTGTCGGAATGCTCAACGATGCCGTGCAGAATTCGGCGGTCACGCTGGCCGCGCCGCTTCTGCTGGCCTTCAATGCCGTCAACAACCTGTTCGGTGTGGGAAGCGCCTCGATGATGAGCCGCGCCCTCGGCCGGAAGGATTTGGATACCGTCAGAAGAAGCTCGGCGGTCGGCTTCTGGTGCGCCCTTTTTTGCGGCGTGCTGTTCAGCGTCCTTGCCTCTGTCCTGCGGGAGCCGCTCCTCAGCCTGCTCGGCGCCGATGAAGCAACGATGGCGGCAACCGGGGCGTATATGTTCTGGACCGTCTGCTGCGGAGCTGTCCCGGCCATTCTCAATGTGGTGCTCTCGCATCTGGTGCGGGCGGAGGGCGGCGCGCTCCATGCAAGTCTTGGCACCATGAGCGGATGCCTTCTCAACATCCTGCTCGATCCCCTCTTCATTCTGCCGCAGTTTTTGGATATGGGGGCCGCAGGTGCCGGCCTTGCCACCTTCCTTGCCAATACGGCTGCCTGCCTCTATTATCTGCTTTTGCTGGCGGTGAAAAAAGGGAAGACCTTCGTCACGGTGAATCCCCGCCATTTCACCCTCGCGCCGGCTATCCTCGGCGGTATCGCGGGTGTGGGAATCCCCGCCTCGATCCAGAATCTTCTCAATGTCACCGGCATGACCGTCTTCAACAATCTCACCTCCGCCTACGGCCCCGATGCCGTCGCCGCGATGGGAATCGCGCAGAAGATCAATCAGATTCCCTTCTATGCGGCCCTCGGCTTATCGCAGGGCATCATGCCGCTGATTTCCTACAACTACGCCTCCCATAATATCGCCCGCATGAAAAAGGCGCTGGTTTTCACCGCGAAAATCGCCCTCTCCTTCCTGCTTCTCATGTCGGTGATCTATTATCTCTTCGCGCCCGGCCTTATCGGAGCGTTTATGGAGAATGAAACAATCGTCACCTTGGGAACCGCCTTCCTGCGCGGCTTCTGCCTCGGCATGGTCTTCCTTGCCGCCGATTTTCTGGCGGTGGGCGTCTTTCAGGCGGTCGGATACGGACGGTATTCGCTGCTCTTTGCCATCCTTCGCAAGATTGTGCTGGAGATTCCGTTTATTCTGCTGTTCAACACCCTTTTCCCGCTGTACGGGCTGGCTTATTCCCAGCTTGCGGCGGAGGTCATCCTGGCCGCGGCGGCTCTGCTTGTGCTGACCCGGCTCTTCAAAAAATGGAGCAAGGAGGCACAGAGCCGATGATCCGCAAAGCCAAAACAGAGGATCTGCCCGAAATCCGGCGGGTCTACGATGCCGCCAAGGCCTTTATGGACAGAAGCGGCAATCCGAATCAATGGAAGAAGGGCCATCCGCCGCAGGAGGTCCTGGAGGACGATATTGAGAAGGGACAGCTCTATGTGATCGACGAGGACGGCATCCGCGCGGTCTTTGCCTATATCCCGGGCGAGGATCCGACCTACAGAAAAATCGACGGCGATTGGCTGCGCTCGCACCCCTATGCCGCCATCCACCGGGTGGCAAGCGACGGTACGCTCCGGGGGGTATTTGCCGCCTGTGTATCCTACTGCCGCGCGGCCGATCCAACGCTTGATCTGCGGATTGACACCCATGAGGACAATCATCCGATGCAGAGAGCGATCACCTCGCAGGGATTTTCGTACTGCGGGATCATCTATCTTGAAAACGGATCCCCGCGCCTTGCCTACCAATGGAAAACGGAGGCGGAGCAATGAGCGAGAGAATGAAGCTCCGTGAGCTGATCGGCGATAAGGAGCTGTATGTGCGCATGGCGCAGATTGCCATCCCGATCTCCCTCCAGCAGCTGATCACGGTCGGCATCAATCTGATGGACACGATTATGCTCAGCTCCATGGGCGATGCCCAGCTCTCAGCCTCCTCGCTGGCCGGCCAGTTCATCACCCTCTTTCAGATCTGCTGTATGGGCATCGGCATGGGCGCCAATGTCCTGACCTCACGCTTCTGGGGCATGAAGGATAACAATTCCCTCAAAAAAACGGTCACGATCATGCTCCGCTTCTGCTTTGTCTTTGCGATGGCCTTCACCGCCGTGACCCTGATCGCGCCGGAGGGGATCATGAAAATCTACATCCCCGACGATCCGACGATCATCGCTTATGGCGCAACCTATCTGCGCTGGATGATTCCGACCTATTTCTGCATGGGCTTCTCGCTGACCTGCACCATCGTCCTGCGAAGCGTGGGACAGGTGCGGATCCCGCTTGCCTGCTCGGTCTGCGCCTTCTTTGTCAACGTCTTTTTCAACTGGGTCTTCATTTTCGGTCAGCTCGGTGCCCCCAGAATGGAGATCGCAGGCGCGGCGCTGGGCACGCTGATTGCCCGGATTTTCGAGCTTCTCTTTATCTGCGGCTTCTTCTTCCTGAAGGATAAGCGGATTTCCTACCGCCTGCGCGATATCACGATGAAAACGCGGGATCTGGTCGGCGAATACTTCCGCATCAGCATTCCGGTGCTCATCAGCGATTCGCTTTTAGCGCTCGGCAACAACGCCGTCGCCATGATTATGGGCCGGATCGGTGAAACCTTCGTGGCCGCCAATTCGGTGACGGTTGTGGTTCAGCAGCTCTCCAGCGTGCTCACGCAGGGCATCTCCAATGCCAGCGGCATCATCACCGGCCACACGATGGGGAAGGGCGATTACAAAAAGGCCCAGCGGCAGGGCTATACCTTCCTTTTCCTCGGCTTTGTGATCGGTGTCTTCGCCGCCCTCGTGATTCTTGTCCTGCGCGGCCCGATCATCGCCTATTACGATGTTTCCGATGAGGCCAAGGCCATCGCCCGCGAACTGATGAACGCGATTCTCATCATCGTCATCTTCCAGTCCATGAACTCGATTTTAACCAAGGGCGTGCTCCGCGCCGGCGGCGACACGAAATTTCTGATGGCCGGCGATATTCTTTTCCTCTGGGCGGCCTCGATTCCGCTGGGCGCGCTGGCCGGACTGGTGCTCGGCTGGCCGAGCTTCTGGATCTACATGATGCTGAAAATCGACCAGATCATCAAGTGCGTCTGGTGCTATTTCCGCCTGCGAAGCGGCAAATGGCTGAAGAAAATCAAAAAGGCGGGCGAATAGGCGGCAGAATGTAAATATTCTGTGTCGCCCATTGAAAAGACACAAAAAATGTGGTATAATGGAACCGTAGACAAAATCATCCGTCAAAGGAGTTCCGTTATGAAAACAGCCATTTTATTTGCGGGCCAGGGTGCTCAGGTGCCCGGTATGGGCCGCGAGCTTTACGATAATTTTGCATCGGTCCGAACCCTTTTTGCCGAAGCGACAGCCGTCTGCCGCGAGGCGGGCTATACGCATTCGATGGAGGAGATCTGCTTTGAGCTTCCCGCCGAAGAGCTGAACAAAACCGCCCATTCCCAGCCGGCCATCTTCACGCTGTCGATGGCAGGGCTTGCGGTGCTCCGGGAGGAATGCCCGGGCCTTGCAATCGATGCGATGGCCGGCTTTTCGCTCGGCGAATGCTCGGCCCTCTGCGGCGCGGGCGTGCTCGGATTTGCGGATACCCTCCGCCTGATTTTAGCCCGCGGCGCGGCGATGGGAGCCGCCTGCGAGGCATCAAGCGGTGCGATGGCGGCCATTCTCGGCATCGATGCCTCCGTATGCGAGGATGTCTGCCGCGGGATCGCCGGCGGCGGCATTCTGATGCCGGTGAATTACAACTGCCCCGGTCAGACGGTCATTGCCGGCGAGGCTGAACTGGTTGAAAAGGCGGCCGCCGCACTGAAGGAAGCGGGGGCCATGAAGGCGGTGCCGCTCGCGGTGCAGGGCGCTTTCCACACGCCGCTGATGAATCCCGGCCGCGACCGTTTCACGGCACAGATTGCATCGATGCCCTTTGCCGCGCCTTCCGTCACCCTTTATTCGGATGTGACCGGAGCGCCCGTATCCCGGATCGATGCCGCGTATCTTGGCGTGCAGATGACCTCGCCGGTTCGCTGGCAGACGATTATCGAGGCGATGCTTTCAGACGGCGTTGAGTGCTTTATCGAGGTCGGCCCCGGCCGCGTCCTGTCCGGTCTGGTGCGCCGCATCTCGCGCACGGCAAAGCTTGGCAATGTGGAGGATCTCGCTTCGCTTGCGAAGGTGCGCGGGATGATTGCCTGAAGCCGCACGAACGGCCCGTTCCTGTTGACCGTACTGCCGTCAAGGCAGCGGCGAAAGAGCGAAGAGAGTTGCGTCGCGCGCTCCTGCCGTACGAACGCATCCCGCGAACCGAGCCGCCGCAGAGGTGCGGGGCCACGCAGGCGGCGCATCGCTACAGGTCAAGCGCATCGCACAAATTAACGCCAATCAGCACCAACTTCCGCTGGGAGCACCAACTTCCGGGACGGTATAACTTCCCGGGGATCCCCAATAAATCCCTCCATTAAAGTTCTTTGCGTCTGCTTTCAGCAGGCCGCCTGCGGCCTGCCGGAGAAAGCGACCGTTTCCCCTTAACGAACAATTCGCACCAACGAAAGGAATGATATCATGTTAAACAAGCGCAAGACAAAGATTATCTGCACGCTGGGGCCGGCATCGTCGGCGCCGGAAACGATCCGGGCGATGATTCGGGGCGGCATGAATGTGGCGCGGTTCAATTTTTCGCACGGTGATCACGCGGGTCACAAAGCGATGGCGGACACGGTAAAGACGGTTCGCGCGGAGCTTGGCACCCACACGGCTTTGCTTCTGGACACAAAGGGCCCGGAGATCCGGATCGGAAAGCTGGAAGCACCGGTTGTCCTTGAAAAGGGGCAGAGCTTTCTTCTGACCTTTGACGGAGCTGTCGGCGACGGCACGAAGGTAAGCGTGAGCTATCCGGATTTATGGCGCGATGTGCACGCGGGAAGCCGGATTCTGATTGACGACGGACTGGTCGAACTGAAGGTTGTGGAATCGGCGGCGGCGGGGATTGTCTGCACGGTCATCAACGGCGGCCGGATTTCCGACAACAAGGGCGTGAACGTACCGGGAGTGCGCTTATCGCTCCCCTTCTTATCCGAGCGCGACAAGCGGGATCTGGAATTCGGCGTGGCCGAGGATTTCGATTTTGTTGCGGCCTCGTTTACACAGTGTGCGGATGATATCGAAAAGATCCGCGCGCATCTGGACCGGTGCGGCGGCCACGGAATCCGCATCATCGCCAAGATCGAGAACGCGGCGGGCGTTGAGAACATCGACGAGATTATCAAGGTATCCGATGCGATCATGGTCGCCCGCGGCGACATGGGCGTTGAGATCCCGATGGAGGAGATCCCGATCATCCAGAAGAAGCTGATTGCGAAGGCCTACAATGCGGGCAAGCCGGCGATCACGGCGACCCAGATGCTGGAGAGCATGACCAAGAATCCCCGTCCGACGCGGGCGGAAATCACCGACGTTGCCAACGCGATCTATGACGGCACCTCGGCGATCATGCTGTCGGGCGAAACGGCGGCTGGCGCGTATCCGGTCGAGAGCGTATCGACAATGGCGCTGATTGCCGAGCGCACCGAATCGGACATCAATTACATCGAGCGGTTCTCACGCTGTCCGTTTTCCGGCTTTTCCAGCGTGACCACGGCGATCTCCCATGCGGCCTGCACAACGGCCCACGATCTCGGCGCCAATGCGATTGTCACCGTTACCAAATCCGGCCAGACGGCGCGCATGATCTCCCGCTTCCGGCCCGTCACGCCGATTATCGGCTGCTCGCCCAGCGAAAAGGTCTGCCGCCAGCTCTCCCTCTCCTGGGGTGTCACCCCGATGCGGATTGAGGAAAAGACCACCTCCGACGAGCTCTTTGAGCACGCGGTGGACCGCGCCTATACCGGCGGTCTCGTCGCTTACGGCGATGTGGCGGTCATCACCGCCGGCCTGCCGCTGGGCGTTGCCGGAACCACGAATATCCTCAAGGTGCAGATTGTCGGCGATGTGCTGACCACCGGCACCGGCATTTCCTCGCCCGATGCGCCGACGGACATCGCCTGCGGCACCCTCTGCGTCTGCCGCGATGAGGCCGAGGCCCGTGCATCCTTCCGGGACGGCGACATCCTCGTCATTCCCGCGACCTCCAACCGGATCATCGATCTGCTCCGCCATGCCAAGGGCATCATCTGCGAGATCGACGGCGACGATTCCCATGCCGCGATTGTCGGGCAGGCACTCGGCCTTCCGGTCATTGTCGGCGCGCTCGGAGCCACGAAGATTCTCAAATCCGGCACCGCTGTCACGCTGGATGCCAAGCGCGGCACCGTTTACTGCGAAAAATAATTCCACGCTCCCTCTGCCCATGCGGAGGGAGCGACTGCATTGCGGAGGGAGCGACTGCATTTGAGAAAAAATCCGAAGAAATTTTTGATAACGCGAAAGATCCGCCCGATTTTTCTGCTTATAGGGGTGAAAGGAGCTGACACGAATGAACGACAGCGATATTGTGGATCTCTATCTTTGCCGGGATGAGTCGGCTATCACCGAATCGGCCGCCAAATACGGGAGCGCCCTGCGCATAATGGCCGAGCGGATCACCGATTCCGCGCCCGATGCCGAGGAGTGCGAGAACGACACCTATCTTGCCGCCTGGAATGCCATTCCGCCCCATGAACCGCGCGCCTATCTCTTTGCCTTCCTCGGGCGGATCACCCGGCATCTGGCACTCAACCGGGCTATGGCCGGCCGCGCATCCAGACGGTGCCCGACCTCGCCGCTGACCGATGAGCTCGCCGAATGTCTGGAATCCGATGACAGCATCGAGCGGCATCTGGAGGACCGTGCCATCGCCGAGGCGATCAGCGAATTCCTGCGCGGCCTCGATCCCGTGGCCCGCTGGGCCTTCCTGCGCCGATACTGGTATATGGAGCCGATTGCCGTCATCGCAGGGAGCGGCGGCTTCACACAGGCAAAAATCACATCCGTCCTTCACAGGACCAGGGGAAAGCTCCGTGAATTTCTGAAAGATCGGGGGATTGCGTTATGAATAATAATAAGGAAGAAAAACTGCTTGCCATCATCGGGGACGTGGATCCGGACCTCATCATGGAAGCCGCCCGCCCGCCGTACCGGGCCGAGGCAAGATGGATCCGGCCGCTTGCCGGTGCGGCCGCCTGCTTTGCCGTCTGCATCGGCATCCTGCTGCTGACCCGGATCCTGCCGCGCTTTGAGCGCGTGCCGCCGGTTGATAGTACCGGGCCGTCCGATTCCGCCGATACAACGGATGTCAACGGGCCCATCGATTTTCCGGGCGATCCCGTGAAGCTGGCCGCTTCGGGGGATTGGTATGCCTGGGAGGCTCTGTCGGGCGAGCTCTATGCTTACTTCCTGAACTTCACGGAGGACGGCGGCATGGAGCTGAAGATCGATCCCGTCACGGTCGGCTATCTCGACGGCGAATGGCTGGAGAATTATTCCGGCCGTGCACAGCGGCTGACGGATGAGGGGGATGGGATCCCTGTCCCATCCTACCGCGCCGAGCTGAAGGAGGAACGGGGAGCATCCCTCACGCTCCAATTCACCGCCGGCTTCAAGCCGAGCCATCGCTCCGCCGTGGATGAATCCGAATTCACCCTCACGCTGACGGACGCCCCGGAGCGCTTTTCCCACCTGATCGGGCAGACCCTGACCTTCATGCACGCAGATGTGCTTGTCGATTCGGTCGAAACGAAGACGGTCGCCTCGCTGATGGCCTTTGCCCGATTCTATGAGGAGGCTGTCAAAGCGCTGGAGGATCAGCATGAAAAGCTGGAGCGGCTCCTTCACCAGCTGGAAGACGGCCCGAATGCCGAGGGGTATCGCGTGCTGATCGCCGATACCGAGGAGGATCTTGCCTGTATGCGCGCCGAGCTTGCCCGGATCGAGGAGGAAATCCGCCGACTGGATCAGGAAAAGAAAGTAAAAGAGACACAGCTCGCCGATCTCAATGCGCAGATGGCGCAGATTCAGCAGCAGATCGAGGATCATCTCGCCGCATCGAAGATCCCCGAAGAGGACGATGCCGCGCACGGCCGCGCCGTCGCCGCTCTCCGCGAGCAGCTTGCCGCCCTCGAGGGTCGGGCTGCCGCCATCGGCAGGGAATTGTACGGAACCGAATAAAGAAAAGCACGGTGCACCGGCTTCATGCCGGTGCACCGCTTCCATTCGATCGAACAGGCCGCCGTTCCCTCCAAAAATTCCCCGGATCATCGATTTACCAAACTATCATAATAGCGTGCATATTAGTGAAAAAACAAGGAAAACTATACCTTGCTGAATCCGAATTTGTAGGATTGAGAGAAAAATCAAAAAAGATTCGCAGGGAGCAAAAAAACTCGGCAAAGCTCTTGACAAAAAGGAAATTCTCTGGTATAATTTATGGTATCTGAGTGTGTATAGACCACGCGAGGATAAACAAATTCTATTATTTTCAAAGGAGGTGCAGTATGCCAACTTTTAATCAGCTCGTTAAGCAGGGCCGCCAGAAGGTTACCTACAAGTCGAAGTCCCCTGTGCTTCAGCACGGCTTCAACACTCTGACCGACCGCGCCACTGACGACAGCTCTCCTCAGAAGAGAGGCGTATGCACGAAGGTTACGACGACGACCCCGAAGAAGCCTAACTCGGCACTCCGTAAGATTGCCCGTGTCAGACTGACCAACGGTCTCGAAGCAACCGTCTATATCCCCGGTATCGGACACAACCTTCAGGAGCACTCGGTTGTCCTCATTCGCGGCGGCCGTGTACGTGACCTGCCTGGTGTGCGTTACCACATCATCCGCGGTACTCTGGATACCCAGGGCGTAGCAAACCGCAACCAGAGCCGTTCCAAGTACGGCGCAAAGAGACCGAAGGCGAAATAATCCGACGGTTTCACGGCAAAGGACCCGCCCGGAGCGGAATTATACCAAGGTATAAAGATTTTTCATCAGCTGTGACGAAGAAAATAACCGAATTTGTTTATCGCGCAAAAGATAAACCGGAACGTTTCTTTCGAAGCGGCCTATACGGGAGAAAATCTTTCGAGTACCTATGATTTCATTATATTATGAAGGAGGGAAGTACAGTGCCGAGAAGAGGTCAAATTTCCAAAAGAGACGTTTTACCGGATCCGTTGTACAATTCTAAGCTTGTAACCAAGCTGATCAACAACATCATGCTGGACGGCAAGAAGGGTGTTGCTCAGAAGATCGTTTACGATGCTTTCGCAATCGTTGAATCGAAGCTGGGCCGCAATCCCCTCGAAGCATTCCAGGAAGCCCTTGAGAACGTAATGCCTGTGCTTGAAGTTAAGGCACGTCGTGTGGGCGGTTCTACCTACCAGGTTCCTATGGAGGTCAGAGCAGAAAGACGCCAGACCCTGGGTCTGCGTTGGATGACCACCTATTCGAGATCGCGCGGAGAAAAGACGATGGCCGAAAAGCTGGCCGGCGAAATCGTCGATGCTATCAATTCTGCGGGCGGCGCCTTCAAGAAGAAGGAAGAAACCCACAGAATGGCCGAAGCAAACAAGGCGTTTGCTCACTACAGATATTGATTTTTCCGCTTTGCGAATCTTGAAAGGAGAACAATTTCATGCCAAGAGAATACCCGCTTGAAAGAACCCGTAACATTGGTATCATGGCTCACATCGACGCCGGTAAGACGACGACGACTGAGCGTATCCTGTTCTACACGGGCGTTAACTACAAGATGGGCGAGACTCATGACGGCGGCGCAACGATGGACTGGATGGCCCAGGAGCAGGAGCGCGGTATCACCATCACCTCCGCAGCTACCACCTGCCACTGGAACAACAACCGTATCAACATCATTGATACCCCCGGCCACGTTGACTTCACCGTTGAGGTTGAGCGTTCGCTTCGCGTACTGGACGGTTCCGTAACCGTACTCTGCGCAAAGGGCGGCGTTGAGCCTCAGTCCGAAACCGTTTGGCGCCAGGCTGACAAGTACCGCGTTCCGCGTATGTGCTATGTCAACAAGATGGACATCATGGGCGCCAACTTCTTCCGCGTCGTTCAGATGCTGAAGGATCGCCTGAAGGCGAATGCTGTGCCGATCCAGCTCCCGATCGGCTGCGAAGATACGTTCAAGGGCATCATCGACCTGATGGAGATGAAGGCTGACGTATATTACGATGACCTGGGCAAGGATATGCGTGTCGAGGAAATTCCCGCCGATATGCTTGAGCAGGCCGAGGAGTACCGCACCGCAATGATCGAGTCGATCTGCGAGACCGACGAGGAGCTGTTCCTGCGCTACTGCGACGGAGAGGAAATCTCCATCGAAGAGCTGAAGGCTGCTCTGCGCAAGGCTACCATCGAAAACAAGATCGTTCCCGTTGTCTGCGGCACCTCCTATAAGAACAAGGGCGTTCAGAAGCTGCTCGACGCAATCGTTGACTTCATGCCTTCTCCGCTCGATGTTCCCGCCATCAAGGGTGTCATTCCGGGCACCGAGGAAGAGGACGAGCGTCCTTCCGACGATTCCGCTCCTTTCTCCGCACTGGCATTCAAGATCATGACCGACCCGTTCGTTGGTAAGCTCTGCTACTTCCGCGTTTACTCCGGTACGGTTCAGGCCGGCACGACCGTCTACAACTCTACCAAGGACGCAAAGGAGCGTTTCGGACGCATCCTGCAGATGCATTCCAATGACCGTAAGGACATTGACACCTGCTATTCCGGCGATATCGCGGCTGTTATCGGCGTGAAGAACACCACCACCGGTGATACCTTCTGCGACGAGAACAACCCGATCATCCTCGAATCGATGGAGTTCCCGGAGCCTGTTATCCGCGTTGCCATCGAGCCGAAGACCAAGGCCGGCCAGGAGAAGATGGGTATCGCTCTCGCAAAGCTTGCTGAAGAAGACCCCACCTTCCGCACCTACACCGATGACGAAACCGGCCAGACCATCATCGCCGGTATGGGTGAACTTCACCTGGAAATCATCGTTGACCGTCTGCTCCGCGAATTCAAGGTCGAAGCAAACGTCGGTAAGCCTCAGGTTGCTTACAAAGAGACCATCCGCAAGAAGGTCGATCAGGAACACAAGTATGCACGTCAGTCCGGTGGTAAGGGCCAGTACGGTCACTGTAAGATCATTGTTGAGCCCAACGAGCCGGGTGCAGGCTATCTGTTCGAAAACAAGGTTGTCGGCGGTGCTATTCCGAAGGAATACATCGAGCCTGTCAACCAGGGTATCCAGTCCGCTATGGAAACCGGTGTACTGGCCGGCTACAACGTCGTTGACGTTAAGGTCACGCTGTACGACGGTTCCTTCCATGAGGTTGACTCCTCGGAAATGGCGTTCAAGATCGCCGGCTCCATGTGCTTCAAGGAAGCTATGAAGAAGGCCGATCCGGTCATCACCGAGCCGATGATGAAGGTCGTTGTTATCACGCCCGATGATTATCTGGGCGATGTTATCGGCGATATCAACTCCCGCCGCGGTCAGATCCAGACTATGGAAGACGACAACGGTGCAACTCAGGTTATCGCTGCTGTTCCGCTCGGAGAGATGTTCGGTTATGCAACCGACCTTCGTTCCAAGACTCAGGGACGCGGACTTTATTCCATGGAGCCCAGCCACTTCGCTGAAGTTCCGAAGTCCATTCAGGAAAAGATCATTATCGAAAGAGGCAAGAAGCAGTAATTTGCGCTTAAAGCATCTGCTCTGCCCGCTTACAATAGGTTTCAAGCCGCGCCGAGCGGTAACGCTCGGCTCGGTTTTAAGCACAAAAATAAATTTTTAATTAAAAGCCCTTGAGGCGGACAGCACTTATAAAGTGCAAAATAAGGAGGACGTAAAAAATGAAAGAAACAACAAAGGATACTATCAAATGGATTCTTACTGTAGCTCTAGCTTCTATATTCGCATTGGGAATTATATGGGTTAGTGAAACATACGGCGAGCCAGACACAACACTTGCTTTTTATAGGTTTCAGGATAACAACAAGTATGCTGCTCATATACAACCTGAAAGCAAGTATCTTAATGCATTACAGAGTCCCAAAAAACTCTCTGACACCAACGAATCCACACGCTTCTTGATTGATAATCGAGAAGATTGCACAAACATTAAAGTAAAGTATTCTGTCACAACCGAACCGGTTTGGACTGAATTAGGTGAATTC
>JAZNKS010000083.1:0-26792 GCA_045578725.1 Candidatus Flemingiibacterium sp.
ATGGCTCTCGCACTCGGGGCAGACCAGCGCGCAGTCCTCGCACAGGCCGCATCCGCCGCAGAGCAGACCGCAGTTGTCACAGCCCTCGCCGCAATCCTTGCAGATCAGGCCGTCATCCTCACAGGTGCCGCAGGTGCCGCAGACGATGCCGCATTCCGCACAGACCTCGCCGCATTCGGGGCAGATTGCCGTTGCGCAGTCAATGCAGGTATGGCAGTTGCCGCAGATCTCGCTGCAGTCGGTGCAGGCTTCTCCGCAGTCGGGGCAGATCCAGACGTGATCGGAGCACTTACTGCAGTTGGCGCAGATGTCGGCAAAGCAGTTGGTGCAGTGATCCCCGCATTCCTCGCAGACGATTTCACAGTCGGAGCAGGAATAGCAGTTGCCGCATACGATGCCGCAGTCCGAGCAGACCTCGCCGCAGTCCGGGCAGATCCAGACATGATCCTCACACTTGCCGCAGTTTCCGCAGACATTCTTGCAGTTATAGCAGGTACGCTCGCATTCGGTGCAAAGCTCGGTGCAGTCCTCACAGAGCCTGCACTCCGCGCAGTAGTTGGAGGCACATTCAAAGCACTTGAAGCAATCCACACAGTAGGAGCCCTCGCCGCGCTCCGTCAGGCACTCGCCGCAGTCCGGGCAATGGCACTCGTTGTTGCGGGCGCATTCATCGCAGAGCTTGCACTCCTCGCAGTATTCATCGCCCAGGCACTTGGCGCAGGAGTTGCACTCCTGACAATATTCCGCGCCGTCGCCTGTGACAAAGCAGGCACCGCAGTCCTCACAGGCCGCGTCGTTTTCCAGATGGCAGATCAGGCAGGCCGCGCAGTCCTGATCGCAGGTATCGCCGCAGCTGGAACTGAAGCAGCGATCACAGAGCTCGCAGAGAGGCGTTATGCTTTCACAGGCACCGCAGTCGGGGCAATGCTTCTCGTCTGCGCAGTCGGTGCAGCGTTCGCAGTCGGGGCACCACTCTTCAAAGCAGTTGTGGCACTTGAAGCATCCGATGCAGAAGTCGCCGGCCAGAGCCAGACAATCCTCGCATTCCTGGCAATGCGTGCCCTCATCGAGTGCGCAGTCATTGCACTTTTTGCATTCCTCGCAGTAATCCGCGCACTCGGAACAGCGCAGGCAATCCAGGCAGTAATCGCGATCGTCGAATTCCTGCATACAGCCCTGGCATTCAGGGCAGACCTCGCTGGAGTCATGGCATTCGTAGCACTTCCAGCAGGCCGCGCACCAGTCTCCACCGGCACACTCCGAGCAGACACCGAAGCATTCGGGGCAGATCATGCAATCACCGGCGGACTCGCACGCACCGCAGTTCATGCAATGGTCGCCAAAATCCAAAGCACAGTCCGGGCAAACTCCGCACTCAACGCAGTAGCCGGCGCATTCTTCACAGAGGTGACACTCAGGGCAGCCGGTGCTATCCCAAATGCACCCATAGCATTCCGGGCAATGCCAGCCGCCGTCGTTTACAATGCACTCGGCGCAGGCACCGCATTCATAGCAGTATTCAACGCAGTCGGCGCAGAGGCCGCAGTCCGGGCAGTATTCCACCTCGGCAAGGCAGACACCGCATCCCTCGCAGTGTTCCCCGTCGGCAACCGCGCACTCCGGGCACTTGAAATCGTGAACCTCGCACAGCTCGGAGCAGAGCTCACAGGCTGCCCCGCATTCAACGCAGAGCTGATAATCATCCGGGCAGTTGCCGCAGCTTTCGCAGTGGTCGCCGTTTTGAAAGGCGCATAAGTAGCAAAGATTGCAGTAATCGCACCAGCCGAATTCCTGGCAGTTATTGCACATCCAGCAGTCCGTACAGAAGTTATCGTCTTCCTGACAGCCCTCACCGCATTCCTCGCAGTGGGAGCCGGAAGCAGCCGCGCACTCAAAGCAGAGCTGGCAGTTTTCACACCAGCCGCCGCAGTCTTCGCATTGACCGCACTCCCCGCAGAGCGTTACATCATCCTGGCATTTGTCGCATTCCGGGCAGTGCGTGCCGCGATCCACACAACAGTCCGGGCAGACGTAGCCGCAGCCTTCGCACAGCTCATCCTCAGCAGCGCAATCCTCGCAGTCGCTGCAGTGATGCTTCTGCCAGCATTCGTCATTGTCGGACTCGCTGCTGCAGTGATCGCCGCCCGAGCAGATCCAGTCATCGCCCAGATGAGCACCGCAGTACTCACAGTCCGCCTCATCATCCCAGCCGTGGACATGATCGGGACCGCCGGTCGGCATCAGCCCGAAGACCATAAGCAGGGTGAGCAGAAGACTGAAAAGCTTGTGCATTCGTTGTTTCATGTTTCAATCACTCTCTTTCCTGAAATTGATTCATTATGCCAACGAATCCCGTAAAAGGGCTTGACCGCCCCCATGGATTGTGGTATAATAGAATTAAGAATAAATACGGATACCGGGGCAGACTCTGTGCTCGTTGGCGCGCTCGCAGAGTCCGGACAAAAGCAGGCTTTCGCCCGTGAGGCGCCCCTCCGATCCGACACACGGCAAAGGAACACGATCCTCCTTCGATTCTTTACTTCTATATTATACCCACTTTTCTCCATGCTGTCGCCACCCTTTTTCCGCAAAAAGGGTAGGAAACCCTGCTTTTTTCAAAAAAAGGGTGGGAAAAAGTGTGGGATGACTCATCGAAGGAGAGATTTTTCATGAAAAAAACCGGTTGGGGGCTTCTCCCCCTGCTGTTCTGCATTTTCAGCCTCAACGGCTGTGATTCTGCAGCCAATAAAGCGGTCAGCCTGTCCGCCCTGTACGGACTGACCGCCCTGCTTTCACTGGCTCTGCTTGTCGCCTGCTGCCGGCTGATCGGAAGGCAGAAATGGTTTATCCTGCTGTTTTCCTCGGTGCTGACCGTCAATACCGGCTATACCCTGCTGGCGCTGTCCGCCTCGCTTGACATGGCTCTGATGGCCAATCGTACCGCCTATCTCGGCTCGGTTTTTCTGCCGCTCGCCATGCTGATGATTCTCCTTGACGTGACCGGCACGGCTCATTCCCGCCGTCTGACTGCCCTGCTCATGATGCTGGCCGGCGGAATGTTTCTCCTCACCGCCAGCCCCGGCATCCTGCCCATCTATTACCGCTCGGTCACCTTCGCCGTAGAAAATGGGGCGGGAATTCTCATCAAGGATTACGGCCCCCTGCATTTTCTCTACAAAATCTATCTGCTCGGCTATTTTTCCGCCATGGTGGCCGTTATTCTCCGCGCCCGGATGAAAAAGGCCCTGACCTCGGCCGCGCAGGCCACGATCCTGACCATCGCTGTCCTTGTCAACATCGGTGTCTGGCTGGCGGAGCAGCTCTTCGATCTCGGCTTTGAATTTCTGTCCATCTCCTACATCATCACCGAGCTGTTCCTGCTCGGCTTCCACTTCATGATACGCGAGAATCAGCGTCTTGCCGCGCTGGTGAAGGAGAAGGAGGCGGCTCCGGAGGCTCCGGATGCGGCTGCACCCGAAGCAGAGCCTGGGCCGGACAATCCCCCGCCCGTCCCAGCAGCTGCTCAGGCAGCTGCTCAGGCTGCTTCTGTCAGCAGCTCCCGCCGCAGGACAGTCCAGCCGGATGTCATCACACCGGAGACCATCGAAGCCTTCCGTCAGGGGCTCATCACGCTGACCCCGACCGAGCGCGCGGTCTACGAGGCGTATTTAGCCGGCACGCCGACCAAGGAGATTCTGGCCGCGCTGAACATCAAGGAAAACACGCTGAAATTCCACAACAAGAATCTCTATTCCAAGCTCGGCGTATCCTCGCGCAAACAGCTTTTAGCCGTCTGCCGCGCCCTGCAGATCCCGCCGAAGGTATAAAAAGGGGCTGTTGCATTTCGATGCAACAGCCCCCTGCGCTTACACGCCCAGCGCTGCTGCAAGTTTTCAACTTGCAGCAGCGCCTTTTATATGCTTATTCGCCGTCGATCTTTCTCTCAAGCTCTGCGGCCTGTACTTCGGGATTGATGTTGTACATAGGCTCGATATCCTCGCCCTTCTTGACACGGCGCAGATAGTTCTTCGTGATCTTGACAACCAGCGGAGAGAGCGCCAGAACGCCGATCAGGTTGGGGATCATCATCAGACCGTTGAAGGTGTCGGAGATGTCCCATGCGAAGGAGGAGGTCAGGATCGCACCGAAGATAACGGTGATAACATGGATGATGCGGAAGATAAAGGTGGTCTTGGCACCGAAGAGGTATTCCCATGCCTTGGAGCCGTAGTGCGACCAGCCGAGTACCGTGGTGAAGGCGAAGAGGAACATCGCAATGGCAATGAACTTCTGGCCGATGCCGAACCAGGAGAAGACCGAGTTGAAGGCACCGCCGACCAGCGTGGCATCGGTAAAGCCCGCCTGGATTTCACCGGTGACAACATTGAATACGCCGCCCTCCAGACCGCCTGCGGTCAGGACAACCAGCGCGGTCATCGTGCAGACAACCATCGTATCGGCAAATACCTCAAAGATACCCCACATACCCTGCTTGACAGGCTCCTTGATGTTGGAGTTGGAGTGAACCATAACCGAGGAGCCGAGGCCGGCCTCGTTGGAGAATACGCCGCGCTTGAAGCCCTGGGTCACAACCTTGCTGATGACAACGCCGATGCCGCCGCCGACGAAGGCTTCGGGCAGGAAGGCGTTGACGAAGATCGCCTTGAAGGCGGGCAGGATGCTGGCATAGTTGATGCCGATGATGGCAAGGCTGCCGATGACATAGAGGACAACCATGAAGGGAACGATCTTCTCGGCAACACTCGCGATTCTCTTCAGACCGCCCAGGGTGATCAGCGCGGTGAGAGCCATGATGATGGCGCCGAGGATGACATTGTAGAGGGATACGCCCTCAAAGACCTCGATGGAGGAGAGTGCGGATACGTCGAAGGCCTGCGCCACGTTGGTGACGATCTTGTTGACCTGACCCATGCTTCCGATACCGAAGGAGGCGAGCATGGCGAAGATGCAGAAGAGAACGGCCAGAATCTTGCCGACCAGCTTCATGCCCTTCTTGCTGCCCAGACCGTCGGCCAGATAGTACATGGCACCGCCGGACCATTCGCCGGCTTCATTCTTGCGGCGGAAGTAGATGCCGAGCACGTTTTCAGCGTAGTTGGTCATCATGCCGAAGAAGGCGGCCACCCACATCCAGAAGACCGCACCGGCACCGCCGATGCAGATGGCGGCGGCGACACCGGCGATGTTGCCGGTACCGACCGTGGCGGCCAGCGCCGTACAGAGCGCCTGGAAGGGCGAGATGGAGCCCTTTTCCTTACTGTGCCGGATGACATCGCGGTTGAACATACTGCCGAGCGTATGCTTGAACCACAGGCCGATGTGGGTCACCTGGAAGAACTTCGTCATCAAGGTGATGATGATGCCCGTACCGACCAGCAGAAGAAGGCCGAAAGCGCCCCAGACGACACCGTTAACCTTGCCGTTCACGCTTTCAATGGTACTTAAAATGTTGTTCATTGAAAAATGAACCTCCCTGAAAATTTGATTTGTCAACCGAACAAAAAGCACCGCAATCCAAAGGATAGCGGTGTCAGAGAAGACGGAAATAACATTTCCGTATATATAATCGATCTGTCCTTTTGCCTGAGAGATTGTGGAATTCCCTTGCCCCTTCGGCATCCGCGCAGAGCGGACTTCTCCAGATTGCTATCCGTCAGCAGTCCCCGTTCGCGAAACTCACCTTTTGTGAACACCCGAGAGTATTACCCCTTTGGTTCGGCCAAAGCCGATCTCCTGCTGATTTCCTTTAGCTCTATTCAGTTTAACGGTATTATCATACCACATTCCGACAGATTTGTCAATACCTTTGACACAATTTCTTCAAAATTCGCGGAATCCGGCCTTTTTTCGGCAAAGGCGGCTGCAATCCGGCCGCGCTTGTGCTATCATAGTCGCAGAACCGGATCGCTTCATCCGCCTTATCAAACGAACGATCGGAGGACCGTCATGAACCCTTACGATACCCTGCTTGCCGGCAGCTCCTATTTTGCGGCGGGCTATGCGCTGGCACGGCCCGGAACCGTCATCGAAACCGCCGCCGGGCCGGGCTCGGCGGCCGAGGAGGAAATGCGGGATTTCACGGCGTATCTTCTGGCTTTCACAAAGGAATAACAAAAGACGGAGCTGATCGACATCAGCTCCCTCTTTTTTCTGTTCTTATCCCAACTCGTGGATGTTCCGCTCCAGCACCGCCTGCTTCAGAGCCGGGGTGAGATTGTTGAAATATTCCGAATAGCCTCCGACCCGGACAATCAGATCCTTATGGGCCTCGGGATGCTCCATGGCATCCTGCAGCTCATCGGGCGACAGCACCGTGATCTGCACCTGCAGGCCGCCCTTGGCAAAATAGCCCTCGACCAGCGCACGGAGCAGGGCCGGATCGCCGGCTGTCTGCTTCGTCAGAGTCAGATTCAGCACCGTCATGCCCATGGCCAGATGCTGGGGCAGACGGGCGGCCGAGGTAAGCATCGCGGTCGGACCTTTTTTCGCCTTGCCGCGCAGAGCGGCCACGGAATCACAGGTCGGATCGCCCCGATGCCGGCCGTCCGGCGTGGGGCCGACGTTCCGCCCCGTCCATTCATAGCGGCTGAACTGATGCTCGGTCAGCGTGAAGGCATCGATGAAGGCCGACGATCCGCGATTTTTGTAGACCGAATAGATCCGGCGGGTGAAATCCGCGCCGAGGGCATCCACTTCCTCATCGTCCGTGCCAAAGCAGGGACATTCTGCCAGCTCGGCATAAAAGACGGGATCCTCGGCTGACAGAAGCGCGGTACCTTCTGTGATTTACCGGTATAATTCGTTGATCTTGCTGATGGAGGCAAGTGCGGATGCTTCGTTGGCGGCGTAGAAGGAGGCAAAGCTGTGATCGGAGGAGATGGCAAGATTTCGTCCGGTATTGACGAAATTGCCGCTGAGTCCTTCATAGAAATAGCCAATATCGAATACTCTGCCGTCACGGATATAGTCCAGCATTTCACTGGAATCGTCATCGCGGGAGACCTTCATTGCCAGCAATTCGTTATAATAAAGCGGCATCATCTCATCATAATAACGCCAGCACATATCTTCCAGAATCATGGAGACCATTTCCGGATTTCCCACCGTGATCGGAATGCAGATCAAACTGGTTCCGCCGTCAACGTTGCAGTAATATTTGTCTACGGTTTCATCTGCCTTGGGGAAGGGAATGATGCCAAAATCATCCGTCATATCCCGGTAAGTTGTGGTTGTTGAGACAAGACAGTCGAAGAAGGCGATGCGGCCTTCGCGGAATGCCGCCTTCACACCGTCATGCTGACCGGTGGTTTCCAGAAAACAGGACGGATCTGTCATAATGGAAAAATATTTCTCAAAGGTGGCAATTACCTTATCATTGTTCAGGGAAAGGGTAATCAAGCCGTCCTCATCCTTGCGGCAGATACGCTGATTGGCACTGTAAAGAACCTGCATTGGTCCGCCCCATTGTGTTGTTACATAGCCGAACTGATCCTTGTCAATGGTATACGCTGCATCGCCGTTCAGATCCTCCAGCGTTCCCCTGGACAGCTCAGCCAGCTTGTCCAGCGTCCAGGCACCTTCCCGCACAAGAGAATAGGGGTATTCAATATCATATTTGTCGAGCAGAGTTTTGTTGAACATCATGCAGTTGGCTGAACTGAGATTGGACAGAAGAATATCGCCTACCATGACATAAAGCTTTCCACCAATAGTAAAGCCTTCGCGGGCATCGGCATTCCAGTAGGGCTTGTCAAGGTCAACGTACGGAAGATCCTTCTCCCAGTCAAGCAGAGCTTCTTCTCCTGCGTAAGTGAATGAGGTGCGTCCGAATGGCAGAATCGCATCATAGGCATCTTCTCCCGCCATAATGGAGGAAAGTGCATCGGCTGCATTGCTGTCCGAGCTTTTGACCTCCTTGATCGTAATTCCGTACTGCTCCTCAATGTCCCGCCGAATCTGAAAGTTCGTGTCATCCAGCGGCTCGCCGGTCATTTCTTCGATGGTGAATATCGGGTCGCCGGGTCTGGTATAAAAAACAAATTCTTCTCCGGTGAAATCTTTTTCCGGTAATGACGGTTTTAATGGATTTACCGTTTCGACCGGCTGTGTTGCGGTAGTATCGCCGGTCGCAGTATTGGTGGATTCCGTACCTGCGCATGCGGCGGAGGAAACGGTAAGCAGTGCCAGCAGCATCACCGATATAATGTGGTTCTTTCGATCATGAATCATGTTGAATTATCCTTTCATTTACCCAATAGATTCATTCCGCTCTCATCGGCTGGAATGGTAATTATATTATACCATATTGACATCTGCGGAAAAATATCGTATAATATGAATATATTGTACGATACTATGATATTTGCGGAGGACGGTTATGACTGCAACACCGATCGGCTTCACTTATCTGCGTTCGGAGAGACTGATGTTTGATGCGGGACACCGGGATGATTACACAAATTTTGCACGTCCCTATTACGGTATTACCTTTATTCGATGCGGACATGCTTTGTACCGAACAAAAACGGGAGATTTCCGCCTGGATGCAGGCGATATTCTTTTTTCTCCGCTCGGTTCCACATATATCTCCGAGTGGAGCGATGACAGCTGTGTCTGTATGGATACGATTCTGTTCAACATAAACCGGGATCTGCATATCAGCGCAGATCCCGGCGTGCGCCGGAGTTATCCGGTGCAGGCGATTCACGGATTGGAGCATATCGGTGACAGAATCAAAAAGATTGCTGAAAATTACAGAAACCTTCAAAGCTGTATATTGCCGTATGATGCATTCGGATGGTATTCCGAGGCCTATGCCATTATCGGAGAGGTATGGCAGAAAATTCTATATGATGAGTTTCCGGTGCCGGATTCTCGTCTGCTTCCGGCACTTCATTATATCGAAGAACATCTGTCCGAAAGCGTAACGGTGGAGACTTTGGCGAAATGCTGTTACATGAGCAGTTCTCATTTTCATGCCTGCTTTGTAAAAGGAATAGGCTTGCCGCCGATCCAGTACAAGCTGAAGCGGCAGGTGGAACAGGCACAGATGATGCTGGTAGTGGATGTTAATAAGCCTGTCTGCGATATTGCGCACGAGATGGGATTTGAGTCGTTGTCTTATTTTTATCGTGTGTTTACCGGTATTACCGGCATGCCGCCGGGGAAATATCGTGAAATCTTCGGTGCGGAATAAAAAATGAGCGTGTTTATGCTTTTTTGCGCCAAATTCGCAATATATTCGTAACCGTCTGCATACAGTCGTCCCACCCGGTCAGCAAGAACGTAATTTCCAACCATGTCGGTGGAATCGCATACCTCAGGTCAGCGGCTAACCCGAACGCATTACCGAAGCAACACCGCCTCTCCTGCGTACAGCCTCTCACTATGCACCGTATATCCGGTCGTCAGTCGCCGCCGGAATTCTCGGGCTTGACGATCCCGTGCTTTGTGACTGCCGCCGGATCCTTGAAAAAATGCCGAAATATCCGACATCCGGCCCGTCGGCCTACGGCATCCATCTGCGCGACTCCGAGGATGCGCCGGATAATCTCTGGATCCGCCATCCGAGTATGCTGATGCCGGTCTTCCCGATCGGCGAGATTGACATGGATTCCGATCCCGAAACGGTGCAGCTGATCCGCAATACCCTCGATTATCTGGAGGACAACTGCGAAATCGGTGTTTTCCCCGGAAGCTGGCTGGCCGCGGCCGCCGCCCGGATCGGACGGGGTCAGTATGCCCTGCGGATTCTGTACGAAAAGGGCATCGACCATCTCTCCCGCTCCAACGGCCTCAGCGCCGAGGAAACCGACCGCTTCCTCAATTTCTGCCTGATCGCCCGCCAGCCGCTTTATTATCCCTGCATGATGGAATTCACCGGCGAGATGCTGGCGGCGGTCAACGAGATGCTCCTCCAGTCCCACAACGGCATCATCCGGGTCTTCCCCGCCCTGCCCGACGGCGATCCGGAATACGGCCGCATGATCCGGCACGGCCACAGCTTCTCCGAGCGCATGGACCGCCTGCTTCCCTATGAAGCATGGCAGGATGTCCGCTTTGATAAGCTTCTTGCCAAGGGAGCCTTTGAGGTTTCCGCCGCGCTGTCGGAAGGAAAGCTTGCCTTTATTCTCGTCCATCCTAAGAAGGGCGGCCGGGTCCGCATCACCTCGCCTTATCTGGATGCCGGAACGCCGGTCCGGTGCGGCGATGAAATCCTGCCCTCTTATCGGGACGGCGGCATCCTCACCTTCGATACCGAGGCCGGAAAGGATTACCTCATCGGGGCCGATCCCGCCGCCTTTACCGAAAAAGCGGACGGGGATTACGACACTACCGTCACCGAACGCCTGAGCTATACCCGCCGGCGCATCTACATCGGCGAGGACAGCGATACCCGCTATCAGAAGCAGCTGGATTCCTTCCTGCGCGATTCGTTCCTCGGCAATATGCGAAGGTCCAATCACACCGTCTACAAGTTCGACTTCGGCATGGGCGGAAAAAAGGAGTACGAGCCGTCGATTCCCCTGCCGGTCTTCTGCGGCGAAAGCCATCTGATGCGCGGCATGGATTTTATCCGGCTTGGCGGCGATTCCTTCACCCCCGCGATCGGATACGGCTTTGAATCCGACACCCCAATCCGCGCCGTCAAAAGAAACGGCCCGGATCCCCTCCGGTGCGATTTTGTCGAGGGGGAGGGGGATGCGGCCTTCCTCATCGAAGTGCCGCGCGGCCAGTATGAGCTGCTGGTTATTTCCGGCGATACGGATGAGGAAAGCGTGACCGTCGCCCATACCGGCAACAGCCGGAAAATCGGCGGCTCCGTAATAAAGCGGGGCATCTTCCAGAGCGAGGTCATCCCCTTCGTTCAGGAGCGCGACACGCCCGTCCGTCTGTATCTTTCGGGCGCGCCCGGCTATAAATGGAAGCTGAACGCGCTGATTCTCAACTGCATACGCGGATATTGACAGGCGTCTGGCACCTGCGGATCAGCACATCCATTGAGGGGGCCGGAATGTATGTACAGGGGCTGCTGCAGGTTGGAAACCTGCAGCAGCCCCTTGTTTGTTATCAAACTGTGCGCCGGGTGTGCGGCCTTATCCGTGCTCGTTCTGGGCAATCACCATGTCCTGCCATTCCCGATTGAGCGTCACGAACCGGGCGTTCCAGCCCGACACACGCACCGACAGGGACGGATACTCCTCGGGATGCTCCTGCGCTCTGCGAAGCAGGGCCGCATCGGCAATATCCGGCTGGAGAAAGAATCCTCCGAGCGCAACGAATCCCCGCATCAGCGAGATAAGCGCCATGAGCCCGCTCTCGCCCTCCACATGGGAGGGCAGGAGCCGGATATCCAGCGCCGCACCGGAGGCAAGCCCGGCCAGATCCGGACGGCAGCAGGAGCGGATGACGGCCGTCACCCCCTCCTTATCGGTTCCCGGCGTAGGGGAAGCATTGGCGGCCAGAACCTCGCCCATTCTGCGGCCGTGCGGGCAGGCCAGCCGATGCCTGGACCATTCCAGCTGGCGGCCAAAGGTACTTACCCCCGCCGGGAAGCGATAAGGACAGCGGCCGTCAAGCGAGCGGCAGCTCCGGACAAAATCCGTCAGCAGACGGGCGGCGATTTCATCCGCCTCCTCATTGCCGGTCCCGTAGTAATCCAGATGGCCGAAGGCATAGCGGCGAAGCTCCTCATGCCCCTCCCAGTTCTTTCGCAGGATCGCAAAAAGCTCGGACAGGGTCAGCTTCTTTTCATCGTACACCAGCTTTTTGATGGCATACAGGCTGTTGACTGTATCGGCAAGACCGCCGATATGCGGCGAATTCAGATTGTAGACAGGGCCGCCCTCCAGATAGGACTTCCCCTTTTCGATGCATCCCCGCTCAAACAGCGAAACAACCGTGCAGGGAGTCTGATGATTCCACTTCCAATCCCGTGTCGGCACGCCGCTCCCGGCAAAGCAGGTCATCCGGTCGTGGAAGATCGCCTCCACCTGCTTGTGAAGGTCAGCGGCATACTGCCGGTACAGCGCCTCGAAATCGGCGAAATCCGGCACCGATTCATAGCCGCACAGGGTCTTTTTCTGCAGAATCTGAAGCGAATCAAAGGGCGAATAGATGAAGAAGGTTCTGCCGGGGATCTGTACCTCCCAGCACCCGTCATTGGCAAAGCACCGTGCCTCCGCTTCCTCATAGCCGTCCCTTATCAGCGCCTCGATGACCGTATCCTCGTTATACAGCGCGAGAATACCGCCTCCATAGCGCATAACCTCGGCCACCCGCCGAAGAAGCGCCTCATCGGTATGCTTTCCGATCCGCACGGTGGTGGGAAAATCGCTGATTCCCAGCTCCTCAATAATATCCAGAACGAGCCAGGTTACCTCGTTTGTGACCTCATTGCCGTCTTCCCCGATGCCGGCCAGCACCAGATTCTGATAGTGCTGGGCATCGCCGCTCCCGATGAACTGCCCGTTGATCCATTCACAGCCCTTGATAAAGAAGTGGGTCAGAATCTCCCGCGCCTCATCGCGCGTCAGCCGTCCGGCTTCAAGATCCCGCTTCAGATAATCCCCGAGCAGGACATCGATCCGACCGATCCCCGGCCAGTTGCCGCACAGCCGAAGGAAGGCGAAAGTGAACCACAGGCTCTGAACCGCCTCATAAAAGCTGCGGGCAGGCTCCAGCGGCACCCGCTTCAGATTTTCCAGATTGACCTCATAGCCGGGCCGGCCCGCAAGGGCCTCCAGATACCGCCCATGCCAGACAGCAAAGGCATCCAGACAGACAAGACAGCTTTGCTCAAAGGCTTCCTTTTCCGTTCCCCGGAAGGCTTCACAGGCCGCCGCGACACGGCTTCGGACCGAAGCGAGCCCTTCCTTCAGCACGGTTTCAAAATCGACGGTCAGATGGCTGATGCTGCTAAAGAGCGGATGTCCGCCGTACACAGCCGGCACATTATGGCGAATGGCCAGCCCGAGCGTGGCCGCACCGCTGATTCTCTCTCCCCCGCAGATCCGGATCGGTGCCTCTTCGGCAATCCGCATGATGGCAAGGTTGTATTGTTCAAGCGGTGTCAGCGCATCAAAATTTTCAATGTCATCCAGGCGGACCGCCTCCGTCTTCAGGGTATCCAGACCGTATTGACGGTTCAGCGAATCGTGGGCAAACTGCCGTGTCGCCTGGCAAAGGCGGACCGGTCTTTGTCTTCCGTTTGCGCAGAAAAATTCCATTTGCATCCCTCCTGCTTCCATTATACCGCACAAAACTGCGGAAATCAATTGACAATGCCATGATTTTCATGTATAATACTATGGAGGTGAGGCTTTTTGGAAATCACATCCGCCGCCGTCCGGAGCTTTCTGCTGGACGGCTTCGATTCGGTATCGAACGAGAATCTCCGTCACATCAAAATTCTGCCCTGCCTGTCCGTTGTGCAGGCTGTCCGGGGAAGCTATGACATCGCGCTCGGCTCCGGGGAAACGGAATCCACCGGCGAGGGCGGCTTTTTCATCGCGCCCGCCAACATCCGGCAGACCATCGTGCATCATGTCAACCCCGAAAGCGGCACGATGAGCGCCCGCTGGCTTTTTCTCGATATGGCCATCAATCAATCGCTGTCGCCGGAGCATTTCTATTGCTTCCCGACCGTCATCCGGGATGAGCAAAAGCAGGAGCTGAATGCCCTGTTTGATCGGCTCTTTTCGGCAAAGAGCATCTGGAAAATCCACAGCCTCTGCTTTGAATTGATGGAATGGCTGGCCGCCGCAGGTTCACCGGCCGATGGGGCGGGAGCCGTCGGGCATCCGGGCATCCGGGATGCGCTGGCCTATATGAGCGCCCATAGGGACTCGCCCGTCACGGTCGGCGAGCTTGCCGCCGCTGCCCGAATGTCCGAATCCCATTTTTATGCGGTATTCCGCCGACAGATGGGGATCCCGCCGATTGCCTATCTCAACAGCTGCCGCCTGACAGCCGCTGCCGGGCAGCTGATCGGGAGTTCCCAATCCGTTTGCCGGATTGCTTCGGCTGTCGGCATCGATGATCCGCTCTACTTCAGCCGGATGTTCAAAAAAGCCTTCGGTCTGCCGCCGCTCGAATACCGCCGAACCTACCAAAAGCCGCAAAACTGACAAAACCACACGCCCCGGAATGGATGCATTCCGGGGCGTGCGTTGTTTATTTTCGGATCAGCCGATAGGAGGCCAGGGTCGGATTTTTCACGTTGTAGGTCAGCGTGTAGCTGTCCGTTTCGGGATCAAAACGGCACTGCCAGAAGTCAGTTGTCTGATTCGGATATACATCCGGATAGAGCGAAGCCGAGGACTGATCGACCTTCTTCCAGCCCTCCCCCGCATCGCATTCCAGCACCCATCCGTCAAAGCGATCCAGCCCCGTAAAGCTTACGGGAACATATCCGAGGCCGCCTGTCAGCCGGAATTCGGCGGCGATGCCGTCCGGGGCATTCTTCACGGCGGCAATGACATTTGGATACTGCGAGACCAGCGTGCCCGTCTTCATTTCCAGAGTCTGCGCGCCGGATACGGCCTGCAGGACGGCCATCGGCGTGCCGAGCTCATCGTTATTCATGGCGAGGATGTAATCGCTCTGCCCGTAATAATCGTCCCGGTTGGCGGGGGTGACGATGAATTCGATCACCGCGTGCACCGTGGTGCCGGCGGGAACCGTATTGTTTTCCATCTGCGGAACGGTCAATTCAAAGGAGGGCTGAACGCTTCCCTGGCCGTTGTAATAAAGATTGAAGATGGGATCGGTGTATTCCTTTCCGTCCACCGTGGCCTTATATTCCCGGACGATGGCCAGCAGATTGCCGTTTTCCTCGGGAAGCTTATCCGATGCGTACAGATAGAACCACATATTCTCCCCGCCCTTTATATACTTGTCCGCCTCGCTCCGGTAGCCGGTGACACCCTCGGCGATGGCCGCATCGGTGTGCACGGTTTTGCCGTCGAGGCTGTAAGCATAGCGGGTGAAGAAGTTGTCCGAATAGCCGTCGGCAGCCATCTGGAAGAGGGCCAGCCGCTTGAAGGGGGTATCCTCATGGAAGATGTAATCCACCGTGTAGAAGGCGCGGACCACATCGTCCGTCCGTCCGAGCTGCATCCGGTAAACGGCTTCGATCCGGCCGTCCGCGGTCTGTCCGGCATAGACCACATCGGTCAGATTCGGGGCCTGCGCCAGATAATCGTTCTTGATGCCGGTGAGCAGGCATTTCTTCTGCCGTTCGTTGTAATAAACCAGGAAATCCGCGCCGCCGACATTGCCGGTCCAGTTCCATTTTCCGCCCATATCGGAATTCTCCATCAGGAAGGGACGGACATCGTCGATGACGGAGCGATTGGCGTTCTGATCCTTATCGTAGGTGATGCTCTCCCCCCAGTCGCCCAGCGAGGATTCATCCCAGAGCTGATTGCAGTTCCAGCCGATCAGGCTCAGCTGGGCATGAGCGGCCGCGTAGGCGCTTCCGTATTTCGAGGAAGCCATGGCAAACTCATAGGTCACGGTGGATTTTGCGGGTACCGTGACAACCGTGTACAGCCGGTACCAGGCGGCCGCGTGCCAGTTTTTGGAGAGCTGGACGGGCAGACCGATCGGCTCAAGCGTGATGGCATGGCGGATCATGGGCGAGCCGCCGGTGATATTGCGGGCCGCCGTTCCCTTGTCATCATCAAAGGCAAGCGGAAGCTCGATGTCCTCGCTTGTGGGATTGCTGATTGTGAACTGCAGACGGTTGAGCTTGTTGTGCTCGGCAGGAACAGTCAGATCGGCCGTCATCGGAGAGAGCCGGATGATATGCATTCCCCGGCTGATATCGTAGTCCGAATCCCGCTCGAGACCGGGCGTGCCGTCCGCTTTGAGGGCGGCATAGCGGATTTTCAGAGCATCGCGGGCGGCGATAAAGCGCCGGCATTCAAGAAGGGAGGCCGATCGGGAGGGGATCACCGTGATGGCCGCACCCTCATAGCCGAGCCGGGCGCCTTTAAGGCCGGTGACGGTGAAGGTGACCGTCGTACCGCTCACCTCAATGCGGCCCTCGCCCCCGGATGCCAGCACAAAGCCAAATCCGCTTCCATCTGCAGCCTTCACTGAGGCCGTCAGGCCGTCCGCTCCAAGACTCCAATCGCTGTAAGCCGCCGGCAGGGTCAGCTCATAACAGAAGCCGATGGTATTCACATCGCCGTCCTCGCACCGGGCCTCCGGATAAACGGTGAAGGCATCGGGTGTACAGGCAATGTTCAGCCGGCCGCGCATTCCCTCGGCGCCGGCAAAGGTGATATGCGGGATGACCACCCGCTGCATGAACTGTCCGCTTTCGCTGATCATCGAGATATTGGAGGGCTGGAGGCCGGTTTCCGCCGCTCCCTCCATCGTCACGCCCTGATAGGTATCGGCTTCATGGCGCTCCCCGTCCAGCTGCAGATACAGCCTGGAAGTAACCTCCCCCATGGCCTCGACCACGCTGTTGTCATAGCGTGCGGCCTCGCTTCGGGGGATCGGATCCGGGATCACGCCGAGCCGGCTGATGCCGGTATCGGTTTTGACGGTGTTCAGGCTCATGGCATAGGTGCCGGTCTGGAAATAGATGACATCCTTCTTGTAGCGGAAGCCCTCGGGCCACCACATGAAGGTGTACTGATCGGCGGCGGGCTTCTGTACATAATCGACGGGCTTGCAGACGCTGATATCGGTTTCGATTGGCATATCGGTTACCTCCGTTTGGGGATTTTGGGATGAATCGCAGGCGGATAGCGTTAAGATTTCAGCCGCCAGAACGATGGCGGACAGCAGACGTTTGGCGTTCTTCATGGGCGGACACTCCTTTTCTTCTATTGTACAGGAAATTTCAATCCAAGTCAAGAGGAATCGGAAAATTTCTGCCGTTCACGCTTCTTGACAGCCGGGAGAGATTATGGTATAATGAAAAAAATCCCGGCATAACAGACCCGCCGGATCCGCACAAAGGAGTATCCGTCATGCGATTATTCAGCGAACACGAAAAAAGAAAAGCCTTCCTTTTGGATGGCATATGGGAATTCTGCGAGGACCGGCAGCATATCGGCGAGGCCGAAGAGTGGTACCGTTCCTTCCCCGCCGATTCCGTGAAGGTCACCGTTCCCTCCTGCATCAACAACCGCTTCGGCTATATGAGCTTCCAGGATGTCGCCTGGTACAAAAAAGAATTTCACGCCACAGGTCCGATCACCGTCAAATTCCATGCCGTGACCGAATATGCGAAGGTCTGGCTGGATGGGGAGTATCTGGGCGACCATTACGGCGGCTTCACCGCCTTCTCCTTCGATGCCCGTCTGGAAGCGGGGCTTCATACGCTGGTGGTCATGGTGGATTCCCGCAGCACCGAGGATACCATCCCGCTCTGGGAGGTGGACTGGCATCACTACTGCGGCATCATCCGGAGCGTGGAGGTTTTTGAAAACCGCTCGGTCAGCATCCGCTCGGTGCGGGCTGACTACACCCTCTCCGGGGATCTTTCCTCGGCCGATGTGAGTGTCCGGGTCCGGCTGAAAAATTTCACCGGCGCCCCCGCCAGGAAGGCGATCACCGTGCAGCTGGACGGCGTTTCCGTCGCCGATGGCACGGTCACGGTGGAGGAGGAAGCCGAATACACCGCCGCCTTTCATCTGGATGCCGTCCGCCTTTGGGATGTATTCAAACCCGAGCTGTACACGCTGGCGGTGAGCACGGATGACGATGATCTTATCGACCGGATCGGCTTCCGGAAAATCGAAACCAGAGGCCGGCGGATCCTGCTCAATCACAGGGAGCTGAAATTCACCGGCATCAACCGTCACGAGGAGCATCCCGAATGGGGCTTTGCGATGCCGGAGCATCTGAACATCAAGGATATGGACATTCTGAAGGATCTGAATGTCAACGCCGTGCGCGGCTCGCACTATCCCAACACCCAGTTTTTCGTGGATCTCTGCGACGAGGCGGGCATTCTCTTCTGGAGCGAGATTCCCATGTGGGGCTTCAAAAAGGAGAGCCTCGCCCGCGAGCTTGTCATCGCCCGCGGCCTTGCGATGCACACCGAGATGGTGGAGCAGTATCATAGTCACCCCTCCATCATCATCTGGGGTATGCACAACGAGGTGGCCACCGATTCCCCCGAGGGCCGCGCCATCACAAAAACCTTTCTCGATCATGTGCGCAGCCTCGATGCCACCCGCCTTCTGACCTGCGCCACCAACCGTGTTCTGCGGGATGAATGCCTCGATCTTCTTGACTTTATCAGCGTGAATCAGTATGTCGGCTGGTATGAGGGCGATATTGAGGACTGGGCGGATTTCATGGTGAAGATGAAGGCGTATTTTGCAAAAAAGGGCGTGGATGACAAGCCGGTTGTCATGTCGGAATTCGGTGTCGGCGCGATGTTCGGCACCAAAACCTTCGAGGAGCTTCGCTGGAGCGAGAACTATCAGGTGGAATTCTACCGTCACACGCTGGATCTTTTCCTGAAGGATCCGGACCTCAGCGGCGTTTATCTCTGGCAGTTCAGCGATATCCGCTCCAACGCCAAATGGTCGCTTCTGCGTGCCCGGAGCTTCAACAACAAGGGCCTGGTCAACGAATACCGTCAGCCAAAGCTCGCCTATTATGCCGTAAAGGAGATTTTCGCCAATGAACGGAATCAGGGATCTGAGCGCTGAGATGCGCATCCTCTCGCCCGGGGATGAGAATTTCTTCTTCGGTTACTACGATCTGAGTGCCTATGACAGCACAGGAAAAATCCACCTCGCCGCAAAGCCCCCCTTCATCGACCGGATCCCCGCCCCCGATGACATTCTGGAGCTTGGCTTTATCAAGGACCGTACCTTCACAAAATTTGCCGAAACCACCGCCTGGAATTTTCAGCAGTCCGCCATGCTCCAGTTTATGGGCGGGAGCGATGATACCGTCTTTTATAACATCCGCACACAGAGCGGCTACGGCACCGTCCGGCACAATCTGGCAAGCGGTGAAAAGCGGGTCTATGACATGGCCTGCGCCTGCATCTCGCCAAGCGGCCGGTACGGGCTTGCCATCAATTTTGCACGGATCTTCGATTTCCGCAAAGGCTACGGCTACGCAGGCATCCCCGACCCGTTCCGCGACGAAAACCGGCCTTCGGGTGACGGTGTCTTTCTCGTGGATTTTGAAACGGGCCTCATCCGGCAGATTATCCGCTACGAGGATATTTACCGTGCCTTCCCGTCGGAGGTCACCCGTGGGGAAAAGCTGATTGTCAATCACATCACCTTCAATGAAAGCTCCGACCGCTTTCTCTTCCTCCTCCGCAACTTCCCCGGAAAGAATGCCAAATCGTGGGGCACCACCCTCATCACCTCCGATCTGGACGGCCATATGCACATGGTCATGGAAAACAAATTCTTCTCCCATTATGCCTGGAAGAATTCGTCGCAGATCATCGCCTTCTGTACGCCGGAGGACACGCCCGGCCTTTATCTGATCGACGATCTGACAAATGCCGTCACCCGGCTGAAATCGCCCTATCCCGACGGTCCCTTCGGCGGCGATATCCACTGCATCTATTCGCCCGATAAGCGCTATATCCTCGGGGACGGCTATGCCGACAAGGCAGACGGATACCGCCCGCTCTTCCTGTACGATACCGAAACGGAGGAGATCCGGATGCTCGTGAAGTCAAAATCGACGATGGACGGCATCTGGGATATCCGGTGCGATCTTCACGCCCGCTTCAACCGGCAGGGCACGAAGGTTTCCTTCGACAGCGTGCATGACGGCATCCGCCGGATCTGCGAGATCGATCTGTAAATAAACCCAAACAGCAGATGCTTTGCATCTGCTGTTTTTTTTGGTTATCCGGTTCTTACCGCTTTCGCTCGATCATGATCGGACCGAAGAGGCCGCCGCGCCCTTCCCGGCCTTCGCTGATTACCATCCGCGCATGATAGGGACCTACGTCCTTTGCTTCATGCCGCTCAAAATAATCGCTTGCCGCACAGGCATTGGCGGGGGTGTTGGCAACGAGAACCGTGACCTCCTCGCCGCCCCGGACAGGCCCCAGACCGACCGTATAGGGCGGCATCGTTGCCTCGCCGATCACCTGACCGTTGACAAAAACTCTGGCAGCATGGCGAACCTCGCCGAGATTCAGACGGTACTCGCCGTCATCCAGCGCGGGAAGGCGGAAGGTATACGCCGCCTCGCCCGAAAAAGTGTCCTCCCATCGGACAAGTCCGTCCTGCCATTCATTATCGGGGTATTCGTTCTTAACGCCGTTTTCGTAATCGAGAATGTACACACGGCTGATGCGGGATCGGATGTCTTCGATCGGGCATACGGCTTCCCACTCCGGCATTCTCATGGCCGGTGCACCGTCATCGGACAGCAGGAGAAGCATTCCCTCGCCGCTGAGAAGCGAAAGCTCCATGACAATCGAGCCGCCGACTCTTTCATAGGGCGGTACATACCGCTCCCCGGTGAAAAGATCCATCCGGCAGAGCGCTTTGTCCGACTCCATTTCAATCCGGTCACACAGCACGCCTCCGCTCTGATTGAAGAGAAAATAGCCCTCGCTTTTGTCGGGGAAGATCAGATGCCGCGTCTGCAGAAGCGGATTCGTCCGCTTCAGATCGGGCACAAGCTCCGCGCTGATCTGCCTGAGCTTGCAGACAACCTCGTCAAGCTCCAGCTCACCCTCCGCGCAGAAGATGTTTTCGTAGGCAACATGATCGCAGATCAGCGCGCCGTTCTCGACTCTTCCCTTTCCGACAAGCTCCTCGTCGATGAAATCAAAGGATACGCCCGCATCCTCCAGCATCCGTCCCAGCTCTTCAAAGCGCGCGGCTGCTGCCGCTCCCTTTTCGCCGCCCGCACAGATCGTGCGCAGAGGATAATACAGCGCGGTCCGGATCACCGGCCGGCTCTCCTGCAGGATATGGGAGAGTCTTGCGGTATAGTCATTGATCGGCCCGAGAAAATCAACGCCCACGTTGTCCCCGATAAAATTGGGGCGGAACTGGTGGCGCATCGGCGTCCTGCGATCGTAGGACATGGCCATGAAATTGAACAGATTGATGCCGCGCACCGCCTGGAAGTTCACAACAAAGCGCATCTGCTCGGGCGTTACATGGGAGCCGTATACCGCAAAGCTTTCGCTGAGCGCGATGTTCCGGCCAATTTGTCTTGCCGCCGAGGAGGCAAGGCGCGGAAACATCTCCATGCTTTCAAAGCAGCAGCCGGATTTCTCCGCTGTCGGAGGGCTGATCTGCTCCCAGATCACGTCAACGCCCGGAACATCGTAGGCGCGCATCATCTTCAGTATGTTGCCGTATCGGAGAAGATAGGCACCGATTGCCTTGTCATCGTTGTTCAGATGCCCCACAGACTGCATACCGGTATCCCGGAGCCAATCGCGCATGGGGATGAAATAATTCTCCGTCAGCAGCTCGCCGCAGAGCATCATATAATCGCTGAGCGCCCGGTATTCGGCATCGGTGACCGGTGTTTCCCCGCGCGGGGCAATCACCGGGAGATAATCCGTCAGATCGTAGCCGTACCGCTCATAAAAGATCCGATCCAGGTTCTCCGTCCATCGGCCCATATCCGGCTCATCGTCGAACATATAGACGATCTCACGGCCCATATGCTCGCCGAAGCGCGCCTTCAGCCGCTCATGGGTAACACGGATGAATTCATCCGTGCCGCGCCGGCAGGCATTGTCCACGCGCAGAGCCATGCGCGGCGTCACGCTGTCAACCCAGCTGTATTCGCAGATCCCGGTATCCTGCCCGGCCGCGAAGCCGTCCCGGATCCGGGATCGGCCGATGAAGGCACCAAGCGAGCGCTCGCCCGCCCGGTAAACCTCGCCCGCTTTCAGGACACGCTTTGAGGCGTTAACGGTCTTATATTTCAGCTCGGGATATCGGGAGGTCACAAGACCGCAGGCACAGCCGGACGGGAACGCTCCTTCGTTGTAAAGCCAGGTATAGATTCCCTTTTCTTCTGCCTTTTCAAAGGCATAGTACAGAAGCTCAATGTATTCGTCGGAAAGGTAGGGAGGATAAAGATGGGTTGCCCGGCGCTCGGGATACCAGTTCTCCGGCTCGCCGATCACATAAAAGGCACCGATCCCGCACCGGACCATCTCCTCGATCCGCTCATCGATCCCCTCTTTGGTGACCGTGCTGTTCCATAACCAGGCATAGGCCGGCTGGGTATGGCGTGGTGCTTCTTTCAGATTCATCGTTTTCTTCTCCTTTTCCGCCGTTATTTTCGGCAGTACGCCTTCATTATACACGTTCGCTTTCCCGTTGTCAAGAAGAGATTCCGCATCCCCCCAAAAAAGTGCATCTTAAGAGCGTTTTTTTGTTTTTTCCTGTCCGAAACGCCACACTCTTTCGCGTTTTGATCCGCATCCCACCCACAGAGGCGAAATCCGGTGGGGCTGAGCTTCCCTGCCGCCCACAGACAATCGGAATGCTAATTCTCTGAAATACCGAAACCATCTGCACTTTTTTTCGGCAGCTTCCGAAAAAAGCATTGATTCTTGTTTTCATTTGTGGTATAATCAAGTCAGCACCACCCGCATCCGGTCAAACGGGTTCCGCTCTCTGTCCGGGCAGACACATTCTTCTGATGCAGAAAGGAATACAGGTATGAAAGAACTGAACATCGGTCTTATAGGCTACAAATTCATGGGCAAGGCACATTCCAACGCCTTTGCCAGACTCCCCATGTTCTTCGACTGCGATGCCGCCGTCAACAGGAAGTGCATCTGCGGCCGCGATCCCGAATGGGTGGCAAAGGCCGCCGCCACTCTTGGCTGGGACGAACACGAAACCGCCTGGCAGAAGCTCGTTTCCCGCTCCGACATCGACGTGATCGACATTACGGCCCCCTCCAACGCCCATAAGGAAATCGCCATCGCTGCGGCCGAAAACGGCAAGCACGTTTTCTGTGAAAAGCCGCTCGCCCTGAACCTTTCCGATGCCAGAGAGATGCTGGAAACGGTGAAGAAAACCGGTGTTAAGCATCAGATTGGCTTCAATTACCGCTTTGCGCCCGCCATTCAGCTGGCCAAAAAGATCATCGATGACGGCAAGCTCGGAACCATCCGCCATGTCCGCGCCAGCTATCTGCAGGATTTCATCACGGATCCGGAATTTCCGCTGGTCTGGCGGCTGCAGAAATCCGTCTGCGGCTCCGGCTCCCTCGGCGATCTCGGCGCGCATTTCATCGATCTGGCCCGCTATCTGGTCGGCGATTTCAAGTCGGTCATGGGCATTCAGAAGACCTTTGTGACAAGCCGCCCGCTGGTGGAGCGCATGGAGGGTCTGTCCGCCAACGCGCAGGCCGATGCACCGCGCGGCACGGTGGATGTGGATGACGGCACGGTCTTCGTGGCGGAATTTGAGAACGGTGCGCTGGGCGTATTTGAAGCCACCCGCTTCTCGGCCGGCCACAAGAATGATCTCTTCATCGAGGTTTCCGGCGACCGCGGCAGCGTGAAGTTCACCTTTGAGCGCATGAACGAGCTGCAGTACTTCTCGGCGGACGATGAAGACGGCCTTCAGGGCTTCCGGCTGATTCAGGCAAGCGAGGGCGGTCATCCCTACATGAGCCATTGGTGGCCGGTCGGACACGTCATCGGCTATGAGCACACCTTTGTCCATGAAATGTATGAATTTGTTCAGTCCATCGTCAAGGATACGCCGACCTGCCCCGATTTTGCGGACGGCGTGGAATGCTCCCGTGTCATCGAAGCGGTGGAGCTTTCGGCCAGCCGCCGGGCGATGGTGGATATTGCCTCCCTGTAAGCGGCCCGTCAGCGTGTTTATCACAAATAAAGCAAAATCCATAGCCGAACCGAAAGCGGCTATGGATTTTGCTGTTCACTTGTGCGGATCTGCGCAAGGCGGATACCAATCAGAACCGATAGGTCACAAAATCATCGGTAAAGGCACAGGCAAGGGAGGCCGCGCCGTGCGTTTCCGGGAAGGAATCGGCCCGGGAGCCGTGGAAAAATACCGCATACCGGAAAGGGATATCCGCAGGCGCTTCCATCGCAAAGGCGGCTGTCAGCCGTCCGCGGGCAAAATCCCAATGCTCCTGATCAAGGGTATACACACCGACATCCTTCCAGCTTTCCAGATCGGCCGATTCCTTGATCCCGATCCCGTTTTTGGGGGAATGGATGAGCAGATACCGCCCGCCGTCACGGATCACGCAGGCGTTTTCGCCGCCGTCGGTGTGCCCCATATAGGTCCAGCTTTTCAGATCCGGTGAGCGGGATACACTGACTCCGTTCTGCTTGAAAAACAGCCGGTATTCCTTCCCGTCATAAAAGATAAACGGGTCGATCATCCGCCCTTCGTTTTCGCACATCCTTCCCTTCGGATAGATCCGTTCGGGTGATGTAAAGTGCTCAAAATCCTTCGTCCGGATGAAAAACAGACGGGCAGTATCGTCGGCACAGAAATTTTGGGCATAGGGATAGGGCATCGGGTACGAAGTCACGCAGATGAGGTACTCACCCTCGTATTCCAGCACATTTCCGGGGCTGCAGTAATTCTTCGCTTTATCCTTTTCGGTGATGAGCACCGGATCGGAAAAAGTCACAAGATCCGCGGACACCGAATGCCCGACGCGGTTGTACATATAACCGTTTTCCTTTTCGGACACGGTGAAAAAGAGATGGTATTTCCCATTATAATAATAACAGGCCGGATCGCGGTAGGCGACCCTTTCGTTTCCTTCAAAAATTATCGGCATTCTTCCGCCTCCTTCTTCGCGGACATTCCGGCTTTTTCGGCTCTACTCCGCACACGGCGGATCCGTTTCATTTTATAAAGCTCCTCCGCCGCCAGCCTTGCCTTGGTAACGGAAAGGTTCTCCTTCGGGAAGCAGAAATAGGAGAATTCATTGTCGCCGATTCCGATCACGTCGCCGATTTCGTACCAATAATAATCGGCGTACAGCGTGTGCTGGAAGACCGGCGATTGGCGGTAGCAGAGCTGTCCGTCTGCCCCCGTCAGCAAAAAGCCGTCGGCATCGTGGATCAGATGCCCTGTGCCGATATCGCAGACACCGTCCAGATTGACCTGAATGCGGATGTTCACATCCGTTTCCAGCCGGTAGGTGCCCTCCTCCAGCTCCCCCCGGACGCACTCCCTCTGCCATGTGTACCAATCGGGGATGTGGGGATACTCCGTTTCGCCGTCCAAGGCGGACAGCTGACCGTATTCATCCATTTCCCACCGTTTTTGGCAGGCATGGCAGGTCAGATGGATTCCCTTGCCCTCCATCCGGTTCTCCTCACCGCAATGCGGGCACTTGTACAGAATCCTCTGCAGGCCGTCCGCGCGGAACGGCGCATCGATCCGGATCTTCTCGTCCCGCTGTACGGCGAAATTATCGAAGGAGAAGGCTTCATCGAGGAGAGCATCCAGCTCCTCCACCGATTTTTCGGCCAGCTCCTCTGGGGTTGCGATGCACTTGACATGGGCGCTGACCTTAACATCGCGGATCTGGAGCATATTGTAAAGCGGATCCCGGTGGAAGGCGCCTTTGGTAATCACGGTCACTACGGGAACGCCCATCCGTTTCATCAGACCGCCGAGACCTCTGGGGAGCGTGGTAGTCCGCCCGTCGAAGGAATACCCGGCCTCCGGATACATCAGCACGCTGGTTTTGTTTTCATGCAGCATATATTTGATATCGCGGAGCAGCGTGATATCGGAAACAAATTTGCGGGTCGGTGTACAGCCGAGCAGGCGCATCAGCTTGCCAAGGAAGCCGGACATGGCATCGACGGAGGTGACGATTCCCATCCGCCTCGGATAGAAGATGCCGAAGGCCAGCTTCATATCCGTGAAGCTGGAATGATTCATCAATATAAGACACGGCTGCTTGCCGACCAATTCCATGCGCTCGGTTGTGTAGGAAAATTTCGTCTTTATCAGAGTCGGTGCCGATACAAGCCGGACAACGGCAGCCAGAAAGCGGCTGGGCTTTCGCGGCTTTTTATGCTGCAGGCGGGGAAGGTTCAGGACTTCTTCATAGCTCATCGGGCGCGTTTTTATTTTCATGTCGGTTTCCTTTCTGTATTTCGGCTTCTGTGATTTCATCTGTCAGGAAATACACCGTGCGGACATTATCTGAAAAAACGGACAGGCAAGCCTCCCGTCAGCGGCCGGAGGTGCCTGTCCGAATCGTGCAGAATCAGTTGAAGCGGTCGAGGCTGTCCCAGACGCCGAGCATATACATGATGCCCATGGCGCGGTCATACAGCCCGTAACCGGGTCTTACCGTCCCGGGGCCCTCGCTCCACAAATGCCGACCGTGGTCGGGGCGGATGTAGCCGTCAAAGCCGCAGTCATGGTAAGCCTTGAGAATATCCAGAATCCCCGTATCGCCGTCGCAATCGCGGTGGCTGGCCTCGGAGAAGTCGCCGTTCTCAAAGTGCTTGACGTTGCGGATGTGGGCAAAGGCGATGCGGTCGCAATGCTTGCGGACGATCTCGGCGACGTTGTTGTTGGGATCCGCGTTCAGAGAACCGGAGCACAGCGTCAGGCTGTTACACGGATGATCGACCATCTTCAGGAAGCGCTCGATGTTCTCCGCATTGATCAGCAGGCGGGGCAGCTCGAAGATGTCCCACGGCGGGTCGTCCATATGGATGGCCATCTTGATACCGCATTCCTCGCAGGTAGGCATGATGGCTTCGAGGAAGTATTTCAGGTTTGCCCAGAGCTTTTCATGATCCACAC
>JAZNKS010000084.1:0-20502 GCA_045578725.1 Candidatus Flemingiibacterium sp.
ACGACATGGCTACGATCCGACTTAAAGCTCGTATCTCTCGCCACGGGGGATATTCATTTTTTCTCTCATACAGAACTGCAGGTCACAGCAATTCTTTCTTCCTCTGGGTGCACCTGCGTAGCCCGTAGAAACGATAGTATCGTTCTTAACTATAATTGCGCCGAACACTCGGCGGATACAAGTGCCTCTCTTGGCAACGGTCTGGGCAATATCAAGATAATAATTGTGTTTGGATACTCGTTCCATCCTGTCAATCTCCTTGCATCGCAGCCTTGCAGACAACAAGACCATTATATATATATTATATCGCTTTATTGTTAATAAATCAAGTCTTTTCACGCAAAAACGCACACTTATCATGAATTTGCCATACAAAAAGAGAAGCAGGATAAATCCCGGAGGATCTATCCTGCTCTTTGGCAAAATTCTTAATCCAGTGCGTCAACCGCGGCAAGGAATTCTTCAATAACCGCTTCGGCACCGCCGACGTTCTCTGCATAGTAAGAACCGAAATCGGTGCTCTTGTCGGCTGCAACCATGTACATGATGGTGTAGTACAGGTGCTGCATACCCTTACTGCTCTGTGTTCCCTGCTTGATACCGAAGTATCTCTGACCGCCGTCGAATACCATGTGATCAAAGAGGTAGGACAGCATCTCGCGCATATCGTCATCGCGAGCCAGCTTGTCGCCCAGCATCTTGTCATAGTAAGCCGGGGTCGTAGTGCTTCCGCTGTAGTAGGACAGAAGCTCAACAGCCTTGCCGATCATTTCGAGATCACCGGCCGCCTTCGGAATGCACAGCATACCGCTGTAGTCCGTAGTATAATATTCATCCTGCTCAGCATCCAGCTTCGGATACGGAACCAGACCGAGGCTTACATTGGAGTTACGGTAACGAGCCTGCAGCAGACGGTCCGACTTTTCAAACTCAAAGAGAGCTTTTCCGTCGGCAACATACATACGGTCCTCATTCGCACCTTCGTACGACCAGGTATAGGTAATACCGCTGCGGTTCAGCAGTACATCCATCGTATCAATCAGCTCGATCATACGGTCATTGTTGATCGTCAGTTCAAAGGTCTCCGGCTCGCAAAGGCGCAGGCCGGACGCATACATGGTCTGGCAGAGCGGATAGTCGATTACCGTGGTAAAGCCGTACTGGTCATTGACATCCATCTTTGTATCGCCGTTCAGGTCTTCCGAAACGCCGGTACCCATCTCGATCATCTTATCGAAGGTCCATTCACCGCTTCTCATCAGATCATAGGGGTTTTCCAGTTTATATTTGTCAATAAGATCCTTGTTGAAGTATACGCAGAATACGTTGCTGAGAATGATCTCCGAGGAAGCCAGATACTGCTTGCCGTTTACTGCAAGCTCCTCGTTACAGTCGCTGTGCCAGTACGGCTGCGAGAAATCAACATAGTCGATATCTCCCCAATCCATCAGCAGACCGCCCGCAACCATCGGGGCAGCGCCATGCATCGGATGAGTGATACCAAGCTGATAGCTGTTTTCATCCGCCATAACGGCTGCCTGAATCGGGTCGGCGATGCTCATGGCATCGTGCATCTTGTATACGATATCAATTCCGAGGTAGTCCTCCACCCACAAGTCACGCTTATAGGAAGCGTCATTCATCACCTCGCCGGTATACTCCGTAGCACCGTAGAGACTGCCCGTCGAGCTGTTCTTGGCCTGGAGAATCTGGAAGGTGTCTCCGTTGTAATCGGTACGCTCGATATCCGGAGCCTGTACGGCTTCCGTGGTATCAGCAGGGGTCGTATCACCGGTATCTGTGCTGTTACCGGTATCGGCAGGTGTGGTTCCACCGCAGGCAGCGATGGATACGAGCATCGAAGCCAGAAGCAGGAACGAAAGAAAGCGTTTCAGCATAATTATACATCCCTTCTTAATATTATCGGCATCGCGCGGGTGCTCCGAATCCCTGAAGACGACGAGAAAATCGGCATCGCAGATTTCACAAAACCGTCCCGCGTGTACCAGCATAAGCATATCATATTTTCCTGGACATTTCAAGTCCTTCTCTGAAAACGTAGCAAAATTCGCAATTTTTTCTCTGGAAATAGCAAAAATGCGTATTCCCCGGCAAAGTGAAGCGGACACCGGTTATCGGTGTCCGCTTTTCGGATTTTCTTATTCGTTACCGTTCAGCTGTTGCCGTGTCAAATCAATAGTTCGACTCTACCGCATCCAGGAAATCAGCGATGATCTGCTTGGCATTGGTTTCGCGGGCAGCGTAGAATGAAGCCCACTCAAGGCTGTCACCGGCAACAATTCCGTACATTGTGTAGCACAGATCCTGCATTTCGTCCGTCAGACCAAAGTAATGGATACCGGCATCGAAGGAGATGTGATTGAAAGCGTAATCCAGCATTTCGCGCATATCTTCATCACGCGAATACTTGTCGCCCATAGTCATATCGTAGAACGCAGGGATCGTGGTTTCGGCGCTGTAGTAGGACAGAAGCTCGATTGCCTTACCGGTCATATCCGGATTGGTAACCGTCTTCGGGATGCACATCAGACCACGCCAGTTCATGGTCATGTACTCTTCCTGATTGGTATCCAGCTTCGGATACGGAACTACACCGATATTGACATTGCTGTCACGGTAGCGGCTGCGCAGATAGTCCGTACGGTCGAAGTCAAAGAGAACGCGGCCGGAGGAAACGTAAAGGCGTTCTGCGCTCGGCGTACTTTCGCCGAAAACGTAGGAAATTCCGCTCTTGTTGAACAGCTGGTCGATTGTTTCTACCAGCTCAACCATACGCTCGCTGTTGATTACCAGATCCAGGCTGTTCGGCTCACAGGTTCTGACACCGGCGGAGTAGTTCATGGCAATCGTCTGAACACTGATCATGGAGGCAACACCGTACTGGTCATTCAGATCCATTACCGTATCACCGTTCAGGTCATCGGTAGCAAGCTTGCCCATTTCGCCCACCTTGTCGTAGGTCCAAACGCCGCTTCGAACCAGATCGTAAGGATTCTCCATCTCGTACTTATCAATCATATCCTTATTGAAGTACGTAACGAAAACGTTACCGAGCTGGAAATCCGAGTAAGTATAGAACTGCTTGCCGTTAACGGTAAGAGTTTCATTACACTCCTGGTTCCAGTAGGGCTGGTCAAGATCTACATACTCAAGATCGTTCCAGTCATACAACAGACCGCCGGTTACCATACCGTGCAGACCGTGGGTGGGGCTTGTCAGAACGAGATCATACTCACCGTTGTTCGACAGAACATCCTCCTGAACAGTGGAAAGAACATTGGCACCGTCATGAATGTGATTGGTGATATCAATGCCGAGGTACTCCTCAACCAGCGTTTCGCGGCGATAGACCGCATCGTTCAGAACCTCACCGGTGATTCCTTCAGCAAAATAGCCGGTGTTGTAGCTCGAAGAACGGGCCAGAATGTGGAAAGCTTCCCCATTGTAGTCACACTTCTCGATATTGTGGGAAATCACTGCCTCGGTGGTGTCCGCAGGCGTGGTGTCACCGCTATCTGTGCTGTTACCGGTATCGGCAGGTGTGGTTCCGCCGCAGGCAGCGATGGATGCGAGCATCGAAGCCAGAAGCAGGAACGAAAGCAAGCGTTTCAGCATAATTATGCATCCCTTCTTAATATTATCGGCATCGCGCGGGTGCTCCGAATCCCTGAAGACGACGAGAAAATCGGCATCGCAGATTTCACAAAACCGTCCCGCATGTGTACCAGCGTAAGCATATCATATTTTCCTGGACATTTCAAGTCCTTCTCTGAAAACGTAGCAAAAAACGCAATTATATCTCTGAAAATAGCAAAAATGCGTATCCCCCGGTAAAACGATGGGGGTGCCGCGCGCAGACGCAGCACCCCCGTATCGGAGAACTATTTATTTGGCATCGTCGATGTATTCGGGGAGCCAGTCGCCGTGAGCCGCGATCAGATCGTCGCACATAGCCACGATATCGTCAATCGACAGCTCAGCTGCCGTATGAGGCTCCATCATGGCGGCCTGATAGATCTTGGCCTTCGAGCGGGTGACAGCCGCTTCAATGGTCAGCAGCTGGGGATTGATATTGCTCATATTCATCGCCGCCAGCTGGGTCGGAAGCTTGCCGATACGGCAGGGCTTGATGCCGGTCGCATCCACCAGACAGGGAACCTCAACGCAGGCCTCGGCCGGCAGATTGTCGATCAGACCGTTGTTGATGACATTGCCGCCGATGCGGTAGGGATTGCCGGTAACAATCGCCTCCATGATGCGAGAAGCATACTCGTGGCTGCGGGTGTGCGCCAGCTTGGAGCTGTCCTGCATGAGCTCTTCCTTCTGCTTGGCCCATCCGGCGATCTGATTGACACAGCGGCGCGGATATTCATCCAGCGGGATATTGTAGCGATCGATCAGCTCGGGATATTTGGACTTGATGAAGAAGGGATTGTACTCGGCGTTGTGCTCGCTGGATTCCGTGCAGTAGTAGCCGAGGCGGCGGATATACTCATAACGGACCATATCGCCGTGCTTTTCATTGGCATTGCGTTCAAAGGCGCGGCGGCGGATTTCCGGATAGAGATCGTTGCCCTCCAGATCGCGGATGTCCAGCAGCCAGCCCATATGGTTGATGCCGGCGATGAGCGCCGAATGCTTTTCTTCGTATTCGTCCATCTTCAGCGCCTTCAGAAGGTGCGGTGCGCAGACCTGAACGCTGTGGCAGAGACCGATCGTCTTCACCTTGGTGAAGCGCTGCATATAGCCGGTCAGCATGGCCATCGGATTGGTGTAGTTGAGGAACCAGGCATCCGGGCAGACCGCTTCCATATCGCGTGCGATGCCCTCCAGAACCGGGATGGTGCGCAGGGCGCGGAAAATACCGCCGATTCCCAGCGTATCACCGATGGTCTGGCGGAGGCCGTACTTCTTCGGGATCTCGAAATCGGTCACGGTGCAGGGCTCATAGCCGCCGACCTGAATGGCATTGACGACAAAGCGCGCGCCTGCCAGCGCCTCACAGCGGTGCTCCACGCCGAGGTACTTCTTAATCACGGCCGCATCACTGTTGATGTTGTGATTCAGCGCGCTCAGCATGATATAGGATTCATCCAGACGGTCCGCATCGATGTCATAAAGTGCGATTTCGCTGTCGCGGAGTGCCTCGGTCAGCATCACATCGCCCAGCACGTTCTTGGCAAATACGGTGCTTCCCGCACCGATAAAGGTAATCTTGGTCATTCTGTTGTTACCTCCCAGAAAATGATTCAGATAAATCTTACCATAGATTGTGCAGAATGTGAATTGCATTAAGTAAGCTTTTTATGTTATAATGTAACTAATATTCGTAAGCAGCGGCCGTTCTGTGCAAAGCCCCTGCTTACGGTTCCTGCCGCCGTCAGCGATTCACCCCGTTTGTTTTTGTTTTTCCTTTACGGATCCTACTCAGAAATTACAGTCTTTTTTCACAAGCTCCTCGCAGTCCGTACAGCCGAAAACGCTCTCGCACGCCGAAAAGCTGCCGTGAATTTTTACATTTTCCAGCGAAATGCGGCGTCCGCTGCAGACCCGAAGTATATGACCGCCGCGTGCTGCCAAATGCCGCGGTGTCATTTCCTCATATCGCTCGCTGACATACATTTCGATATTCCGCAGATTAACATTCTCCAGCAAACCGTCCCCGCAGCAGATCAGGCTTTGCGCTGCGACCTCGGCGCGGATGTTTTCGACGGTGATATTGCGGATGGATCCGTCGTTGCGCGCATAGATGTTCACGACCCGATCCGCATCCGTGCAGGATACATCCGAGATATTCACATCCTCGATATGGGCGCAGTCGGTGCTGAAGGTTGTGCTGATGTTAATCATCTCCGATGCTTTATCAATCGTAAGCCCGGAAAGCCTCGCATGACGTATGATGCCATTGCCCACACCGATGCGGAAAGCACAGACGCTGGAGCGAATCACACAGTTGCTGACCGTGATGTACTCACAGTGCATATCCTTGTTCTTCACTATCTGTTCACAGCAGCGGAGCGTGATACCGTCATCGCCGGTGAGGATGATGCAGTCGGAAACGGTCACAAAGCGGCTGGTATCAATGTCAATGCCGTCCGAGTTAAGCATATTCATGGGATTGAATACCTTTATGCCGCGCACCGTGACGAATTCGCATCCGAGAAAATAACAGCTCCAACAGGGCGAATTGCGGATGGTAATGTCGGAAACCGTCACATTCTGACATTCAATGAAGCAGATGAGCTGACCGGGACGCATGGCTTCCTCATCCTTCAAGCCGGTGATGCCATAACGCCATATATAGAGGTAGGGCGTGGGAGCATCATCCACAAACGCATAACAGCTGCCGTCAATGATGCCAAATCCGGTGACAGCAACATTCGCGGCCTCCAGCGCGATGAGCAGATGCTTGCCGACCCATCCCTCGCTCTTTGAAACGCGCATATTCTGCTCGAACGTATCGATGTCATTGTAATCCTCCATGCAATCGGATGCAAGCAGGACGGCCCCCCGTTTCCAGATGCAGTTCAACATGACTTTTCAGCCAGATCGTTCCGGTTTTGTAGGTTCCCGCCGGAATGACTACGCGCCCGCCGCCCGCATCGGAGCAGGCATCAATGGCAGCCTGAATCGCCGCCGTGCTGAGTGTTGTACAGTCCGGGACGGCACCGTAGTTTCTGATATTGTACATGGTGAGCACCTCATCTTTTATTCCCGGTCTGCGAAATAATCAATCACACTGTCATAATGCGCCCGGATCGCGCTTTCACGGGATGCCCACAAGGAGGCAAAATCCGCGCTCCTCGACCACACAAGTTCCTGAAGGATAAAGCTTGCGCCCTGCCAGTTGTCATAGATATAGCCGAAGTCAAATACGCGGCTGGCTACGATGCGGTCCAGCATTTCGATGGATTCATCGTCGCGTGCCCCCTTGAGCTTGAGTGCCACATCATAATACGCCGGAACAACCTGCTTATAGCTCTCCGCACACAGCGCTTCGACAATGACACCGATTTTCTCCGGATCGCTCACCGTGACCGGAACAGCCATTACCTGATGACTGCCATCAACCATCGTATAGTAATCCTCCTGGTTTTCATCCCACTTCGGATACGGCAGAATGGCATAATCGTCCTCCAGATCACGGAGCTTACTGAGGGAGTGACCGATACATCCGTTGGCGAAAAGGGCCTGCCGGCGAGCGAACAGATCAATGCCATAATTAAATACATCCATCGGCCCCACGCTGAAGCCGGGATTTACCGTGAACGCGTTCACCAGCTTTTCGGCGATTGCCGCGCTCTTTTCAACGTTCAACGAGAACACCAGCTCCTCCTTGTCTTTGGTATAGATGGGGTTATCAAACGCCCACATATAGGCATTGATATTGGAATAAGTGTCCGATGCGAAGCCAAAATAATCCCCCTCATCGGCGCTGCTATTGCCGTTCAGATCCTTGCAGATATCCTTTGCAGCGGCAATCAGATAATCAAATGTCCACTTCCCGTCATTTACAACCTCGTACATATCCGGAATGCCGTAATCAAGGCCCCTGGTCTTGTTGTAGTACACGCAGTAGGTACCACCCAGGGCGGACAGCATCAAATCGCCGATAGCAATCGGGCAATAGTCCCCAAAAGTCAGATGTTCAATGTTGGAATCCGACCACCAGGGCTTTTCAAAATTCACCCCGGGGATATCGTACCAGTTCATGAACAGATCACCGGTAACGTAACCGCCAAGTCCAATGGCCTGCCAGCAGATCAGATCAACGGCATCCTCTGCCGCGGCAATGCTGTTGGTAAAGATGGCCGTTTCGCGGAACCCGGTGTCGCTGATAACCCGGATCTCACAGTTGAACCGTTCTTCAACGGTCTGATTGCGTTTGAAAAGCGCATCATTGACAACATCTCCGTCACTTTCTTCCACGAAGTAATGCTTTGTGTGATTGTCACTTGTGACGATGCGGAAGGTATACGCATCGAAGTCATAGCTTCCCAGCTCATCGTCTGCGGCAAGGCGTTCGTCAAGTACCTCGGTCGATTCCGGCGCGGCGGTATCGTCGGATGCCCTGGCGGTATCGGCGGGCGTTCTCTCCCCGCAGGATGAAAGCGCGGCAATGAACATCATAGCGGCCAGCATCAAAGAAACAATACGATTTTTCACGTTAATGCCCTCCTGGTTTGAATGGAATTCTGCATAATGGAATGCGATTGCAAAGGCCCTTGAATATTCTTTGTTTCTTCCGGAAAAACATCGTAATCAAATTTTATCACAGATTGTGCAAAATGTGAATTGCATCAAGTAAGCATTTCATGTTATAATGTAACCAACATCCAAGCGCAGGAGGGATGGTTATGCGCCAACACACGTTCTCAAACATTCACATCCGCGACCGCCGTTTTGCCGATCTCAATCCCGTTATTCTCGGCTGGGATCGGTGTGCTCCGTCCTATGCCTTCGGCCCGACCGTGCGTGAATACTATCTCATGCACTATATCGTATCCGGCGGCGGCTGTTTTGAAAATGCGCGCGGCCGCTACGACCTGTCGCCCGGTCAGATCTTCCTGATCCGTCCCGGCGAGGTTACCTACTACCGTGCCTCGGATACCGATCCGTGGCATTATATCTGGATCGGCTTCACCGGAGCGCTGGCCGCCAGACTGGAGGCTGTGCCGGATGTTCTGACCCTCTCCGCAGCCGACCGGTTCCCGGCCATGCTCCGGTGCACACAGCTGGATTCCATGCGGGAGGAATACCTTGCCGGCCAGCTCTTTCTCCTTTTCGCCGAGCTGTTCGGCGAAAAGGCCGCGTCCTCCGCCAGAGCGCCCGGTTATACCGAGCGCGTATTCAACTACATCGAGAAAAACTATATGCAGCAGCTGTCCGTCGAGGCGCTGGCCTCCGAAATGAACATCAACCGCCGCTATCTGTCGCGGATCTTCCGACAGGATTACGGCATGAGCGTAAAGGAATACATCACCGCTGTAAAAATGAAGCACGCGAAGAGCTTTCTGGCCGACGGCTGTTCGGTCAGCCAGGCCGCCGCGATGACCGGATACAACGATGTCTTCAATTTCTCCAAGATGTTCAAAAAGCACTTCGGATACAGCCCCTCCACCGTCCGTTCGACAAAAACCTCCTCCGATTGACGGCATTCGCCCCGGCTGTCGAATCCCGTCGCACGATTGTCGTATCAAGTTGTGTCATTCCTGTTGACATTCTCCGGAAAATGATGTAAAATCGTACTTGCAAGCATACCGAATCAAGTACACAGGAGAAGCATCATGAACATCAACGAAAACGAATTCGATATCCGCTACAGCCCCCGCCGTCCCCGCAGCCACGCTTGGCGCGTCGCATCGGGGCAGCATATCACCTACGCCCACACCCGTGAGCTGGCCGTCGCCCTCCATAAGGCCAAGCTCCGGTGCGATACCGAGCTCCATTGGCGTGCCGAGCTCCGTCTTCCGGACGGCGAGGGCGGCTGCATCCTCCGGAGCGGCGAATGGGACGATGCCTCATCCGGCCGTCAGGTCCTGCGTGAGCTGACATCCCGGCTGCTCTATTAAAAAAGAACCGTCCGATCCCGAAGGATGAACGGTTCTGTCAGTACAGCCGGTCGCCGGAGCGCGCTTCCTCATCATTCAGCGCTTTCTGAAGCTCGAGGCGAGCATAGCGCAGGCGGCTTTTGACGGTATTGGGCGGACAGCCCTCCAGAAGGGCAATGGAATTGACGGGCAGCTCGTGAAAATAGAAGAGGGTGGCCGCCCTGCGCTGATTCTCCGGCAGGGCATCCATCATACGGCGGATCTTTTCCCTGCGGTTCTGGCAGGCAACCCATTCCTCCACCGCATCCGGCCGTATCAGCTCTTCGGCCTCCAGCAGCTCCGGCTGCAGCTCCCGATGATTGCGGAGAATAAAATCCTTGCAGGCATTGCAGGTGACGGTATGGAGCCAACGGATGAAGCTGGCATCGTCACGGAGGCTTTCCAGATGCTGATACACCTTGGTAAAGACAATCTGCATCACATCCTCCGCATCGTAGGGATTGTGGAGAATCGACAGCGCGAGGGCATGGACAAAATGGCTTGTCCGATTGTACAGCTCTTCAAATGCCGCGCATTCGCCCTGCTTGGCTCTGCCCACCCATTTTGCCAGATCGCTGTAATCAAGCATTTTCTGTCCTCCTCTCAAATTGCTGTTCTCTATCATTTTACCCTGCCCCCATCAAAAAATCAAGTATATTTACGATTTGTTTACATTCTTTTAACATTCGAACAAAACGGTGCTCCCCGATCGCACGTCCGACCGGGGAGCATTTTTTGTTTATGGGGGCATTCAGGCCTTCGGCTTCAGCGAATTGATCCGCTCCAGAAGCTGATCGGTTTCAATATCGTTGTACTTGACGGGGAAGCGGCAGACCGACTCGCCGCCGGTGATGACCATCACCGCCTGCTTTTTCATCGGGCTCTTTTCGCTCATGCCTCCGCGGCATTCCTGCACCTCCACCTCGGCCGATGCCGTTCCGTTATCGAAAACGAAGGCTTCCCGCACCGCCGTCTGCGCAGCCGCATCGACCGTGCTCCGCTCAACGGTGAGCTGTGCTTTGCCGAAGAACAGCTCGGTACGCACATAGCGCTCGGTGCGGAGCATCCCGTTTTTGTCGAGCTTTGCCCATGCGGTGTTCTCGGTGCTGTAGCTGTCGATGACGGCATCCGGCTCCTGCTCGCGGCGGGTATGCGGCAGCGTACCGAGCTGATTCTCGAAATACTCGCCATATGCGGTATCGCTCACCTTGAAGATGTAGCAGAGGATCAATCCGGCCACGCCGAGCACCATGATCGGCGTTCCGATCACCCAGATTTCAAAGGAATACCAGTAGATCAGGAAGCCCAGCAGAATCAGCAGGGCGCTGATCACCTCAAACACCGAGGTGCTTTTGAAATAACGGAGCTGTTTGTTCTTTTTCATAGGGATCATCCTTTCTTATGCCTGACGGCTTTATTATACAGTATCCTGACAGGGCGCTTTGGTTGGGTGCTTTGGCAAAATAATTTGTGAATTTTCCGTGAAGGTCCTCCCGATGCTGTCATTATACCACAGAATCCGCCGCAAAGCAATAACGTATCCCGTCAGTCTTTCTCAACCGGCTGTTGAAATGCTACCGGATGCGGGTGTACACCCCATTTTCGCGTGTCATCAGCCCGCAGGAAATAAAATCCCTGCGCACCGTGCAATAATCTTCATACCATTTTTCAATCAGGGCATTGATTTCCTTCTCGCAAAGCACCTGACCGACCGCCACCGATTCCAGCATATGGCGGTAAACAATCTCACGCTTCTTCAGCTGGGAGGGGATGAGTGTCAGCCGGCCGTCCCGGATGAAGGCGGACAGAACCCGCCGGCGGTAGCGCTCATCATCGGATATTCCTTCATCCGCTTCGGGAAGCACGGCCAGCACGTTGGAAAGGATTTCCCTCGCCGGCCCGTCGGTATTCAGCGAATAGATGACATAAAACTGCGAGCGCGAGCATTTGACAAAGCCGTGAGCCTCCAGCTTTTTCAGATGATGGCTGAGCGTTCCCGGTGTCAGATCAAGGCGGCTGGACAGAAGCTCCACATAACTGTCCGACTCCTTGAGCAGCATGAGAATGCGGAGCCGCGTTTCATCGCCCAGACATTTGAACAGGGCGGCTGTATCCTTGACTTCCATTCAGATTTCCCCGCATTTCATGACACCGTTCTGCTTCCACCAGGCATACCATTCATCGAGTATCTGCCCGACCGTACCGCAGATCAGCCGCTGTTCGAAGACCGTTTCAGCCTCGCCGTTTTCTTCGGCTTTTGCCAATGCTTCCCGATGCGAATCGTAAAAGCAATGACGGACCATTGTCACGGCGTGTGCCCAGACCAAAAACATCTCCCGTTCTCCGCCCTCCAGCGCATCATACGCCGACCGGCAGGAATCAAACCGGTGATGCTGGACAAAAACCATCCGCTCCCGCGTATCGTAAATATGGCCGTTGTATTCGATCCGCGCAAAATTCCCGCAATGCGATGCCATATTTTTCTGAATAATCAGCGCCTTTCGCTCCAGCTTTGCCTCCTTTGGCAGAGCGGCAAGCGCTTCTTCATACTGCCGCTCCCATTTGTTTGCGATGCCGCAGAGCGCCGCCATTGTTTCCGTTCCGTTCATCGGTACCTCCCTGCAAAGCGATTTGACGCATATTGAATTGCTTTGTTTCATTATACATCGGCAGGCCGCATTTGTCAAGAGGTATTTTGATATTCATCAAATTATTTTGCAAAAAAGCCGACAGCCGCAAAGGCTGCCGGCTCCCTTACAGGGACAGTATAGCACAGGGAAATCTCCCCGTCAAGCGAAAGTTTGATTATAACGGTTTCTTCTTATGCTTCCACCGAAACACCGTAGAAACGGCAGGCGTTTTCGAGCGCATGGCGGGCAAATTCTTCAATGGAGATCCCGTACAGCTCGGCCGCCCGCTCGGCGGTATAAATCATCAGCCCCGAGTGGTTGATCTTACCGCGATACGGTACCGGTGCCAGATAGGGCGCATCGGTTTCGATCATGACCCGATCCAGCGGCACCGTCGGCACAATCTCGGCCAGCCGCGCAGCATTTTTGAAGGTAATCACGCCGGAGAAGGAGATATACCATCCCCGGTTCACCAGCTGACGGGCGATCTCCGCGCTGGCCGAAAAGCTGTGGAACACGCCCTTCACATCCGGATATTCACGCAGGATATCCATGACATCCCCGTGCGCCTCCCGATCGTGGATAATGACCGGCATCGCTGTTTCGCGCGCCAGCTCCAGCTGACGGCGGAACCATGCCTGCTGAACCTCGCGGGGCGCGCCGTCATCGTAATGATAATCCAGCCCGATCTCACCGAGCGCACGCACCTTCTCATGTCCAAGGAAGCCGCGCAGGCGCTCCATGACCGCCTCCATATCATCCGTCGGATCGATATCGCCGGGATGGATGCCGGCAGCGGCATAGACATTCGGATATTTTTCGGCCAGCGCGAGGCATTCGGCGATAGAGGCAAGATTCGTTCCCGCATTGACAATCGCTTTCACATTGTCAGCAAGAAGGGCGGCAAGGAGTGAATCCCTGCCGCCTTCAATCTCGCCTGCATCCGCATCGAACCGCCGGTCATTGTAATGAGCGTGGGTATCGAAAAGCGGAATCATTATCTCACTCTTTCTCCTAAAGGCGTTTCGGGATCGAGGAAGACCACGCGGACCTGCTCCTCACCGGACGCGAGAATCATGCCGTTGCTCTCCACGCCGCAGAGGGTCGCAGGCGCCAGATTGGCGACAACAATCAGCTTTTTGCCGATCAGATCCTCGGGCTTGTAGAACTTGGCGATACCGGATACAACCTGGCGCTTCTCGTAGCCCAGATCCAGCTGGAGACAGAGAAGCTTCTTGGCTTTCTTAACCGGTTCGCAGGCGATGACCTTCGCCGTGCGGAGCTCAACCTTCATGAAATCATCGTAGCCGATGATGGCACAGCCCTCCGGCTTTTCAACCGGGGCTTCCGCCTTTGCCTTGGCCATCGCAGCTTCACGCTCGGCTTCCAGCTCGGCAAGCATCTTGGCCTCATCGATACGCGGGAAGAGGTTGGCGCCGCGCTGTACAGCCGCCTCGGCCTTCAGGGCGCCGTATACGCCGGCCGCCTCCCAGGTGGAGCAGCATTCGCAGGCACCGATCTGTTTCAGTACCTCAGCCGAGGTTGCGGGCATGAAGGGTGTCAGCAGGATGGCCGATACACGGAGTACCTCCAGAAGATTGTACATAACGCGCGCCAGACGGGAGCCGTTGGCATCCATATCCTTGGCAAGCGTCCAGGGCGTATTTTCGTCGATATACTTGTTGGCGCGGCTGATGACTCTGAAAATCTCGGCCAGCGCATTCTGGAATGCATACTTTTCCATCTGCTCCTCATAAAGAGCACGCAGACCGGCGATCAGACCGACCAGCTCGGCATCCTTTTCGGCATCCTCGCACTGGACAGCCGGAAGCGTTCCGCCGAAATACTTGTCAACCATCGAAACGGTGCGCGAGAGCAGGTTTCCGAGGTCATTGGCCAGATCCACATTGATTGTGCTGATCAGCGCTTCGTTGGAGAAGTTGCCGTCGGAGCCGAAGGGGAAGGTGCGGAGTAAGAAGAAGCGGAGCGCATCCACGCCGAACTTTTCCGCCAGCACATAGGGATCGACCACGTTGCCCTTGGACTTGGACATCTTGCCGCCGTCAAGAAGCAGCCAGCCGTGACCGAAGACCTTCTTCGGCAGGGGCATATCCATGCTCATCAGCATAGCGGGCCAGATAATCGAATGGAAGCGGACGATCTCCTTGCCGACAAAGTGAACATCCGCCGGCCAGTAAGCCTCGTAATCGTCATACTTGCCGTTCATGAAGCCCAGAGCGGTGGTATAATTGAAGAGCGCATCGACCCAGACATACACGACATGGCCGGGATCGAAGTCGACCGGGACACCCCATGTAAATGAGGTGCGGGATACGCAGAGATCCTCGAGGCCGGGCTTAATGAAGTTGTTGACCATCTCGTTGACGCGGGAGCGGGGCTCGAGGAAATCGGTGTTCTCCAGCAGATCCTGAACCCGGTCGGCATACTTGGAAAGGCGGAAGAAATAAGCCTCTTCCTCGGCATCCTCCACCTCGCGGCCGCAGTCGGGACACTTGCCGTCCACCAGCTGGCTCTCGGTCCAGAAGGATTCGCAGGGCTTGCAGTACTTGCCCTTGTAGCTTCCCTTGTAGATATCGCCGTTCTCGTACATCTTTTTGAAGATCTTCTGGATCGCCTCGACGTGATAATCGTCGGTGGTGCGGATGAAGCGATCGTTGGAGATGTTCATCAGCCGCCAGAGATCCTGAACGCCGCGCTCGCCGGTGACAATGTTGTCAACGAACTGCTGGGGCGTTACGCCGGCCTCCTTGGCCTTATCCTCAATCTTCTGACCGTGCTCGTCGGTGCCGGTCAGGAAGATAACATCGTGGCCGGTCATGCGCTTGTAGCGCGCCATGGCATCGGTTGCGACCGTGCAGTAGGTGTGGCCGATATGCAGCTTATCGCTGGGATAGTAAATGGGGGTTGTGATATAAAACTTTTTCTTGCACATAGTTTTTGCCTCCGTTATGCGATGAGCGTGCCGCGCACATACACGCGGTCGATCGTCGCCTTATCTTCTTTAAGCAGAATGAAATCCGCCTGCTTTCCGGCCTCCAGCGTACCAACCGTATCCGCGGCACCGATCAGGCGGGCCGGATTGAGGTTGGCATACGGAATGGCTTCCTCCAGCGTAAGGCCGGTGAATTCCATGAAATTCTTCAAGCCGGTGAACAGATCGATGATGCTTCCGTTGATGGTCACGCCATCCATGCAGTAGGCGATTTTGCCGTTGCGGGTATCGACCTGCTCGTGGCCCATGTGATAAATACCGGGCTCCATTCCGGCGGGGGGAAGCGAATCGGTAATCAGCACCAGCCGATCCGGCGATTTCGCCCGCTGGGTGAGCCTGATTACCGCCGGTGCAACATGGAAGCCGTCCGAAATCAGCTCTGTATAGGCATCCGTTGCCAGACCGGTGCCGACACAGCCCGGCTCCCGGTGGGAGAGCGGACTCATGGCGTTGTAGAGGTGAGTGAAGGATTTTGCGCCCCATTCCAGGGCCTTTTCGCACTCCTGCATCGTCGCATTGCTGTGGCCGATGCTGACAGCCGCGCCCATGGAAACGGCGCGCTTTACAAAGGCTTCACCACCCTCCAGCTCGGGAGCGCAGGTGATGTGGAAGTGCATCGAGGGCTGTTTATTCTGCATCCGCTCAATATGACCGGCCAGCTCATCCGGATTCAGCGGTGCGAGGTGAGCGGGATCATGTGCGCCCTTCTTCTTCACATTGATATAGCGGCCCTCGAAATGGATGCCGAGGATATCGGCACCGTCAACCGCCTGCAGCTGGCAGGCTCTTGCCGCGGTGATGGAATCGATCGCTTTTGCGTACCAATCCAGCGGAACCGTACCGAAGGTCGGAAGAAACGAGGTGGTTCCCGCCTTCGCATAGGAGCGGGCCATCTTCAGAATCTCCTCAGCGGATGCATTGGAGCTGTCAACACCGGCGCGTCCGTGCGTGTGAATATCGATCATGCCGGGGATTATATACGCGCCTTTGCAGTCCACAACCTCATCAGCCGTGCCGCCGGTTGCAATCATCCCGTTTTTGATCGTCAGCGAGCCTTTTTCAAAACCGCGCTTCGCGGTGTTATAGATATTCGCGTTCTCAAATCGAATCGTTTTCATTCTTGTTCCTTTCCTGATTACAGGCGCCCGCGGCCCATCTCCCACGCGAGAATGCCCGCCGCAGCCGCCGCATTCAGCGACTCACAGCCGGGATTCATGGGGATGATCGCCGTTCCGGTGCAGGCGGCAATCAGCTCGGGCGACAATCCGTGCCCTTCGTTTCCGACAGCAAAGCAGAGCCGCCCTTCCATCGTAATCCGATCCAGCCGCACAGCCCGGTCATCGAGCGCAGCGGCATAGACCGCCGTTCCCTGCGCGCGAAGGCGTGCGATCAGCGCCAGTTCATCCGATACAACGCCGAGCTTCTGTCGGAAGATGGTTCCCATCGCGGCCCGCAATACCTTTGGCGAATAGATATCCGCGCAGTCGGATGTCAGCCAGACGCGATCCAGCCCGAAGGCATATGCCGTCCGGATAACCGTGCCGAGATTACCGGGGTCGCGGACAGACGAAAGCAGAAGGGTGCGCTCATCCGCATCATCGGCTGTATCGGCCGTATCAAAGAAACGCGCGAAAGCGACAATTCCCTGCGGGGCGCGCTCATCGGTCAGCTTGGCAAGAACCTCATCCGACACCGGAATCACCGTTCCGGTGCAGCCCGCCGTCAGACCTTCCGCCTTTTGGGCCGCTGAATCGGATACAAAGGTGTACACGATTTCAATCCCGCTCTTTATCGCCTCGGCATACAGCTTGAAGCCGTCGATGCGGAACAGGCCCTCTTCCTCCCGGTACTTTTTCTCCGAAAGCTTGGACAGCCGCACAATCAGCGGATTCTTCCGGCTGGTGATCCTTTCATTCTGAAATTCCGGCATCCGTATCTCCTGTCTGAACAAAAAAACCGGCGGTGAGCCGGTTTTCTGTTTGTGTCATTATTTTGCGAGAGCTGCTTTAGCCTGCTCTGCAATGGCAGCGAACGCATCCTTATCGGAAACAGCGATCTCAGCAAGCATCTTGCGGTTGAGGTCGATACCTGCCAGCTTAAGACCGTGCATGAGAGTGGAGTAATTCATGCCGCAAACCTTAGCCTGCGCGGAGATACGGGTGATCCAGAGAGAACGGAAATCTCTCTTCTTCATCTTTCTGCCGGCGAAAGCGTAGTTGCCGCTCTTCATTACCTGCTGCTTCGCCATCTTGAAGTGCTTGGACTTGGCACCCCAGTAGCCCTTGGCGAGCTTCAGCATCTTATTTCTTCTCTTGCGCGTCATCATGGCGCCTTTTACTCTTGCCATTTTATGTTATCCTCCGAATTATCTTGTGTTGTGAAATGCGTCTGATGCGGCTTACTTCTGAATCAAAGTCTTGATAGCGGGAGCCATCGAGGTGCTGAGGTAGCCGTTGCCTCTGAGCTGTCTCTTTCTCTTGGGAGTCTTGAGACCGAGCTTATGACGGCGATTGGTGTGATTGAGCTTGACTTTACCGCCCTTGGTAACAGAGAATCTCTTGGCGGTAGCCTTATGGGTCTTTATTTTTGCCATTTTCCTTACTCCTTTGGTTATACTTTCGGTTTTTCGCAAAGCCGCAAAATCACGGCAAAGCAACAATTACTTGGCGGACTGTTTTGCAGGATTGATGATCATGCTCATGAAGCGGCCTTCCAGCGTGGGACGCTTATCAACCGTTCCCACATCCGAGCAGGCTTCTTCGAACTTGGCCAGCATATCGCGGCCGATATCCAGATGGCTCATTTCGCGGCCCTTGAACTTGACTACAACCCGAACCTTGTTGCCGTCGCCGATGAAGCGGTGGGCGTGCTTTACCTTGGTTTCGAAGTCGTGCGTGTCAATGCGGCAGGAAAGCTGAATTTCCTTGACCTCAACAACGGTCTGCTTTTTCTTGGCTTCCTTTTCCTTCTTGTCGCGCTCAAAACGGTACTTACCGTAATCCATGATGCGGCAGACAGGGGGCTCTGCGGTCGGCGCGATCAGCACCAGATCGAGATCTTTTTCATAAGCCATGGCCAGCGCGGTATTGGTGGACATTACACCAAGCTGATCGCCGTTATCACCAATGATCCTGACTTCCTTAGCCCGGATTTCCTCATTGATTTGCAGTTCTTTTGTGCTAATTGCGAAGCACCTCCATTTGTGATAAAAAAATGTGCGGAGAAGAATATCTCCGCACATCGATCCGCCGCCGAAGCAGCGCTGTATCCTGAATGGTGAACCGCTGTCAGCAATTTGAGGCGGTGAGAACGGAGAGTTCTTCTTTGTTTACCGTAATATTATAGCATATGCTTTGGCATTTGTCAATAGGCAAATGCAAGTTTTTTCAATTATTTTTCCCGGATTCAATCCGTTTTCAGCGGTTCAGGATCAGCTTGGTCAGCTCAACCGGCTCGACAATCTTGTCGCCCTTGTAAACGCGCATATTGCCCGATGCGATTTCGTCGATAAGGATAACCTCACCGTTGTTGTAGCCGAATTCAAACTTGATGTCCCACAGATCCAGACCGATCGACTTCAGGTCATCGGCAACGATCTTCGTGATCTTCAGCGTCTGCTCCTTCATGCTCTCAAACATGGCAGGCGTCATGATGCCGAGTGCAGCCAGACCCTCACAGGTAACCAGCGGATCGCCCTTCTCGTCATTCTTGAAGGTGCACTCCACATAACCGCCCTCCAGCGGCGTGCCGTCCTTAATGTATTCGCCGTAGCGGCGGATGAAGCTGCCGGTGGCAACCAGACGGCAGATAACCTCCAGGCCATGGCCGAATACCTTACCGGGCAGAACCTCCATCAGAGCGTTATCGATGTCGGCAGACACATAGTGGGTCTTGATGCCGGCTTTTTTCAGAAGCTCGAAATAGTAAACCGAGGTCTGGAGATTGGCCTTGCCAATGCCCTCGATGGTCAGACCGACGGTATTTTCACCGGGATCAAACACACCGTCCTTGCCGGTGCAGTCATCCTTGAACTTCAGCATGACATTGCCGTTGTCCAGGCTGTAAACGTCCTTTGTTTTGCCTTCGTAAATCTTTTTCATGAAACATTCCCCTTAGTGAAATTGGATTTCCGGAATTCGGGCTTCCGTTGTTTTCATAATTATTATACACCATCTGCCCCGATTTTTCAATAGGCAATAAGAAAAAAAATCGGGCTGCACAGCGGCTTTCTTGTGTGCTACAGTACCGAAAAATCCCCGGAGCAGAAAACTCCGGGGATTTGTATGTGCAATTAGTGGGTGATGCAGCGCTCGGTATCCTTATCAAAGATATGGAGTCTGGAGATGTCGATGGCAACCTTGATGGTATCGCCTGCACGGGCGGTGGAGCGGGAGGAAACACGCGCGGTGAGAGACTGCTCCTCGTCTGCAGCCATGTACAGGAAGATTTCGTTACCCATAAGCTCGGTTACATCAACGGTGCAGGTGATAACGCTCTCAGCCATGCTGGAGAGGTACATCGGCTCGTCGTGGATGCACTCCGGACGCAGACCGGCGGTAACTTCCTTGCCGATGTAGTCCTTGAGCTCGGGGTTGTTTGCCTTTTCTGCGGGCAGCTTGAGGGAGTTGCCGGCGAAGTTGATGTAAATATCCTCGCCCTTCTTCTCAAGCTTCGCATTGATGAAGTTCATCTGAGGAGTTCCGATAAAGCCGGCAACGAAGATGTTGCAGGGAGAATCGTACAGGTTCTGAGGAGAATCTACCTGCTGGATCAGACCGTCCTTCATAACGACGATACGGGTAGCCATGGTCATAGCCTCGACCTGGTCATGCGTAACGTAGATGAAGGTGGTACCCAGTCTCTTGTGAATCTTGGTCAGCTCGGTTCTCATCGCAGCACGGAGCTTTGCGTCGAGGTTGGAGAGCGGCTCGTCGAGAAGGAAGACCTTCGGGTCACGGACGATAGCACGGCCGAGTGCGACACGCTGCTTCTGACCGCCGGACAGAGCCTTCGGCTTTCTGTCGAGCAGGTGGGTGATGTCGAGGGTACGGGCAGCCTCCTCAACCTTTCTCTTGATTTCTTCCTTCGGGGTCTTTCTTAACTTAAGACCGAATGCCATATTATCAAATACGGACATATGCGGATACAATGCGTAGTTCTGGAATACCATCGCGATATCTCTGTCCTTCGGCTCTACGTCGTTCATAAGCTTGTTGCCGATGTAAAGCTCACCACCGGTAATCTCCTC
>JAZNKS010000085.1:0-22080 GCA_045578725.1 Candidatus Flemingiibacterium sp.
CCCTACCATCCTCCTCCTCTGGACTCCTCCACCATTACCCCTCTCATTCCCATCAACAGTGGGTACAGCTGGCCGCCCCGCATTCACCGAGGCAAGGGGAGTTCGCCATTCGATCGCTCACCCGACGGACCGCTCGCGAAGCGGGCACGCCGTTCAGGTTCGCCGCGGATTGTATTGTGCGAGGCGTTCGTTCGTGCGGCGGCTCACATTCACGGCGCGCCATTTCGTACGGGCGCACGTGATGCGCCGGAATTGCGCTTACGCGCTCTCCGGCTGCGCCGCTCGGGATCCGCAAAAGGGCGCCCCGGCTGAATGCCGGGGCGCTTCCCTTTTGCTTATACCTTGAAGCGGGCTGCGCAGGCTTCGTACTCGCGCACGAATACCTCGTCCGGTGCCTTCTTCAGATCGCTTAAATATTTGTGCGTTTCATAGGACTGCTCGGCCGCCTTGATCATGCAGGCCGCAATGTTCGAGCAGTGATCCGATACACGCTCGAAATTCGTCAGAAGATCCGACAGAATGAATCCCAGCTCGATCGTGCATTTGCCGCCCTGCAGACGGGTGACATGATTCTCCTTGATCTGCTCCTTCAGCCCGTCGATGACCTGCTCCAGCGGCTCGACCAGCGCGGCCGCCGCAAGATCGTTCGTCTTCAGCGCCGTGAAGGTGCGGTTCATGATCTCGCTGACCGCCGATGCGATCACGCGAAGCTCCTTCTGGGCATCCGCCGAGAAGGCAACCTCCTTGGCAATCATCTCCTCGGCCGCCTTCTGGATGTTGACCGCGTGGTCGCTGATCCGCTCCAGATCGCCGATGTGATGCAGCAGACGGGTCGCGGTCTTGGAATCCTCGACCGACAGCTCGCGGCCGGACAGCTTGACCAGATACGTGCCCAGCTTGTCCTCGTAGAAGTCAACCTCGCCCTCGTTGCGGATGATATATTCCGCCTCGCGCTCGTCGTACCGGTCAATCAGCTTCAGCGAGCGGAGAATGACATCCCGCGACAGCTCGCCCATCTCGATCGTCACGCGGGAGCACTGCTCCAGCGCGAAGGCCGGCGTTGCCAGAAAACGCTCGTCCAGCAGGACAACCTCATGCTGCTCAACGGCATCCTTGACCTTGTCTGCATCCTCGCGGATGGTCATCGTGGCCAGCTTGCCCAACAGCTTATAGCAGGGCAGGAGAATCGCGGTTGTCACCAGATTGAAGATCGTGTGGATGACGGCAATTCCCTGGCTGGTGATCGTGTCATCGGCAAAGGGGAAGACGATGATGGCATCCAGCGTGTAATAGCCGATCAGGAAAAGGATCGTGCCGATCATATTGAAATAGAGATGCACGCAGGCGGCGCGGCGGGCATTCTTGCTGGCACCGATGGACGAAAGCATCGCCGTCACGCAGGTACCGATGTTCTGACCCATGATGATGGGCATCGCCGTCGAATAGGGGAGCGCGCCGGTATTGGAGAGCGCCTGAAGAATACCGACCGAGGCGGACGAGGACTGGATAATCGCCGTCAGCAGAGCACCGGCCAGCACGCCCAGCACAGGATTGGTGAAGATCAGCATGATCTGCTGGAATTCGGGTCTTGAAGCCAGCGGCTTGACCGCATCGGACATCATGCTCATGCCGGTCATCAGGATTGCAAAGCCGACACAGATCGTACCGATGTCCTTCTTCTTGCCGTTTTTGGCGGCCATGATCAGGATCACGCCGATAATGGCCACCAGAGGCGACCAGGAATCCGGCTTGAGCAGGCGGATGTACCATTCATCGCCGCCAAGACCCGACAGGGAGAGGATCCACGCGGTCGCGGTGGTACCGATGTTGGCACCCATGATGATGCCGATGGCCTGACTCAGCTGCATGATGCCGGAGTTGACAAAGCCGACGACCATGACCGTTGTGGCGGACGAGGACTGAATGACCGCCGTCACGCAGATGCCGAGGAGCACGCCCTTGACGGGATTGTTCGTAAGCTTTTCGAGCAGGCGCTCCAGCGTGCCGCCGGAGAGCTTCTCAAGACCGTTGCCAAGTGTTGTCATGCCGAAGAGGAAGAGCGCAAGCCCGCCGATCATCGACAGTATCGCAAAAATGTCCATATGGTTCTCCTTCGTTTATTCCATGATCCCGTCCTGCATCGGGCGGAAGGTGATTTTTACCGTTGTCCCCTCTTCCGGACGGCTGCGAAGCTCCAGTCTGGCATGATGCCGCTCGGCGACGTGCTTGACAATCGCAAGACCGAGGCCGGTGCCGCCGGTTTCCTTGGAACGGGATTTATCGACCCGATAGAACCGCTCGAAGACCCGGCTCTGATGCTCGGCCGGGATGCCGATGCCCGTATCGCTGACCGTCAGGACGGCCGTGTCGGGATCGGGGGATGTAATTGTCAGCTTTACGCTTCCCCCGGGCCGGTTGTAGCGGATGGAATTGTCGATCAGGTTGTAGACAAGCTCCGTCAGCTCGCCCGCATTGCCGTTGACCGTGCAGGGCTCGCCGTCCAGCGTGACGGTGACACTGTGCCGTCTGGCGCTCATTTCGAGCACGTCCATGCATTCCGCGCACAGGCTGTACAGCTCGACCGGGCCAAAGTCCGCGCCGTCCGCCTCCTCATCCAGCCGCGAGAGCTTGAGAATATCGCTGATCAGCGCCAGCATCCGCGCACTCTCGCGCCGTATCCTTCCCGCAAACAGGGTGACATCCTCGCCCATCGCCATGCCGGATTCGATCAGCTCGGCATAGCCGGAAATCGAGGTCAGCGGCGTTTTCAGCTCATGGGATACATTGGCGGTGAACTCCCTGCGGAGCCGGTCGCTTTCGTTTTTCTCGGTCACGTCGAACAGAAATCCGGCCAGCCCCTCCCGCGTGCGCGCGGTATGAAGCTGGATCGCCCGCCCGTCAAGGGAGACGGCCGCGGCGGATTCCCGCTCGATCGCATCGGCGATCTCTTCCGGAACACCGGCTTCGGCAAGGGTACAGCCGTTGAAGGAATCGTCGGCAAGCTCCAGCATCCGGCAGGCGGCGGGATTGACCCCGGCTATCCGTTTATCGGCTGTGAGCAGGATCAGGCCGGCATCCAGATCGCTCCATGCATCCGTGTCCGGGGCGGAAGGGGCCCCGTTTTTCTCCGTCCCTCCCGCCTTTTTCGGGCGAAGCTGCCAGAGGATAATGCTGACGGGGATCAGGAGGAAGCCGACAAGGAGGAAGGCGGCGGCCGCGCCGATCAGAATTCTAACCATCGCGTCAGCTTCCCAGCTTGTAGCCGACGCTGCGGACGGTCTTGATGGCCGAGCCTGCATCGCCGAGCTTCTGGCGGAGGGTTTTGATGTGCATATCAACGGTGCGGGATTCGCCCTCGTAATCGAAGCCCCAGACGGCGGAAAGAATCCGGTCGCGGCTTAAAACGATATTGACATTGAGAAGCAGGAATTTGAGCAGCTCGTATTCCTTGTAGGTGAGATCAACCGTCTCGCCCGAAGCCGTGACGGCGCGGGAGGAGTCGTCCATGCAGATGTCGGCGAATTCCAGCCGGAGCCGGGGAACCGGGCCGGCCTCGTTCACCGAGCGGCGCAGGAGCGCCTTGACCCGCGAAACCAGCTCCATGATGCCGAAGGGCTTGGAAAGGTAATCGTCAGCGCCCATATCGAGGCCGCGCACCTTATCAAGCTCGGTGGTCTTGGCGGTGACCATCATGATCGGGATGGAGCTCCGCCGCTCATCGGCCCGGAGCCTTTTTAGAATGGCCAGACCGTCCTCACCGGGCAGCATAATATCCAGAATAATCAGTTCGGGGATTTCCTCCTCCAGCGCGGCCATCAGCTGTCGGCCATCGGCAAGACCCCGTGTTTCGAAACCGCTGTTTTTGAGTGCATACCGCTCCAGCTCGCGGATACTCTCATCGTCCTCGACGATAAAAATCATTTCTTCTACCTCTTTCATTTATATGTACTCGTCTATCATAACGCATTGGCGTAAGAAATGGTGGCGTGTCCTTGTAAATTCTCGGTAAAATCCGAATTGTCCCATTTTATTATAGCATAAAATTGCCGTTTTGTAAAGCGGGGGGAAAAGATTTCTGCGTTTTTTTGATGGGGTCGGCGGAGAGGGTACCCGCGTCCCCGACAGCCGCTGTAGGGGCGATTCACGAATCGCCCGGCGCACCTCCTTCCACATAAGCCTCCCCCTCCGGCGGAGAGGGCCGGGCCGCTTTGCGACATGGCGGAGAGAGCACCCCGGCGGAACGTCCCGCACAGATTTCGCTTTCGCCGCACACTCGCGGGCGAACACAGTTCGCCCCTACCGGGATGAGCGGCCGATGCCGCTGTAGGGACCGGCGTCCCCGACGGTCCGCTGCGGACGATTCACGAATCGCCCAGGGCGCATTTTCTTCCTCATAGCCTCCCCCTCTGGGGGAGGTGCTGGCCTTGGCCGGCGGAGAGGGCCGGGCCGCTTTGCGACATGGCGGAGAGGGCACCCCGGCGGAACGTCCCGCACAGATTTCGCTTTCGCCGCACACTCGCGGGCGAACACAGTTCGCCCCTACCGGTATGAGCGGCCGATGCCGCTGTAGGGGCGATTCACGAATCGCCCGGGGCACGCCTCCTTGCACCTTTCCACATCAAAAAAGGATTTTCGCCCCTGCGGGGCGAAAATCCTCCCATACTATTTTATCTCCGCCAGCCTCACGTCGGTCACAGCCTTGTGCCGATAGGCCTGCGCGCGTCCGTTCGGGGCGGTGAAGGACGGATCGAACCGGCCCCATCCGACGGAGCGAAGCTCGCCGCCATCCCAGAAATGGCCGTCATTGACAAACCAGACCGCGTGCACGCCGCCGTCAAAGACCGCGCGGACGGTATGCGCACGCCCGTCAAAGAGGCACGGATCCTCATTGACAAAGACCGCCGACCGCTCCCCGTCGCCCATGACAAGCTCCAGGCGACTCCGCTCGGCAAGGCATCGGAGCTCCAATCCCCGCACGCCGGCCATCGTCGAAAAGAGCACCGCCGATTCGCGCGGCAGAACCAGATAAAATTCCAGCAGGAAGCGGCATCCGCTCGGCTCGCCGTGCTGATCCTCATCCCGGGACCGGACCGTGAAGGCAGGCAGCTCGGGCATCCGATCCCCGATGACCTGCCAATCTTCGGGCGCGGGGCCTTGAAACTGCGCATCCAGCCAGGACCTCTCAAAGCGGTGGATCCGGGCCGAGGTCTTCTGCGTTTCGGTGATATAGATCGCCGATTCCGTACCGATGAAGTCGGGATAGCTGATCCGGATCATCGGATCGGGATCGTACAAAAACGGGATCGGCTCCGAGAAGGCCAGCGTCCGGCCCTCGGGGGTATCGATCTCACGGGCGCGGCTGAGCCAGGCGGGATTGCGGCCCTCATAGCTCTTGCCGCCGTGATTGTGGAACCAGTAATAATAGTCGCCGCCGCGATCCTTCCAGATGAAATTCGCGGCACGGGGATGCTTCATCGGCCTTCCGTCGGCAAAGCGCATGATCTGCGGCTCTTTGAAGCTGCGGCATCCGTCATAGCTGCAGGCACACCACGGATGGCCGGATACCGTCCGGAAAACGCAGAAGACCGTCCCGTCGCTCAGCACCGTGAAGGAATGCTCCTCCGAGATGATGCTCGCCTCGCGGGGCGCACGGATGCCGGCATCGCCCTTTGGCAGGGTCTGCCATGCAAGCTTCCCGGGATCGCGCTCGGTGTCAAGATTGGAGCAGCAGAGGAGCGCGCCCTCGCTGTATCGCATGAAGCCCTCTCCGAAGGCGCCGATCTTGTAGATCGGGATGAAGACCTCGCCCGCGCGCGCAAAGGGCTTGCCGACATTCCAGAAGAATTTGATTTCACCGCCGTAAGGATTGGCGCGATCGACCGCAAAGGCCCGCATCGGGATGTCATACCAGCGCCCCGACCAGCTTCTTCCGTGATCGTCGCTGTAGCGGAAGACAAAATGACCCTGCGTGTCCACACGGCGGCAGAAGCCTCCCGTAAAGGGCGGATCGTCGGCCTTCACCTGCCGCAGATTGTCAGCGTTGTAATTATAGAAGCAGTAGATCCGGCCGAAGTCGGTCTTGTACAGGACGGCATAGGAGGATTCGGGCAGCGAGGCCGGCGATACATCGGTGACATCCTTCCAGCTCCTGCCGAAATCATCGGTACGCATCGAAATAACGTGCTGGCCGGAGGCTCCCTCCGCGCCGCTTCCCGTGGTCACACAGAGAAGCAGATGGCCGTCATCGGTCTTCACGGCATAGGGCTGATCGCAGTACCCCTCGGTGGGAATCGGGAGCCCGGCTGTGATGTGTCTGGGATCGTTCATGGTGTGTCCTTTCGATCGGTGGATTTTTCCCTTTCATTATAGCAGACCGTTCGCCTTCTGTCAAGCAAAAACAGAATGATTTATGTTGAATTTTCAACATACTATTGTATACCTTTTTGGTATAATAGAATCATAAACCAAAACCACACGGAGGAACCCGATATGAAACGCAAAATCATCCGAATCGACGAAGAAAAATGCAATGGCTGCGGCCTCTGCGCGGCGGCCTGCCATGAGGGCGCCATCGGGATGGTGGACGGCAAGGCGAAGCTGACCCGCGAGGATTACTGCGACGGCCTCGGCGATTGTCTGCCGGCCTGCCCGACGGGCTTGGCCGGTACTGATTGGCGGCTTCGGCTGAAAAGCAAACAAAGATGGGGCTGCCGCAAGTACAGCAATCAGTACTTGCGGCAGCCCTTTTTATCACTTTAGGTAGCCCTCGATGGCTTTGGCCAGCATGGCATCGCAGTAATCCTTAATGGCTGCGAATGTGGAAGCGATGTTGGTATTGTTGTCGGTAAGCATATTCCGGAGCTCGCCGATGACGGGAGAAGAAGAGGTAAGCGCGAAGTCAAACACGATGCTGTTCAGGATGATATCCGCCATCTCAGCCGATTCTTCATCGCGCAGATACTTGGTCTTGATGGCCGTGTCGATGTAGGCCGGATAGACATGATAGTGGGAATAATACGCCGTATCCTCCAGAAGGCGGCCGACGAAATCGGTATCCGTCACCGTCGCCGGGATACAGGTAACGGACGAGTTGGTCTGATGAATGAAATGCCGGTAACCCTCCTGCGATTCGTCGGCCTTGGGCATGGGCAGCAGACCGAAATCCATTTCCATTTCCCGGAGCATGGAGGTGCGGTTGAACATTTCATTGTAAAAGAACATACGGCCTTCTTCAAAGGCAGCCTGCAGATAGGCGGCCCGGTTCACTCCGTAATCCTCGCCGTACATGACGGCGCTGCTGTTGTTGATGGTAGAAACGAGCTTCTGGAAGAAATCAACAAACGTGTTATCCAGCTTGTAATACGGCAGATCATCCTCCCCCTTTTCCGTGAAGGATGCACCGCCGCCGTAGGAAAACGTCAGCGCGCCGTAGGAATTGATGCCAAGCCCGTAGGCATCATTCTCGTCGAAGACGCTGTTGCCGTCAAGGTCGGAGCTGACATCCCGGCAAAGCTCCATCATACGGTCAAACGTCCATGTGCCGTCATGCACAGATTGATAGGGCGCTTCGATGCTGTGTTTTTCGAGCAGATTCTTATTGAAGAACAGCACGCCCACGGACTCATAGGCCATCAGATTGTGGTTTCCGAGAAGCAGATATTTTTTACCGTTGACGGAGGTGTCGGTGAGAATGTTCGGATTCCACCAGGGGCTGTCCAGGTTCAGGTGCGGGACATCGGAAAGCTCCGTCAGATAGCCGTAGCTGCTCCAGGCAAACGCCGTTTCCAGGCTCGGCAATGCCAGATCAAAGGCATCCTCCTGAGCGAGGACAGACTGCGATAGCTCTTCGAGCTGATTGGCTGTGAGGGTCACAGCAATATTGACCCCATACTTTTCCTGCAGATAAAGATTCCGCTCGAAGATTGTGTCATGCAGAATCTCACCGTTCTCCTCCTCCGCCAAAAATTCTGCGGATAAGGAATGCGTGATGACGCGGAAATCGCGTCCTTCGTAATCCTTCGCTTCCACCGGAGAGGGGGGCAGGGTTTCCTCCGACCCGGACTCCGCCGAAGCGGGAGTCGTGTCCGACCCCGTCGGCCCGACGGGGTCGCCGCCGCACGCTCCGAGCTGTGCCGCCAGGGCTGCGATCACCGTAAACAGGATGATTTTTTTCGCCGGAAGCAGGGCATTATCTTTTTTGGGCATAATCGTTCTCCTTTATGAAGTTTTGTTTTGCGGGGCGTATCGCGCGCGATTGCCCTCTGTTCAGCGGGCTGAACAAGGCGCGGTCATCTTAAGATGCGGTATTATACCATATGCCACGGCGTTTGTCAAGTCATATTTTCAAGATTTTCTCCGCAAAAAAAAGCAAACCCGTTGACAAGGCGGCGAATCTGCGGTATAATAATTTTGCTCATTATTTAATCACGGAGGATTTCCATCATGAACCACACCATCGCTGTTGTCGGCTGCGGCCGCATCTCCTGCTCCCATATTCCGGCGCTGGCAAGCCTTGATAATGTCACCATCAAGTATCTCTGCGACCTGATCCCCGAAAAGGCAGAGGAAAAGCGTCAGAGATTCAATCTGCCCGAATCCACCAGAATCATTACCGATTACAATATCGCGCTGAACGACCCCGAGGTCGAGGCGGTCTGGGTCCTCACCCCCAACTTCGCGCATTATACCGTCACAATGGATGCCCTCCGTGCCGGCAAGCACGTTATGTGCGAAAAGCCGATCACCGTCAATTACAAGCTCTCCTGCGAGATGGCCGACGAGGCAAACAAGCAGGGCAAGATCCTCAACATCGGTGTCTGCAACCGCTTCCACCGCTCCGTTGAGCTGCTGGAGGAAATGGTCCGCGAGGGCAAGTTCGGCAAGCTCTATCATGTTGTCTGCTCCTTCCGCGCCTTCCGCTCCATCCCGGGACTCGGCGGCGATTTTACCACCAAGGCTGTAGCAGGCGGCGGTGCCCTGATTGACTGGGGTGTCCATTATCTTGACCTCATCCTCTACATCCTTGGCGGCGCCAGGCTGAAGACCATCACCTGCGATACCTATTCGGAGATGGCCAAGGATATGAAGGCCTACAAGTATCACGGTATGTGGGCCGAGGATACCAAGAATGTCGAAACCGGCACCAACGACGTCGATGACTTCGTTACCGGCCACATCCGTACCGACAAGGCATCCATCTCCGTCAACGGCGCATGGGCACAGAATGTCGCACAGGGCGACTGCTGGATCGACTTCCTCGGCGATAAGGGCGGCGCTCGCCTGATTTACGGCGGCCAGTTCACCTTCACCGACGGCTCCACGCTGGAATCCTACACCACCAGCCACGAGATCCCCAATATGTACCTTGGCGAGGACCGCGACTTCTTACGCTGCATCGAGGTCGGCGAAAAGAACCGCAACAACATCGACAACATCCTGGAAACGATGAAGCTGCTGGATACCATGTATCAGTCGGCCGAAATCAAGAAGGAAATCGAGCTTGCATGAATCCGACGCTGACAAAAGCCCCCGTGCGCCTCTGTGCGCACAGGGGTTTTAGCGCCATTCTGCCGGATAATACCCTTCCAGCATACGGAGCCGCGCTCGCGCTCGGTGCCGACGAGATTGAATTTGATCTCTGGGCCAGCCGGGACGGCGTGATCGTATCCTGCCATGAAATCGATCTTTCCCGGTGCTCCGACGGACACGGGCGGATTTATGAGCATACCTTTGAGGAGCTCCGTGCGCTGGATTTCGGTTCCGTCCGCTTTCCGGAGCTTGTCGGGCTGACGATTCCGACCTTTGAGGAGATTCTGCAGCACTTCGCCGGGCGGATCACGCTGGCCGTCCATGTCAAGGATCCGGACAATGTGAGCCCGCTGCCCGAGCGGACCGTGTGTGAAATCGTCCGCCTGCTGAAGAAATACGGCGGCGGCACGCCTGCGCCGGATGCCTATTTCCTCTGCGGAAACAATGCGCTTCTGGCCCAGCTTTATGAGGCCGCGCCGGAGATTCCCCGCTGTGTGATCCACGCAAACGATCCCATGGAGGATCTGATTGAAAAAAGCCGCCGCTTCGCCGCCTCGCGGATTTCGCTTTTCCCGCCTTATTTCAAGTATTATGACGGGGATTATGTCAGGCGGACAATCCATGCGGCGCATGAAAACGGCATGACCTGCAACATCGACTGCGACGATCCGGATTCAGCCCGGCGCTATCGGGACTTTGGGGCTGATACCCTTGTCACCAACCGCCTGATGGTAATCCGCCGCGCGCTGTCGGAGCAAATGAAAGGAAATTAACTGTGAAGAAAATCGGATTTATCGATTATTATCTCAGCGAGTGGCACGCCAATAACTATCCCGTCTGGATGCGGGAGATTGGCGCGGATTGGGATGTGGCCTATGCGTGGGCCGAGGAGCGGGTATCCCCCCGCGACGGCGTGACCAGCGAGGAGTGGTGCGAAAAATTCGGTGTCACCCTCTGCGCCACGATTGGGGAGGTCTGCGAAAAGAGCGATGCCATTGTCATTCTGGCGCCCACCGATCCGGACAAGCATCTTCCCTACGCGAAGGCGGTTTTCCCCTATGCCAAGCCGACCTACATTGACAAGACCTTCACGCCGGACAGCGGCGAGGCCGATGAAATTTTCGCGCTGGCGAAGAAAACCGGCACGCCCTTTTTCAGCAGCTCGGCGCTCCGCTACGGCACCGAGCTTGATCGGGTATCGGGCGTTCGTCAGATGATGACGACCGGCTCCGGCAGCTCGCTTGCGGAGTACATCATCCATCAGATCGAGATGCTGGTCAAGAAGCTGGGATGCGGCGCGATGGCGGTTCTGGCGGACGGAAGCGATCCGATGGTGACCTTCCATGTGCGCTATGCGGATGGCCGCCGCGGCGTGATGAATTTCGCGCCGGGAATGCCGTTCACGGTGTACATGAACGGCGAAGGTGCCTGCTTCACGCCGGTGAATTCGGACTATTTCCGGGCGCTGATTGCGGACATGATCCGCTTCTTTGAAACGAAGGAGGCATCCTTCGATCCGGCGCAGACGCTGGAGGCGATGAAGATCCGCGAGGCGGCTCTCCGGGCCGCCGCCGCCCCGGAGCAATGGATTCCGGTTGAATAATCAGAAAAGGGGCGCAGGGGCTGTTGCATTTAGATGCAACAGCCCCCAGTAAATACATCTTGGAACCCATTGAGGGTTCCATTTTTGTGTGCTTTGCACACAAAAACCGATGTATTCGGGCGCTTACGCGCCCTTCGCAGCTGCAAGTTGAAAACTTGCAGCTGCCCCTTTTTTTCTGCCGCTGTCCGCCTGTGGAAGCGGATGCAGGTATCTGCCTATGAAAGAAGCCCGCTGATCCGGAGTGCGAGATCGCGCATTCCCTCGCCGTCCGCCTTACAGATCCGGCGGTCATAGGTCAGAAGCCCGTTGGTTTCGTCCTCCACATCCGACAGCTGGGTATAGACCGCGCCGCAGAGACCCCGGGGAATCGCCGGCAGAATCTCCTCCTCATACAGCCGGATCAGCGCGGCCGCGTACGCCGCCGGATCCGTGAAATTCCGGTATCCGTACACCTTTTCCGTGTTGAACCGGTGCCCGTCGATCGCCAGCGACCAGCCGCCGAATTCCGACAGAACCACCGGCTTCGGCGAGCGCTTCCCCATCCGGAAGGGTTTGAAATAAACGTGCCGGCTGTCCACATCGCTGAAATCCCCGCGGCGGCGAGGGAATCCGATCGGCACAAACCAGCCCGATGCCGTGTCCACGATCCGCGTCGGATCCAGCGCCTTCAATTCCCGGCAGACCTTCCCGCCGTTAAACTGGCCCCAGCCCTCATTGAAAATCGTCCAGTAGATCACGCTCGGATGGCTGTACAGCCGCTTCACCGTGTCCCGCATTCCGTGCAGGAACAGATTGCGGCGCCGGACGCGGGGATTGCGCCAGAAGTCCGGCATCTGCCGAAGACCGACGGTCGGGAGCGCGGTATCACCGAGAAAGGAATACCGCCCGCCGTTTACCATATCCTGCAGGACGAGCATTCCCAGCCGGTCGCATTCATAATAGAAGATCTCCGGCTCGATTTTGATGTGCTTTCGCAGGGAATTGAAGCCGAGCGCCTTCGCTTCTTCGATGTCGCGGGTGAAATTTTCGGGCGAGGCCGGCGTGCAGATGCCGTCGCTGAAGTATCCCTGATCGAGCAGGGCGTGCAGAAAAACGGGACGGCCGTTCAGGCAGATCCGCGGGATCCCGTCCACCTCGCGGGTTTCCACCGTCCGCACGGCAAAATAGGATTCGACCCGATCCTCCCCCGCCGCCAATGCGAAGCGATAAAGATAGGGATCCTCCGGCGACCAGTACCGGGGCGCGGGGAGCGCAATGTCAGCCTGTCCGTCCTTCATTTCGGCCAGGATATCGCCGTCGGGGGCATGGATGAGAAGCGTACCGTCGGGCCGCTTGTCCCCGTGCGGCGGGATCGCCTCGATTCCAACGCCGTCCGCGCGGGGCGTTACGCGGATATCCTCGATATAGGCCTGGGGGACCCGCTCCATCCAGACCGTCTGCCAGATGCCGGAGAAGGGGGTGTACCACATTCCGCCCCGCTTTTCCCTCTGCTTGCCGTACGGCAGATCGGGATCGTTTTTGACCTCCACGCGGATCCAGTTGAGCTCGCCGGGGCGAAGCCGGTCGGTTACATCAAGGGTGATGGGCGTGTATCCGCCCCGGTGACTGCAGTAGGGATGACCGTTGACCAGCACACAGACATCGCCGTCCACCGCGCCGAAATGGAGGAGGATGCGGTCCTTCGATCCCGGCTTTCCCTTACCGGGGAGGATGAATTCGGGCGGCAGCTCGAACCTGCGGAAATAATGCAGGGTGGGATTCTTCCCCAGCCGCCGGCCGATGCCGGACAGGATCGATTCCGGCACAAACGGAACGGTGATGGATTCCTTTGGCCCGCCGTTCACCGAAAGCTCCCAGCTTCCGTTTAGACAGAAGAAGGATCCGCGGCGAAGGCGGGGGCGGGGATAGACATTCCACGGCTGACCGCCGGATGTAAACAAGGCCTCGCCCTGTTCGGTAAGAAGGTGACTTGGCTTCATGATCATCAACTCCCGGATTCGTTTTTTTCATTATAACACACGCTGTGAAAATTGTCAAGCGCACAAAAATCCCCGGAATCCGTGCGGATCCCGGGGATTTCCCGTTTGAAATCTTACTTCAGGGCGATCGCGGCCTTTGCCTTGGCGGCAATGTTGGCGGCGGTCAGACCGTACATTTCCAGCAGCGGCGGAACCTTGCCGGAGCGGCCGAAGGAATCCTCAACGCCGACGCGGAGGACCGGTACGGGCTTTGCGGCAGCTACGCACTCACATACAGCGGAGCCAAGACCGCCGATGTAGTTGTGCTCCTCGGCGGTGACAATCGCACCGGTCTCGGCGGCGCAGGCGAGAATCAGCTTCTCATCCAGCGGCTTGATGGTGTGGATGTTGACAACTCTTGCCGAGATGCCCTCCGAGGCCAGCAGATCGCGGGCCAGCAGAGCCTGCTCAACCATCAGACCGGTTGCGACGAGGGTGACATCCTTGCCGTCGGCCATGACAACGCCCTTGCCGATCTCGAACTTGTAGTCGGCATCGAACAGCGTGGGAACCGCATAGCGGCCGAAGCGCATATAGGCCGGGCCCTTGTAGTTGATAGCGGCCTCAACCATCGCGCGCGCCTCAACGGCATCGGCGGGCTGCATGACAACCATTCCGGGGATGGAGCGCATGGTGGCGAAATCCTCGAGGCACTGGTGGGTTGCACCGTCCTCACCGACGGAGATGCCGGCGTGGGTTGCACCGATCTTGACGTTCAGGTGCGGGTAGCCGATCGCGTTGCGGACCTGCTCGAAGGCACGGCCGGCGGCGAACATAGCAAAGGAGGAGGCAAACGGAATGAAGCCGGCGGTGGAAAGACCGGCGGCGACAACCATCATGTTGCCCTCTGCGATACCGCAGTCGAAGAAACGCTCGGGGAACTTCTTCTTGAAGGTGCCGGTCTTGGTAGCGGCTGCCAGGTCGGCATCCAGAACGACCAGCTTATCGTATTTCTCACCGAATTCGGCGAGCGCGTTGCCGTAAGCTTCGCGGGTTGCAATTTTATCTGCCATTGTTGTGTACCTCCTTACAGTGCGGCAATAGCGGCATCAAGCTCGGCGATTGCCTGCTCGTACTGCTCGGCCTTGGGAGCCGCGCCGTGCCATGCCACATTGTTTTCCATGTAGGAAACGCCCTTGCCCTTGACGGAGCAGGCGATGATGGCGGTCGGCTTGCCCTTGGTTGCCTTGGCCAGAGCCACGGCAGCCTCGATGGACTCCAGATCGTGTGCGTCGATGGTGACAACGTTCCAGCCGAAGGCGCGGAACTTCTCGTCAAACGGGGTGGGATTCATGACCTCGGCAATGGTGCCGTCGATCTGCAGGCCGTTCCAGTCAACGAATACGGCGAGGTTGTCCAGCTTATAATGAGCGGCGAACATAGCGGCCTCCCAGACCTGGCCTTCTTCCGATTCACCGTCGCCGATGATGGCCCAGGTGCGGGTGCCGTCATTCTTCAGCTTGCCGGCCAGAGCCATACCGCAGGCGGCGGAGATGCCAAGGCCCAGCGAGCCGGTGGTCATGTCGATGCCGGGGATGTGCTTCATATCCGGGTGACCCTGAAGAATGCTGTCATGCTGACGGAAGGTCTTCAGATCCTCAACGGGGAAATAGCCGCGGTGTGCCAGCGCCGAGTAGATGCCGGGGGCGGCGTGGCCCTTCGACAGAACGAAGCGGTCGCGGTTCTCCATATCGGGATTCTTGGGATCGATGTTCATCTCTTCAAAATAGAGATAGGTGAGGATTTCGGCGATCGAGAGCGAGCCGCCGGGATGGCCGCTGGCCGCGCTGTATACAGCCGTGAGCGCGCCCTTGCGGATCTCATACGCGATCTTCGCAAGCTCTTTCTTACGGGTTTCAGTCATTTGCATGAACCTCCTGATAATTTTAAGTGTAAAAACACGCTTACAGATATTATACATCTTTTGCCCTTTTTTGTCAAGGGTTTCACAGAAGAATTCACAAACTGTACGCACCGTCCGCCGCGTTAACGAAAATTTAACAATATAAATATACGCTTTCCGGAAAGGTTTCGCGGCTGGGGACGAAGGCCGGAACATCACAGGCCTCAAAAAAAGCGATCCGATCGAGGGAAGCCGCGGGAATTTGTCAGTTTTCACCGTGGTTTTGTCATTTTCCGAAGTGAAAAATAGGAATCAGATGCATCCTATTGACAAGGCCAAACCGGCATGTTACTATATACATGTATTATCACACATATATGTGATAGTAATAACACAAAATTACAGGAGGTTTTTTCTGTGAATCACAAATTTCGCATCCATTCTCTGACAGCGATCCTGCTGGCTCTCACGCTGGCGTCCTGCTCCTCGTCCGCAGGCGGACAGGGCACGGGCGATACCACGCCGGCATCCGACGCCACCGATACGACGGCGCCTGTCGAAACCATTCCCACGCCCGAGCTTCCGGATACCCGCTGGGACGGTGAAACCTTCACCTTCTACTGCCGCTATGGCGACGGCGGTGCCCGCGACAATCTCTCCCGCACCCTGTACCTCGCCGAATCCACCGGCGACGTGCTGGACGATGCCATCTACTCGCGTATGCTGAACGTGTCGGAACGCTTCGGCATCAAATTTGAGGTGGTATCCCCGAATTCGGATATCCACGGCATCGATGCGCAGGATACCATCCTCTCCGGCGACGATGCCTATCAGCTGGTCATGTGTCACGTCGGCCAGTCCCTGCCCTACGTTCAGGGCGGCATGGCCGCCGACTGGCTGACGCTGCCGTACGTCGATTTCGACAATCCCTGGTGGAGCCGGGATGCCGTCGATAATCTGACAATCAACGGCTCCCTCTACATCATGTCGGACGATATCACCCACAACTCCCTTGCCGAAACAATGGGTATGGTCTTCATCAAGCAGTACCTCGAGGATGACGGTCTGGAAGCCCCCTATCAGCTTGTCCGCGACGGCAAGTGGACGCTGGATAAGCTGAATGAATACGCCGCCAAAACCTGGAAGGATATCAACGGCGATACCGAGCTGACACCGGACGCGGACCGCTACGGCTATCTGACCGACAACTGGGCCGGCCCCTGCAACATTCTCTGCAATGCCGGTATCCGGGTCTGCGAGGTGGATGCGGACGGCACCATCCAGCTCACGGTCAACACCGAGCGCACCGCCGATGTACTGGAGGACTATCTGGCCTTCATGAACGAGCCGTATGCCTTCACAACCGGTGACGATGCCGGCTATGCAACCACCCTGTTCCGCACCGGCCATTCCGTCTTCACGCCTCAGCCGCTGATGGAAATGGAGCGCCTGCGTACGATGGAGATGGATTACGGCGTGCTCCCGCTGCCCAAGTACGATGAAAGCATCGATGGCTATCCCTCGCTGGTCAACGGCGGCTCCACCGCGCTGATTGTACCCGTAACCGTCAAGAACACCGAAATGGTTTCGGCTGTTCTCGAAGCCATGTGCTGGGAGAACTACTATCATGTCATGCCGGCCTATTACGAAAAGGTGCTGAAGGTCAAGACCGCCATCGATACCGATGACGCCGACATGATGGATATTATCCGCGACGGCCGTGTATATGATATCGGCTACTTCTTCGCCGGCAGCTCCTTCCGCTACGTCGGCCGCCATCTGGTATCGCAGCCGGGAACCAATTTCGCCTCCTACTACGCGGAAAAGGAATCGGCCGTCCTCGCCGCCATCGAGGAGGTCAATACCCTCTTTGCCGGCGAATAATCCCGGAATCCCCTGCTTCCTCCCCCTCTCCCGCTTCCTTCCGGCGGGAGGGGGAATTTTTTTGCCCCGCCGGCTCCAGCCGGCTCCGGTCGGCTCCGGCCCAGTCGGCTCCGTTCGGCTCTGCCCGGTCGGCTCCGGTCGAGCTTCCCCGACAATCCCGCGTTTTATCGTGAAATTGTCGGACAATTTTTGCGCCCGCCGTCCCGTCCCCTTGCAGTATCCGATTTTTCTTTTAACTATCCGATTCAATTTCGATTTATTTTTGGGAATTTTCGCTGACCTACTTGACAATTTTCCGCCGAAATGGTAAAATACTGTATGACAAACCATTCCGAAAGGAGATTTTTTATGAAACGCAAGCTTTCCGTCCTCCTGCTGGCGGCGATGCTGGCTTCCGCCTTCTCCGGATGCGGCTCCACCGAGCCTGCCGACACCACCGATCCCGCCGCCGATTCCACCACCGATCCCGCTGATGTCACCACCGCCGATCCCGCGGCCGATCTCAACGTCATGGAGCAGCGCGCGCTGATCGATGACGAGCTTCCGGACAAGAAGTTCACCGGCGAAACCTTCTCGATCTACGTCTGGGGCGACCAGCGCACCGGTATGTTCGATGTGGAGGAGGAAACCGGCGACATTGTCAACGACTCGGTTTACAAGCGTCAGATCAACATCGAGGAGCGCTTCGACATCACCATCGAGGCCGTCGATTCCGGCCACAACAACAACTCCGTCAATCACTCCGAGGCCTGCTCCCAGCTGGTTCTCTCGGGCGATGATACCTACGATCTCTACCTGCTCCACTCCATGCGCGGCCCGAACCTCTCCCTGCAGGGCGGCCTCATGAATCTGTACGATGTTCCCTACATCGACTTCGACAAGCCCTGGTGGCCCAAGTATGTCATCGAGGAGATGACCTTCATGGATCAGTGCTATGTCTTCAACTCTGCCATCACCGAAAATATCGTGTCCGGCTCGGTCATCGTCTTCTTCAACCGCGACCTGATCACCGACTACAAGCTGGAGAATCCCTATGATCTGGTGGCCTCCGGCGATTGGACAATGGACAAGATGCAGGCCATGATCAAGGACACCTACAAGGATCTGAACAACAACAACAGCGTGGATGTCGAGGACCAGTTCGGCCACATGACCTTCATCGGCGAGACCTACTACACGCCCCTTTCCTCCGGCCTTGACATTCTGACCAAGACCGATGACAGCCTTGAGCTGACCGTCAACAACGAAAAGACCATCAAGTATGTCGAGAAGATGTACAGCATGATGAAGGATCCCAACACCAACCTCACCATGTCCTGGAACACCGCCAATCTTCAGAAGGCCTTCGGCGAGAGCCGTGCGATTTTCGCATACGGCAATATCTCCGATGCCGGCTCGACCTACCGCGATTCGCAGGTCAACTTCGGCATGGTTCCCTATCCGAAGCTGGATGAATTCCAGGAGGATTACATCACCTTCGCAGGCCGCGACGTCTACGGCGTTCCGGTAACCGTCAAGGATCCCGAATTCGCCGGCATCATCATCGAGGCGCTGACCGCCGAGGGCTACAAGCAGCTCCTGCCGACCTATTACGAGAGCGCCCTCAAGCACAAGTTCGTCCGCGATGAGGAGCACTATGAGGAGGCTCTGGAGGCCGTGGATCTGATCGAGAAGACCGCATCCATCGCCTTCTGGTATATGTACGGCGACTCCAAGCTGTTCGTCAACACCGGTACGGATCTGATGAATGCGGATTCCACCGACTTCGCATCCTACTACGCCGAGAAGGAATCGGTTGCCAAGTCGCGCATCGCCGAGATTCTCGAATTCTTCAAGGATAACAAGTAAAGCCAAAATCACAACCCCGGCCGGTTTCCCTGGCCGGGGATTTTTGTCCCTTCGTCCGCTCGCGCGCCGCCGGGGGGGAGAAAATCAAACGGGGCTGCTGCACCTAAGTGCAGCAGCCCCTTTATGCGCATTTTGCGCCCGATTGCTGTTTACTTTTTGTCGCCGGCGCGGATCTCCACGCGGCGGATCTTGCCGGAGATGGTCTTCGGAAGCTCCTCGACAAATTCCACGATGCGGGGGTACTTGTAGGGCGCGGTGTGGGTCTTGACGTAATTCTGGATCTCCTTCTTCAGGGCATCGTCGCCGACCTTGCCCTTGACGAGCACGATGGTCGCCTTGACAACCTGACCGCGGATCTCGTCCGGTGCGGCCGTGACCGCGCACTCTAAAACATACGGCAGCTCCATGATGACCGACTCGATCTCAAACGGGCCGATGCGGTAGCCGGAGGACTTGATCAGATCGTCCGTGCGGCCGACATACCAGAAGTAGCCGTCCTCGTCCATCCAGGCCGTGTCGCCGGTGTGATAATAGCCGTCATGCCAGGCTTCCTTCGTCTTCTCCACGTTGCCGTAATAGCCGAGGAAGATGCCGCAGGGCACCTTTTCGGCGGTGCGGATGCAGATTTCACCCGTTTCGCCGACCGCACAGCGGGAACCGTCGGCGTTGAGGATCTGCACATCGTACAGGGGGCTGGGCTTGCCCATCGAGCCGGGCTTCGGTTCCATGCCGACCAGATTGGCCAGCGCGAGGGTGGTTTCGGTCTGACCGAAGCCCTCCATCAGGCAGACGCCGGTGGTGTTGACCCACTGATAGTAGACCTCGGGATTCAGCGCCTCGCCGGCGGTATTGGCGTACTTCAAGCTGGAAAGATCGTACTTCGACAGATCCTCCTTGATGAAGAAGCGGTACATGGTGGGCGGTGCGCAGAAGGTCGTGATGTTGTATTTTGCGAAGAGCGGCAGGATGTCATGGGCATCGAATTTGTTGAAATCGTAGGTGAAGACGGCCGCCTCGCAGAGCCATTGGCCGTAATATTTGCCCCAGAGCGCCTTGCCCCAGCCGGTATCCGAGATCGTGAAGTGGATGCCGTCGGGATCGACGTTGTGCCAGTATTTCGCGGTGATGAAGTGGCCGAGCGCGTACTTGGAGCTGTGGGTGGCGATCTTCGGATAGCCCGTAGTGCCGGAGGTGAAGAACATCAGCACCGGATCGTCGCCGCAGGCGGTATCCGGACGGCGCGCGTAAACATCGGAAGCCTCCTCAAAGGCTTCAAAGGGCAGCCAGCCATCCATCGATTTGTAGGCGGGATCGCCGGGCTTTGCGTTTGCGTTGCAGAGGATCTTCGTGTGCAGATCCGGGCAATGCGCCGCGCCGAGATCGGCCTGATGGGCCACATCGCCGTCGGCGGTGCAGATCACAGCCGATACGCCGGCCGCCTTGAAGCGGTATTCAAAATCGTGCTCGACCAGCAGATTGGTGGCGGGAATGATGATCGCACCCATCTTGTGCAGGGCCGTGATGGTGACCCAGAACTGCCAGTGGCGTTTGAGGACAACCAGCACGCGGTCGCCCTTTTTGATGCCGAGGGATTCAAAATAGTTGGCGGCCTTTGCCGAGAGGCGGGAGATATCGCCGAAGGTGAAGCGGCGCTCCTCCTTGTCGGCGGAGAGATGGAGCATGGCCAGCTTGCCGGGATTCTTGGCCGCGATCGCATCCACGCAGTCGAAGCCGAAGTTGAATTTATCCTCGTTATGGAAGGTGATGGAATTCAGCACGCCCTTTTCATCGAGGGTGGTGGAGATGAAGTTCTCCCAGACCGCGCCGGTCGCGGTGTTCTCGATGACGGCGGGTGCCTTTTCCATCGTGGGGGCCTCATATTCGTAGGCCTTGCCCTGAACGTTGATAACCACGGCGAGGAATTCGCAGTCGCCCTCCCAGGCGACCATGCCGTGCGGCTCGCCGGAATTGTAGTAGATGGAATCGCCCTCGGAGAGGATTTCGACATGATCGTCGATCTGCACCTTGAGCTTACCCTTTAAGATGAAGTCGAATTCCTGGCCCTCGTGGGTGCCCAGCTTGATCGGCTTTGCGGCATCCTCGGGATTCCAGCGGGCGGTGACGACGAAGGGCTCGGTGACCTTGTTCTTGAAAAGCGGAGCTAAATTGTTGTAGCGGAAGCCCTGACGGCGCACGATCGGCAGGCCCTCGCCGGCCTTGGTGACGGCGAACGAGGACAGCGTGGGGCTGGATCCGGCCAGCAGGTCGGTGACATCCACGCCGCAGCACTGGGCGCATTTATGAATGAAGGTGAAGCTGAAGTCGGTTTCGCCGGCCTCGAGGGTGAGGAATTCCTCCTCGGTGACATCGCACTTTGCGGCCATTTCGGCGGCGGAAAGTCCGACACTTTCGCGCAGGGCCTTGATGCGGAGCGCGACTTCCTTTAATCTGTTTTCCATGATTGGTTCCTCCTGATGAATGATTCTCCGCTTTGAGGCATGAAAAAACGCCCCAAAGCCAGACCTTTGTCTGATAGCTTTGAGACGGAACAGTTTCAATTCCGCGGTACCACTCAAATTGCCTCTAAAAGAAGAGGCCACTCTGCGGACTCTGACAAGTCCTTTGCCTTGACGCGGCATACGGGGAAGCCTAATGGTGTGTACTTTACTTTCGGTTCCCGGCTCGGAAGGGATGGGTCACTTGAATTCTCCGACATCGGCTCGCACCAAATACCGACTCTCTGGGGTGTTCGAATTCTGACCGTCTTCGTCACAGCCTTTGTGTTTAATATTATAGCACGCTAAAGCGCCGTTGTCAATACCCCGGCGAAAATTTTTTTGAAAAAAATTCAAAAAAAAGTATCAATCCGCATACCAGCCGGAGAGGCGCGAAAACGCGAATCCGGCGCATTTAGGCCTACTCGCGCGGGAGCGCGTTTGAGCCTATACCAGCCCAAGAAGCGCGTAAGCGCGATTTGGGCGCACCTCTGTTTGACCGCGCGGGAGCGCGTCTCGCGTCCCACGGAAGGAAGACGGGAGAGTCTGAGAGGGTGAGGAACCCAGAGCGTGCAGCGGCGGGTTCCCCATCCTCTCAGTGAACCGAAACAAGTTTAGCTTGACAATCCTTTGTTCGAACAAACAAGTCTGCACTGACAATCATTTGTAGGAAACAATCAAGTCTGCACAAACTCCCCTTTTTCCCGCAAAAGAACCGCAACAGTCCCATCGATTCTGCAGAATCGATCGCTTTTAAGTTTGTCGGCGATATCGATTGATACCAAGAGCGATTCCCCAAAGGAGAGGAGACAGGGGAAAGGAACCCATACGGCTTCCTTCCCCCTTATCCCCTCTCCTCTG
>JAZNKS010000086.1:0-75178 GCA_045578725.1 Candidatus Flemingiibacterium sp.
TTTATCGTAAATCTTGTCGCAGAGGACCTTTTCGTCATCCGAAGCACAGTCGAGCAGGGAAATGCCCATGGTGATGGTTCGGATATCAAGGTTTTCCTCGCGGATCATACTGATTGTTTCAAGTATATCTGCAGTATTGAGCATAGCGGATCCTTTCACGCAGTTGGTTTTACAGGTCAGATCGAGTGCATAACGTTGAAAATATCTTCGTGCATTGTCTGGATGATGAGGCCGGAATCCTTTCCGAGAGCGCTCATGCGGTCAACGAAATCGGTGAAGTGAATGTTCAGCTTATCGATATCCACAAGCATAATCATGGCGAAATAGTCGCGCATAACGCTCTGGGAGATGTCGATGATATTGGCGCCGCATTCGGCACAGGAGGTCGATACCTTCGCAATGATGCCCATGCAGTCCTTGCCGGTAACGGTGATGACAGCTTTCATTTTGTAATCCTCGCTTCCGCATCCGGAAGCATCCTTTCGCGTTTTTTTGTTACACTAATATGATACACCATTTTGCGGAATTTTTCAATATGTTAAATAGATAAATTTCGGACGGAAATTGCGGGGATTTGATTGATTTTTGAAAAGATCTGTGGTATAATGAAGCAAAGACCTTCAGGAGATGGAAATATGAACGATCAGAAAAGTTTTTGCGAATATACCGTCACGCCCGAGCCGTCCTTTGCCGTGAAGCTTGGACGGGTCGGTCTGCTTACCCTTTATACGCTGCTTACCGTGATCTGGCTCTACATCTTTGCCCTTGTGAGCCTGACCTGGGTGATGCTCCTGCTGCTTCCTTTTGTTCTGTATGCGCTGATCACGCTGACCTGGCGCTATGTCCGCTATGACTTTGAATACGCCGTTGAGGGAGGGGAGCTGACCATCTCCAAAATTTTCGACGGCCGCTCCCGCCGCACCGTTTACAGGGCCGAAATCGCCGATTTTGTCAAGGTTCTGCCGTATTTGGAGGAGAAGGCGATTCTTACTTCGGGTGAATTTGCCGATGTCGCCGAATTCACGGCCTGCGAGGAGAGCGAGAGCGCTTGGATCGGCATTCTGAACGATAAAAAATCCGGCAAACGGAAGGCGGTCATCTTTGAAGCCAGCCCGGATATGCTGCGGCTGATGCGGCACTCCAATCCCTCCGCCCTTCACGCGGCCCGCCTGAATGGCTGAATCCGCCTGATCGGCTGAATCAGCCTGATTGGCTGAATCAGCTTGATTGGCTGAATCAGCCTGAATAGCGGAATGATTTACGCATGAAATCTCCCTCCGGTTCATAGAATGGAAGCAAAAACCATAACCGGAGGGATCTTTATGCCAAAACGTCTGGCGGCCATGCTTTTCTTTTTTCTGCTTCTTTGCGGATGCGGAGGGCGCAAGGAGCCGGATTATCTTGCTTACCAGCGGCGCGCGCTGATACTGGATGTCTGCTATCTGATGGACGGAGAAGAGATCGGCGCACATATTGAACTGGATGCGCCCGCATACGACGAAGACGGCCGGATGCTTTCGCGGACAGCCCGCCTTACGCTTGGAGAGGGGATTCTCTCCGGCATTGTCTTTGATTTTGCCGGAGACGGGATTTATATTCAGTCAGGGCCGCTGAAGATACCGCTTGCCGACACCGCCCTTCAGGCGGGAATTGCGGATCTCATTTCGCTCTTCTGCATCGATGAGGCGAGCTTTTATGAGGTGCGAAGGGAGGACGGTACCACGGAGGTCATCTATAAAAACGGAGAGGATGAGGTGATCCTTCGTCCGGGGGAGGACGGGATGCCATCCCGGATTCATGCAAGGCTCGGTGGACGCGAGATCGCCGTTCGGATCGAATCGGCCGAATTTGCGGGGGACTTATAAATGTTTTTGCGAAAATTTCAAACGTACATCAATTATTCATAATTATGGTGTATAATGAAGGTTGGAAAATAAATCAAAATCTCCGGAGGAATTATCAATGGCAAAGAAACTGGAAAAACTCACGGGCTTCGCGGGCGTAAAGGGCCCGGTTGTCACCATCGTCATGGACGGTATCGGCTGTGCTCCGGCCAACGCCGGCAACGCAGTTGCCGCGGCCAACACGCCCACTCTTGACTGGCTTACGGCGAAGTATCCCATGGTCAAGCTGAAGGCACACGGCACCGCAGTCGGTCTGCCCTCCGACGATGACATGGGCAACTCCGAGGTCGGCCACAATGCGCTGGGCGCCGGTCAGGTCTTCGCACAGGGCGCAAAGCTTGTCACCCAATCCATCGAATCGGGCAAGATGTTCGCATCCGACACCTGGAAGAGCCTTGTTTCCAATGTGAAGGACAATGCATCCACCCTGCATTTTCTCGGCCTCTTCTCGGACGGCAATGTTCACTCCCACATCGATCATCTGAAGGCCATGCTGGTTCAGGCCAAGGCAGAGGGCATTGCAAAGGTCCGCGTGCACATTCTGATCGATGGCCGCGATGTCGGCGAAACCTCGGCGCTGGAGTATATCAATCCCTTTGAGGAATTCCTCGCTGATCTCCGCGATGATTCCTACGATATCTGCATCGCTTCCGGCGGCGGACGGATGCAGATCACCATGGACCGTTACGAAGCCAACTGGGGCATGGTTGAGCTTGGCTGGAAGACCCACGTTCTGGGTGAGGGCCGTCCGTTTGCATCGGCCGCAGAAGCCGTTCAGACCTACCGCGACGAGCTCCATGTCATCGACCAGGATCTGCCTCCCTTCGTTATTGCAAAGGACGGCAAGCCCGTCGGCACGATCGAGGACGGCGATTCCGTGATCTTCTATAACTTCCGCGGTGACCGCTCCATCGAAATCTCCAAGGCCTTCGACGATGCAAACCTTGACAAATTTGACCGCGTGCGCTATCCGAAGGTCGTTTATGCCGGTATGCTTGAATATGACGGTGACCTGCACATCCCGTCGAAGTATCTCGTTTCGCCCCCCGAAATCACCGAAACCATGGGCGAATATCTGGCCGGCACCGGTGTCAATCAGCTGGCTATCTCCGAAACCCAGAAATACGGCCACGTCACCTACTTCTGGAACGGCAATAAGTCCGGCAAGTTCGATGAGGAGCTGGAAACCTACATCGAAATTCCGTCCGACGTCATTCCCTTTGAACAGCGTCCGTGGATGAAGTGCGCCGAGATCACCGACAAGCTGATTGAGTGCCTGGAGTCCGGCAAGTACAAGTATCTGCGTGTCAATTTCCCGAACGGCGATATGGTCGGCCATACCGGTTCCTTCCTGGCAACCCAGATCTCGGTTGAGGCGCTGGATCTCCAGCTGGCCCGCATTCTGGCCGTTATCGATAAGCTGGAGGGCGCGGCGCTGATCACCGCCGATCACGGCAACGCCGATGAAATGGCTGAGCTGGACAAGAAGACCGGTGAGCCCAAGAAGAACAAGGACGGCTCCCTCAAGGCAAAGACCAGCCATACCCTCAATCCCGTTCCGTGCTATATCTACGATAACTTCAACGCCGACAAGTATACCGTCAAGGCTGACAACGGCGCTTTCGGTCTGTCGAATGTGGCCGCAACAATGGTCAATCTGATGGGCTATGCCGCTCCCGCAGCCTGGGACGAATCCCTGATTGAGGTCAAATAAGATGATTCGCTATCCGTCGGAAAAGCAGACCTTTACCGATCCCGATACCGGTGCTGTCGTGACACGGCTCACCGCCTGGCGAGCAAACAGCAATCATCTCTATTTCACCAACAACTGCTTTTACGATAATGGTCGAAAGATCGTCTTTGAAAGCGATCGCGGCAACGCGCTGAATTTCTTCACGCTGGATCTTGCATCCGGCGAGATCGATCCGCTCAGCGATCTGCCGCCCCTTCCGTATCCGATGGAGTACAAGCTCCATGAGGCCTTTGTCGATCCCGTCCATGCCCGTCTGTATTTCTTTGCGGATGCCGTGCTGTACAGAATCGACATCGGGACGAAGGAGCAGACGGCGCTCTATACGATACCGGAGGGCTGGGATCATCATATTACCTCCGTCACGGCGGACGGAAAATATGTACTCACCTCGATTTACGAGAGCCCCCGCTTTCGGACGCCCGGTGACCGGACCCTGCGAGCGATCTTTGAGTCGAAGCCGACATCACAGATTCTGCGGATCCCCGTGGACGGCGGCAAGGCCGAGGCTGTGTTTACCGAGCAAGCCTTCATCGCCCATGTCAACGCTTCGCCCACCGATCCGGATCTTCTGACCTTCTGCCATGAAGGCCCGTGGAACGAGGTGGACAACCGCCTCTGGAGTCTGCGGATCTCCACCGGAGAAGTCAAAAAGCTCCATGAATGCAGGGCGGGCGAGTGGATCGGCCATGAATACTGGTTTGCCGACGGAAGCCGGATCGGCTATCACGGCATTCTGGACGGATCCTGGAGTGGCCGCAAGATTCTCGGTTCTCTCCGGGCCGACGGAACGGATGACAAGTCCTACGATTTCCCCTTCAACACCGGTCATATCTTCTCGCGCGATGAGAAGCTGATTATCGGCGACGGATCCGCAAACGGAAGGTATCTGCGTATCTGGCGCCTGCTGGAGGACGGCTATGAAGCGCCCCGTGCGCTCTGCCTGCACAACTGCACCTTCAAACGCCAGCGTGCCCATGTTCATCCCTGTATGACACCCGACGGAAAATCGGTGCTCTACACCTCGGATGATACCGGCTATGAGCAGCTGTATCTGGTGCAGCTTCCCGACGATCTGACCTCCCTTCCGATGCTGGAAACGCTGTCAAAGCATTAAATGAAAATCTCCGGAACCGGATCCTGCGGCTCCGGAGATTTTTTCTCCCCCAATGTAACAAATGAAGAAGATTCCGGTTATACATAATGAAGCCAGGAGAAAGGAGGCGAGGGGATGACGGTTCTGGAGGAGATCTGGGAGGTCAGCTATGAAGCGATGTGGCGATGCTCCTGGCGGATTCTGAAGAATGCCGAGGATTGTGAGGATGCGATCATGGATGCGTTTGTGCGGATGGCCGCGAATGCCGGAAAGTTCCGGCCGCTCCCGGACGATCAGCGAACGGCGCTGGCCGTGATCTATGTGCGCAATACCTCGATTGACATCTATCACAAAAAGAAGAATCCCCCGCTTCCTTTAGCCGATTGGGATACGGAGCCGATTGCGGCCGCATCGGAAGCCGACCCACAGGGACAGGCCATCGTCTCGGATCTGGAAGCGCAGATTGCCATCGTGCTCCGTCAGATGCCGGCCGCGATGCGGGATGTGCTGAATCTTCATATTTATTATGAATACAGCATTCCCGAGATTGCCGATGCCCTCGCCATCACGCCCGGTACGGTGCGGACGCGCCTGTCCCGGGGACGGAAATGGCTTCGTGAAAACCTGAAGGAAAGGGGATTGATCACCGATGAAGGATGAATCGTTTGATAAGACTCTGAAGGGTGCCTTTGGCCGGATCAAAGCGGGGTCAGACGGCACCGGATCGCAGGATATCCCGGATATAAGTGAAGCGCAGAAGGCGCGGATCCGAGCCGGGATCCGGAATCTGAATTGTGAGAAAGGGGAGGTCAGAATGAAACATAAGAATCACGGTTGGCGGCGGGCGGCTGTTATCGCTCTGTGCGCCGTATTGCTCGGAATGGGAATGGTCGGCGTGTATGCCGGTGTTCCGGCCGTGCGGGACTATATCAATATGCTGTTCTGGAAGGAATCGGCACCGGGACGGCTGACGGAGGTGCCCGAGGGATGGATTGCCGTCCGTACGGTGGAGGATCTGGAAACAATCCGCGAGGGACTTGACGGAAAGTACATTCTGATGAATGACATCCGCATCCCGGATGAAGCCTACGCCGAGGGCGGAATCTATGAAAACGGCTTTGCGCCGATCGGTCCCGGCGTCGCCGAGGAAGGCGTGCGGCCCGAATATTTCACCGGAAGCTTTGACGGAAACGGCTATGTGATCTCGAATCTGCAGATCAAAGCCGGCCCGGGCGACAAATATGTCGGTCTGTTCGGGCTTGCAGAAGCGATCTATGATCTCGACCGGACCGAGGGCGAGGAGGAATACGGCTACGAAACTCAGCTTTCGGGCGGATTCATCAAGAATCTCGGCATCACGGACAGCTCGGTGACGGTGGATATCCGCACCGCGCCGGAGAATACGGGACTGTATGTCGGCGTGATCGCGGGCAAATGCGAATTCGTCGCCGGCTGCTATGCCGATCGGGTGGAGGTCACCGTTCTCGGTGCGCCTGCATTTGGCGAACAGCCCGAGAGCTATGAAAACGGTGTGAATCCGGGCCGGATCGTCATCAGCGGTCTGGTCGGCGAGGCGACGATTGTGGACTCCTGCTACAGCAAAGCGGCGATCCGGGTCGATATGCCCGAGCCGCCGGTCAATACGCTCTATGTTGCCGGTGTCACGGCCTTTGCCAAAGCCTGCGCGACCTCGTATTTTGACGGCACCATCGATTCCACGGCATCGGATCTCGGTGCGGCCTACTCCTATCCTACCGACCTGCCGATTTATCTGAACCGGGATGCGCTGCGCGGAATCCTTTTTGCCATCCTCAACCGGAACTACGGACAGCTGACGGAGGAGGATTTTGCCGATACCGAATGGAGGCGAATGGATGAAAGAGCCGCGGAATATGAGGGCATTCCCGAAGAGAATCTGAAGGAAGCCCAAAAGTTTAACGCCTTTTATGCCACCACCTGCCGCATTGAATATCTGCAGGACTTCATGACCTACGATGTCAGCGCCGAGGAGGACTATCCCTATCTTCTGGATCCGAACACTTATCCCCGCGAGCGGTTGTGGTTATCGAAGTTCATCGCGAACACCTTTGAGGGCGACGATTTCATCGAATTCTGCCAGCAGCACGGCATCAAATACGGCGGCTATTTCAATTACGATCTGCGCGCGGATGAGGCCTGCGCCTTCGACGGCTTCGATTTTGAGCGAATCTGGAGCCGGACGGAGGACGGAGCTCCCGTGCTCACCATCTTCACAGCACCGTAACACACAGAAAAGGCTTCCCTTGAGGGAAGCCTTTTTGTGTGTCCGTTTATTCTTCTTCGGCGTACTTGGTGAGAAGATCCTTCATCTGGGTTTCCAGCAGGGACTTCTGGGAGGCCGCGCGGGAAGCGAAGGTATCGGCGCCGCCGCTCATCAGCATATGGTCGAAGGGACGGCCGACAACCGAGGCGTGAATCTCGGCGAAGTCATACCATGCGCCCTCCATGATCAGATCCAGCATATGCGCGGATTCGTCATCGCGGATGTATTTGCCTTTGAGGACGGTATCGAAATACGCGGGGGTGACCTTCTGGTAGGAATATTCGCTCATCAGTTCAAGGAAGATGCTGACCATCTCGGGGTCGCGGCAGGTGGTCGGGATGCAGATCTGCGAATAGGAGTCGCCGGAGGTGTTGTAGTACGCTTCCTGATCCTCATCGAACTTGGGGTTCGGGAGGATGCCGTAATCATCCTCCATGTCGCGGAACTGCTCGGTTTTCAGAAGGCGGTGATTGTAGAAGAGGCAATGGCCGTCACGGAGCATTTCCTCGTGATTCTCCTCGGCGTTGTACATGGTACCGTTTTCGTTGACGAGCTTGTTGAAGGCTTCGACGATGGCGAGGTTCTTTTCGTTGAAGAAATCCCATTCCCATGCGCCGTCGCCATCCGGGACAACATTGGAGAGGCCGCCTGCAACCGCAAAGTCAAAGACCGAGTCGCGGGGCAGATACCAGCCGTAGAAGTCTTCCATATCCCGCTCGGTGTTGCCGTTCAGATCGCGGTAGACATCCTTGACGTAGGTGGAGAAGAGATCCCATGTCCATTTGCCTTCCTCGACGAGGGCATAGAGATTGACATCCGGGAGATATTCCGCGGCCTTGACCTTGTTGAAGAAGACGCCGCGGCGGTAGGTGACGGTGGTGAGGTTGATATCGCCGACGACCGAATAGAGCTTGTCATAGACGGTGGCGGTTTCGATATAATTCTGATGCCACCAGGGCTTTTCGGAATCGAAGTAGGGCATATCGTAGAGGTTCATGTACACGCCGTCCACAGCCAGCATCGGGTTGCAGTAGGCGTAGAAGGAGATGACATCGTAGGAATTGTCGCCGGCGAAGACCTCCTGACGGACGGTATCCATGAAGGTGGTGTGATCGCCCCAGCCGCCAGGCCGCTCGATCAGCGCGATTCTTACGTTCATCGTATCCTCGACATGAAGATTGCGGTCATAGATGGCATCGTTGACAATGTCGCCGGTTTCCTCCTCGGCCTTGAATTCCTTGAGGAACTGCTCGGCGGAGCGGGTGAGGATGGTGACGGTGTCGCCGTTGTAATTGATTTCGGCGGGAACATCGGCCTTGACGGCATCGCGGCCGGTGAGCTCATCGGTATTGTCGGGCGCGGTGGAATCGGATGCGGGCGGTGCCGAGGTGTCGGCGGGGGCATCGCCGCCGCAGGATGCCATAGCCGAAGCGGTCAGAATGGCGCAAAGAAGCAGGGAAAGCGAACGTTTCATGGCGGATCTCCTTTGATTTTGATTAAGGATATTATAGCACGGCGGGGAGCGTTTGTCAATCGACTCTTCGCAGATTCCGGCGGGGAATCGGTCTGCGGATGGAAGAATCGGGACAAAAAAGCGCCTGCCGTTTTGTACGGCAGGCGGCGGTGTTATTCAATATCGTTGAAGAGCTCGATGTAATCCTCGATCTTTTCGATGGCGGCCGCTTCACCGGCGGCGTATTTCGATGCGAAATCGGCGGTCTTTTCCTGGATCGTGGTGCGCGGGTTGACAACCGTGAAGCCAAAGATATTGGCCGTATCGATCGTACAGCCATCGCGGATCAGATCGATCATCGCGGCGGAGGCATCATCGCGCGCGTACTTGTATTTCAGGAGCAGATCGTAGTATTCGGGCAGAACATTCTTGTAGCCCTCGAAGGCCAGCTCCTCCATGACAGCGCAGACCGCATCAAACTTGGTGCAGTTGGAGGGAACGGCCATCATGCGCATGATATCGTGGGTGGTGGAAACATAATCCTCCTGCGATGCATCAAAGAGAGGGGCAGGGATGATGCCGTAGTCATCCTTCATTTCGCGCATGGCCTCGGCGGTATAGAAGAAGCCGAACTGGAACATATGATTGCCCTCGATGAAGTAATTCCGCGCTTCGACATCGGCATTGTAATTGTAGACACCGCTGTAGGGATAGCCGCCCTCGGTTTCATAGACCAGCTTGTAGAGCTTATCGTAGACATCCACGGTGTGCTCGTTGTTGATGACGAGATAGGGATTGCCGTCTTCATCGCGCTCGGAAATCTTCACATCGGCGCCGAAATAGAGGATATCGATGTTGTTGTAATCGTTGATGGCAAAGCCCAGACGGTCGCCGAGATTGGTCTTGCCGTCGTTGTTGATGTCCGAATAGACATCGGCCGAGATCTGCTGCAGACGCTCCCAGGTCCAGGTCTTGTCAAGAACCTCCTGATAAAGCCCATCGGGATTTCCGTAGAAGTCCTCGAACATCGCCTTGTTGTAGAAGACGCATCCGAGGCACCGGGTGCGGTCCACCGCATAGTCGCCGACCATCATGAAGACCCGGTCATTGCCCATCGTCAGCGCATCCATGTAATCGCGGTCCCACCAGGGCTTGTCAAAATCGAAGTAAGGAGCGCCGAAAAGATTCATGTACAGGCCCTCGGTTGCCAGCTTGACGGAATTCCACTGCACGAGGTGGAAGAGATCGTAGGAGGTATCGTCCGCCATGACGAGCTTCGTGACCTCGGCGCCGGTATTGGAGGTGGAAACACCGGAATTGAAATAATTCAGCTTGCAGTTGAGGCGGCCCTCAACGGCACGGTTGGCATTGAAGATCGCATCGTCGAGGGTTTCACCGGTCAGCTCGCCGGCGATATCGACAAAGGTTTCGGCAACGGAGGCCGCCTTAGTGGTGTACCAGATGTTGATCGTTTCCTCACCAAGATCGGTGCCGGCCGGAACGCCGGAATGCTCGGCGGTTTCAGCGGGAGTGGTGTCGCCGGCAACGGAATCGGCGGTGGTATCGGTTGACGCATCGGAGCCGCAGGCCGTCAGCGGGGCCGCGGCCAGCAGAGCGGCCAGAAAAAGCGGAAGTTTTTTCATGGGAAAATCTCCTTCATTGAATTCGGTAGTGTCAGTATTATAGCACAGCAGAAAAGGTTTGTCAATATAACAAAAAGAAGTCTGCCGCACGAGCTTTAGTGCATACGGCAGACTTCGGTTTTTGAATTATTCCACGGAAAGGAACTTATCAACGAACTGATCGATTGAGTCCTTTGCAAAGGATTCGTTTGCGGCGTATTCAGAGGCGAAATCGCTCTTTTCGTTCTGGATGAGCTTGCGGGTGATGTAGCCCATATTGCCGAAGGGATCGCGGTAGACATAGGCAATATCGGTGCGGCAGGTATCGCGGATGAGATCCAGCATGGCGGCCGAAGCATCGTCGCGGACATATTTGTCCTTCAGCGCTACCTCGTAATAGACGGGCAGGAGATTCTGCCAGCCCTCGAAGGACATCTCCTCCAGCACGGCGCAGACCGAATCGACCTTCGTACAGTTGGCGGGCAGGACCATCATGCGCATGATGTCGTGGACGGTGCTGACATAATTCTCCTGGGTTTCATCGAGCTTGGGCATAGGCACGATGCCGTAATCGTCACGCATATCACGCATGGCCTCGGCGGTGTAGAAGAAGGCAAAGTGGAACATCGATTTGCCGTCGATGAAATGGGTGAGATTGTCCATGGCCGCCGTTGAATAGAGGCCGCCCTCGGTTTCATAGACCAGCGAATAGAGCTTGTTGACCGCTTGGATGGTGTGCTCGCTGTTCAAGACAAGGGAAGGGATGTCATCATCGCCGCGCTCGGTGACGCGGACATCGGCACCGTAGAAAAGGGCATCCATGTTGTTGGTGCCGTTGACAGGGAAGCCGAGCCGGTCAGCCATGTCGGTTTTGCCGTTGTTATTGAGATCGCTGTAAACCTCGGCTGAAATTTCACGAAGGCGATCATAGGTCCACTTTCCTTCCAGTACCTCCTCGTAAAGCCCGTCCGGATTTCCGTAGAAATCGTTATACAGGGCCTTGTTGTAGAAGACGGCGGACAGACAGCGGGTACGGTCGATCGCATAGTCGCCGACAAGCGCAAAGAGATGATCCTCGCTGACGGTCATCTCCTTCATATACGCGCCGTCCCACCACCTTTCATCCAGCGAAAGATAGGGCGCATCGGCAATGTTTAAGAAGATGCCGTCGGCGGCCAGCGGTGCGGCGTTGTACTGGATGACATGATAGAGATCGTAGGCGGTATCGTCGGCAAGAACCATTGTCTTGACAAAATCCGCGGTTTCACTTGAGCTTGCTCCGGTATCATGGAAGATGAGATCGCACCTCAGCCGCTCTTCGACGGCGCGGTTGAGATTGAAAACGGCATCATCGAGCACATCGCCGGTCATTTCTCCGGCAATATCGACAAAGGTTTCAACCGCCGAGGCGGCCTTTGCGAAGGACCAGATGTTGATCTCTTCTTCTCCAAGATCCATTCCGGCCGGAACACCGGAGGTGATTGCCGGCTCCGTATCGGCGGCCGATGTGGTGGAAGCGGGAGCGGTGGAATCGTCGGGCGGCGTAACGGAGCCGCAGGAAGCACAGAGGGAGAGAATCAGGGCGAGGGTAAGCAGGCGGGTCAGACGGTATTTCATGGCAGACATCCTTTCGTGCAGTTTGTTAAGTGTGATGCAGCTTAAATCCTGAAATGTTAACGTTAACCGAACGTTGTACAATTTAATTATACATGATACCCGGATAATTGTCAAGGGAAAATAGAAAAAAAGCGCTTTCGCGCCCGAATACATCGGTTTTTATGTGCACAGCACATAAAAATGGAACCCTCAATGGGTTCCAGGATGTATTTGCTGGGGGCTGTTGCATCGAAATGCAACAGCCCCTGGAGTGCCTGCAAAAGAAGCAAGGCTTTCGGTGCTTCACGGTTCGGGAAAATCGGGGGTAACGGAAGCACGGTATTCGCTCGGAAGCTGTCCGGTATACTTTTGGAAGGAGTCTTTGAAGTAGGAATAATCTCCGAATCCGGCAAGGCGGGCAATTTCAAAGAGGGGAAGATGGCAGGTCTGCGTCCAGGTCATGAATTGCGTGGCCATCTCAATCCGATACCGGGTCAGAAAATCCGTGAAGGTGCAGCCAAGATGCATCCGGCACCGATGACAGAAGTGACTCTTGCTGTAAGAAAAGGCGGCGCTGATGTCCTCGGTGGAAACCGGTTCGGCGTAATGCGCGCTGACAAATTCGGTTACAGCGCGGATGAATTCAAGCTCCTTGGGGGGAGCGACCGCATCGGAGCGAAGATAGTGCTCAAGCAGATCGGCCGCCATCAGCTCGACCCGAGCGGTAATACGGCAGTCATCAAAGAGTGTCCGGCGCAGCTGGAGTGTTTCGATCAATGGGAAGGAAGCGCGGATGCCGTCAGCTTCAGGATCCCCGGCGGGGATATAGCTCTGAAAGCGGCGGCGGCCGGCGCTCACCGAGCGAAGAAGCTCACAAGCGCTGCGGGGAAGGGCTCGTTCGGCAATCTCCGATTCAAATATGAGAAAATAATAGGATACCGGCCCGAGCGAGATGTCCGTGATACAGCTGTGCCGGTCATAGGGATGGCAGATGAGAAGATCGCCGGGGGACAGCTCATAGTCCTGCCCGTTCAGGGTGACGCGGGTCAGGCCCTCGGTGGCCAGCAGGATCTCATAGGAATTCTGCGCGTGCATCCCTACCATATGATAAGGCGGCAGACCGATCTCCTCGGCGCGGCGCCGGTGGCGGATGAAAACGGGAATGTTGACAAAGTAGCGGGAATAGGAGCGGTCGATCAAAGGATTCAGCCCTTTCTGCAAATGCACTTCTTATATACAGCATATCACATTCCAGCCCGCTTGTCAAGCCAAAAAACACAATCCAGCCCTGTTATACCGCAATCGTGCGGATTGCAAGGACGGCCGGTTTGTGGTATACTGTTAAAAAAAGAAAAGGAGTTGTCTGTATGAAAATTTCCGATAAGCGAATCGCCGCTCTTCTGGCTGTGCTGATGAGCCTGGGCCTTGCTTCCTGCACTAAAACGGATCCGGCTCCCGGACCCGGGACCGGATTATCAACCGATTCCGCCGCCGAATCCGGCCCCGTGTCGGGTGTACCCGCCGGTACGGATTTTGACGGTGAGGAAGTTCGTATCTGGTACACCACCACAGCCTCATCCGCAACCGAATCGCTGATCGATATCGCGGGCGAGCTGACCGGCGATGTGTTGGACGATGCGATTTTCAATGCCAACAAACGGGTCGAGGAAAAGCTCGGCGTATCGCTGGATTTCTATAATTCCGGAATCCCGTCCGGACAGACCGGCGACGAGGTGCGCAAGCTGGTGATGGCGGATGTGGACGAATACGATCTCTTTCATTCCACTCAATGGAACACCGCGGCGCTGGCCGCCGAGGGGCTCTTTCTCAATATGGCCGATGCCGATTATCTGAGTCTGGATCAGCCCTGGTGGGACGGCGGCTACATGAAGGAGATGACCATCGGCGAGGATCGGATCTATGCGCTGGTCGGCGACTATGCCATCGACCGCACACGCTGTCTGTCCTGCGTTTTCTACAATAAGGCAATGTTTGAGGATTTCTGGGGGAATGCCGATGCCCTGTACAGGGAAGTGCTGGACGGCAGCTGGACGATGGATCGGATGCGGCAGATTTCCGCCGATGTTTATGAGGATCTGAACAGTGACGGCGAAATGAGCCGGGAGGATCGGCTGGGCTACTGTGTCAGCGGCGGCAACAATAACGATGCGCTTTTCTATGCGACCGGCGCGCGTGTCACCTCCCGCGATGAGGATGACAATCCGATCATCACGATGAACAACGAGCGTACCGTCGCCGCCATTGAAAAGCTCTATCAGATTGCCTATGAAACGGACGGCGGCTTCTATTCGGGCACCGGAAGCGAGAATTCGCTGGCCGACCGGAATCGGTTCACCGATGGCGGTTCGATGTTCTTCTTCGGCTTCTTCTATACCGCCGATGCCTTCCGGGATATGAAGGACGACTACGGTATCATTCCGACCCCCAAGCTCGACGAGGCACAGGAGGCGTACTGCTCGACCGTTCACGATATCATGCGGCTGATGGTGGTGCCCGCCAACTGCCGGAAGGCGGATGCGGTATCGGCCGTGCTGGAGGAGCTGGCTTTTGAGGGCTGGCAGAACGTCCTGCCCGCCTATTATGATACGGTGCTGAAGGATAAATATGTCCGCGACAACGATTCGGCGGCGATGCTGGATCTCATCCGCGACAACTGTCGTCCGGATATCGCCTATATCTACGGCGATGCCTTCGGACAGCTGGGATATGTCTACCGCGAGATGATGCAGGGAAAAAACAAGGACATCGTTTCGATGTACACCGCCCGGATCACCGCCGCCAATGAAAAGAGGGAGGCTTTTATTGAGCAGTTCCTCGGTGCGGGAAATTGACGGCAGCGGCATAGATAAAAATGGAAGAAAGCAAGGGGCTGCTGCACATCTGTGCAGCAGCCCCTTTTTTTGAAAGCTTCGGAAAAGGGATTGCATTCCCGCTCGCGGTATGATATAATGAGTGTGCCCCCGGAAGAATCCGGCGGGAATCATGCCAAAAGGATGAAAAACACATGGAGCTTCTTCGATTTGATACCCAAAAACGGTATGGCGGCTTCAAGCCGCTGAATGCGGTCAATAACGGCCCCTGCCATAAACGGCATACAAACAGTCAGAGCCGGAGCAATCTGGCGGCATACCGGGATGCGAGGATTCCCTATGCGCGCTGTCACGATGCCTCGGAGCACGTTGGCTACGGCGGGGAGCACGTGGTGGATATCACCGCGATCTTTCCGGATTTTTCTGCGGATCCTTTGGATCCCGCATCCTACGATTTTCCGGTGACGGACGAATACATTCAGATCACGCTGGAGGCGGGCACCCAGACCTTCTACCGGCTCGGGCAGAAGATCGAGCATTGGGTGAAAAAATACGGCACGCTTCCGCCCGCCGACTTTCACAAGTGGGCGGTGATCTGTGAGCACATCATCCGCCATTATAACGAAGGATGGGCGAACGGCTATCATCTCGGCATCCGGTACTGGGAAATCTGGAACGAGCCGGACCTCGATGACGATGACAGCACGAACAAGCGCACATGGGGCGGATCAAAGGCGTTGTTCTTCGATTTCTTCGAGGTCGCCGCCAAGCATCTCAAGGCCTGCTTCCCGCATTTAAGGATCGGCGGCCCCGCACTCGCCGGAAAGATGAACTGGGCGGCGGATTTCCTGGCCGAGATGCACCGCCGGGAGGTACCGCTTGACTTCTTTTCCTGGCACATCTACTGCGTGGAGCCGGCGCAGATGCACAGGCGCTCCGAGACGGCACGCCAGCTGATGGATGCAAACAGTTACGGTAATGCCGAGAGTATTATCAACGAGTGGAATTATGTGAAAAGCTGGGGAGAGGATTTCACTGAATCCGTAAAAACGATCATCGGCATGAAGGGCGCGGCGTTCACGATGGCCTGTATGGCGGCCGCGCAGAAAGCGCCCATCGATATGCTCATGTATTACGATGCGAAGCCGCATTTCTTCAACGGTCTGTTCGATTTCTATACGCTTGAAAGGCTGAAGGGCTACTATCCCTTCCTCTGGTACGGAATGCTGTACGATTATAACAGCGAAATCCGCTGTGAAGCAGAGCCGGAGGGGCTTTACACCCTCTGCGGTGCCGATAAGGACGGCCGGCTTCTCTGCATTATCGCCAACTATTCGGATGAAAATCCCACCCCGCGACAGATCGGTCTGGATTTCGGACGGCCGGTCCGCTTCGATCTTCTTCGCCTTGATGAAACCCATGACGGCACCGCCGACGGTATGACGGACGGGGCATCGATCCTTCTGCCGCCCAATTCCTGCGTGCTTCTGCAGGAAAGGGAGTGCTGATCCCCCAAAAGAGAAAAGCTGTCGCCCCTTTGTATTTGTGCGGATTGGCACGAATACAAGGGGGCGGATGTTATATCATGTCACGTCTTCCTTCCCGGCTATGGGAGGGGGCGCATTTTTCATCCCTTCGGCTTTGAGCGGCGGTATTCGCGCGGTGTGAGGCCGGTGTATTTTTTGAAAACGCGGCAGAAATGGGTGTACTCGGCAAAGCCGAAGCGGGCGGCAATTTCCGAAAGCGGCGTGTGCGTTTCCAGCGCGATCCGCTGGGCGGCGAACCGGATCCGGTAGCGATAGAGATAATCGTTGAAGTTTGTGCCGAAGCAATGGCGGAAGCGGCGGCAGAAATAGGCTTCGGTATAGGAAAGCGCGCTGCTTGCCGAAGCGGCTGTAATCGGCTCGCGGTAATGGTCGGTGATATATTCCGCCGTTTTGCGGATGAATTCCGCGGACGAATTGAGGCGGGGCGGCGCTTCGGTGAGGCCGAAATCCAGCAGCTCAACGAGAACCCGGAGAATATCCGCGCTGACGCGGCAATCGCCTGCGATGCTGTTTTTGCTGTGGTGGCGGAGCATCTCACCGAGGACTTCGCGGATCACAGCAGCCGCCGGATGATCGGCTCCAATCCGGTCGGGCAGGCGCATCCGGCCGCTGGATACAGCGCGCAGCTTTTCGGCCGCCTCGGGGGGAAGCGTGGAAATAAAATGGGGAAGCTCGAAGAGCAGACAATAATATTCGGTCAATTCCAAAGGATCGGCCGGCTGACAGGTATGGATTTCCAGCGGGGAAGCGATGAAGATTTCACCGGCTTCGACATTCAGCAGCTTATCCTCATGCTGAACGCGCAGGGCACCGCTGTACGGCGCGAGAATTTCGACCGCGCTGTGCATATGCGGCGGAGCGGGCCAGAAGTGTCGCCGGTTGTCCGATGTGAAAATATGAGCGGGGACGGAACGGTACTTCGGATTGATCGGTTCAAACAGCATAACATCACCTCAGCAAATATTGTAGCATATTTGCGCGGATTTGTCAACGAAAAGTCAAAGAGAGATAAATTTATGTAAATACGCTGCCTTGTATTCGGCTAAGGGGTATGATAGAATAATAATAATCTCAAATCCGAAAGGAGATTCTGTTATGTATAATCTGAAAAAGCTTCTGTCCGGCGGTATCTGCGCGGCCATGCTGCTTGGCGTGCTGGCATCCTGTGGCGGAGAGCCCGCTGTTACCGACACCACAGATGCAGCAAGCGGCGAAACAACACCAGCCGAAACAGAGCCGCAGGAGGTTGGCCGTGATGCGGTTCATGCCGATCTGCCCGACGGCTTGAACTTCGGAGGCGAAACCATTACCGTGCTCACCCGCTCGGCGGAGAAGTATCTTGCCGAATTTCAGATGGAAACCGCTGACGGTGATATCGTCAACGATGCGCTGTATGAGCGCAACATCTATGTGCAGGAAAAGCTGGGGCTGGAGCTGGAAATCGTCGCCCGCGACGGCGCCTGGGGTCAGCACACGGCCTTCATGTCCAACGTCCGCCAGGAGGTCATGGCCGGCGACAACACCTACGATCTGATCTCCTTCTACGCTTACTGCAATCCGATGCTGTCCATTGACGGTGTATATATGAATCTTTACGATGTGGAGAATCTGGATCTGACAAAGCCGTACTGGCATCAGAATATGGTGGAAAATACGGCGATCTACGGCAAGCTCTACACCGTAACCGGCGACATCGTGCTGTCCGCTATCTCCGACCGAACCGGTATGTATTTCAACAAGGCCAAGGCGGAAGAATATCTGCCCGATCTGAATCTCTATGAGGTTGTTGAGTCCGGCAAGTGGACGCATGAATATTTCGGCAATCTGGTCAAGGATGTCTACAACGATGTGAACGGCGACACCGTTAAGGATGAAAACGACTTCTATGGCTGGGATGCCAACTCCGCGCTGGACTCCTGGCCGAGCGGCGCCGGTCTTACCTACACGAAAACGGGTTCTGACGGACGCATCGAATGGGATTATCTCAACGAGCGGAACACCAACATCATTGAAACCTTCTATGTTCTCTGCCAGGAAAAAGGCGTGTTCTTCATCGACAAGGCGGATTCCAAACGCTTCCTGAACGGAAAGAACCTCTTCTATGGCGGCTCTCTTGGCGCTTCCGCCAATTTCCGCGATATGGCGGATGACTATGGTATTCTTCCGATGCCCAAGTACGATGAAGATCAGGAGATGTACATGAGCGGCATCGGCGACAACTATTCGCAGATCGGTGTGCCGATTACCTGCGAGAAAACGGAAAAGGTCGGCGCGTTCTTAGAGCTGATGGCCGAGCAGTCCTACAAATATGTAACCCCCGCCTACTTTGAAACGGCGCTCAAGGTCAAGTATATGCGCGACGATGAAGCCAGCCGGATGCTCGATCTGATTATCGAAGGCGCCTATTACGATTTCGGTGTAACCTACACCAGCGTACTGGGCAATCCGGTTTACACCACCCGCCAGTCGATGTATCATATCAGCGGTAAGAATTTTGCAACGCTCTATGCCGAAAAGGAATCCGAGCTCAAGACCTCGCTGGACGAGCTTATGAGCAAGTTCGGCGAAGAATAAACGCAAAAGGGGTTGTTGCACTTCGGTGCAACAGCCCCTTTTTATTGATGTGTGAATCAAGGCCCGACTTATTCTTCCTCAAAGAAGGAGACAAGCTCATTCAGCATCTCCTCCATGGCAGGAAGGGCGGAGGCACAGTCAGAGGACCAGGCGGTGTTGTTGTTAGCGACGGTATGGCGGAAGAGGCTGTAGGTGTGGGCACCCAGACTGTCGCAGAAGACGCGGCCGAAATCAAAGCTTACGGAGGAGCGGATGATGTCATACATCCGGGCGGAATCCTCGTCGGTGGTATATTTGACCTTCATCGCGGTTTCAAAGACAACAGGCGTGACGTTGTAATAGCCCTCGGATGCCAGCGCCTCCATAACGGCGGAGGACATATCGGGATCCTTCGCATCGATCGGAATACCGTAGAGATTGTAGGGGAAGGAGGCGACGGTGACATATTCCTCCTGCCCGGCATCGTATTTCGGGATCGGAACCAGACCGTAGGCAAAATCCGCATCGCGGAGGGCGGTGGCGGCGTGAAGCAGCTCGTGATTGGTGAACAGGGTATTGCCCCAGGAGAACATGATAATGTCGCCGTCCAGCAATCCGTCATCCGTGTCGTGGAAGAAGCCTGTCAGCATTTCGACCAGCTTTGCGGCACGCTCGCTTGTGAAGTCATCGGAGATCTCCGGAATGCCGTCCTCATTGATCTCGGTGGTACGAAGGCCTGCGGAGAACCAGAAGGGGTCGCAGTAGGTGGCCATTGTGGCAAAGCCGAAGCGGTCATTCTTCGATTTTTTGCCGTCGCGGTCGAGATCCTCGTAGATGTCACGGGACATTTCCAGCATCTTATCAATCGTCCATTGATTGTTGTCAACCAGATCGTAGGGGTTCTCCAGACCGAAATCGGTCAGAATATCCTTGTTGAAGTAGGTGCCGTACATATAGTAGAGCATACTGGTGGAGATGTCGCCGGAGGCAAAATAGAGCTTGCCGTTTACCGTGGATTCGGCCAGCAGACTGTCCGACCACCAGGGCTTGGAGAAGTCCAGATATTCGGTCGAGGTCAGATCGATCAGCACGCCGGAGGCCGCGAGGCTGGCGACGGACATCGAATAACCGGCGACGATATCGTATGCGGCATCTCCGGCCAGCGCGCTCTGGGAAATCATGTCGGCGTAAGTGTTGCGCTCGGCCCAGGTATTCGATTCGGCGCGGAAGGAAAAGCTGACATTCAGCCGCTCGGATACGGCCAGATTGCGGTCATAGATCGCATCATCGACGATGTCGCCGGTCTGCTCCTCCACAAAGAATTCGGCAAAGGAAAGATTGGACGGCACGAACATACAGACCTCCGCGCCCTCATAATTGAGCGCGGGCAGGGAATCGCGGGTGGTTTCGACATCGGAGGTGTCGGCGGGACCGGTTTGGGACTCGCCCGTATCGGCGGGCGGCTCGGATTGGCAGGCAGTGAGCATTCCGGCAAGGAGCGCCAGAATAAGGAAGCAGGATGGGAAGCGTTTCATAGATAAAATCTCCTTTTTTGAATTATTATATCACACGAAGCCGGGATAAGCTATACACATCTTGACGGATACTTGAAGGATATTAACATCTATCGGTTGAAATAATCCTTTGGGGTCACGCCCATATAACGGCGGAAGGTACGCGAAAAATAGGCGTAGTCGGAAAATCCGGCCCGGGCCGCGATTTCGCCGAGGGATAGTCCCGGTTCACGGCGGAGCCTGGCCGCTTCGCTGATCCGGAAGCGGTAGAGATAATCGCAGAAATTGCAGCCGTAGCTTTCACGGAAGCGGCGGCAGAAATAGCTTTTGCTGTAGGAGAGGGCCTGTGCGACCTCGGCGGTTGTGATCGGCTCGGTATAGTGTTTTTCAATGTAGGCGGAAACGCGGCGGATGAAATCGAAGGAACGGTTGACATCGCACGGATGCTCCCGGTAGTAGGGAAGAAGCTCGGCGATGACGGCAGCCACTTGTCCGATCATCCTTGTTTCGCTGACCGGATCCGGCGAAAAGGCAATTCTCTGCATCCCGGGCAGAAGGGCGCGAAGGGGATCGGCATTTTTGTCGGCGGCAGGGATTTTTGTCTGAAACCGTCCGCTTCCGCAGAGAACGGCGTGCATCCGCTCCGAGGCTTCGTGGGGCAGAACGCTCAGAAAATGCTTGATATCAAAATACAGACAGTAGTAGGCGGCATAGCGGCCCTGATAAAAGTCGCCGCGATGCTTATCCAGCGGATTGATGAGCAGAATATCGCCGGGCGAAAGAAGAAACGGGCGGTCATTGACCTCGACGGTGACATGACCGTTGATGCTGCAGAGAATTTCCAATGTGTTCTGGATGTGGGTTGCAAAGCATTCATTGTCCTCCTCACGGTCGAAAAACTGGAGGGTCATGCCGACGGGAATCTTCTGATTGGTTTTGATCCAATGTTCAACAAACAACAGGCTCACCTCCCCTTTATTGTAGCACGGCAGAGGGCTGAAGTCAAGCACCAGGTCAATATCCTACAAAACCACGGCAATATTTCAAAAAAGGGAGCATGACGGGGGCATCGGAGGATGTGCCCGCCGTGCGGATAAGCACAGCTCCCCGACTGTCCGGTCGGGGAGCTGCGGGTTATTCTTCTTACTCTGTCATGTCCTCGCCGGACATAAGCGAGCGCCGGTAGGCAAGCGGGGATTTGCCGGTATAGCGGCGGAAGGTGCGCGAAAAATAGGCGTAATCGGTGAATCCGGCGCCTGCGGCCGCATCGGATAGGGTCAGACTTCGTTTGGTGCTGAACTGCTCGGCTGCCCATTCAATCCGGAAGCGGTTGAGATAGGTGCCAAACGGTACGCCGAAGCATTCCTTGAACCGGTGGCAGAAATGGCTTTTGCTGTAGGAGAGGGCTTCGGCGGCTGTTTCCATTGAGATCGGATGGGAAAAATTCGTGTCCACATAATCGATGCATTGGCGGATGAAATGGAAATCCCGGCAGGACTGCTCTAAGCTTGCACTGAGGCCGTTCTCCAAAAGGCCGGTCAGAATGCCCATGACCAGCTGAACCATCCGGCAGACATCGTAGGGATTGCCGGTCAGCGAGAGCTTATGAAGGATGGGGAGCGCTTCACGGATCGGATCGCCGATGGGATTTCCGACAGGCAGATGGGGGATAAAGCGCAGAGAGCCGTTATGGAGGGAGCGGATCCGTTCCGCCGGCTCGGGCGGAAAGCATTTTTGAAAGAAGGGAAGCTCGAAGATTAAATAATAGTAAGCGGTCGGCGACTCCGAGGCCCAGGCCTCGCAGGAATGCTTGTCAAAGGGGGAGCAGATAAAGACATCGCCGGGATCGAGGACCGTTTCCTTATCGTTTACAATGGCGTGAAGACGCCCCTTCACAGGCATGAGAATCTCCGGCGAATCCTGCACATGGAGGAAGCCGGGATCCACGGCCGGGGAATCGGCGGTGAAATTGCGGGTGGACAGATGCACGCGGATCGGCACACCGGGAAAATGCTGGATATAGGAAGTATCAAACATGGCGTCACCTCGGCTTTATTATAGCACAGCGCCGCCGCTCTGTCAAGAAAAAAGCAGGATACGACAAAAAAACAGCAAATCCATTATGGAAATATCAGGCTGGATATGGTATACTGAAATTATTCAAAGCAAAATCATCCAAAACGGAGGGACGATTGAATGAATACCGCAAAACGAAGTCTGAGTATGATTCTGGCCGCGCTGCTGTTGGGAAGCACCGTTTCCTGCCAAGGTGGAGGAAGCACCGACACGACCGCCGATACGTCGGGCGACACCTCAGCCGATACGACGGCTCCATCCGAATCCGGACCGAAATCCGGTGTGCCGGAGGAATTTGATCTCGGCGGTGAAACCATCAACATCTGGTATACCACCGTTGCCTCCAACAACCGGGAGCTGCTGTCGGATATCGCCGGCGAGCTGACCGGCGAAACAATGGACGATGCCACCTTCAACGCCAACCGCGCGGTTGAGGAACGGCTTGGCTGTCTGCTGAATTATTACGATTCCGGCGTGGCCTCCCGCGATACCGGTACCGCCATCCGCACGCTGATGATGGCCGACGATACAACCTACGATCTCTATCACGGCACCCAATGGAATACCGCGATTCTTACGATGGAGGGCCTGTTTGCCAACATGGCCGATGCTCCTTATCTGAGCCTTGATGCTGCCTGGTGGGACGGTGCCTTCATGTCCGAGATGACTGCTGATGACGATCAGCTCTACGGTCTGGCCGGCGACTTTGCCATTGACCGCACCCGCTGTCTGTCCTGCGTTTTCTTCAACAAGAATATGTTCAACGATTTCTGGGGCGATCCCAATGCGCTGTATCAGACGGTGCTGGACGGTGAGTGGACCTGGGATAAGGCCCGCGAGATGGCAAAGGAGGTTTATCTCGATGTCAATTCCAACGGCTCGGTGGATTATGATACCGACCGCGTGGGATGGCTTCTGATGGACGGCAACAACAATGACGGCATCGCTTACGGCATGGGCTATGAGGTTGTCGGACGCGGCGATGACGGAGCGCTTGCGCTGACCGTTCAGAGCGAGCACAATGCCAAGCTGTTTGAGGTTCTCTATCAGGTTGCATTCGAAACCGAAGGCACCATGACCCGAACCGAGGCGGATACCGAGCACCGCGACAAATTCGAGGAGGGCGACAGCCTCTTCCTGTTCGGCTTCTTCTATACCGGCGAATTTCTGCGCGCCATGAAGGATGACTTCGGCATCATCCCCTCGCCGAAGATGAACAGCGCGCAGGAGAATTATTACAGCTCGGTGCACGATATTATGCGCCTGATGTTTGTGCCGGTCAACTGTCAGAAGACAGAGGCTGTGTCTGCGTATCTGGAGGAAATGGCGTTTGAGGGCTGGCAGAGCATTGTACCCGCTTATTATGACATCCTCTTAAAGGAAAAGGTTGCGCGTGACGATGAATCGGCACAGATGCTGGATCTCATCCGTGACAACATGAATGCCGATCCGTCCTATATCTACGGTATCAATTCCTTCAATCAGCTGGGTCTGCTGCCGCGGTGGTTCGTGCAGGGCGGGCAGAATAACTTCGCCTCCCGCGTTGCCGAGCGTCTGCCGGCCGCCGAGGCGTATCTGGAGGAGTTCATCGAAAAATTCGAATCGCTGTATTAAACAAAAAGTCCCCGCTGGCCGATGCGGGGACTTTTTTGCCCGAATCTGCGCAACCCGCCTTTGGTGATATTGCACAAAATGCGCCCCCGATCTTCGTGCACAATCCCGAGTTGACATCAGGAGTAAAATATGGTATAATGAAACTAGGCAGAGAAAAGCGAGTGAGGCAAACGGCCTTTCCCGCCGGATCTGTACTATTACAGAAGGAGGAACTTGCCATGAGAGCCGTTCAATCAACGAGTCACCGCCCCGCCTTGCCCCGCGCGCGATACGCGCCGCGCTGATCCTGCTCTTGCTTTGACAGATATGAGGTGTTCTATGAAAACAAAATTGTTCCTTTTCCTTCTCTTAACTGCTGTATTTATGGGTTCCTCATGTGAATCCGGGCTTCGTGAAATTGAAACAGAGCCTGTTGCGGATGACCTTGGGCAGGCTGGCGAAGACAGCGAGCTGATCATAAAACCGGGATACGAATATACGCCGGAAAGAGACCGCGCTCTTCCGGCAGCTTATCTTAACATCGGCAACTTCTTTTTTCAACAGAACAATGGCTATATTATTTATGTTGCCAACGGAATTCCGTATCGTTTCAACCCTGAAACCGGTTATATGACACTAATTTGTTCCGGTCAGCAATGCTATAGCAACGGAAAACACAATCGCGCATTGTGTCCGCTTCATACAAGCGATTTTGTAATTACTATCAGCGGCAGTAAAGCTTATTATTTGCAATCTCTTTCGCAGCGCCGTGAGAACCCCATCACAGGTAAGCAGGAATGGGAAAGAGTATCCCAATATGTCATTTATGACATGGAAACCGCTGATTATAAGATATTGTGCGATATCTGTCAAAAAGTACTTCCGAAGGCGAGGTCGAACGTGATCTGCGGGGATATCCGGTATTATGTAAGCTATTTGGATCCGGATCATCCGGAATCATCACCGCTGGGCTTGTACCGGTGCGATCTGGACAGCGATACACATACGCTGATCAAAGAATTTGAATTCGGAGCCCTTCTGGATCTTCGGTATCTGGATGACGAGTATCTGTACTACAGCAATGCCCGGAAGCTCTACCGTATGCCCTATGCGGATCCCTCGAAGGAGACGGTAATACTCGAGAAGGCCTTGGCTTCCCTTTACTGTGATGGTGAGTATTTTTACGGTATGTACGTTTCTTCCGAGAAGAGAGAGTTTCTCCGTTTTGACATGGATGGAAAGAATCTGGAAATACTTTATACCGGCGATATCGGAAACCCGCTCGATTTCCGTGTGACCGAAAAGTATATTTACTTTCGTTCTGGGCGGACGCGAGATTATGACGGCTATAATAAAAAGAACTTCCGTGTCGGTGATTTCTGGCGGCTTCCGAAGGATGGCGGCGAACCGGAAATGGTATTTAAGGTCGCGGGAGAATTTGAAGAAAACTATCATATTGATCAATATCTCCCCGACGGCAATTACATCTATGCATCCTATCTGGATCTGCAGACGGGGAAAGAATCCCCCAACCTTGAAATTCCCACGTTTATGCGGATCAACGTCCTCACCGGCGAGTACGATTTCATCACCGCCGAAAACTGAACAAAGAGAAAGCCTGCGGCACAAGGCCGCAGGCTTCGCTTTTTTGCCGGCGGGGACCCGTCTTTGGTGATATTGCACAAAATGCGCCCCCGATCTTTGTGCACAATCCCGAGTTGACATCAGGAGTAAAATATGGTATAATGAAACTAGACAGAGAAAAGCGTGTGAGGCAAACGCCTCTCCCGCCGGATCTGTACTAAAATACAAGGAGGAACTTGCCATGAGAGCAGTTCAATCAACGAGTCACCGCCCCCGCCTTGCCCCGCGCGCAATACGCGCCTCGCTGATCCTGCTCTTGCTTTGACAGATATGAGGTGTTCTATGAAAACAAAATTGTTCCTTTTCCTTCTCGTGACGGCTGTATTTATGGGTTCCTCCTGTGAATCCGGGCTTCGTGAAATTGATACAGAACCGGTTGTCGATAGCCTTGGGCAGGCAGGCGAAGACGGCGAGCTGATCAGAAAGCCGGGATATGAATATACGCCGGAAAGGGACCGCACCCTTCCGGCAGCTTATATTTTTGCCGGTAATTTTTTGTTCCAGCAGAAGGATGGCTACATATACTATACCCCACAGGGATGTCCGTATCGCTTCAATCCCGAAACCGGTTTTATGACGCTGGTTTGTTCCGGCCAGCAATGCTTTGTCAACGGACAGCATAAAGCATCATCGTGCCCTCTGCATACATTCGAACCCGGTATGACAATCAAAGGCAGCAAAGCTTATTACCGACAATATAATTTGCAGCGCCGCGAGAACCCCATCACGGGCGAAAAAGAGACGGAAAAAATAGTGCGCTATGTTGTTTATGATATGGAGACAGCCGATTATAAGGTTTTGTGCGATACCTGCCAAAAACATCTTCCGAAGGCGAGGGCGAAAATTGTCCACGGGGATATCTGGTATTACATAAGTTATATGGATCCGGATCATCCGGAATCATCGCCGCTGGGCTTGTACCGGTGCGATCTGGACAGCGATACGCATACGCTGATCAAAGAATTTGAATTCGGAGCCCTTCTGAATCTTCGGTATCTGGATGACGAGTATCTGTACTACAGCGATGCCCGGAAGCTCTACCGTATGCCCTATGCGGATCCCTCGAAGGAGACGATGATTCTTGAGAAGGCCTTGGCTTCCCTTTACTGTGATGGTGAGTATTTTTACGGTATGTACATTTCTTCCGAGAAGAGAGAATTTCTGCGTTTTGACATGGACGGAAAGAATCTGGAAATTCTCTATACCGGCGACATCGGAAGTGAGTACGATTTCCGTGTGACCGAAAAGTATTTTTACTACCGCTCGGGACGGACGAGGTCTTATGAAGGCTATGCCAAGGACAGCTTCGATGTCGGTGATTTCTGGCGGCTTCCGAAGGACGGCGGCGAACCGGAAATGGTATTTAAGGTCGCGGGAGAATTTGAAGAAAAGTATCATATCTCCCAATACATTCCCGACGGCAATTACATCTATGCATCCTATCTGGATCTGCAGACGGGGAAAGAATCCCCCAACCTTGAAATTCCCACGTTTATGCGGATCAATATCCTCACCGGCGAGTACGATTTCATCACCGGCGAAAATTGAATCGAGAAAGCCTGCGGCACAAGGGCCGCAGGCTTCGCTTTTTTGCCGGCGGGGCGAAAATCAGCACTCCGGCCCGGCGGGTGTACGCGAATTCAATAATTATTAACATTTTACTTATAATTTAGTGTTGATTTGCCGCCCGAAAAGGGGTATAATGGTAGCAAAGGTTAGCACTTGAACACACCGAGTGCTAAAACGACCCCGGTCGGGAGGTGAGATTCTTGTCAGGAGAGCCGATGGAGCTGTCCGAGCGCAAAAAGCAGATTCTGAAGGCGATCATCGACACGCACATCAATATGGGCGAGCCGGTGGGAAGCAAATATCTGACCCAGTACAAGGAGATCGCCTTTTCCTCGGCCACCATCCGCAACGAGATGGCGGAGCTGGAGGAGCTCGGGTATCTGGAGCAGCCGCACACCTCGGCGGGCCGGATCCCGTCCCAACTCGGCTACCGGTTCTATGTCGATCAGCTGATGCAGCAGTACCGCATGACCAGCGCGGAGATCTCCGAGCTGAACAAGCTGCTGGCGGCGCGGGTATCCGAGGTTGACCGGATTCTCGACCGGGCGGCAAAGCTCATGTCGATGCTGACAAACTACACCGGTCTTGCGCTGACAAGAACCGACACCAAGCCGACCGTCGCGCGCTTTGATGCGATGTATCTCTCCCCCAGAAGCTTCATTCTTGTGATGCTGACGGATGCGGGAGCTGTCAAGACCCGGCAGATCCGGCTCGGCTTCGATGTCACCCGCGAGGCGCTGGAAAAGCTCACGATTGTCCTGTGCGACTGTGTGGCCGGGCGGACGATGGAGAGCATCACGCTTCCGGTCATCCTCGAGATGCAGATGCGGATGGGAAGCTACGAGGCGCTGATCAATCCGATTATCAAGACGGTCTGGGAGACCGTCAACGAGCCGGACGGCGGTGAGCTGATGTTTGACGGTGTCAACAATCTGCTCAACTATCCCGAATTCTCGGACATTGACCGGGTCAAGGATGTTCTGGAGCTGTTTGACAGCAAGGAGGATCTCGCCGAGCTGATGTCCCATGCGACGGGGGAGGGAACCAACGTCTACATCGGATCGGAGAACGCGGTCGAGGTGATGAACAACTCCTCGCTGATCTTCCGGACGGTCAAGTCCGGCGGACGGGCGGTGGGAGCCATCGGTGTCATCGGCCCCAGGCGGATGGATTACGCCAAGGTGGTCACACTGGTGGACACGATGAGTGAAAATATCGGTCAGCTTCTGGACGGCAATCGCCTGACGGACGGCACCGATGAATAAAGAAGAACAAGGCAGGAAACAACATGACGGAAGAAAAGAAGACAAACGGCGCTCCCGAGGCGGAGGCGGCGGTTCCCGAAACGGAAGCAGCAGCCAAAGCTGCAGCATCCGCCGATGCTGCTCCCGAGAGCAAAAAGGATAAAAAGAAGGAAGAAAAGATTCTGAAGGAAGAAGTCAAGGCGCTGAACCAGAAGCTTGCCGAGCTGACCGATGCCGCCGATAAGGCGAAGGCGGAGCTTGCCGAAACGACTGACAAGTATCTGCGGATTGCCGCCGAGTATGACAATTTCCGCCGCCGCTCCGCCAAGGAGCGCGAGGGCGTATACGCCGATGCCTATGCCGAGGCGCTGAAGGAAATCCTTCCTGTCATCGACAATCTGGAGCGGGCCGCCAATTTCACCGAGCCGGATAAGGTGCTCGAGGGACTTCAGCTGATCTTCAAGGGCGCCGACGATATGCTGGCAAAGCTCGGCGTGGAGGCGTTCGGCGCACCCGGCGACAGGTTCGATCCCAACATCCACAATGCCGTGATGCACGTGGAGGATGAAGCAATCGATGTCGAAACCGTCATCGAGGTCTTCCAGAAGGGCTACAAAAAGGGCGACCGGATCATCCGCTATGCGATGGTCAAGGTTGCAAACTGAAAACCGTAAACAATTAACTTATCTATAAACATGATTTGGAGGAACAATTATCATGGGAAAAATTATCGGTATCGACCTCGGTACAACCAACTCCTGCGTCGCCGTTTTTGAGGGCGGCGAGCCTACTGTTATTCCGAACCCCGAAGGCGCACGCACCACTCCTTCGGTTGTCGCATTCGCAAAGAGCGGCGAGCGTATGGTCGGTCAGGTCGCAAAGCGTCAGGCCATCACCAACCCCGACCGCACCATCGCTTCGATCAAGCGCCACATGGGCAGCGATTTCAAGGTTGCCATCGACGATAAGAAGTACACGCCTCAGGAGATTTCCGCTATGATTCTCCAGAAGCTGAAGGCGGATGCAGAGGCCTATCTCGGCACCACCGTCACCGAGGCGGTCATTACCGTTCCCGCTTACTTCACCGACTCCCAGCGTCAGGCTACCAAGGATGCCGGCCGCATCGCGGGTCTGGATGTAAAGCGCATCATCAACGAGCCGACGGCAGCTGCTCTTGCATACGGCGTTGACAAGGACGGCACCGAGCAGAAGATCATGGTCTTCGACCTCGGCGGCGGTACCTTCGACGTTTCGCTGCTCGAAATCTCCGACGGCGTATTTGAGGTTCTGGCTACCAACGGCGGCACCCGCCTCGGCGGCGACGACTTCGGCCAGAGAATCATCGACTGGATCGCACAGGAATTCATGCGCGACAATGGCGGCATCGATCTGCGTAAGGATAAGATGGCGCTTCAGCGCCTCAAGGAAGCCGCCGAAAAGGCCAAGATTGAGCTGTCCGGCGTGACCTCCTCGAACATCAATCTCCCCTTTATTACCGCCGATGCCACCGGCCCGAAGCATTTCGATGCGACTCTGACCCGCGCGAAGTTCAATGAGCTGACCGCCGATCTGGTTGAGCGCACGATGATCCCCACCAAGAAGGCTCTGTCCGATGCCGGTCTGTCGGTCGGTCAGGTTGACAAGGTTCTGCTGGTCGGCGGCTCCACCCGTATCCCGGCCGTACAGGATGCCGTAAAGAACTTCATCGGCAAGGATCCCTTCAAGGGCATCAATCCCGACGAGTGCGTAGCGCTGGGCGCGGCCATTCAGGGCGGCGTACTGGGCGGCGACGTCAAGGATCTGCTCCTTCTGGACGTAACGCCTCTGTCCCTGGGCATCGAAACCCTCGGCGGCGTTTTCAACCGCATCATCGACCGCAATACCACCATCCCGGTCAAGAAGAGCCAGGTTTACTCCACCGCCGCAGACGGTCAGACCTCCGTTGAGATCCACGTTCTGCAGGGTGAGCGCGACATGGCCGCCGGCAATACGACCCTCGGCCGCTTCAGCCTCGACGGCATCGCTCCCGCTCCCCGCGGCGTGCCCCAGATTGAGGTCACCTTCGACATTGACGCCAACGGCATCGTAAACGTTACCGCGAAGGATAAGGGTACCGGCAAGGAACAGCACATCACCATCACCTCCTCCACCAATATGTCCCAGGAGGACATCGACAAGGCTGTCAAGGATGCCGAGAAGTTTGCCGAGGAGGACAAGAAGCAGAAGGAAGCCGTTGAGGTCAAGAATCAGGCTGAAAACATGATCTTCCAGTCCGAGAAGACGCTCGGTGAGATCGGCGACAAGCTTTCCGAGGATGAGAAGGCGCCGGTGAAGGAGGCCATCGAGAAGCTGAAGGAGACCGTCAAGTCCGGCAATACCGAGGCCATCAAGGCCGATACCGAGGCGCTTCAGCAGGCCTTCTACAAGGTATCGGAGAAGCTGTATGCTCAGCAGGGCGGCGCGCAGGCCGGCCCCGATATGGGCGGCGCACAGTCCGGCCAGGGACAGGGAGATGACGGAACCTTCTACAACGCCGAATACGAAGACAAGACCGACAAATAATGTTTCTTGACGATATGTCCGTCGGGATGGAGATCACCACCGAGCCGGTGATGATCGATCGGGAAAAGATGATCGCCTTTTCAAGGGAATACGATCCGTTCCCTATCCATACCGACGAGGAATATGCAAAGAAATCGCGTTTCGGGCAGATCATAGCGCCCGGCGTCATGAGCTTCATGGCCGTCTGGCGCGGGATCGCCGGGAGTGAACTGATCGGCAATGAGCTCGTAGCCGGAAAATCGACGAAGATCGAATGGTCGGCACCGGTATTTGCCGGCGATGTACTCACCGGAAAGGGAAGAGTCACCCGCATCGAGCGCCGCAATCCCTACAACGGGATCATGGAGCTCACGCTGGATGTCACCAATCAGAAGGGAGAGCCGGTTCTGGTCGGCGTGATCGAATCGGTGATCCGTTACCGTACACCGCAGAATTAACGCAGAAATCGCCGGCCTGTCCGGCGATTTCCCGCTTTTTCGGAAAACGGCGCGAAGTTTACAAATTATTGTTTATTTCGGGCGCGGAATATAGTATAATAAAAAGAGTTTTGACCCGACAACAGACAATCAAGGAGCAGAAGGAAGCCGCACCCGGGATCGGGAATGGCGGCAAAGGTACAGATATGGCAGACAAACGCGATTATTACGAAGTGCTGGGTGTGGACAAGAGCGCCGATGAGGCCTCGATCAAGAAGGCTTACCGCACGCTGGCCAAGAAATATCATCCCGATATGAATCCGGGCGATGCCGAGGCGGAGAGGAATTTCAAGGAGGTCAATGAGGCCTACGCTGTTCTCTCCGATGCGGATAAGAAGGCGAAGTACGATCAGTACGGCTTTGCCGGCGTGGATCCGCAGGCGGGCTTCGGCGAAGGAGGATTCGGGGGAGGATTCGGCGGCTTTGATGCCGGCGACATCTTCGGCGATATCTTCGGAAGCTTCTTCGGAGGCGGTACGGGATCCTCGGGGGCCAGACGGAACGGCCCGGTGCGCGGCAACGATATCATGCAGCGGGTGGTCATCTCCTTTGAGGAAGCGGCCTTCGGCTGCAAGAAGGAAATTTCCTACGGCAGCGTTGAAAAGTGTCCCGAATGCGATGCATCGGGCGCCAAGAAGGGAACGAAGCCCGAAACCTGTCAGGCCTGCCACGGAAGCGGTCAGATCCGCGTGACCCAGCGCACGGTGCTGGGCATGATGCAAACCACCAAGCCCTGCGACACCTGCGGCGGCACGGGCAAGATTATCAAGGAGCCCTGCGATTACTGCCGCGGCAAGGGATATGTTAAGAATACCCGCAAGCTGGAGGTCACCATTCCGGCCGGCATCGATGACGGTCAGCGTGTCGCCATCCGGGGCAAGGGTGACTGCGGCCGAAACGGCGGCCCGGCCGGCGACCTGATCATCTCGGTCAGCGTCCGTCCGCATCCGATCTTTGAGCGCGAGGGCTATGACATCTACTGCGAGGTGCCGATCACCTTTGCGGAGGCGGCGCTCGGCGCGGAGATCCAGATCCCCACGCTGGAGGGACAGATCCCCTATAACATTCCGGAGGGCACCGAAAGCGGCACCTCCTTCACCCTGCGCGGCAAGGGTATTCAGATGGTCAACGGCAAGAACCGGGGCGATCTGATCTTCACGGTTACGATCGAAACGCCGAAGGGGCTGACCGAAAATCAGAAGAATCTCCTTCGCCAGTTCGCCGACAGCCTCGGCGAGAAAAACAGCACGAAAAAATCCAGCTTCGGCGAAAAAATCAAGAAGCTGTTCAACAAGTAAGAGGTAAGACAATGAAAAAACTGACTTCATGGGTACTGATTCTTGCGCTGGCTTTCATGCTTTGTGCCTGCGGCGAAACGGTAAAGGACGAGGAAAAGCATCTTGGCGTGATGGAGGAATTCGATGCCCGCCTGGACGCAGCATTTGCGGCTGTGGAGGATGCGTACGCATCCGGCGATGAGGAGAAGATTCTCGAGGCCGAGGCCGCGCTTGAAGCCGTACAGCGGGAATACGAAAAGGCGGCCGCCGAAATCGGCCCCACCGAAAACAATCCCGAAGAGAAGCCTGCGGAGAATCCCGAGGAGATGCCTGCGGAGGGCCCCATCTACATCATCGGCGACGAGGATGACTGGTCGGACGAGGATGACTGGGAGGACTGGGATGAATGGGAGGACGAAGAGGAAACCGAGCATCCGCTGACTCTGAACGATTGGATTTTTGAGAAGGACGGCACAACCTACAAGTTCAGCTTTGAATTTGAGCTTGACTACTTCAGCCTCAGCTATTTCAGCATGAATGACGGCAAGGAGCGGCTCGGCTGGACGGTTCCGTGGGCGGAATCCTCCGGCGCCATGTACAAGGGCTGCGAGAATTCCGACTGGTACATCGAACTGGCCGTTGATTCCGCCGATCCCGGCAGCTCGCACGTTACGATCCCCTACTCAAAGGAAGTCTGGCGTGCCACGCTGATCGGGTCCGACCGGAAAACGCTGGAGCTTGCCCGCTTTGAGGATAACGGCAAGGGACAGCCCGGCAAGCTGATTGAAAAGTGGCATTTCCTGCCCGACTGATACTTACAGGAGAAACTTATGAACTGGACACAGCTGAAGGTCACGGTGAAGACGTGCGATATCGATCGCACCGCGGCCATTATGAGTATGCTGGACAACGGCATTCTGATTGAGGATTACAGCGATATTGAGGTCGGTCTGAAGACGGTCTACGGCGATCTGATCGACGAAAATATCCTGAACGCCGACAAATCGCACGGCGCGGTATCCCTGTACATCCCCGAGGACAAGAATTACAACGATTACACCGCTTTCCTGCGTGAGCGCTTCGCATCCGAGGGGATTGAAGCAAAGATGGAGCTTATCGGCGTTGACGAGGAGGAGTGGTCCACCGCCTGGAAGAAGTATTATCATCCGATCCGTGTCGGCGAGCGGTTGGTCATTGTTCCCGCATGGGAGAAATACGAGGCGGCAGAGAAGGATGTCATCGTGCGCATGGATCCCGGCATGGCATTCGGCACCGGCACGCACGAAACCACCCGCCTCGTCTGCTCGATGATCGAGAAGTATCTCGTTCCCGGTCAGCGGGTGCTGGATGTGGGCACGGGAAGCGGCATTCTGTCGATCTGCGCCTCCAAGCTCGGCGCCGCCGAATGCTTTGCCTGCGATATTGATCCCGTTGCGGTCCGCGTGGCCGAGGAAAACTGCAGGGACAACGGATGCACAAACATCACCTGCGCGGTTTCGGATCTGCTGAAGGATGTCACGGGCGGACCTTACGATTTTGCGGTGGCCAACATTGTGGCGGACATCATCATCCGGATGTCCGCTGACATCGCCGATTACCTGAAGCCGGGCGCGCTGATTGTTACCTCCGGCATTATCGAACGGTATGCCGACGATGTGGTTTCGGCGATGGAAGGCCGGGGCTTCACACTTGTCGAAAAGATGATGGAGAGCGATTGGTGCGCCATTGCCTTCCGCCGTGCCGCCGTTTGATGGGCATCCTGGAGCTTTCTATCTCGGCGAAATGACGAACAAATATGAACAAACTGTAAAATACAGCGAAAAAAGCGGTCGAAACGGCCGCTTTTTTGAATTTTTCTCCGGAAATTTGTCAAAACAATTTGACAAAATGCTGAAAATGGTGTATAATATAGAACGGGCCGCGGAAGGCAGTCGGCGACTTGCCGGCCGGATTGCGGCACAAATCTGTGTGAGGACATTATGCCGCGATTTTTTCTCTCGGCTTCCAACATCCGCGACGGGCTTGTTACCGTGACCGGAGAGGATGCCGTGCACATCTCCCGCTCCCTGCGGATGCGGCCGGGCGAGAGAATAACCGTCTGCGATATGCAGAAAATCGAATATCTCTGCGAAATCGAAGCGTTCACCTCCGATACGGTCACGGCGAAAATCCTGTCATCGAAGCCGAGCGATACCGAGCCGCCCTGCGAAATCCGCCTCTATCAGGCCCTGCCGAAAGCGGACAAGCTGGATACCATCATCCAGAAGGCCGTGGAATCGGGCGCGTCTGTCATTGTTCCGTTTGAAAGCGAGCGGACGGTGGTAAGGGAAGCCGGTAATCAGGCACGGGATCAGAAGAAGCTGGAGCGGCGAAGCCGGATTGCGCTGGAGGCTGCCAAGCAATGCGGCAGGGGGATCATACCGACGGTCGGTGCACCGCTGTCCTACCCCAAAATGCTGGAGGCGGCCGCAGACTGCGAGCTGAAGCTCTTCTTTTACGAGGGCGACGGAACCGTATCGCTTCCCGAGCTTCTTCGCAGGGAATACCCGATGGGGCAGATCCCGAAAAGCATTGCCATCGTCATCGGCGCGGAGGGAGGCTTCTCCCTTCATGAAACCGAAGCGGCGAGAGAAGCCGGCTTTTTGCTGGCGGGACTCGGGCGGCGGATTCTCCGGTGCGAAACGGCATCCGGCTTTGCGCTGGCCTGCCTTGCCTATCAATTTGAATTAAGTACAACAAACAAAGATGGAGAGTATCATGGTTAAGAGTAATCCGAGCAATTCCAAGGCGGAGAAGAAAGCCCGCCAGATGAAGCAGAGCGAGCTGAAGTTCAACCGTCTTGTGTGCGTTTTCGCCGCCGTTATGGCCGCGGTTGTCGCCCTGCTCAATATCAAGAAATCCGGAGCGGCAGAGGTCAATTTCATTCTCTATGTCCTGCCTGTGCTGGCGATTGTGTCCGGCGTCGCGCTTGCCGGTGCCATCGTATGGCATATCCTCTCGAAGGGGAAGGATCAGAGTGAGCGGCTGCTTACCAGCTCCATGCTGATCGGTGCGGCGGCTGTCCTCTTCGGCTCGTCCATGATGTATCTCTTCTTCGTCGGTGCGGGGGATGTGATCGTGATTCTGATCGCCGCTCTCATCCTCTATGCCGTTCACAGCATCTACCCGGCACCGTTCTTCGCCTATTCGCTGGCGGCGGCCATTGCCATGGGTCTTGTCAAGTATGCAGGCATGAGCACCCCCGATTCGCTGGTTGCGGGCTTTATCACCGTTTCCGGCATCGCGGCGATTGCATGGGCTGTGCTGATGGCCATCACCGGCCTTCTGATGCTCGCAAAGAAGGGAATCACCGTTGGCGGTGTGAGCCTCCCCTCCTCCGATGCCGGTCTGTGGCTTGTTACGGCCGCATTCACGCTGATCGGCGGACTGCTTCCGTTTCTTTATGCCGCGGCGGCGCTCTCGGCGCTGATCGCCCTGCTGGTGGTCTATCTGATCGCTGTGATCGCCCGTACCGTTGCCATGATGTGAGTCCTGCGCTTTCGGCAAAGTGCTCAAAAACTTGTGAATAATTCGTTAATTATTTTGACCGCCTATTGAAATCCCACAAAAACGGGTGTAAAATATAGGTTGGATTCTATTACATACTATCGGTAAATTTTTGAAAGGAGGCGCCTTATGTCGAACAGACTGTTTCAGGGAATTATCCATCAGATGAAGGATGCTGTTGACCGCGTAATTGGCGTTATAGATGAAAACGGCGTGATTATTTCATGCAGTGAGCTTGTAAAAATCGGAGAAACCTGCCAGGGACTCCGGGACGAAATCGTGTACTCCTCCGAGGCACTCACCACCGGCGGTTATACCTACCGTCAGATCGGTGCCGGCGCAAAGGCTGAGTATATCGTATTCGTGGAGGGCGAAGACAAGACGGCCGAGCGGCTGACCCTGATTCTCTCGATTTCCCTCAACAATATCAAGAATCTCTATGACGAGAAATACGACAAGGGCTCGTTCATCAAGAACATCATTCTCGACAACATTCTGCCCAGCGACATTTACTTAAAGAGTAAGGAGCTTCACTTCAACGCCGATGTATACCGCATCGTCATTCTGATCAAATTCTTCGGAAAGAGCGATGTCGTTCCCTTTGACATGGTCGCCAATATGTTCCCGGACAAGACCAAGGACTACGTTATCAGCGTAGGCGAGCATGATATCGTTCTTGTCAAGGAAGTCAAGCACAACTACGAAACCCGCGACATCGAAAAGATCGCCAAGACGATCGCCGATACGCTTTCCAGCGAATTCTATGCCAAGGTTTCGATCGGTATCGGTACCGCTGTTGATAACATCAAGGAGCTGGCCCGCTCCTTCAAGGAAGCCCAGGTAGCCCTCGAGGTCGGCAAGGTCTTCGACACCGAAAAGAATATCGTCAGCTACGAGAACCTCGGCATCGGCCGTCTGATTTATCAGCTTCCCGTCACCCTCTGCGATATGTTCCTCGCCGAGGTCTTCAAGAAGGGCTCGCTGGAAACCCTCGACCGCGAAACGCTGATGACCATTCAGTGCTTCTTTGAGAACAATCTGAACGTTTCCGAAACCTCCAGAAAGCTGTTCGTACACCGCAACACGCTGGTTTACCGTCTGGAGAAGATCCGCAAGCTGACCGGCCTCGATCTGCGTGAGTTTGAGCACGCAATCACCTTCAAGGTCGCGCTGATGGTCAAGAAATACCTGAGCGCAAAGCCTGTCAAATATTAAGTAAGCAACAAGCGCCAAATCATGCTGAATTCCGAGGGCAGAGTTCTGCTTTTTCGGTGTTCAGCATTTGGTGTTTTTCAAGAAACCAACCATTACGGAGTAACCGCTGAGATATGATCGAATTCAAAGACGTAAAAAAAGTATACCCCAACGGAACCGTAGCGCTCGACGGCGTGAATCTCAAGATTGCCGACGGCGAATTTGTCTTTATCGTGGGCGAATCGGGCGCGGGCAAAACCACGCTGATGAAGCTGCTTCTGCGTGAGGAGAAAATCACCTCCGGAAGCCTGAAGGTGCGGTGCGAAAAGCACGGCTCCGGCGTGAATCCCAAGGCCCCGCAGAAGGGCGGTCTGGTCGAATATGACCTTGGAAAGATCTCCAATTTCCGTGTTCCGTACTACCGCCGGGAGCTTGGCGTGGTCTTCCAGGATTTCCGCCTGTTCCCGAACAAGACGGTATTTGAGAATGTCGCCTTTGCGATGCAGGTGGTCGGCGAATCCGGCCGCATCGTCAAGCAGCGCGTTCCGGCCATCCTCAACATCGTCAACCTGATTGACAAGTTCAATTCCTATCCCTCCCAGCTTTCGGGCGGCGAGCAGCAGCGCGTCGCGCTGGCCAGAGCGCTGGCCAACAATCCGCAGATCATCATCGCGGACGAGCCTACCGGCAACATCGACCCGAAGATGAGTCTGGAGATCATGAATCTGCTGGTCAAGATTCACAAGCGGGGCAAGACGGTCATCGTTGTCACCCACGAAAAGGATCTGGTGGATTATTTCCAGCAGCGTGTCGTCCGCATCCGTGACGGCAAGGTCGTCAGCGACGGCGTGGGAGGAATGTCCTTATGAAACGGTACCGTGTCAGTTATTTCCTCGGGCAGAGCATCAAGGGTCTGTGGCGCAACGGCATCATGTCGATCGCCTCGATCACGGTTCTGATGAGCTGTCTGGTGGTTATGGGCAGCTTCGCGCTGCTGATTCTCAACATCGACGCCAATCTCGAACGCCTGGGTCTGATGAACGAAATCGTCGTATTCGTCGATTCGTCCGTTGACGATGAGGGCGTGGAGGAGATCGGAAGCCAGCTGCGGGCACTTGATAATGTCGCCGAGGTGACCTATGTATCCAAGGAGCAGGCGCTGGAGGAGGAAAAAGCGAAGTATCAGGAATATCCCGACCTGTTCGAGCTGGTCGAGAATGACAACCCGCTCCGCGATTCCTTCATCATCAAATACGAGGACAACGCCGGCGTATCCACGCTGGAATATCAGATCGGCAAAATTGCCGGCATCGCCAAGATCAACAACCGGCTGGATCTGGCCGTATCCATCGAAAAGGTCAAAAACGGCATTTCGCTGGTGCTGATCTGGTTCATGGCGATTCTCTTTGTTGTCAGCATCTTCGTCATCATCAACACGATCAAGCTGGCGGTGCATTCCCGCCGCTCGGAAATCACGATCATGCGCTATGTGGGTGCGACCGACTGGTTTGTCATCCTGCCGTTCATCTTTGAGGGCATCTTCATCGGCCTGATAGCGAGCGGTCTGGCGTATCTGATCCAGTGGTACATCTACGGCTATGTGGTATCCATGATGGGCGACAGCTTCAACATGATTGAAGTGCTTGCCTTTGCCGATATCCGCACGCTGGTGGCCGGCGCATTCGTCGGAATCGGTGTCATCACCGGTATCATCGGCAGCTGCATCTCCACGAGAAAGTACTTAAAGGCTTAAAAAATAACGGAGGTTTATTATGAAGGGAAAACGGATCGTCCGGGCAGCGCTTCTCATTCTGTGTGCGCTTCTTCTGATCCCCTCCATCCCCGGCGAGCGCGCGACGGTTATGGCGGCGGCGCTTACTGACTCCAAGGTAAAGGAATACGAAACCCGGCTGGAACAGCTGGATGCCAAAATGAAGGAGCTCCAGAAGAGCATCAAGGCGGCCGCTTCCGATGAGGAAAAGCTGCGTGCCGAAAAAGAGGTGATCGACAAGGAGATCGCCCTTCTGATGGAGCGCATCGAGATCACCAACGATCTGATCGCGGCCCGCAATGACAGCATCGCCCAGAAGGAGGCGGACATTACCGCCAAGCAGGGCGAATACGATGTCCGCTACGAGCAGTTCAAGGAGCGGATCCGCATCACCTATGAGGAAGGGAAGGCCAGCTATCTCGATATGCTGTTCGGCGCCGAGAGCCTTTCCGATTTCCTCGCGCGGGTGGATCGGGTCGGCGCGATGCTTGAATGGGACACCGAAATGATGAGCACGCTGTCGAGTCAGCGGGTGAATCTGGAGGATGAAAAGGCGGCGCTGGAGGCCGAAAAGGCCGAGGCGATCGCCGATCTGAATCAGCTCCGCGAGGATGAGCGGATTATGGAGCAGAAATCCGAGGCCGCCCTTGCCAAGGCCAACCAGCTCAAGGCCAATCAGCAATACTGGGAAAAGCAGAAGGAAAAGATGGCCGCGGAAGAAGAAAAGCTGGACAAGGAGCTTGAGGCATATCTCCAGGAGCTTCAGAAAAAGCAGAACAACAAGTATGTCGGCGGTACCTATATGTGGCCGGTTGATGCGAAATACAACCGGATTTCCAGCGGCGTTGTCAATCGGACAAATCCGATCACCGGAAAGCGCGAATACCACAACGGTATCGATATCCCGGCCGATTTCGGCGCGAACATCTACGCGGCCAATGCCGGAACCGTCATCAAGGTGGTCTGGGATCATTGGAGCTACGGCAATTACTGCATGATCGACCACGGCGGCGGATATACGACCCTGTATGCCCACTCCTCCCGATTGCTTGTAACGGTCGGACAGAAGGTAAGTAAAGGACAGGTCATTGCCAAGGTCGGCTCCACCGGCCAATCCACCGGCAATCATCTTCACTTCTCCTACTATGTGAACGGAGTGATTACCGATCCCACGAAAACAATATTCGTATCGACTAAATAATGAAAGGCGGCACCAACTCCATGACAAAGAAGATATCCATCGGTCTGGCCATCGTTCTGATGCTCCTGACCGTGGTGGTGACCTTTCAGGTAACCTATATCGCGCTCAACAACAAATACCGGGCCGAGCTGGCATCGCTGACCACCTCCGCATCCAATTTTGCGAAGCTGGAGGCGGTGAACGAGATCTACCGCGAGCTGTACATCGGTGAAATCGACGAAGATTATCTGATGGACATGATTATCCGCGGCTATGTGGCCGGTACCGGCGACAAATACGCCTATTATCTCGATGAGGAGCAGTTCGCCGAGCTGATGGCCGACACCAATGCCGAAATGGAAGGCATCGGCGTGTATGTCATCTACGATAACGTGATCGGCGCGATTGAAATCATCAACGTGATGCCCGATTCGCCGGCGCTGGAAGCCGGCGTCGAACCGGGCGACCTCATCGTCTATGTCGGTGAGGATTCCGTGGCCGAGCTCGGCTACACCACCGCGCTCAACCGCCTGCAGGGCAAGGCCGGCACCAAGGCTGAATTCTCTGTCCTGCGCGGGGAGGAGCTGATCGACTTCTCGATCGAGCGGGGCTATGTCAACGAGCAGACCGTCACCTATCACATCTACGAAAAGGACCCGAAGATCGGCATCGTTGAGATCGTCAGCTTCGATCTCGGTACACCGGTCCAGTTCACCGAGGCTGTGGAAACGCTCGTTTCCTCCGGCTGTGACAGGTTCATCTTCGATGTCCGCTACAATCCGGGCGGCGAGCTCTCCAGCATCGTCGATGTGCTCGATTATCTGCTTCCCGAAGGCCCGATCGTCCGCATCGTGGACGGCGAGGGCAACGAGGAGAAGTATACCTCGGATGCCGAGTGCTTTGATTATCCGATGGCCGTGCTCGTCAATCAGAATACCGCCAGCGCCGCCGAGCTGTTTGCCTCCGCGCTTCAGGATTACGATAAGGCCGAGCTTGTCGGCACCGTGACCTACGGAAAGGGAACCGTGCAGACGATTCTCCAGCTGGGCGACAATACCGGCATCGGCATTTCCTACAGTATGTATTATCCGCCCTTCTCGGATAATTTTGAGGGCGTCGGTGTGAAGCCGGATGTCGAAATCGAGATGGACGAATCGCTGGCAAACAAGAATATCTATAAAATCACGGATGAGGAAGATACCCAGCTGCAGAAGGCGATCGCCGTTCTGAAGGGGCAGTAATCCGCGTACAATATCAGTAAAAACTTTCAAGGAGAAATACACTATGTCTACCAAACCCATGATTCTGACGGCTGAAGGCCTGAAGAAGATGACCGACGAGCTGGAATATCTGAAGAATGTCAAGCGTGCCGAGGTCAAGGAAAATATTGCAATCGCCCGTTCCTTCGGCGACCTGTCCGAGAACAGCGAATACGATGAAGCAAAAAACGAGCAGGCAAAGGTTGAATCCCGCATCAATGAGCTGGAGGAGCTTCTGAAGAACGTTCAGGTTATCGACGAGGAGCAGCTGTCCTCCGATACCATCAACATCGGCATGACCGTCAAGGTTTATGACGAGGAATTCGACGAGGAGGTCGAATACAATCTGGTCGGCACCAACGAGGTCGATCCGATGACCAACAACATCTCCGACCAGTCGCCCATCGGTGCCGCTCTGATCGGCTGCAAGGACGGCGATATTGTCACCGTCGAAGCACCTGCAGGCGAGATCCGGCTGAAGATTCTCTCCTTCCACAAGACCGAAAAGTAATCTGTAAGACCAAGAGGAATGCAAAAATGAACGAAAACGAAAACATCCGGAACGAAGCTCCCGAGGTAAGTGAGCAGGAGCTGAACTCCCTTCGCCAGGTCCGCCGCGACAAGCTCGCCGAGCTGCAGGCACAGGGCCGCGATCCCTTTACCATCACCAAGTTCGATGCCGATCATCACAGCACCGACATCAAGGCCGCCTTCGACGAGCTGGAAGGCAAAAGTGTCCGCTTCGCCGGCCGCATGATGTCCAAGCGCGTTATGGGCAAGGCATCCTTCTGCAATCTGCTCGATCTGAAGGGCAACATCCAGTGCTATGTCGCCCGTGACAGCATCGGCGAGGAGGAATACAAGGGCTTCAAGAAGCTGGACATCGGCGATATCATCGGTGTCGAGGGCGAGGTCTTCAAGACCAAGACCGGCGAGATTTCGATCCACGCCGCATCCGTCACGCTTCTCTCCAAGAGCCTGCAGATTCTGCCCGAGAAGTTCCACGGTCTGACCAACACCGATATGCGCTACCGTCAGAGATATGTGGATCTGATTATGAATCCCGAATCCCGCGAAACCTTCGTCAAGCGCTCGAAGATCATCTCCACCATCCGCCAGTTCCTGGATGCACAGGGCTTCATGGAGGTCGAAACCCCCATGCTGGTTTCCAATGCCGGCGGCGCGGCAGCAAGACCCTTTGAAACCCATCACAACGCGCTGGATGAGGATTTCAAGCTCCGCATTTCGCTGGAGCTCTATCTGAAGCGCCTGATCGTCGGCGGTCTGGAGCGTGTCTACGAAATCGGCCGCGTCTTCCGCAACGAGGGCTGCGATACCCGCCACAATCCGGAATTCACGCTGATGGAGCTCTATCAGGCCTACACCGATTACCACGGCATGATGGATCTGACCGAGAATATGTTCCGCCACGTCGCCAAGACGGTGCTTGGCACCACGAAGATCGTCTACAACGGCGTTGAGATGGATCTCGGCAAGCCCTTCGAGCGGATCACGATGGTTGATGCGGTCAGGAAGTACGCAGGCGTTGACTGGAACGAGATCCACACGCTGGAGGAGGCCCGTGCCATCGCCGATGAAAAGCACGTTCATTACGAGGATCGCCATGCAAAGGGCGACATTCTGAATCTCTTCTTCGAGGATTATGTTGAGGAGCATCTGATTCAGCCGACCTTTGTTATGGACCATCCGATCGAGATCTCGCCGCTGACCAAGAAGAAGCCGGAGAATCCCGAGTATGTCGAGCGCTTTGAGTTCTTCATGAACGGCTGGGAAATGGCAAACGCTTACTCCGAGCTCAATGACCCGATCGATCAGCGCGAGCGCTTCGCCGCACAGGAGGCCATGTTCGCCGCCGGCGACGAGGAAGCCAACCACACCGACGAGGATTTCCTCAACGCGCTGGAAATCGGTATGCCCCCCACAGGCGGCATCGGCTACGGCATCGACCGTATGTGTATGCTGTTCACCGATTCGCAGGCCATCCGCGATGTCCTGCTGTTCCCGACGATGAAGAGTTTGGACTGACAAACAATTAAACAAAATGCCGCAGATTTCCATCAGTCTGCGGCATTTCTATAAAAGAAATGAGGAATTTTTATGAGCAGCTCCGGAAATGACCGCACCCTGTCACAAACCCTGCGAAAACAGGGCCGCACCATGCAGATCACCGGCTTTTTGTTTATCCTGATCCAGCTGGCGCTGTCCGTTGCCATGTTCGTGATTCTGAAATCCAATCTCGGCCTCCTGATCGGATTCGCGCTTTTCACTCTGTCCATGTGGTTCATCAAGGACAGCCTTGACCGGGTCTATCTCGTCACCGAATATCGCGGGCGCGAGATTGTCCGGGAATATACGACGCACGGTACCGTGCTCGGCGGCCTTCTGCGGCTGGCTGGCGTATTCCTGCTGTTTATGGTTCTGGAAGCGTTCGTGGCGGATTATATATTCCCGGATACCGGCTTCTTTATGCAGATCGCTTATCGGGTCGGCCTGTTCTGGGTGGTCGGCATCGCCTTGCTCCGGGATGTGAACCGGATCAAAACCGGAAGCGATATCCTGCGAGCCGCCCGCGAGCCGAATGAAGTCCTCGCCTGGCAGATGGCCGAGGAAGCGAAAGCCGCATCCGAGGATCGTGAGGACAATCAGCGCACCGGCTTCAGCGTGGGATGTATCCTGCTGGTGATCCTGCTGCTGGTGATTCAGATCGTGATGTTTGCGGTACAGGGATCCGGCATCGCCGAACAACTTGATATGCACGCCGCTTATACGGCCTTCTATGAACGGCATGACGGCATGTACGATTATGAACAGCTCCCCCTTCTGAGCGAGGAATGGTTCGAGGAAGCACTCGCAGACGGAGCCGAGGTGAAGTATTCCCGCTTCCATACCAAGTGCCGGATGGAGGGAAGCGCCATTCTCATGCAGGACGGCGTCCCGATTAAGATTTCGATGGAGCTGCATTTTATCTACTCGGAAGATTACGGCTGGCGAATGGCAAAGGCCTATTGCCTGGAGTCGGGTGTGGACTTTGACAGCACCGGTGATCGGAATATCAGCGGCAGCTGGTACGGCGTGGGGCGGGATAAGACGATGAACGCATCGGACAACAACGAGCTGACGATCACGCTGGAAACGCTCACCGCCACCGAAGCGGTCGGCTCGATCACCTGTCAGCGGAACGGTGACACCTACTATACCAAGACCTTCCGCGGAACCGTCGAGGACCACGGCGATTATCTGTACATCGTCGCGGCTTACGATCAGAAGGATATGTTCTATCCGGAAATTCGCTTCTGCTACGATGTCGTGAAGGATCAGATTTACAACATCGATATTTCGCCGGATACAAAGCTTTCAAAAGTCACCGAATAAATAAAAATCCCCTTATCGCACTTAGACGAAATCCCGAAAAACGGACATTGCAAAAAAGAGCCTCCTATGGTAGAGTATAAGAACTACCATAGGAGGAATTTTTATGCCTTTGTCCGGAAAATGTTTAGAATCCGGATAGGGGTGTATAATGAATGATAAATACAAGCAGCGGAGGTATGTATGTGTACAGCTTTATGCTACAGAAGCGGGGACTCCTATTTTGGCAGAAATCTTGATCTTCACCGGGGATACGGCGAACGGGTCGTCATTACGCCGCGGAATTATGAAATTAAAATGCGATGCGTGATGCCGATCCAAACGCACTATGCAATGATCGGTATGGCTGCCGTCGCAGACGGATATCCGCTGTATTATGAAGCAACAAATGAAAAGGGATTAAGTGCGGCCGGCCTGAATTTCCCTCAAAATGCGGTTTACTGTAGTTTTGATGAAAAAAAGGACAATATTGCCCCCTTTGAGTTCATTCCCTGGATTTTATCGCAATGTACTTGCATCGATGAAGTGAAAGGGCTTCTCGGACGAATCAATCTGGTCAATATCCGCGTTAACAAGCAGCTTCCGCTGTCACCGCTTCATTGGCTGATCAGTGATAAAGAAACCAGCATCGCAGCAGAGCCCTTAAAGGATGGCCTGAAAATATACGACAATCCCTTTGAGATTCTGACCAACAATCCGCCGTTTGAATTTCATCGGATGAATGCCAGCCACTTTATGGGATTAAGCCCCCATCCGGCCGTATCCGGGTTCCCGAACAGAATACCCATGCAGAATTACAGCCTTGGATTGGGGGCGATCGGCTTGCCCGGCGATTTTTCGAGCCCATCACGCTTTATCCGGGGATTGTTTGTGAAGGAAAACTCGGTATCGGAGCCGGGAGAAGAAGCAAGGGTAAATCAGTTTTTTCACATTCTGCAGTCCGTTGCCATGCCCAAGGGATGCGTCCGGTCAGATCAAGGCCTGCAATATACCCGCTACAGCAGCTGCTGCAATGTCAATCGCGGGATCTACTATTATACAACCTACGAACAAGCCGAAATCCAATCCATCCATCTGCAGGATGTCGATTTGATGCAATCACAATTATATACCTGCAGCGTCAAAGGATTGTAATTGCCGCAGGAAGTGCTGACACAGCCGTCCCGTCCGTATGGCAAAGTCCGCCAAGGGAAAAATCCGACATTACGCCTCCATTCGGATAAGGGAAGGCATCGTATCGGTCAGATGGCGGGCGGCAAATTCCGGATCGGCGGTCCATAGGCGCACCTCGCTGTGCCGTAAAATCAGCGGCATCCGGGGATGGACATCGGCGGTGGAGGAATTGGCGGCGGTGGTTAAAATGACAAAGCGGAAGCCGTCCGGATCCGGGCGGAAGAGCCCGGCCAGATACAGCTCCTGCACATCCGGGAGGCGGAAGCGGAATTTCGTCTTCTGCGGATCCCATTCATAGTAGCCCGTGGTGGGAATCACGCACCGGGATCCCGCAAAGAAGCGGGCGAAGGTCGGCTTCTCTTTGACCGTTTCGGAGCGGGCATTGATGATGAGCCCCTTGCCCTTGAAGCCCGGGAAGCCCCATCGGCCGGGAAGGGGGCGGATATAGCCCTCCTCAAAGGCTAAAATCGGCACCGGATCGGTCGGGAAGATCTCGCCCGACTTGAATTCCTCCTTCGGCCAGCGACGTCTGGCGGCGGTATAGATGGTTTTCAGCTCGTCGCTCTCGTCGGTATTGCCCGTGTACCGTCCGCACATATCAATCACCGCGGCTTTCGTATGCGAAAGCCTTCCTTTCATGGGAATGGATACTTATTTCAGAAACGTGGAATTGTGATCCTGCTTCTTCAGCCGGTAGCCGTTCTGGATCAGGCTGTCCACCTTCAGGGCGACCAGATTGATGTCGGTATAGGTGGCGGCGGCGATCTGAGCGGCATCCAGCCCCTCCTCGATCAGATCAAGGATGGTTTCACCGTCAAGAAGCAGATCGGCGGCGAAGATATTGGCCTCGTATTCCAGCCGGCTGGACATTTCGTACAGCATGAATTCCTGCAGGACGGTGTCCTTTGCATATTCGCGGTGGAGCTGATCGTGGCCGAGCTCATGGGCGCAGACGATCCGGTTCATCGCCTCGCTGTTTTTTTGATTCAGGATGATGAAGCGGCATCCGTTGATGACGGTGTACATCCCCTTGAGCTGAAAGAGATGGTCGGTGAATTTCACCTTCACGCCCAGCTCGTCGGCGATCCGGAAGGGATCCCGCGTATGGTGGCGGCGCAGGATGGCCTGCACCTGTCTTGTAATCGGTTCAAGGCTTGACATGGCTTATTTTCCGGCTTTCGGCCCGCTCTGCATTCTGTAGGGCTTTGGCTGATAGGATTCCCGGTTTTCCTTTTTTGATTCCCAGTACACCTCATTCAGGACCGCCATGATGCCGTCCTTCTCCCGCTGATCCAGCACGGGAGCGCCGGCTCCGCCCGCAAACAGGGCCGCCACGCCGTTGACGAGATTCTCGATTTCACGGGCCGCCTCATCGCCGCCCTTTTCATAGGCGCTGACCACATATTGGCCCGATTGGCCGAGCAGCTCTTCCGTTGCAACGCCGAGCGCGTCGGCCGCGCGGCGGACAAATTCAATGCTCTTGGGGTGCTTCTCGCCGCTCTCCCAGGTCTGGATCGCACGCAGGGAAACGCCGGAGGCTTCGGCAAGCCTTGCCTGCGAAAGGCCCGCGGCCAGGCGGGCACGCTTCAGATTTTCTGCAAATGACATACGGTTCCTCTTTCCAAAAGATTACGCACCAAAATGCGCAAAAGGCCTTGACAAAACGCATGATAGTGTGTATAATAGTATATAGATACGCATAACGGTGTGTGCGCTGATTGCTGACACGCACCAAAGTGCATATTCAGTATAGCACAGAAAAAGGGATTTGTCAAGAATCCGGAGAGAAATAGCGTGAAAAATACTTTTTCACGCATGGTTTTGTGGCTTTCATGTCTCTTTGAGCCATGATTTTGCTTCGCAAAACCAGCCCCAATTCCCGAACAAGGAAGCTTTCGCTAACGCGAAAGCCATGGTGATTAATATGGAAAACCGAACGATTTTGCATTCGGATCTCAATAATTTTTACGCATCGGTGGAATGTATGCTGGATCCGTCCCTGCGCGATAAGCCGGTCGCGGTCTGCGGGCGGAGCGAGGAGCGGCACGGCATCGTGCTGGCCAAGAATTACGCCGCGAAGGCCTTCGGTGTCAAGACCGGCGAAGCGGTCTGGGAGGCAAAGCAGAAATGCCCGCTCCTTGTCACGGTGGATCCGCATTACCGGGAATATATGAAATATTCCCGCCTTGTGCGGCAGATTTACTGCGAATACAGCGATCAGGTGGAGGCCTACGGTATGGATGAGAACTGGATCGACGTCACCGGCTCCGCCATCTTCGGCGACGGGGAGAAGATCGCCAACGAGATCCGGGAGCGGGTGAAATTCGAGCTGGGGCTGACCGTTTCCGTGGGGGTATCCTTCAACAAGATCTTCGCCAAGCTCGGCTCGGACATGAAGAAGCCGGATGCCGTCACCTGCATCACCCGCGAGAATTTCCGGGAGAAGATCTGGCATCTGCCGGCCACCGAGCTGCTGGGCGTGGGATACGCCACGGGGAAGACACTCCGGCGGTGCGGCATCTCGACCGTCGGCGAGCTGGCAAACTGTCCCGAGGAGCTGCTTTCGCATCTGATGGGGATTCACGGCATCCGCTTAAAGCGCTTTGCCAATGGGGAGGATACCTCCGCCGTCACAAATCAGGAATATCACGCGCCGATCAAATCGGTGGGCAGCGGAATCACCTTTCTGGAGGATCTATGCGGAAATGAGGAGGTCTGGCCGATGATTCTTTCGCTGGCGGACGAGGTGGCCAGACGGCTCCGGATCGCCCATAAAAAGGCCGGCGGCGTATCGCTGACGGTCAAATGCAAGGATCTGTCCTGCCGGGAATGGCAGATGCCGCTGGAGCATCCGACCAGCCACGCCGTCGAGATCGCCCGGCGTGCCTATGAGCATTTTCTGGAAAATTATCCGTGGATCAAGCCGATCCGCGCGATGACGGTGCGGGCGATCCGGCTGGGCGATTCGGGGATCGGGGAGCAGATGAGCATCTTTCACAGCTTTGAGCGGATCGCCAAAACCGAGGCGGTGGATCGGACGGTGGATGAGCTGCGGGCACGCTTCGGCCGGCGGATCATCAAAAGCGCGGCGACGATGCATCTGGATAAAATGCCGCAGCCGGACGACGAGATCGAGCTGAAGATGCCGTCCGGTCTGCTGACGCTCGCATGAGGGAGGGAAGCGGTATGGCAAGGAAGGTTTATGTATCCATCAACGCAGATTTCACGGCGGAGGGGATCATCCGCCCGCGGATTTTGACCTGGACGGACGGTCAGCGCTATGAAATCACGCGGATTCTGCAGATTGTGCGGGCGGCCTCCACCAAGGTCGGCGGATGCGGGATCCGGTACACGGTCATCATCGAGGGGCGGGAGCGGTATCTCTTCCGCGACGAGGACAAATGGTTTGTAGAGGCAAAGGATGTGTGAGCGGGATCCGGAAAAAAGCCCCCGGTCTTTCGTGGGAAAGACCGGGGCTCGGGTCGGATTATTCGTCGTTTGCCGGTTCCTTTGGGGAATCGGTGCAGGAGGGGCAGGAACTTCCGCAGGAGGAGCAGTCAGAACAGGTGGAGCAGGAGGTTCCCCCACAGGTGTGCCGGGCCGCCTTGGCGCTCGGACAGGTTTTGGCATGGGGGCAGCCGATGCAGGTGACGCCCCGCTTCTTTTCGTGGATGAGATAGGCGATGGCCAGTCCCGCGATGAGCAGGATGGCAAGGATGGCGATGATGTTTGTCATAATTTTGATTGGGGGGCGCGGGGGGAGCGCGCCCGGCAGGCTGGGTTAGCGATCGCTAACCGGTCGGCTGAAAAAAGACAATCCGAGGATTGCTCTTTTCACGGATTCAGATGATGATGGCCTCGGCCAGCGGATTGTCGATGCTGTAGCGGCCATCCTTGATGGATACGGTGCATCCGCCGCGGCGGCGCGCGATGACGGTGATGGTCTCGCCGCTGTAGCAGCCGAGCGAGAAGAGGAACGCATTCAGCTCCTCATCCTCCGTGCGGATTTCCTTGATTGTATATTCGATGCCTTCTTCGGCTTCCTTCAGATTCATGATGCAGGCTTCCTTTCCGCCGTCACGGACGGGTAATGGTTCTCCCGGTGAATTAGCGGCGACTAACCGCAGGCCGGAAAGAACGGTTAGCCTTCACTAACCATTATTATTATAGCACGCGGAGCCAATTTTGTCAAGGGCGGGGAAGCAAAAAGATAAAGATCGCTCATTTTTACAAAAGCGGATGCCGGTCGGTGGGATGGCTTGTGCATTTCTGTATTTTTTCTGCCCGGGACGATTGACAGGGGAGGACAGGTGTGGTATAATGATAGATGATTCTAAAGAAAATAAAGGAATGATAACGTGAAAATATCCGAAATTCTGCGGAGCCAAAAGCTCGCTCTCTCCTTTGAAGTATTCCCGCCCAAGACCGAATCCGGCTTTGAAAGCGTGAAGAGCGCCACCGAGGAGATCGCCGCCCTTCGTCCCTCCTTCATGAGCGTGACGTACGGAGCCGGCGGAGGTACCTCCCGCTACACCCTCGACATCGCCAAAAACATCCGCGAGCGCTATCAGGTTCCGACCCTCGCGCATCTGACCTGCGTGTCCTCGACCCGCGAAACCGTGAAAGAGAAGATCCGTGCCATTGAGGAGGCGGGCCTTGTGAATGTCATGGCCCTGCGCGGCGATATTCCGGCCTCCCTTGAGGGCGCCGACCGGAGCGGCTGGGATTACCGCCACGCCATCGATCTGATTCATGAACTGAAGGAATCCGGCCGCGATTTCTGCATCGGCGGTGCCTGCTATCCGGAGATTCATCCCGAGAGCGAAAATCAGCGGGAGGACATCCGCTGTCTGAAGGAAAAGGTGGATGCGGGCTGTGATTTTCTGACCACGCAGATGTTTTTTGACAACAATCTGCTCTACAATTTCCTCTACAAAATCCGCGAGGCCGGCATCACGGTGCCGATTATCCCCGGCATTATGCCGATCACAAATGCCAATCAGATCGAGCGGGCGATCAAGCTGTCCGGCTCGTTCATGCCCACCCGCTTCAAGAGCCTGGTGGACCGCTTCGGCTCGGATCCCGAGGCCATGAAGCAGGCGGGAATCGCCTACGCAACCGACCAGATCATCGATCTGTACGCCAATGGCATCACCAATGTGCACGTCTATTCGATGAACAAGCCGGATGTGGCCGCCAAAATCCAGAGCAATCTCTCGGCTATCATCGGAAAATGAGCACACCGTCGGTCTTGACCGGGCATCTGAATCCGCCGCCCTTTGATGTGCGCGAGGCGCTCCGCTATGCAGGCGTTCGCGGTGAGGACGGAGGCGAAATCCCGGCCATGCTTGAGGATTGCTGGCAGAATGTCCGGGATCGGCTGCTGTATCGGGTCTGCCATCTGACCCTGCCGCTGAAAATTACAGGCAATCGGTGCGATTTCGGCCTTACGGTGCTTACATCCGGATCGCTCGCCCGCCATCTCTTGGGATGCGATCGCGCCCTGATCTTTGCTGCTACCGCAGGGCCGGCCATTGACAGGCAGATTGCCGCATCCCGGCTTTCGCCCGTGCGGGCATTGCTCTATCAGGCGATCGGCACGGAGCGGATTGAAGCGCTCTGCGATGCCTTCTGTGACAGTCTCGGCGAAGGGGCAAAATCCCGCTTCAGTCCGGGGTACGGGGATCTGCCGCTTTCGGCGCAGAGGGAGATTTTCCGTCTGCTGGATCCCTCAAGACGGATCGGACTCAGTCTTAGTGACAGCCTGCTGATGTCGCCCACCAAATCGGTGACGGCCATCGTCGGGCTTTGTAAGAACGAAAAGGAAGTATTATGAATTTCAGAGAATTTCTCAAAACGAGCATTGTCCGCCTCGACGGCGGCATGGGAACCCTCCTGCAGGCAAAGGGCCTCGTCCCCGGCGAGCATCCGGAAACGTGGAATCTGACCCATCCCGACATCATAACCGCTATCCACAAGGCCTATTTTGATGCGGGAAGCAATGTGGTCTGCACCAATACCTTCGGCGCAAACCGGCTGAAGTTTGACGAGGCGGAGCTGGATGCCATCATCGGCGCGGCGATAAAGAACGCCAGAGCGGCGGCTTCTGCTTCGGAGCGCGTGAGCGAAAAATTCGTCGCGCTGGATATCGGTCCCACCGGCCGCCTTCTGAAGCCGCTGGGCGATCTTGATTTTGAAGCTGCGGTTGCGATTTTCGCCGCAACGGTCCGGCTCGGCGTCCAATACGGCGCGGATCTTGTCATCATCGAAACGATGAACGACAGCTATGAAACCAAGGCGGCGCTTCTGGCCGTCAAGGAGAATTCGGATCTGCCGGTGCTGGTATCCAACGCCTATGGGTCGGACGGCAAGCTGATGACAGGCGCTTCGCCTGCGGCGATGGTTGCTCTGCTTGAGGGCATGGGTGCCGATGCCATCGGTGCCAATTGTTCTCTCGGTCCGAAGCAGCTGGCCGGCGTGGCCCGCGAGCTGCTTGAAAGCGCCTCCGTTCCGGTGCTCTTAAAGCCCAATGCCGGGCTTCCTCGCTCGGTGGACGGCCGCACGGTCTTTGATGTCGGCCCTGATGAATTCGCCGATGAGGTCGCCGAGCGGATCCGTGAGGGAATCCGCGTGGTCGGCGGATGCTGCGGCACCACGCCGGATTACATCCGTGCGCTGACCGATAAAACTGCCGATTTTTCCCCCGTTCTGCTGACGGAAAAGAACCGCACGGTGGTATCCTCCTATTCGCACGCGGTGGTATTCGGCGAAAAGCCGGTGCTGATCGGCGAGCGGATCAATCCCACCGGCAAGAAGCGCTTCAAGCAGGCGCTGATCGAGAACGATATGGATTACATCCTGTCCGAGGGCGTGAAGCAGCAGGAAATGGGTGTGCAGATTCTGGATGTCAACGTGGGACTTCCGGAGATTGATGAAAAATCGATGCTGTGCGCGGCTGTAAAGGAGCTTCAGGCTGTCAGCGATCTGCCGCTCCAGATCGATACCGCCGATCCCGGCGCAATGGAGGCCGCTTTGCGGCTGGTCAACGGTAAGCCGATGATCAATTCGGTCAACGGTAAGCGTGAGAGCATGGAGGCGATTTTCCCGCTGGCCAGGAAATATGGCGGCGTGATTGTCGCCCTGACGCTGGATGAGGACGGAATCCCCGCCACAGCCGAGGGCAGAGTGACCATCGCACGTCGGATTCTCGATACAGCCGCATCCTATGGAATCAAGGCAAAGGATATCATCTTCGATACGCTGGCCATGACGATCAGCGCCGATAAAAATGCCGCTTCGGCGACCCTCGGGGCCCTGAAGACGATTCGGAATGAGCTTGGATGCCACACCTCGCTCGGTGTGTCGAACATCTCCTTTGGTCTGCCGTGCCGCGATGCCGTCAATTCCACCTTCTTCGTGATGGCGATGGAGAATGGGCTCTCGGCGGCGATCATGAATCCCTATTCGTCCGAGATGATGAAGGCCTATTATTCGTATCTCGCGCTGAAGGGAATGGATGAAAACTGCGAGGCGTACATTGCCGCCTCTGCCCGGTTTGCATCGGCCGCGCCGGCTCCCGTGAATGCACCGGCCCCGCCCCCTCCGGCTGTTTGGGACGGATCCTCGCCTCTGCGCCATGCGATCATCAAGGGCCTCAATCAAAAGGCCTATGATCTGACAAAGGCGATGCTTGCCGGCACAGAGCCGATGGCGATCGTGCAGAATGAAATCATTCCCGCGCTTAACACGGTCGGTGAGGGCTATGAAAAGAAGACAGTCTATCTGCCGCAGCTTCTGATGAGTGCCGAGGCCGCAGGAAGCGCCTTTGAGGCGATCAAGGGAGCGATGAGCCATACCCCGTCGGAGGGCGGCCCGATCTTCGTGCTGGCCACCGTCCACGGTGATATCCACGATATCGGCAAGAACATCGTCCGGCTGCTGCTGGAGAATTACGGCTTCCGTGTAGTGGATCTTGGCAAGGATGTGCCTGCGGAGGCGATCGTCGAAAAGGTGATGGAGCTTCATGCGCCGATGGTTGGACTGAGCGCGCTGATGACCACCACGGTCCCGGCCATGGAGGAAACGATCCGTCTGCTTCACCGTGAGGCACCGTTCGCTAAAGTCATCGTCGGCGGCGCGGTGCTGACAAAGGATTACGCCGATCGGATCGGCGCCGATATGTATGCAAAGGATGCCATGGAAACCGTCCGCTGGGCGCAGAAAATGAGTGAATAAGGAAAACGGATACCTGCCGAATGCGGGTATCCGTTTCCCTTATTGCGCATACAGAATATCAAAGAGAATCCGGTACGCATCGGCAAAGCGGCGGTTTGGCTTATTGTGAAAGAGGGATTTGTCAAGAACATAAACCCGGCCCTGTTTCACCGCGCGCAGGGACTGCCAGACCGGATGATCGCCGAGCGTTCGATCCACAAGCTCCCTTACGGCATCCGTGCCGATATGACCCTGAATCAGAATCACATCCGGATCAGCGGCTGCAACGGATTCCAGATTGACGGGAATCCGCTCGCCGGGACCGACGGCGATGTTAACGGCTCCGAGATCGTTAAGCATTCCGCCGATGGCGGTATGCACCGTGTTGGCCTGCAGATCCTCGGTTCCGCCGAAGAGGCAGAGAACCTTTGGCGGATCCGTGTCGGGTACGGATTCCTTCAGCGCCGTCACATCCCGAAGAGAGGCCAGCGCGACCGATTCCCAAAGCTCCGGCCTGCCGTTTAAGTGGCAGAAGACCTTGAACCACTTGAGATAATCGGAATAATCGTCATAATCCACGCAGATGACGGGGATGCCGGCCGCTTTAGCCGGACCGGAAATGGTGGCATAGCCACTCATAGCGGATGAGCAGAGGATGAGATCGGGGGAGAGCGAAAGGATTCTTTCAATGTCCCACTTTTTGGCCGAAGGAGAGGGCGCGGCGATGGATACGCCGTCATCATCGAGGATGTTTCGGCCAATCGCTTCGGCGTACAGCGCCTCAGCCGCATCGCCGCCAACGGCAGAGATGACGCTTCCGCCGGCTTCGTACCAGAGGGTGGTGAAGCTGGCATAGAGGCTGACGGTGCGCTTTGGCCCGATTTTCAGCGTGATCGGCTCGCCGGAGGGAGAATCATCGAAAAAGGTGACGGTATCGCCGTCGATGCGAACTTCGTTAGCCGCGGCAAGCCAATCGTCGGCTGGACCGTCGGACGGACCGGCGCAGGATGGAAGAAGCAGCAGGATCAGAAGAAGGGCAAAATGGCGGATTTTCATCGGAACTCTCCTTTGGCGGATGCAATCGGACGGATGTGGGGGCGGTCTGTATAGGGATCGGGCGTGACGGCGGCCTCCACGCCGAAGACGGTGCGAAGATTTTCCGATGTGAAAATATCCGCGGGAGCGCCAACGGCATAAAGGCGGCGATCATGCAGAAGCGCGGCGGTATCGGCGTATCGGGCGGCGAAATTCAGATCGTGGAGAACGGCCAGCACACCGATTTTCCGATCGCCGGACAGGCTGCGGATCAAGTCGAGGATTTCGAGCTGATACCCGATGTCAAGGCCGGTGGTCGGCTCATCGAGAATCAGATAATCGGCCTGCTGGACGGCGGCCATGGCGATCCAGGCACGCCGAAGCTCGCCGCCCGAAAGTGTGGACAGCTTGCGCTCCTCCATTCCGGCAAGACCGAGGGAGGCCAGCGTTTCGCGGATGATGTCCCGATCGCCTGGGGAAAGGGAATGAAGAAAGCCGGTATGCGGATAGCGCCCGCAGGCGGCCAGCGTGAAGACATCCATCCCGGTGGGTGTTGGGGGATTCTGGGGTAAGAAAGCGATCCGACGGCCGAGCATCTTCGCATTCCATTTCTCAAGCGGAATCGAGTCGAGATATACCGTGCCGGATTCCGGCCTCAGCGTACCGCTGAGTGTGGACAGCAGGGTGGATTTGCCGCATCCATTGGGGCCGCAGAGAACAAAAATGCGGCCGGGCATGACAGAAAACGTGATATCCTCCAGAAGAATCCGGCCGCCCCGCGAAACAGAGGTCGCTTGAAAGTTCAGACTCATAGGCCGCCCTCCTTATCGCTCCTGCGGATGAGCCAGAGAAAGAAGGGGGCGCCGATCAGCGAGAGAAGGATCGATACGGGAATCTCGCCCACGGGCAGAAGAATCCGTCCGAGGGTATCACAGATTGTAACCAGCGAGAAGCCGAGCAGAGCCGATGCAGGCAGAAGAATGCGGTTATCGCCGCCGACACAGATTCGTGCAATATGGGGCACGATCAGGCCAACGAAGCCGATCATACCGCCGGCTGCGATGGCTGAGCCGGCAAGCATCGAGGCGAGCAGAATCAGCAGCAGCCGGAATGGGCCGGTTCGAAGTCCGAGCGAGCGGGCGCAGTCATCGCCGAGCGAGAGCAGATTCATCGGTGCGCCGAGCAGGAAGCAGGCCGCGATTCCGATCAGCGCGGCGGGGAGGATGCCCCAAAAAGTATTCCAGAGCGCACCGTTCAGACCGCCGACGAGAAAAGAGGCAACATTGGCAAGCCGATCGGAAAACAGCGTTTTGAGGATATCGCTCATGGCGGAAAACAGCGCGGAAACCGCAAGACCGGACAGAATCAGCCGGTGACGTGAGAGGCTGTTTCCCGACGCCAAAAGGGTAATCAGCAGGGTGGAAAAAAGTGCGCCGATCACGGTTCCGATCGGCAGAAGATGCGAAAGACCGGGAAAGGCCGCTAAAAAGAGATAGCCGGCAAAGGAAGCACCGGCGCTCACGCCGACGGTGGAGGGGGAGGCCAGCCGGCTTCCCATCAGTCCCTGCAGGATGCATCCCGAAAGCGCAAGACAGATTCCGACCGCGCCGCCGCATAAAATCCGGGGCAGGCGGAGATGGAAGACAAAGAGCCTTGCCGGGCTGTCATCGTCTATAAACAGCGCGGAGAGAATCTCCCCAAATGACAGCCGAATGCTTCCGACTGTGATCCCGAAAAAGACGGAAGCGAGGCAGAGGAGGCCGATAAGCAGCAGCCATACGGCGCGTTTGGATGGTGTGCGCATCATAATATACGGCGGCCGCGCACGAATTTGGCGATTACGCCAAAGCGGTCAAGGCCGAGATAGAAGGCACGCTCCAGCCGCTGGCGGTCGGTTGGATCCATCGTGGTGGCAAGCGAAGAATCGTCGAGGATCACGGCATCAAATTCATAGCCTTCGGCAAAGCATCCGGCCTTGCCGAAGAAGGATCCGCCGCCAAGAGTTCCCAGATAGAATCCCTCCTCAAAGGTAAGGGGACGGCAGGCCTGATCGATATGCCGCCAGTACATTTTGGAGAGCTGGATGGCATCGGTGACAGCGCGGAACATGGATTCACTCTGACCGCCGGCCACATCGCTTCCAAGGCCGATGTGCAGGCCCGCATCCATATAGCGGCGGATCGGTGCGATGCCGGAGGCGACGTTGAGATTGGAAGCAGGGCAATGCACTACATAGACGCCCTGCGCCTTCATGAGCGCGATCTCCTCTTCGCCCGACCAGACACAGTGGGACATCAGGGTCGGAAATGCTTCGCCGGTAACGGGATTTTTTCCGAAAAGGCCGTCGATGTCATAGGCGTCGCCGTAGAAGCGGGCATCGGGACGGAGAGCCTTCACCCATTCGATCTCGCTGATATTCTCCGAAAGATGGGACTGCACCGCGACATGATAGGTGCGCTGAATCTCACCCAGCCGCTTCATCAGCGCATCGGTGCAGGAGGGAATGAAGCGGGGCGTGAGAATCGGATAGGTGTTGGCAAAGCGGTCAACGGTGGCCTTCACCCAATTTTCGGTATCGTCGCCGGCTGTCACGGGATCCGGCTCGCGCAGGGGATCGGGGGCCTCGCGGTCCATGTTCACCTTGCCGACATAGGATACAAGGCCGGCCGCCTCCAGCTTTTCCATCAGGATTTCGGTGGCCTTTGCATGGCGGGAGGCAAAGATGGCCGCACGGGTGGTGGCGCCATTTCGCATCGCTTCGGTGAAGATCGTGTAGGCTTTGTCGGCATAGGCAGGATCGGCAAAGCGGCCTTCCTCGGGGAAGGCATAATAGCCGAGCCATTCCAGCAGCTCGGCATCGGCTCCGGTGCCGCGGTAGGCAAACTGGGCGGCATGGATATGCAGATCGGCCATACCGGGCAGAATCAGCGCTTCACCGAAATCGTAAAGCGGGAAGGATGTATACGGTTCGGGCAGTACATCAAACACGCCGCGGGAAATGCCGCCTTCGCATACGGCATAGCCGCGCGTGATTTCAAGTTTATCGGCGCTGACCGAATGGCAGATTGTACCTTTGATGACAAAATTCATGGCTTTTGCTTCCTTTAATCCAGAATATTCTCTATTATACCGCACAGTTGTGAACGCGGTATGAACTTGCGCCAACAAACGAATAATCCCGCCGCTGGTCCGAAAGACTAACGGCGGGAAGGAGGCGGAAGAATGGGATATCCTTTGATTGATTTTTCGGATCTGACACCGGAGATCCGATTTCAGATCGGACTGCCGGAGCTGGTTTTTGAGCCGGTCCGTGCAGCAGACGAGAGCGAATTCGCGCGCGATACCAGCACATGGGATTAACGGGGGAGGGGATCATTGACAATAAAAGCAGTCATACTGCCAGTGAATCGGGTTTTCGAAGATATACCGGGTAATTGTCTCGTAATCTTTACGATTTCGTATGATATGGTCATGATAACCTCGCTGCCAAAGAGGCGCAGGACCTGAAAGCATATGAAATCGCTTTGAGGTGTTCATTTTAATGTATCCGATAAGAGTGGATAAAACAGACCTGCGTGGTAGGGGCGATTCAGGAATCGCCCGCGCGCTGTTTGCGGCTTTTACGAAAACAACAAGATGAACGTGATTCGGCATTATGACATAATGTTCAATAGAAGCCGGAAAATGTGAGGGGATATTTTTGAGTATGTCTTCTATAATTCGACCGTAAACCGTCAATTGATTGACGGGCGATTCATGAATCGCCCCTACAATTTCCGAAAGCAGACATTTGCGGTTGTGGGTACAGAACGTTATAAAGTATGCACCCGGTTTGCTGTAATCATGACAGCGTAAACGCAAGGCCTTCCTTGAGGGATATTTATTATATGGCAACAATGCCGCCCCCCTCACATCTCCAGAATATTGCTGCCGCGCTCGAGGGCGACGATGCCGGTGCGGCAGATTTCGATGATGCCCAGCGGCCGGATGACATCAAGGAAGGCCTTGATCTTACCCGGTTCGCCGGTGACCTCGATGCACATGGTATCGGGGGAATAATCGATGATCTTCGCGCGGTAGACCTCGGCGGCGGCAAGGATTTCGCTCCGGCTGGCAGGATTATTGGCGACTTTGATGAGCGTCAGTTCGCGCTCGACCGAATTCTCGGCCTCCAGCAGCTTGACATTCTTGACATTGAACAGCTTTTTCAGCTGATGAATCAGCTGCTCGCGCAGATAATCGTCGCCGCGCAGGGTGATCGTGATACGGGAATAATTCGGATCGTCCGTTTCGCCCACGGTCAGCGAGTCGATATTGAAGCCCTTGCGCATGAACATACCGGTGACGCGGGTCAGAACGCCGTATTTGTTTTCAACGTGGATGGCAATGACAAAGCGTTTCATGATTTGTTTTCCTTTCCGACGATAATATCATCAATCGAGCCGTCCGGGGGGAGCATGGGCAGAACCAGCTCGTCCGGATCAATGACCGCATCGATCAGATACGGGCCCATCCCGCGGGAGGCGCGGATAAAGGCGGCGCGGAATTCATCGGGTGTTGATACCCGCTCGCCGCGAAGGCCGTAGGCTTCGGCCAGCTTGACGAAATCGGTCTTCCGATCGAGCACCGTGGAGGAGTAGCGGCTGCCGTAAAAGAGGGTCTGCCATTGGCGGACCATGCCAAGCACGCCGTTATTGAAGAGGACAACGGTGATCGGCAGACGGTAGCTGACGGCGGTGGCAAGCTCATTGGAATCCATCGCAAAGCTTCCGTCGCCGGTGATGAGAATCGCACGCTCCGGCTTTCCGGTGCCGGAGAGGGAGGCGCCGATGGCCGCACCGAGGCCGTAGCCCATCGTTCCGAGGCCGCCGCTGGAGGCAAAGCGGCGCGGGCGGGCGAAATCGGCGTACTGCGCCGTCCACATCTGATGCTGGCCCACATCGGTGGCAATGACGGTGGATTCATCCTTGATTTCGTTGATAATATCGAAAATCCGGGGCGGCGTCAGACGATCGGGGGGCGCGGTATCGGTTTCTTTGCGAATGGTCCGGCCGGCGGATTTCAGCTTGCGGATCCGCTCCTGCCACGCGGGATGGGAGGCGGGTCGGCAGAGTGCGGCAATCCGTCTGAAGGTATCGGCAACATCACCGACAATGCCGAGCGTGACGGGGATATTCTTGCCGATTTCGGATATGTCCGCGTCAATCTGCAGGATTTTAGCATCCTTTCCGTAGCGGGCCGTCTGGCCGGTTGCGCGGTCGCTGAAGCGGACACCGAGGCCGATGATGAGATCCGCCTCCCGGTTCGCCATGGAGGAGGCATAGCGGCCGTGCATCCCCTGCATACCGAGGAAGCGCTCCCGGTGGCAGGGGATCGCCGACAGGCCCATGAAGGTGCATCCGATGCACCCGTCGATTTTATCGGCAAAGGACAGCACAGCATCGGTGATGCCCGCGCTGACGGCACCGCCGCCGATATAGAGATAAGGCCGCTCGGATTCGTTGATCATCCGGGCTGCCTCGCGAATCTGCTCCTCGGGGACGGCGGGAGCGGGGAAGGGGGCAACGGGGACACAAGGCTCCCAGACACACCGGGCAGACTGGACATCGCGGGGAATATCGATCAGCACCGGTCCGGGACGGCCGGAAATCGCAATCCGGAAGGCCTCGCGGACGGTGTCGGCAAGCTCCCCTACATCGGTGACGAAATAATTATGCTTGGTGATCGGCATGGTGATACCGGTAATGTTGATCTCCTGGAAGGAATCGCGCCCCACCTGATCGGTGGGCACGTTGCCGGTGATGGCGATAAGGGGGATGGAATCCATCATGGCGGTGGCGATGCCGGTGACGAGATTGGATGCGCCGGGGCCGGAGGTGGCGATAACAACGCCGACCCGTCCGGAGGCTCGGGCATAGCCGTCGGCGGCATGGGATGCGCCCTGCTCGTGGGCCGTTAAGATATGGCGGATCCGCCGCCGTGCCTTATAAAGCGCATCGTAGAGATTCAGAACTGCGCCGCCGGGATAGCCAAAGACATCCGTAACGCCCTGTTCGATCAGCGTTTCGATGACGATCTCAGCGCCGGTCAGCTTTTTGGCTTTCATCGTGAAGTTCCTCCAATCGGTAAAATGGAAATCATATTATTTGATTATAACACGATTTGGGCATGAATGCAAGCCTTTTCGCCGAAAGTTTACATTTTGCAGCAGCGCTTTTGTTTTGTCAGGATTCAGTTGGCGGAAAAACGGATTCTTTTGAATATAAGCCAAAAACTTCAGAAACAGGGCTTCACAAGACGAAAATTTCATGGTATAATAGAGGTAATCCAACCTTCAGGAGGTTAGAAATGAAAAAGATTGCATACTTGCTGACCGTACTGGCTTTGATGGCGGTGATGGCTTCCTGCGGCGATTCCGCTCCAAAGCTGGAACCGTTCGTCATCGATTCCGGCTACACCATCCTGCGCGGCGATACCGCCCCTAAGGGCGAGGTCGATGCGACCGTCGCCGTTCACCAGGCGCTCATCGAGGCTGTACCCGGCATCGGTCTTGGCACCGACTGGGTCAAACGCGGTGAGGAGCCGCCGGCCGCCGGCCGCGAAATCCTCATCGGCGCGACCAACCGAGCGGAATCCCAATCGGTTCTCGCCACGCTTCGGCGGGATGATTACACCGTCCGTCTGGCCGGTGAGCGGATCCTGATTCTCGGCGGATCCGAGAGCGCAACACAGGCGGCCGCTGAGTATTTCCTTGCCAACTGCATCGGCGATGGCGGCACGCTGATGCTTCCCGCCGGTGAGGAGGGCTACACCCACCGCGCTGAGTACACGCTGGATGTGCTGACCCTGCAGGGCATTCCGATTCAGGAATACACCGTCTTCGTCAACGGTCTTGGCACCGGCATCGAAAATTCCGCCGTGGATTTCTTCCTGGATACCGTTGCCTCGCTGTCCGGCTACATTCTGGATACCGTCAATCTTGCCGAATCCGTCAAGGGACCGGTCATTGAAATCATAATGGCCGACTACGGCGATCCCGAAACCTGGGAAATTGCGGCGGCCGATCAATCCGTGAGCGTCAGCGGAAACGGCATCTACAGCCGTGTGCTGGGTCTGCGCTCGATCAGCGACCGGCTGAAGGCACCCGCCAACGGATCGAAGGAGCTTCATCTGACCGTCGAATCCGAAAAGAAGAACTATTCCGTCGCGCCGCTGATTCAATTCAATCTGCCGACCTCCTATCCGGCGATGAAGGTGAAAACGGCCGAGGAGGGCGGCGTTCTGGCCAACTTCCTGCAGGCAAAGGCCGAGCTTCCGGATGAAATCACGGTGCTTTCGCCCTTCAGGCCCGAGGATTACCCCGATTCCATGCGGCTGCAGATCTTTGTTTCGCCCGACGGCGATGACAAGGCGGCCGGCACTTTAGAGGCTCCGCTGAAGACACCCGCCGCAGCTCTTGACAAGCTGGCCGGTGCCGGCGGCGGTGTTATCTGGCTCCGGGGCGGCGAATACAAGCTGGACAAATCGCTTGAGCTGGATTCCAGGCACAGCGGCACCGATTTTTCGCCGGTCTTCATCAGCGCTTATAACGGGGAAAAAGTCACGCTGACCAATGCCCACACCCTTGCGCGCGATCAGTTCACATCCATTGACGATCCCGACGTGCTGGCGCGGGTTGATAAAGCGGCGGCATCAAAGATTCTCGTCTGCGATCTGACGGCGGCCGGGCTGACGGAGCAGCAGCTCGGAAGCTTCACCACCGAGACCCGTCCGATTCTGTATCTGGACGGCCGGGAAGCGGTGATTGCCCGCTATCCGAATGTCGGCAAGGAGCTTGTCATGGGCGAGGTTGTCGATCCCGGCAAGACCACCAGCGGCCACTCCGCCAACTATGAAGAGAACAAGGACAAGACAAACGGCTGGGTTCTGAAGACCACCGACAAACGTGCAGAGAACTGGACGAAGTCCGACAACATCTGGATGTACGGTGCGGTCTATGCCGAATGGAACCGTCAGCACTATCCGGTCACCTTCGATCTCGATGCCGGCACGGTATCCAGCACCGAATACTGTCAGTACGGCGCACGCTGGCAGGCTGACAACACGATCTATTACTACAACATTTTAGAGGAGCTGGATGCGCCCGGGGAATGGTATCTTGACAAGAAAAACGGCAGGCTGTACGTCTATCCCGACGAGGAATTCAAGGCGGCCTCTCTTGTCACCAATAAGAGCCCGATCATCGATGCCGAGGATATTTCCAATGTGATCCTCAACGGTCTGACCGTCAGCGGCTCCATGGGAAACGGCATCCAGGTCAACATCTGCTGCCAGACGGTTATCCAGAACTGTACGATCGAGAATAACGGTCAGAGCGGCCTCAATATGATCAAGGGCGTGCGGAGCGGTGCCATTTACACCACTTTCACCAATAACGGCAGCTCGCAGTGCCGGATCGTCCGATCTACCGACCGCTCGACTCTCATGCCCGACAACTGCTTTATCCAGAACTGCACCGTTTCCGGGTCGGACAAAAATGCTCTCTACACCGGCGGCGTGGGCATGATTATCTCACACAATCACATCATCGATGCGCAGATCTTTGTCTCGGTATCCAACGAGTGTATCTTTGAATACAATGAATTCACCCACGGCTCCACGACCACAGCCGATGCGGGCATGATCTATGTGGGCGGAAGCTATCTCTCCGGCCGCGGCAATCACATCCGCTACAACTATTTCCACGATATGGCCGCTTCCCATGCCGCCGTCTACATCGATGACTGCGCATCCGGCCAGTATGTCTACGGAAACATTGTCGATGTTGTGACCAAAGAAACCGATTCGACCTTCAAGGGCAAGATGACCTACCGTCTGCACAACGGACGCGAAAATGTCTTCTGCAATAACATCTCGATCGGCGCGACCCGCTCGGCCTTCAGCGACAACGCCAACTACTATTACGAATCCTCGATCCGCTGGACACCGATGCGCGAATCTATCATCACGGACGGCAAGGATGTCATCAATTCCGGGATCTTCACGGCCCGCTATCCGATCTATGCCGACTTCTATCACCGTGTCGAACAGCATATGAAGGATATCGAAGCCGAGGGGTATCAGCGAAACGATCTGGAGGAGGAGCTTCGCCAGCCCGCGCACAATGTTTATATGAACAACCTGACGATCAATGCAGCCATCGCCTTCAACATCTCCGATGCCGGCAGGCTGACGGCGGTCGGTCTCGATCAGAACTACGAATCGAAGACCTCGCCGCTGGACGAGAATTATCAGGTCAAGGACAAAGCGGTCTTTGACAAGCTTCCCGATTATGTCGATGTCCCCTTTGAAAAGATGGGACTTTCCAAGTAAAATTAAACCGGAATGGATTTTTCCGTTCCGGTTTAATTCTATATCAGCTCATCCTCATCCGGCACCCATTCCATGCCGAATTCGGTATCGGCAAAGAGGGCGGCGAGGCCGGTAATCTGCTTGAGGCGCAGGATTTCATCCTTTTCCATGCCGAGATGCTTTGAGATCCATTCATCCGAGCGGCCCAGATCGTGGAGCTCACGGAGAATGTTGCTCATCAGATCTACATCGTGGCTGCCGCGCGCCCGGTTGTGGCGGATCGTGCTGGCCATCCGGTGATCGAGCGGCTTATCGATGACGGAAACCGGGAGCTTTCCGCCCTCCCGCTCATAGATATCCCGGTGCTCCAGCATGACCCGGTACCGGTGGAAGCCGTCCACGATGATATACAGATCGCGGCTCGCATCGTAGTAGCAGACGATCGGCATCGTGTAGCCGTCCTCCTTGATGCTGTCATAGAGGAGTGCCAGCTCCGGCGGTGCGACGGTGTTGGGATTGTAGGTATTGGGGCGGATTTTTTCGATCGGCACCGCCCGGACCTGATAGACAGGGCTTTCAAAGTTCATTGTTATCGCCTACCTTGCTGTATTTGCGCTTCAGGATCCGGATGTATTCCTGCTGACGGCGGGTCAGCCCGAAGCCCATGAAGCGGCAGAGATGATCGTTCTTTAAGATGCACCAGCACATCCGCTTCCAGCTGGGGATGTCCTTGGTGGAGCGGATATCGTCGGTGTGATCGGGAATCGGGCCCTCAAAGATGACCCGCGGATGCTTCATCACGGTGTAATTGGAGATGCCGTTGAGCTTGATATTATAGCCGCGATCCATCAGCTCCCGGATGACATCCGGCTCCAGACCGCCGCCCGTCCTGTGCCAGAATTCAACGGACGCGCTGAATTTCTTCAGATATTGCGCGCGCAGGGAATCGGGCAGGGTATCCAGCAGAAACCGGGTGTAGGATTCCCATGTATGCCCCTCCGGGAGCGTGAGATTGCGGTAGCCGAGCGCCTTGGTGCGGCCGTAGATGGCACCGAAATTCACCCCCTGCACCCGTCCGACCAGCCTCTGCCAGATTGCGGGATCCAGTACGCGGTAGAGATTCAGGCTCTCCTTGGCGTAATCGTTGAAGGGGGATGCCACGCGCATGGCATCGGGATGTACGCCGGCCTTGTAAAAGAGATCGTAGAGCTTATTGTAGGCGAATCCGCATTTTGCATAGCAGTGCCAGACATCGGAAACCGACCAGTCATAGAGGGGGGAGGCTGTATAGACATCCTTGAATTGCCTGGTGATGTAGCATTTTCCGTTGTAGCCGTATTTTTTGTTGAGGAAGCCGCTGTAGCGGGACAGGGATTCGTCAGCCCGCATTCCGAGCAGGCAGACGGTGGAGCGCTCGCCGTGGATCATCCGGTACCACCGTCCGAACTGGCGTGCCAGATCCTCCTGATGCATCCGATAGGTGTAGGTGGTGATCGGATTGTCCTTCATCGAAATCACATAGGGATGCTCCGGCATCGGGCGCACCCACCGCTCGGGGCAGGTATCGTCCCAGGGATACCAGTACATTTCATAGTTTGAGAGTGCCGTGCGGGTGGCCATCGGCAGGCAGACCCAGTAAAGCTCGGTGTTCGGCTCTGCTTCCAGGCGCCTGAAGGTCGCCTCCACATATTCGCTTGTCAGGGAATACTGGGCTTCAAAATCCTGATGAAAGACACCGATCACCCGATTCGGACAGTGTTTGCGGCGGTATTCAAGCACCAGCTCCAAAAGGAGGCCGCTGTCCTTGCCGCCGGAAAAGGATACAAAGACATTTTCAAACTGTTCAAAAAGGTACGCAATCCGGCTCATCGAAGCCTCGTATACATTGCGCCCGGTATACAAGCGTTCCATATTTCACCTTCTTTCGCGGGAAGTAAAGGTATTATACCATATTTTTCCCCGCATTTCAAGGGCTGTGAGCCGGAATTCAAATCTATGGCAGGAAAAGTTCTTGAAGTGTTCACAAGTTTCCGGTATAATGTTAAGTAGAATTTAGGACGGTCTGCTATAATGGATGCAAAGGACGTGATGCTATGCGGCTGCTTGTTGCCGAAGATGAGCCGGAGCTGGCCCGTGCCATCGGAGCGATACTGAAGCACGGAGGCTATTTGGCCGATACGGTGTTTGACGGCATGGATGCCCTTGCCTATCTGGAAAGCGGACTGTATGACGGCGCCATTCTCGATATCATGATGCCGAAGCTGGACGGGCTGAGCGTTCTGCGAAGGATCCGCTCGACGGGCAATTCCGTCCCGGTTCTGATTCTGTCGGCCCGGAGCGAGGTCGATGACCGGGTTGCGGGGCTGGACGGCGGCGCGGACGATTATCTGACGAAGCCCTTTGCGGCAAAGGAGCTGCTGGCCAGAGTCCGGGCCATGACACGGCGGCAGGGGGATCTTGTTTCCCCGGAGCTTACGCTCGGCGATCTGGTGCTGGATCTTGCAAGCTTTGAATTCTGTTATCGCGGTGCGCGACTTCGTCTGACCGGCCGCGAATTCCAGATGGCGCAGATGCTGATGGCAAAGCCGGGCGCGGTAATTTCCACCGAGCATTTTATGGAAAAAATCTGGGGCTTTGATTCGGAGGCCGAGCTGAATGTGGTCTGGGTCACGATTTCCGCCCTGCGAAAAAAGCTTGCGGCAATCGGAAGTCCGGCCCAGATCCGCGTATCGCGCGGTCTTGGCTATTACATCGAGGAAAATCATGATTAACAAGCTCCGCCGCCGCTTCATCCTGATCGCCATGGCATCCCTTGCCGCTGTTCTGATCCTGATGATCGGCACAATCAACCTCTCCAATTTTCACGCCATCGGCGAAAATGCGGAGCGGCTGATCGAACTTATAAACCAGAACGGCGGAAAGCTGCCGGACCGGGGCAATCAGCCCGTAAAGCCGTCGCACAGCGATTCCCGACCGCCCCATCTATCGCCGGAAACGCCCTTCAACACCCGCTATTTTACGGTAACGCTGTCGGCGGGAGAGGTTCTTTCGGCTGACATCGGCATGACCGCTTCGATGGATGAGGCATCCGCCTCGGCGCTGGCAAAGAAGCTTGACCTGGCGGGCCGGACGGTCGGATATTACAAGAATTTCCGCTACCGTGCCTTCACGCAGAACGGCGGGACGATGTACATTTTTCTTGACTGCGAGCGGGAGATGGCCACCTTCCGCACCTTTCTGATTGCCAGCATATCCATCAGCCTTGTCGGATTCTTAGCGGTATTTTTCATGGTTTTGTTTCTGTCCGAGCTTGCCATGCGGCCGATCGCCGATTCGATTTCCAAGCAGAAGCGGTTCATCACCGATGCCGGGCACGAGCTGAAAACGCCGCTTTCGGTGATTCTGGCCGACACCGATCTGCTGGAATTGGAAGCGGGCGAAAATGAATGGACGCGGTCGATCCGCCGTCAGGCCGGAAAGCTTCAGTCGCTTACCGAGCGGCTGGTCTTTCTCTCCCGGATGGAGGAGGCCGGTGCCATCAGCGAAAAAAAGGAGTTTTCGCTGAGCCGGACGGTTGCCGATACAGCCGAGCCGTTTTTTGCGGTAGCACAGGCAAAAGGCAAGCATCTGGAAAGCGCGATTGAGCCGGACATCACCCTGTGCGGCGATGAAGCGGCCATCGAGCGGCTGATTTCCATCCTGCTTGACAATGCGATGAAGTACGCAAGCGAAGGCTCGACGGTTCACCTCAGTTTGAAGCGGGAGGGGAAGGGCGCGCGCATCACGATGGTGAATGCCGTCGATTCGATCGGGAAGGGATCGCAGGATCGGCTGTTTGAGCGATTCTGGCGGCGGGATGAAGCCAGGAGCACCCAGGGCTTCGGTATCGGTCTGTCCAGCGCCCGCGCGATTGTTACTGCGCACGGCGGAAAAATCGAAGCCCGGAGCGATGACAGCAAAAGTATCCGATTTGAAATTGAACTATAGGGAGCAATGAATGGAAATTCAGAAAATTTTTGCCCGGCGGGAGATCAAATTCCTGCTGACACCCGATCAGCGAAGCCGTGTTCTGTCGGCGATGGAGGGGCGGATGGCACCCGATGCCTTCGGAAAGAGCACGATCTGCAGCCTTTATCTTGATACTCCCGATTATCTTTTGATCCGCCGCTCGCTGGAGCATCCGCTCTACAAGGAAAAGCTCCGCCTGCGAAGCTACGGTACGCAGGCGCCGGACGGGCGGGTCTTCGCCGAGATCAAGAAAAAATACAAGGGGACGGTCTACAAGCGAAGGGTTGCCCTTCGTGCCGCCGATGCCGAGGAATTCCCGAAGCGCTGGATACCCGGAACCGATCCGAATTCCCGCGAGATTGCCTTCGCGGCGGGGCGCTATCCCAATCTTGCGCCGCGCATGATGATTATCAGCGAGCGGGAGGCTTACTACGCCTCAGATGACCGGGATTTCCGGGTTACATTTGATACCGACATCCGCTGGCGGGACACGGAGCTTTCGCTCATGGCGGGACTTTGGGGAAATCCTCTCACCGGCCCCGACCGGATTCTGATGGAAATCAAGGCCGGCGGTGCCATTCCGCTCTGGATGTGCCGCGTGCTCAGCGAGAATCAACTTTACAAAACCAGTTATTCCAAATACGGAAATGCCTTCGCGGCTATTTCCGGAAAGCATACAAAGGAGAATCAAAATGCAAAATCTCTTCAAAGGACTCTTTGACACCGGCCTTACCACGGTGATCACCGTGCCGGATTTTCTGCTCTGCCTCGGCGTATCCCTTCTGCTCGGCATTTTTCTGGCGGCCATTTACGCCTGGCGGAGCCGCGCATCCCGGAGCTTTCTTTTTACCCTCTGCATCCTGCCTGCGGTTGTCTGCGTGGTTATCATGATGGTCAACGGCAACATCGGCGCGGGTGTTGCCGTGGCAGGCGCCTTCAGCCTCGTACGCTTCCGTTCGGCACCCGGATCGGCCCGGGAGATCGGCACGATCTTCCTTGCCATGGGCGCGGGTCTGATCGCCGGTATGGGCTATCTCGGATACGCCGCGCTCTTTTCGATCATCATGGGGGCTGTCCTGCTGGTTCTCCGGCTGATCTTCGGTGAGCCGGTACGCGAGCGCCAGCTGCAGATCGTCATTCCGGAGGATCTGAATACCGCCGGGCTGTTTGACGATCTGTTTGAAACCTACACCTCCTTTTATCGGCTGAAGGGCGTGAAGACCACCAATATGGGAAGCCTTTTCAAGCTGACCTACGAAATCCGGATGCGCGACACGGCAAAGGAAAAGGAATTCATCGATCAGCTTCGCTGCCGAAACGGAAATCTGGAAATCTCGATCTTCGATCGGGAGGACGGTCTGTATGAGCTGTAAGCGCACACTGACGCCTCTGATCCTGTCGGCCTGTCTGCTTTTCGGATGCTCATCGGGGCAAGGTAGACCGTCCGGAACCGAATCGCCGATCACGCCGTCCGATTCCACCGTCGATATCGATACCCTGCCGCCGATTGACACGGAGGATATCCCCTTCACGGATAAGGTTTCCACCATCACCGAGGAGGGAAGCTACACGCTGACGGGCAATGCGGGCCGGATTGTCATTGATGCCGACAAAAAGGCGAAGATTGAGCTGATTCTGGACGGCGCATCGCTGACGGCCCAAAATACAGCGGCGATCTATATAAAAGAAGCCGATAAGGTCACAATCACGCTGGCCAACGGATCGGTCAACACGGTCATTTCGTCCGGCGCATTTGAGGCGATTGATGAAAACAGCATCGACGGCGCGATCTTCTCAAAGGGCGATCTTGTGATCGCAGGAGAGGGAAGCCTCCGCGTTCTGTCGGATGCGGGCAACGGCATCGTTTCCAAGGACGATCTGCGTTTTACGGGCGGTACCATCGGTGTCGAAGCCGCCGGGCACGCGCTGGAAGGCAAGGATGCGGTGGAAGTAAACGGCGGAAGCTTCACGCTGACGGCCGGAAAGGACGGCATCCGGAGCGAGAATGATGAGGATGCCGCAAAAGGCGTGATCAGCATTACGGACGGAAGCTTTGCGATCACAGCCGACGGCGACGGCCTCTTCGCTTCCTCGGCCCTTGAAATCGAAGACGGAACCTTCGCCGTTAAAACCGGCGGCGGAGCGGTAAATGCCGAGGCACATTCCGACCATGACTTCGGCGGCTTCGGCGGCGGAAGATTTGGCCAGACCACCCAGACAACCTCCGACACGCCCAGCACCAAGGGAATCAAATCGGACGGCACGCTGACAATTCAAGACGGCAATTTTACGCTCGACACCTGCGATGATGCCATCCATTCCGCCGGCGATCTGATCCTTTCGGGCGGAAGCTTCACGCTTGCATCCGGCGATGACGGGATTCATTCGGATGCGGCGCTCACCATAAGCGGCGGCATACTGAATATCACCGAAAGCTATGAAGGCATCGAGGCACAGGAGATTGCCATCTCCGGCGGCGACATCACGCTGAAGGCCTCGGATGACGGCCTCAATGCGGCCGGCGGAAACGATCAGTCGGGATTCGGCGGCTTTATGGGCGGTCGGGGCGGCATGGACGGCTTTGCATCGGACGAGGCCGGAAGGATCACGATATCCGGCGGTAAGCTGGTCATCGATGCATCCGGCGACGGCGTGGATTCCAACGGCGGTTTATATGTAACCGGCGGCGAAACCTATGTCTGGGGCCCGACCAATTCCGGCAACGGTCCGCTCGATTACGGCGGAACGGCACAGATCACGGGCGGCATCTTCGTGGCGGTCGGTGCGCAGGGAATGGCTCAGAATTTCGGCTCGACCTCGACCCAGCCTGCGATGCTGATCACCACCGGCAATGCTTCGGGTGAACTGAAGCTCACCGGCGCGGGCGGAACGGTTCTGCTTTCCTGCATTCCTGCGAAGGCTTACCAATGCGCGCTCATCAGCCTGCCTGAATGCAAGGTCGGCGATAAGGTCACGGTAAGTGTCGGTGATCAATCCGCCGAGATGGAAATCACCTCTGTCATTATGGGCGGCGGATCCGGCATGGGCGGCATGATGCCCGGCGGCATGGGCGGTATGGAGCCTCCCGGCGGATTTGGCGGAGGCGGACGTCCCGGCGGGCGCTGGTAAACACAAAAGACAAACAATTTCAGAAATTGTTCGAAACATATTGACAAAACCTCCGGGGCATGCTACAATATTGTATGACAATATTTAGTACCCGGAGGTATTTTCATGAAAACCGTAAACAGCTGGAGCTTTCGGCCGTACACCGAAATGCACCGCACAGAACGCGGCATGAAGCCCTATGTCTGCCGTATCGTGCCGACGGATAACAGCTTTTCCGTTGATTTCTTCGACAACGGTGCATCCGGCGCTTCGTATACGCTTTACTGGCGGATCCGCTCCACCGAGGCCTGGACTTCCGTTGATGCCGGAAAGGCATCCGATGCCGGAAGTGTCGTCGAGGGTGTTACCGTCAGCGGCCTTACCGATCTGACCGACTACGAATTCTATGTTGAGCGGGAGGACGGCGCCGCCTCGCAGATCCGTCTGGTCCGTACCGGCTTCTGCCCGGGACAGATCATCAACTATCTGCATCCCGATGATAAGGAATATGCCTTCTCCGGCAGTTATCTCTGCTCGCCCTCGATCATCCGCCTGCCAAGCGGCCGTCTGCTCTCCTCGATGGACCTGTTCGGCTATTCCACCCCCCAGAATCTCACGCTGATCTATTATTCCGATGACAATGCCGCAAGCTGGCATTATCTGACCGAGCTGATGCCCTGCTTCTGGGGCAAGATGTTCCTCCATGACGGCAAGCTCTACATGATCGGCTGCTCCAACGAATACGGCGATCTCTTAATCGGCCGCTCCGATGACGACGGTGCGACCTGGACCATGCCCACCGTTCTCTGGCGCGGCGCCGCCAACACGGGTTACTGCGGACTTCACCGCGCGCCGATGCCGGTTGAAATCTCGCACGGACGCGTCATGACCGATGTTCAGTACGGATCGTGGAATCAGAAAACTATGACCGATGCGGTTCTCTCGGCACCCGAGGGATGCGATCTTCTGGATGCCTCAAACTGGGTCATCACCCCCTTCTGGGATCCGGCCGATCATCCCGAAGCCCAGCTTCCCGGTGTCATCGGCGGCATCGAGGGATGCGTTGTTACCGGTCCGGACAATCGGGTCTACGATGCGCTCCGCTATGCCGTTGACAAGTGGCTTCTTCTGGAATTCTTCCCGGATGAGCCGGAGAGAGAGCTGGAATTCGCCGGCTTCATGGACATCCCGACTACCCAGTCCAAGTGCAACATCACCCGCGATCCCGTTACCGGCAAGTATGTTTCCATCGTCAGCTACAGCTTGAAGGAACCGAAAACCCTTCGCAATCTGCTTTCCTTTGTCTGGAGCGATGACTTCTATCATTGGAATCTCGCCTGCCATCTGATCGACTACCGCTATGAGGACGGCGGAAAGATCGGCTTCCAGTACATCGACTTCTTCATCGAGGGCGACGATATCCTCTATCAGAGCCGCACCGCCTTCAATCAGGCGCACAATTATCACGATGCCAACTATGCCTGCTTCCACAAAATCGAAAACTTCCGTGAACTTATCAAAGGAGAAAACTAATATGATCAACTATCAGCCGAAGCTCGGTGCCTATCCGACGATGATTACCCCCTACAACGCCGACGGAACCGTCGATTACGCCGCCGTCAAGGCGCTGACCGAATGGTACTGGAAGCAGGGATGCGCCGGCATCTTCGCCTCCTGCCAGTCCAGCGAGATTCATATGCTCGACCTTGCCGACCGCGTGAAGCTCGCCAGGGTGGTCAAGGAAACCGCCGATGCGCTCGCTGCCGACGATTCCTCCCGCGCACCGATGGATGTGGTCGCATCCGGTCACGTCAGCGATTCCTTCGAGGATCAGGTGAAGGAGCTGACCATGATCGCCGAAACCGGTGTGGATGCGGTGATTCTCATCTCCAACCGTCTGGATATCGCCAACACCTCGGATGAGGCCTGGATTGCCGATATCGACCGTCTGATCGCGGCGCTCCCCGCCGACATACCGCTGGGTATTTATGAGTGCCCCCGCCCCTACAAGCGCCTGCTGACCCCGGCGATGATCGATCATGTGACCCGCACCGGCCGCTTTGCCTTCATCAAGGACACCTGCTGTGATTCCGAGGAGATTGACCGCCGTGTCAAGCAGATCGCATCGACTCCGACCGATGGTATCCGTCCGGCGCTCTTCAATGCCAATGCCCAGACTACGCTCGAAACGCTCCGTTCCGGCGGTGCCGGCTACTGCGGCATCATGTGCAACTTCCATCCGGCCCTCTATGTCTGGCTCTGTGAGAACTTTGATAAGGATCCGGAGGAAGCCGAGCGTATCGCCGCTTACCTCTGCCAGGCGGCCTTCATTGAATTTCTGACCTATCCGGCCATTGCCAAGTATCACCTCAATAAAATCGGCGTTTCGATGCTCCCCGATTCCCGCACCTGCGATGTATCGAAGATGAAGCTCTACGATCGGCTCTGCGTGGACCGTATGGACAAGCTTGCCGAGATTTTCGCCGCCGAGATCGGCGTTGTGCTGTGAGCGGCGTCCGCCGTCCGATCCCGGACGAAATCGCCGCCCGGATCCGGGAGATGCTCTTATCCGGCGATTTCAAGCGGGGCGATAAGCTCCCCGGCGAGGTCGGACTTGCCGAGAAGCTGGGAGTCGGACGCTCCACTCTGCGGGAAGCGCTCCGTCAGCTGGCGGCCTCGGGCTACATTGAGCTGATTCCCAATCGCGGCGCCTTTGCGGTGGTCACCGAGGAGGGCGAGCTCCCCTCGCCGCACTCCGGCTCCGCAACCTGGCTGATGGACAACAAGGACTCCATCGACGAGCTTCTGGCAACCCGTTTCTGCATCGAGCCGTTTGCGGCCGAGCTCTGCGCCGCGAACATCACCGAGGAGGGGCTGGAGGCGCTGACGGAAACGATGCACGCCTTCCGCCGCTGTGTCGAAGCCGAGAAGTATGAAGCGCTGGCCCAGCTGGACTACAATTTTCACCGGATCATTCTGGAGGGATCGGGCAACCGGTTCTTAATCGAGATGTACCGGAGCCTCCTGGAGCTGTTCATGCAGTACAGCCAGAGCAGCTTTGCGGCCACCAATTCCAAGCGCTTTACGCTGAACGAGCATCAGTTCATCTACGAAGCGATTGCGGCGCATTCGCCCTCGGAGGCGCGGTGTGCCATGCAGATGCATCTCTCCATTGCAAAGCGCAGAATGGATACCATTTATTAAGGAAAGAAGGCGCTTTCGCGCCCGAGCTTTCGCGCCTGAATACATCGGTTTTTGTGTGCAAAGCACACAAAAATGGAACCCTCAATGGGTTCCAAGAAGTATTTACTGGGGACTGTTGCATCTAAATGCAACAGTC